>JANQPX010000047.1 GCA_028285265.1 Geminicoccaceae bacterium
CGTAACCCTCGTTCAGGTCTCAACGACCTTATCCAACACGTCGGGGCGGACCACCGCTATTGATGGCTCAACGCCCCAAGGCAAACATCTGGTCTAGTCTCGACTTGTCGTAAATGAACTTATCGAACTTTTGTCTCCTACGCTACGCGATTATGCTGAAAGTAAAAATGCAAGCATTTCCAGCTAAAACACTAGGAATTGGACGATGCCAACCAATGCACAGCAATCAGAACACGTCCCGGTAGATCGCAAATTTTCAATTGTCATGACGGAATGGAACTATGTGCAGAGTATTCTCAAAGATGAGGTAGATAGAAAATTCAAAGTGAGAGCATGGGCCATAACGACCTTCTCTGCTTTGTTCGCTCTATCAGTTCATCAGAACAATCCGCTTATCGTGCTTCTTACTATACCTGCTATTCTTCTATTTTGGTATATGGACACTGTTCGCCAGGCAAGCATGATGATCCTCTACAGAAGGAGCTTGGAGATCGAACAAGCACTTCAGAATGCGTCCGATGTCGGTCTTGCCGCATTCGTTGCGCCTGTCTTTAGCAGTAAGATGGGCAACGACGAAAAACGACGTGAGCATGAAAAGAAAGCACGATTCGGCAAAGTCAGGGGGCTTTTCTTCGGATCAATGGTGATTGCATCGATTATCCTGTGTTTCCTTTTATTTATTCTCTAATTGGGTCCCTGCAGCGGACCTATCTGAACGCATTAAAGATGCCAAGCCACCGACCACACCGACCGATCCGTGTCCGTTTACCGTTTCGAAAGGCATTTAGCGCTAGTATCATGCGGCAAAAGCCACTGCGTGGGGTCATTCGTGACTTCGAACACCACGGTCTTCGGCGCTGCCGGCGAACACTATGTCATGTGCCAGTTGCTTAGACGGGGCCTCATCGCTGCCCTGGCACCTGTGGGTGTACCGAACGCAGATATCGTCGTCACAGATCAGATCGGAGATCGTCTTTGTGCGGTCCAGGTCAAAACGAGAAGGGATAAAGGGAGCGACGGCGGTTGGCACATGGGTCTCAAGCATGAAACGATCGAATCGGCGAACCTTTTCTACGCGTTTGTTGACTTTGGAAGAGATCTCGTAAGTCAGCCAAATTCGTTCATCGTGCCAAGCCATATCGTCGCAGACGTGCTGCGCCGGTCACATCAGACGTGGTTGGCAACGCCTGGACGAAAGGGCCAGAAGCGCAAGGATGGGAATATGAGGCGCTTCCTTCCTGACTACGACCGTATGGGAATCAAGATAGGTTGTGGTGACGGCTGGCTCGACCAGTTTCGTGAGAACTGGAATCTGGTTACACAAGCCTAAATCGACCGGGCATTGTCTTTGTTTGGGGTACTTTTGCCACCTAATAGACTGGTTGCGAGACGGGGCAGAATCCCACGTTGATCGAGTTCTTCTATCGGAAACGCCGGCCCCTCTCTAAACTTTCCGAACTTTTCCGTGCCGATCCATTGAGTTGGTGTAAACCCCCTGCATCCTTGGGAGCGCTACCAACCAACCTCACTGCAAAAATCCAGAAGCGATATAGTCAGCTGGTCCTCCGAACGATCACGCTGTTGCATCGATCTCTTGGTCGCCTTTCGCATTAGCTTCAACGCCTGCTCATGTTCGCCTAGCTTCCACGCAGCGGCTGCCAGGCAAAAGAGCATGTTCCGATGCTGAACTGCCTGTCCCAAAGTCTGCGTGATCTCCGCTGCGTGCTCAAAACTTTCGGTTGCCTCTTCAAATCTCTTTAGATCCATGTAGGCGCTTCCGAGATAGGAATGAGCAGCTGCTTCCGACTGTAGATTTCCAATGTCGTGGGCCATTCTGAGGTGCTCTTCATAAAGAGGTAGAGCGCTAGACGCCCCCTTTAAACGATGTAACACGCGACCGACGGAACCTACGCTCCAGGCTTCATGCTTTCTGTGTTCAGGATGTTCTCTGGCGAGTTTCCTCTTCAGCTTACGGACATTCCTCGCGTAAGTCAGAGCCTTCTCAAGGTGCTCCAATTCCAGATAAACAGAAGCAAGGCCCGAGAGGACTTCCGACCGAATACCATCGTCGATGGAAAGTCTGTCATCATCAACAAGCAATTCTGCAGAGTTCAGCAACGCCTTCGCACAGTCAAAGCGCTTTTGCCAACGCAACACCAACGAAAGCTTTGCGAGCGCAAATGGCTGTAAATGGGCTATATCTTCCAGGATGCACGTAGCTCGAATCCATGGAACGAGCCATCTAATCCACGCCCGTTCGTCAAGTCTACTCATCATCATGTGAATGCCACCAAGTCCATAGTCGGCGACAAGCATCCAAAGATCGAGATCTCTCTGAGAAAGTGATGCAACATACGTTGGGTCAGCAGGCCGCTTTCCCTTAAGCTGAGAGGCTACCCACCGCTGGCCTGATTCGATGTTCAATCTGTTGACGTCAAAATAGGCCAACAACTCAACAATAGAGGGGCTTATGGCCATCGCCTGATGATGAGTTCGTGCCCGCAGTTCATTGCAGAAAAACCTGGCATGTCGCTCCTCGGCGACAAGCTTCTCAGACGGATGATCGGAAAGCAGATCGAATGCGAGCGAGCTTAGCAGATCATGGAGTCGATATTGATCGCTGCCTTCATCATAGTCGATCAAGCTCCGGCGTTCTAAATCAGCTAACAACTCATCCGGATCATCAATATTCCAGACTGCGGCGACGGCGTCTCGATGGAAGCCGCCTCGAAAGACGCCAAGCTGCTGCCAACGTCGCTGATCTTCATCAGGCAGCTGATGAACGCTCAATCGCAAGACTTCGGTCGCAGGGCTCAGGAGATTTGAGGAGTTGCTGCGCTTGCTAAGCTTTGCCATCAAGCGTTTGGTTGTAAGGCCTCGGCTTCGGCTCACAGCATTGGCAGCAACTTCAATCGCAAGCGGCAGGCCGTCACAAAGCTCGGCGAGACGTCTGGCATCAGATGCCGTTATGCGATTTTTCTGGCGTTTGTTGGCTAAATCGAGCGCCAGCCGTTCACCTGCAGCACGCTCTAGCTGGACGAGCTCAAGATGCTTCGCCCCTTGAAGGTCAAGCTTATGGCGGGAGGTTACTAGGACACTGATAGCGTCATCATAGGGCAAAAGCGGCTCGATCTGATCCTCGTCAATGACGTTGTCTAGAAAGACTAAGAGCTTCAGGCCTTTTGTGCTTTCCTGCCAAAGGTGCTGCAGTTCAACCTGATCATTAGGCAGAGTAGCATTCTGACCATTCAGAGAACGAATCAGCTCCTCTAATACCTCCACTGTTTTCTTGGGCTGTCGGTTCTCGACAAAGCCTTCCAGATTGCTGAATAGAATACCGTCAGCGAAGGCCCCTTGCGTGACGAGATCGTGAACCGCAGTAAGGCCAGTGGTTGTCTTACCAATCCCTCCCATGCCCTCGAGAATGACAATCCGAGATGGTCGAGCCAAAAGGGCCCGTTTGATCTTTGAAACGATGACGTCACGGCCTACGAAATCGAGATTGCGCCGTGGCAGAGGCACTGCACAGACACGACCTCGCTGTTGACCTGCTTTTGCCTGACTGATTTCCAAAACTCGTTCGGTAAGTCGTATCAGAACCTTGTCTGCCTCATTCTCAGTCAACGCCTTCAAGGGCGAAGAAGGCGAATTCACGGCCTGAAGCTCACTCAGTCTGGGCTCACAGGCCTGAAGTGATGACCCGATATGGATAGGTAGAACGACCGTGCCGCGAGATTCGGCTAAGCTAAGGAGTTCCATCAGCTCGTGTTCTACAATGAAATCGGATGCCAAGAAGTCGGCACTGATGAGGAGTATCGCAATATCGGTTTGGTCGATCGCCGCATTGATGGCCTTTGACCAATTTTCACCAACTTTGATGCGGGTATCGTCCCAAAGATCGAGATCAGCAAAGCGAAGGACCGGCTTCAAATGAACTCGCAAACGCTCCAGCCATTCCTTGTCTCGATGGCTATAGCTAACAAAAATGCTCTGTCGGTTTGAAGTTTTCATATCTTATAGAAGCTATCTCGGTATCCGCGTGACGTCGAACTTTCATGTCAAAGGACTTGGATGAAGAATTCTGATCAGCGTTCAAAGACATCGCAGTCAGCATCTGGGACAATTGAATTTGCTCGAGTTTCGATTTCCTATTTATCCACAATAATATATTTTATCGTGGATGGCAGCGCCATCCAAAGCTAGACTTGAGATGAGACCGTGAACGACCGTTTGCAAACAGCATGACAACGTCGGACCACAGATCGACCGATGACATTGTGAGACTGAAATGACCGAGCGATCCGATCAACATAATGACAACGCACTTACCCCATCATCCGACGACGTCAAAGTTCAGCCTGTTGCTGCCAGCAACCGGATGCTGACACGGGAGGAATTTCAGGGCCTGGCCGATCTGCCGCCGGAAACGGAATGGTTCGCCAATATCAGGAACCCGAACACGCGGCGTGCCTATGGTCATGATGTCCGAGAATTCGCTGAGTTTGTCGGTATCGAGAAGCCCGAGGAATTTCGGATCGTCACGCGTGCGCACATCATAGCCTGGCGGAAAACGCTCGAGAGCCGAGAGCTTGCGCCGGCGACCATACGACGAAAACTCTCAGCGCTGTCGTCACTGTTTGATGATCTCTGCGAATGCAACGCAGTGACCGATAATCCCGTCCATGGCGTGAAGCGGCCGACCGAAGGCGCCAATCAAGGGAAAACGCCGGCACTCGGCAACGCTCAAGTGCGCACGCTTTTGAAGGCGCCTGATCCCGAAACTCTCAAAGGCAAGCGAGATCAGGCGATCCTGGCGACATTGCTTTTTCATGGGTTGCGGCGGGAAGAGTTGTGCAAACTCAGAGTTCGTGACATTCACACCCGCCAAGGCACGCCACATTTAAGAGTGCATGGCAAACGAGAAAAGCTCCGTTACGTGCCGCTTAGCCCGGTCGCGAGCCGTTTGATCGACATCTATCTCGATGCAGCCGGTCATCGTGATCACCGCGAAGGTGCGCTCTTTAGGCCGGTGAAGAACAATGTCACGGGCACACTCAACAAACATCTGGAGCTTTCCGCGATCTATGCGCTCGTTCGACGTTATGGCGAAGAAACCGGGATCAGCCTTGAGGTCGATGGTCTCTGTGCCCATTCAATGCGAGCGACCGCCGCCACCAATGCGCTTGAGAACGATGCGGACCTTGCTGAAGTGCAGGAGTGGCTTGGCCATGCCAATGTCTCGACCACCAGGATCTATGATCACCGCGGACGTAAGCCTGAGGACAGCCCGACTTTTCGGGTTAGGTATTGAAGTTTCTGAAATTGCCGTCTGAAGGGACAGGCGTTACTGTCCACCAGCTATTTTAGGCATATCGGATCAAACCATTGGCGCAAAGCGTACAACAATTTAGGGTCTTTCTGTCCTCGCCGGGCGACGTCCATGAAGAACGGAAGATCGTTCGTGACCTGATCAAAGAGGCGCTCCCCTACAGTCCCTTTATTCGGGGACGGGCCACATTTGATGTCGTCAGCTGGGATGATCCGCACGCAGCACCCGGACTTGATGCCCGCCTGACACCTCAAGAGGCCATCAACAGAAAACTTCCAAAGCCCTCGGAATGTGACATCGTCGTCGTGATCCTTTGGGGCCGAATGGGAACGCCGCTGCCGCCTGAAATCACAAGAGAAGATGGCTCCACCTATCAATCCGGCACCGAGTGGGAGTTTGAAGACGCCATCAACACCGCAAAGGCAAAAAGCAGGCCGACGATTCTTCTCTATCAGAGGACTGAAGAGCCAAAGATCGGTCTCGGAGACCAGGAATTTCAGGAAAAGCGTGAGCAGTATCAGAAGGTCCAAGCCTTCTTTGAGCGCTTTCGAGGCGATCTTGGCTCGCTCTCGGGCACAATTGCGACTTATGAAACGATTGATGCGTTTCATGAGCTGCTGCGACAGCAGCTTGACTCCGTGGTCAGTGGCTTTTTGGGGCAGGACTACAGCGAAGAGCTTGGTGTCACCAAAGCTGCCGTCGAGACCATGCTCGGCATTCTCAAGGAGCAACAGGTTCCGCCAGAACAGCTCGAGGCCAAGCTCAAGGAGATTGCTGAGCGACATCTCGAACTCACGGAAAAGCTGCACTCCCTTTCAAATTCCAATGATGAGCCGGAGATCACCCAACGGCGGGAGCAAGCTGCAGAGGCCATCGAACAGGGTGACTACGACAAGGCGGCGGACCTGTTGGAAGAGGCGGTCGGTATTGACCGACAAGCGATCGACGAACAGCAAGACGCTTTGGATCGTCGAAAGCTCAGCGCAGCAGCGACGATCGCCCAGCAGGGGGAACTAGAACGCACCCGCTTAAACTACCGAAAGGCCGTCGAGCATTTTGCAGAAGCAGCAAGCCTGGTTCCAACGTCCGAGGCTGACGTTCGCTTCGACTATCTGATGAAACATGCGTCTATTCTGGATGACCAAGGCCGTGAGTTTGGTGACAACCCAGCCCTTGTTAAATCCATCGAAATGTACCGACTCATTCTCGAGGAAAGGACACGCCTGCGCGTGCCTCTCGACTGGGCGAGGACACAGAACAGTCTCGGCAACGCGCTCCGGAGCCTTGGTCAGCGGGAGAGCGGCACCGAAAGACTGGAACAGGCCGTCGATGCCTATCGCGCGGCACTCCTGGAAAGGACACGCGAGCGCGCTCCCCTCGACTGGGCCCAGACACAGAACAACCTCGGCAATGCGCTCCAAAACCTTGGTGAGCGGGAGAGCGGTACCGAAAGACTGGAACAGGCCGTCGATGCCTATCGCGCGGCACTCGAGGAAAGGACACGCGAGCACGTCCCACTCCAATGGGCCAGCACACAGAACAATCTGGGCCTTGTGCTCTGGACCCTTGGCCAGCGGGAGAGCGGCACCGAAAGACTGGAACAGGCCGTCGATGCCTATCGCGCGGCCCTCGAGGAATACACACGCGAACGCGTCCCACTCCAATGGGCCACAACACAGAACAACCTCGGCAGCGCGCTCTGGACCCTTGGTCAGCGGGAGAGCGGCACCGAAAGACTCGAGCAGGCCGTCGATGCCTATCGCGCGGCAGTCAAGGAAAGAGCACGCGAGCGCGTGCCCCTCGAATGGGCTCAGACACAGAACAATCTCGGCAACGCGCTCTTGAAACTTGGCGAACGGGAGAGCGGCACCGAAAGACTGGAACAGGCCATCGATGCCTACCGCGCGGCACTCCAGGAGAGGACACGCGAGCGCGCACCTCTCGAATGGGCTCAGACACAGAACAATCTCGGCAATGCGCTCCAAAACCTTGGCGAACGGGAGAGCGACACCGAAAGACTGGAACAGGCCGTTGATGCCTATTGGGCTGCTCTGGAGGAAAATACACGCGAGCGCGTGCCCCTCGAATGGGCCAGCACCCAAAACAACCTCGGCATCGCACTCTCAACCCTTGGCGAGCGGGAGAGCGGCGTCGAAAGATTGGAACAGGCCGTCAATGCCTGTCGCGCGGCACTCAAGGAATACGCACGCGAGCGTGTCCCCCTCGACTGGGCCATGACACAAAATAACCTTGGAGAGGCCTTGCAGGCTTTGGCCAAGAAAGAGAGGGACATAGATCGATTAGATGAAGCGATCAAATCGTATCAAAATGCCTTAGAAGTCTACAGGGTCGGGGGTGGGGCATACTTCGTAGCCTATGTAGAACGCAATCTAGACAGTGCCGAAGCACTCTTAGCGAGATTCAAGGAAAACACTGTTTCCAAGTAAATCGCCAAACGCACAAGCAGGTTGAGAGTACTGTTTTATTAAGTCCTGATTTTCTTCCCAGCGGAGTCGCAACTGGCTAAATGGCACGACTTCGATTCCAATCCAAAAAATCTGTCATAAAGCGGATTTTCGAACTCTGAGATGTGTAAGAGCAAAGCTAAGATGAAACCCCCGCTCCGCAAGTGGGACCGACACGGTCGGCGGCTCCGCTCGCCTCCCAGTTCGGTCCCTTTGCTCCGCTACCTGTTGAGCTCACGACTCCTCCTGAACTCCGGCACAACGGAAGCCTATATTGCTACCCCGGACGTCCGGCTCGACCGGGTAGCGCCAGGCAGAGCGAAGGAGCTGAGCGTCATTGTTCCAGGAGCCGCCGCGCAAAACGCGCAGGGAACCATCGGGCGGGCCTTGGGGGTCTGTCACGGCCTTGGGCAGATAGTCCCCGTACCAATCAGCGCACCATTCCAGGACATTGCCGTGCATCTCATGCAGGCCCCAAGAATTTGGCGGCAAAGAACCTGCGGCAACCGTTCGCCGACGGCGCATCCCTTTTCCCGGGTTGGCAAAGGGTTGATTGCCATTAAAGTTTGCTTGATCGATTGTGATGTTAACTCCGAAGCTGAAGGGGGTCTCGGTGCCGGCACGGCAGGCGTATTCCCACTGCGCCTCACTCGGCAGATGGTAAAGCCGGCCTGTTGCTTCGCTGAGCCAGGCACAATAGGCGCTAGCATCCTCCCAGTTGACGTCAATTACCGGAAGTTTTCCCCTGCCCCATCCTTGATCCTCAGACTTTTTGCGGTTGGTTGCTTCGCAAAAATGGTCATACTCATCGAATGTCACAGCATAGCGACCAAGCAAAAACGGTTTGCTGATAGCCACTTCGTGCTGGGGGCGCTCCCATATCATTCGATGCGCTTCGCTTTCTGGGGAGCCCATTACGAATCTGCCAGCGGGAAGAAGGAGCATTTGAGGGCACCAAGGCGCGTCGATGTCCCTGATGATTCCGTTAGGCTTCTTCTGTTGCCCCTCAGCTTCTTCTTGCTGAAGCTGCTTTGCTTCTTCTTTAAGCATCTGCCTAAGCGCAAGAATTATGCGCTCAACATCAGTACCGAACGTCTCATGAGATAATCGCATGAATTGCCGACGAGTTAAGGGGTGCAAACTTACGGGCAGATCACTCGCATTTGGCATCTGAGCGTCGTTCACCAGTATCGGGACGAGGCGTTTCTCACGCCTTAGTGCCGATTCTATCTCGATGCGAACAAAATCTTCGGGCTTCTCCAATCTTCGCTGGCCCGAATCATCCGCAGAGAGCAGCCAGCTTTTTCCGATTACAGCAAGTACAATATCGCATTTAGCCACCTGTTCATCCAATATCTCGACATAATCCAGCCCGGGCCCAATGTGATCAACATCCATGAATAGTTGATCAGATCCAAATGCTCTTTCTAGCCGATCAAACAGCCGACCAGCGAAACCCGGATCATCTCCACGCCTATAGTTGATAAAGATTTTTCTATACAAACCGCTACGCGCCTCTTGTTGGCCAACTATCGCGCACGACTTCTTCAATTAAGCAAATATCGTACGAGCATAATGAGAGTTATGACTATCATAAAACTTTGGTCAAGAAGGCTGAAAGTATCCTTGCCACCATCTTCGACCGCATCAACACATTTCTCTTCAACTCCTCTCTGGTGCACGAAGGTGCACGATCGACTTAGTGACTAAGCTGATCCACCAGAAAAGACTGGACGCCATGTTTTAGCCTCAAGCAATAAAATTAGAGCTTTGGAGGAGGAGGCGTCTCACGCGCTTCGTCGTCCGCCCTCAGAGCCTTCACCACCACCTCTAGCTGCGTTTCGAACTTGACATTGTCATGTTCCCAACCGGTAAAGTCGGCGGCAAGACGGCTTCGAACTTGGTTTGCCTTGCCGTCCTTCCAGGCAAATAGATACCCATCAAGATTGAGTGGAATGAGTGCCAGGACTTTTTGTCCACGCTCCTTTTGAAGCTTTTGCTCTTTAACAAGCGCCGAGTTAATCTCGTTATCGACCCACCAGCTGTTTAGTGACGCCTCGGAACAGCAAAGCAGTGTTTTGTCCCAGAGACGAATTCCCTCGTCGACATGGTCAAAGATGTCGTCGCCAGGCAGAAGCTGATGTTCGTCCAGCCAGCATCGAATACCCTGCCCCTGAAGTTGATCATGCAGCCTTCGGGCGAACGATTTGTCCGCGTGGCTATAGCTAATGAAGCACGAGTAATATTGCAAAGCGTGATTTAACATAGAGGGCATGTAATCAATCAAAACGTCTGGCAAACCACAGCCTCGCCAGAAACTTGTGGGAACGCCTTTTGATCTCTCTAAGGTAAAATGATCTACAATACACGGTCCTCGATGAGCACAGTTGCCAATACCCTCGGCGTGAGTTAGGTCGAGATTAGCAAACACTGTCCCAAAGAGGTTAACGTCACTAAAATTTGCGCCATTTACTTTGGCTTCTCGGAGATCAACGCTAGTAAGGTTCGCACCATGAAGCCTAGTATTACTTAGATCGGCAGAACGTAAGCTTGCAGATGTCAAGCTGGCTTTGGTGAGAACTGCATCACGCAAGTTCGCACCACGAAGGTTCGCTCCACCCAACTTGGCATTGCTGAGATCAGCGTTACGAAGATCGGCTCCTCGAAGGCTGGCCTCGCGGAGGTCAGCACCGACAAGGCTTGCGCCTACGAGTTTGGCGTCACGGAGGTTAGCATTTCCAAGCTTTGCATCTCGCAGATTTGCTTTGAGAAGCTTAGCATTGACGAGTTTGGCACCACTCAGCCTGGCGTTTTCGAGATTCGTGTTGAGGAGGTCGGCAAGGCTGAGGTCTGTTTCGCTAAAATCCACATCAGCGAAGTTGCCGCCGCCAACTCTGGCGTTGAAGAGATTGATGCGACTCAGGTCTGGACTAGAGCCTGGATTCCCAATCCGCCAAGCATTCCAAGCCTGAACACCTTGCTTAAACCGGCCAACATGTTCTTCATCTGCCACATGCTTCCTTTCCACGCGAACCGATTGGTTAAAATCATGACGGAAAAGGGGAAGAACATCCAGATCATGGAGACATGTAGAGACTGCAGCGGGGCGTCAAGGTGGGGACGCATGGGCCGAATAGGCTTTCCGCACCCGTTCAATAACCACCGAAATCGACCAACGTCTTTGATTGATCTGTTGGGACTACGTCCGCCTCTACCCCGCTGTAGATTCGAAAGCCGACGCTAGTACCAAAGTGCTGGAGGATGGTCTTGTGTCAATTCCTACTCTGGCGTCTCGGGCTATGCGAAACAATTCTTATCTAAAGATGTCCGATGATCTAGGAACTGGCAGGGAAAATAATGGAGATTCTGGAAAAGCTAGAAAACCAAATCGATAACTTCGCCAATCATCGCATTGGAAAATTGCCTGCGCCGGATGTGGAATCATACTTCCTGGAGAGAGAAACAAAGATCAATGACGAACGCGTGAAAGTCCTGCGTGATACTCTTAGCATTATACGCAATGATCACTCGTCACTTCTCACCCACATTTCGGCTATGATAGCCGCCCTCGGCATTACATTAATTGTATTCCAAGAAGAGAGAGTAACACAGTTCTTCATTTTCATAGAAATGATATCATACACATTATTAGCCATAGCATGTGTTATTAGCATACGACACAAAGGAGGCCGCGTGCCACTGGAAAAAGGGTTGAGCACAATTGAGGATTATTATTTGCACTATCTCAGGAGAAGATATTTGTATATTCTATGCTCTAACGGCGTGATCATTACCACAATCGTGTTTCTTCTTACAATACTCATTCATCTTATTGCATTGATATTCACCATGACTTGAACATTAGCGCCGAAAGCCTTCTGGGAGCTCGAGATCCTGTTGATAAGTCGTCATAGGTTCCAAGCGATCCACTTCCACTGGCCGAAGATTGAGATCGTGATTCGCGGCAACAACCACTCCGCCAGATTTGAAGCGATGACTTAGCGCGAACGCAACCGGGTCGGCTTGCATTTGACGGCGACCAGCTAAGCTCCTCATACATCGCTGCAGCATGAGGAAAACGGTCCAAGGCCATGGCCCGTTTCCTTCGAGTGTCCATCGGAACGCATTCTAATCTCACCACTGAAAGGAGTACCTCATCAATCGGGAGATCTTGCCACGTTCGTTCGAACGAATGCCCGGTGGATCAATATCTCTTACAGGCCAAGGCCTGTCTCTCTATGAAACTGCAAACGCCGAACTGGGCGCTCCCCTGCCCCACCCCTTTTTCATCAGAAGAGCTCGATAAGCTGGCCGTGATTTCACATGGTCTTGGCTTGGTGGTTTAGATCATCGAAGAGCATCATCCAAGAGCCGCCCGTCAATCGGTGGCGGTGCAAGCTCATCGACATTCGGTCTTTCTGAGACCTCCACTTCATGACCATGCTGTTGCCCGAGCCGGTACGCGTACCAAGCCGTGGCAAAATCGAGGAGCACCTGCCCTCCCCGCTGATCGCCTTTCAGTATCTCGAAAAGCGGATGCGAGTGGTAGACACGAGTCGTAAAGCGCAGAACGTCCTTAGCCATGCGCCTGCCTTCTTTGCTGGATCAAGGCAGCACCGAGCTGAAGATAGCCCTCGACATTGGCCTTTGCTGGATCTGATGGCACGGTGACCGGTACCGGACTGACCAGGGCCTCAAAATAGCTCCTCAGGAGATGAGCGCCACCACCGGTCAGGAGAATCTGATCGAGGAGCGTGACGCTCTGACGAAGGGTCGTTTGCACCGAGGCCCAGATCGTCTCAGCGAGTGCGGGGGCGACTGCATCGAGATGTTCCCGAAGATCATAGATCTTGAGACGACGCTCAATCGTCATGCCCCCTGCCCTGAACGCTTGATCCACCATATCGGCGCTGACATCGATCCCGGTCGACGCACCGAATTCCCTGGCAACGGCATCACAAACATCTCGAGAGGCGGTCTGACAGGTGGAATAGCCGCTTGGATCAATACGACCATTCACCATCAACGTTGTGTCCGTGGTGCGATAGCCGATGTCAATCACGGCAACACGGCCACGACGACGGGCAAAGGCCGCAGTCGATCCCATCGGCTGATTACAAACGACGACGTCCTGAACAACAACATCCCGCCCGTGGATCTGGTGATGGCCGACAAAGCCCTTCAGATGTTGGAGCTGCTCCTTGTCATTCATATAGAGATCCGTCGGCAGACCCAATACGAGCAGTGCAACATACCGCTCACCCAGGCGATACAGCGCCTCCATCAAAAGCGCCCGATAATGATCGGTTGTTGCATAGGTCCGATGGATGGGACGTTGGTAAGCCGGAAGGTTCGCTGATTCAAAACCTGCGACCCATGGCTTGTCATCGATCATGATCGGCTCTGAAAACTCACCAGCCTCAAAGTCATCAAGGGCCTGATCCGCAGGACAGGCCCCTGATGGAAAGGCAAGGATGCCGTTTCGGGTGTTGACGGTCGCCTTGACCGATCCGTAGCCGCAATCCACAGCAGCCACGACATCATCGACAGCTCTCACATTCGCCAGCATAGCAAGAATGACCCCAGAGGTTTTTTTAGGTTGCGATGCCGGTCAGATCCCTAGATTACAGCCCCTATCATCAAGCTGCTCTCCTAGCCCGTGACCCAACATCGGATCCCATCTGTCATGGGAACGGATGAAACCTGTCGAATGGAGAGGAATCCGGCGATACAGAAACGGACCAGCAGCGTGGACCGTCTATCTCTGGCGGTCAGACATGGTCTGACGTCAGACCGTGCCACCCGGCATCAAGAACGGCCGAAAAGCCCGATCTGACATCAAACCGAAGATCGTCAGCCCCAAAAGGTCGCGCTTTTGACAACACAGGTGAAGTCACCCCGGGGGCCAATCTAAAGTGACGTGATATCGAGAGCCCTGGCAATTCTTCACGGCATGCCCGTGCTATTCCCAGAAGTACTTTATTCTGGGTGAAGCAAAAAAACGAACGTGGGGTCTGACTCACCAAGATACTGAAGGTTTATAGCTTCGAATTGTCGATAAGCTGCCGTCCTACGTCCGCCACATGGCAGAGGGCCAGACAGGTTGGTTCCGTATTTCAACATGACATAGATGGGCTTTCACTCAGGAACGTTTCGTTTTTGGAAATCACGGACATTGCAAGATGAAAACGGTCCAACGCCATGGCCCGTTTTCATCGGACGCCTGTCGAACCCAGCCCTAATGTCAACGGCGAACTGAGCACTCATTCCGTCGGGAGCATATGGTGCGTTCGCGTAGGTTGCCGTCAAAAAGCCTTTTAGCCGCCCCTTTCTCATTACAGCCAACTTCCCGCTCGAAATAGGTGCTCTCCCCGCCCTGCCTGTCGTCAGAAAGGACCCATGAGATGGCCGTGATCTCCCAACGCTACGCCTTGGCGGTACCGGATCCCAAGACTTGGAAACAATCAACAACCTTCGTCCATAGTCCGCTGGATCGTCTTCGTGCCTGTCGTGAGGAAGCATTGCATTGCCCGGCCTCCGAGCCCGCCAAGTCTGCCGAAGACTTGGCGAACAGTATGCGCTGGATGGAGCGGCAAGGCCTGGCGATCCTGGATCACACAAAGCCTCTCCAATCGACCGGGTACGAGATCTCGGAGGAAAGCTTCGATTGGCTTGATCTTGTTGAACCTCCATCTGACTTCTCCCGTTGGTATGCCGAGGTGGTCGCTCAAACCTGGAGCGGTGCATGCCGGCCGCATCTCCTTGTGGTCCACGACTCAGAAGGCCTCTTCGTCTATTGCGATCCGATCGCTGATCTGTCCGACGTTCCCGCCGACCTTCGCGACGTCATCGAATGGGCGATGGCGGAGAAGATCAAATGGATCGGCGTGATAGACCCGTTTGTAATCTTGGCCGAGCTACCATCTTGCTGAGCGATGCTTGTCGAACCACGAGAAACCTGGTGACGGGGAGCGGACCATGGCGATCGGCCATCTATCGATGGCGCTCATGCAATGGGCCACCCAACACGACAATAGGCCGCTCATCACCCCACCGGTTCGCCCGGGTGATGCAGCACACAGACGGCCTGAATCCAGTGCCGTAAACGCAGCAGTCAGGTTCCGACCGCCACACTCTGTCAGGGAGGACCCGACAGAGTGTGGCAGTTGAAGTCATAGGGTTTTTCGTGATTGCAACGGCGTATTTGCAGCTGCTGCGCGGCATCGCCTCGATGCAGCGCACGGTGACTGCCATCACCACTGTTCGGCAGCACCCTTTTTTGCTTGAGCAGCAAGGACGGACGGAACCGTCCTGCTGCATTGGGAGGACCTGTCATCAACGTGCTCTTTGACCATACCCATGCCGAGCTAAATGCCGTGCGTGCCGAGATCAAAGCCGCCCGTCAACAACAGCGACGGACCTCCAAGCTCGACCCCTTCAAGGGCGAGCTTTTGTCCTTTCACCGAGCCGGCGCGTCCATCAGGGAACTCGCCTTTTGGCTACGCACACGAAAGCAGGTGACCGTCCACCCGACCACGATCCTTCGCCGCCTCCAGCAATGGCAACAGGAGGCTGCTGACTGATGCCGCGCTTTGGCAAAGGCAAGCCCATGGCGGAGCAAGCGCGCAATCTCCTGAAGGGTCATCTGGCGCTCGATAGCCGCCATGCCGCCAAGCAGGCGGCCGGCGTCAAAGGCGGACGCTCCACCGGAAAGATCCATTCGATCGCCACCTTCAACAAATATGCGGGTGCACTGAAAAATGCCGGCGAATGGCTGAAGGCAACGCAAAACCTTCGGCATCTCGGCACCGTCTCACCCGAGCAAGCCAACGCCTATCTCCAACACCGAAAAGAAATTGGCCTCGGCCAAAAACAGCTGGATGCGGATCGGAATGCACTTCAGTTCCTCACCGGCAAGCTCGATCGGATCCGCTCAGAGAAGCCCCAGACCCTGGCACCCCGCGCCTATAACGAACCCCAGGTCAAATTGGTCACCGGGCGACAGCGGGAGAGGAACGCCCTCTCGACCGCCCTCGTCTACCGGACCGGCCTTCGTGCCCATGAACTCTTTACCCTTCGACGCCGCGATGAAGCCGACCCCTTTGTCAAAAAGGACTGGCACCCGGATCGGTTCCAGGGACGGGATGGCGTTCGCTATATCGCCACCGGCAAAGGCGGCCTCTCCCGGGAAATCCTGATCCCGCATGATCTCGCCCAAAGGCTCGAACAACATCGGCTGGATGGGCCCAAGGAGATCACCGATCGCGGGATCTATTATCAGACCTATTACGACATCAATGGCGGCCAAGCCTGGTCCGAGAGCTTCAGCAAGGCTTCCTTGGCCGCCCTCGCCCGTTCAGCCGGTGGCCACGGGCTTCGCCACAGCTACGCGCAAGAACGCCTCGACGAGCTGCAGATACGGTTCTTTCATAGCTACAAGGAGGCAAAGCTGATCGTCTCCCAGGAGCTCGGGCATTTTAGG
>JANQPX010000048.1 GCA_028285265.1 Geminicoccaceae bacterium
CTCGACAGCAGACATTTAAGGCGAGTTTCGGCCTCAAAGACCGCTTTGCCTGGCAAAGCGGGCGCGGCTCGATTGGGCGCTTATTCACCCTTTTGACCCGATTTGGCCTTTAGCAATTGCCATTTGCACTAGCAACAACACGGACGCCGAACATTAGGATCGTTGACGTGTAAGCCACCATGAGGCACCTCCGAAGTCTTAATCATCTTTTTTTGTTACGCTTGTCGAAATCCAGATGCGTCATCCGTCTTTGTAGATGAAAACGGACCAAGTCCGACCTCTCATCAAGGCGAGGAGTTCATCATGTCATATGCGATGCTGATCTACGAAAGCGAAGAGGCACTTGCGTCTCGCACTGACCCCGAAAAACAGGCAGCCTATTGGAGTGCTTGGGGCGCCTACCACCAGGCTCTTGTGGAGGCGGGTGTGATCAGTGGTGGTTCGTCTCTTAAGCCCCATCAAAATGGCACCACGCTTCGCCTTCGAGATGGCCAGCGTCAAGTCCAGGATGGCCCCTATGCCGATACTAAGGAACAGCTTGGCGGGTTCATGATGTTCGATGTTACAGATCTAGATACAGCACTCGACTGGGCATCAAGATGTCCTGCAGCCGAGTATGGTGCCGTCGAAATTCGACCGGTTCATAAAATGGAGTGAGTAACTGCGATTTTTGGTGATCAAGAACAGGTTGACCAAGAGATCATGATCGGGTGCGAGGAAAGCCGCGTCGTTTCGCTCGTGGCGGCGAGGGCGTCCTACAGCCGGCTTGTCGCTTTCCTCGCTGCCCGTACTGGCGATATCGCCGGTGCCGAAGATGCCCTTCAGGACGCGTTTCGTGCTGCCTTGGAGCATTGGCCTCGTCAGGGCATTCCCGAGAAACCCGAGGCCTGGCTCCTCGCCTCGGCTAGGCACAGACAAATCGATGAGACCAGGCATAGGATCGTTAGAGACCGAGTCTCGACGACGCTTCGGCTCCTGGCCGAGGAAGCCGCTGAAAAGGCCAAGTCCACACGGGACTTTCCTGACGAACGTCTAAAGCTGCTGTTTATCGTCGCCCATCCCGCAATTGAAGCTTCAGTAAGAACACCCTTGATGTTGCAGACGGTCCTCGGTCTTGATGCGGTTCGGATCGCTTCTGCTTTCTTAGTGTCACCGACCGCAATGAGCCAGCGCCTAGTTCGCGCAAAGGCCAAGATCCGCGCAGCCCGGATCGCCTTCGACATTCCGGAAAGACAAGATCTGCCGGAGCGTCTTGATGTCGTGCTGGACGCTATCTATGCCGCCTACGGTGCTGGTTGGGAGGAGGAGGCTGGTGTGGATTCCCGAAGGCGTGGCCTTGCCGAAGAAGCGATCTGGCTTGCCCGATTGGCTGTTCAACTTTTGCCTGATGATCCCGAGGCGAAGGGCCTGCTCGCCCTCATGCTTTACTGCGAAGCCCGCCGTCTGGCACGCCGTGGCCCTGATGGAGCGTACATTCCCCTATCAGAACAGAATGTCGACCTCTGGTGCAAACCAATGATGGATGAAGCCAAGCGGTACCTTGCCCAAGCCGCTTCCCTTCATCATCTTGGCCGATATCAAATCGAAGCCGCGATCCAATCCATGCACGCCGTGCGCCAAACCAAGAAAGAGATCAATTGGATTTCGATTGTTAGACTCTATGATCTCTTGATTGCTCTCTCGCCGACGGTAGGCGCCAAGACAGGACACGCAGCCGCCTTGGCTGAAACCCAAGGTGCTGAAGCTGGATTGCTCGCCTTGAATGCTATCGAACGTGATCGAGTTCTTTCCTATCAACCCTATTGGGCTGTCCTGGGCGAGCTACTCTCGAGATTGAATCGTTCCAGCGAAGCTGATGCTGCCTACGCAAAGGCCATTGGGCTGAGTGAGGATCCTGCTGCCCGTCAATTTCTCCTGGACAAGCAAACAGCGCTGTCTGCTTGATTCGAATCGCTAGAACTGACGGCTCCTGTGCATGCTCTGGGAGTGCCTGCAGGCGACGGCGTGTTCACAGTCTTGGATGTGAAAGCGGCCTTTAGGGCGATGCTTTTCGGCAAACAGAATTGGTGGAGCGCCTCCTTCTAGCAGGTTCTGGTTCGGTGAACAGACGTGCCTTAGTCGAGACCGTTCCGGCGGTGCATGCGTCGGTTCTTTCCGTCTCGCCAGGCCTGCCCATCATCCAACTTTCCTCCTGCTCACTTTGTTGAGCAGAACGAATCACGTCGCTTAGCGACAGTCAACAACCGCCTTTTTCATCAAAATCAACAGACCACGGGTAGCATTCTTAGAAGTGGGGCCATCGACCAGCGTTGAGATTGACCAGCCTGGATCATCGATTTTCTGGAAAATGAGCAGGGTACGGTAGGAAAGAGTCCGTATCAAAGTTAGGGCGGAATTGGTCATTTTCGCCGGTGACAGAAAAGTATGGATCTTAGCGCACCCCGCGACCGGGCACTTCCTAATGGATCGTGAACGTTGGATTTGGTTGTTCTTGATGACATCTCCATAAACCCGCAGGTCTCATCATGATCGTTGCATGCGTTCAGTCTTCATAGCCACGGAAGGACTTCGACAGAAAGTCCGCAAGGGCACCGGCAGACCACCTGGCTGATTGCGTGTTTGGAAGAACAGTATTGACCTCGATCCTTCCAAGATCCCAGTCCGGCGGGAGTTGAACAAGCGCTCCAATTTCGAGTTCGGCATTGCAACACTTAGACTTCCTTTTGGATGAGACAGAATTGCACTTTTCGGATCAGTCGAGCATGTGATCCGGATAATTGTTTGTCAGAAATGGATTTCTGATTGCTTGGCTTAGGATGCCGCCCCGTCCCGCAAGCTACCCGGGATAGGGCGTTTATCCCAATGAGCGGTTGCCTTGAGCTCATTACGTCGATGGGCCAATCTCAGCCCGCTTGGCAAGATGGTGGAAGAGCTGGGAGCTTGTCGGCTGCGTCAGCCCTGCTCGTGGGTGCTTTGTCTGATCATCAGCTCGATCTGCGACCGGCTGAGGCCGATGTCATTGAGTTCGCGATCGCTGAGGCCTCGGAGATCGGCGATCGTTTGGCGATAGGCCTGCCTTTTTGCCCAAGTCTCGGTCAGCTTCTTGAAAAAGCGGTGAATGAGGCTGGGCTCGTGAGGTATGCGCCGACGGTAGTCGACGGACACCGTGCCGAAATCATCGCTACGAAGCAATTGGGTTGCCATCAGAAGTCTCCAGTTTACGGCCGACCAGTCCAATAAGGACGTCTACGCCGGGTCTCGTCTCATCGATGTTCAGTATATGGCGTCTTTAGCTGCTCGGATGAATCGCAGCTTTTGCAATGCAGCAATGCGCTTTTGCAAGACAGAAGAAGCTAGGGACTACGTGATGGTTTAAGGCTTCATTTCAACGAAGTGGAACCACCGACTGCACAGATGACGAAGCATCTTCGAATGGTCTCACTGGTTCAAGTTGCGCTGCAAGAAGAGCTCAAATAGTCGTTCGACGTAATTCGACAGCTTTAGCTCCCGAGCGCTCCGATGCGAAAAAGCTGAGATCAAGTCTAGAGACTCAAACGTAAGAGCGAAGACTGGTGCCGTAGCGTTCAATTTTCGCCGTCGCCACAGTTACCGCCGCCCCTGCGATACAGATCAAGAAACTGATCTGTATCGCAATCCTGCGCAGTATCACAGTCCTTCAGCAAATCCCCAATCTGATTTGGAACCCTTGAATAGATAGCAATCCCTGAGCTGGTTCTGGACCTTATTCCGAGCAATATCGACGCGGAGCTCATCGACCAAGGACTTGATGGTCGAAGCACTGCTAACGAGTTGGGCTTCTAAACGTGAGCATGGGTAGTGACATCGAAAACCAGTAATGGGATCTGAATGTCTTCATTCGCTGTCTGAACAAAGCATGCATAGCACCACTTATGCCGTTGACCCGAGCCTGTCCGCGCCATTGCGCTAGTGCACGACCGTTCCCGCTTTGCCCTCCAGAATGGCGAGCGCGTCGTCGAGTCGGCCAATTCCGGCCAGCCCGCCGATTCTGCCGACAAAGCTGCAGGCTGCCTGACTCCGCCAAGCAACAACGTCCGGTGCCTGCCACTCAGACCAGATAATCGCCGTGGACTGAAATCTGATGACAGAACCGGCAACAGATATCAGGATGATTGAGCTGCCTATCGATGTCCGCGAGCGGGCATTCGTCGACGGTGCCTGCAAGAATGGGCGTGGCGCCGGCGAGGTGAATGGCCTGCGCGATCCATTGGCCGCACTTGATCGCATGGTTTGCTGAGAGAACGACGCGGTCGGGCATCCCTGCTGTGTTTGGGAGAGCGGCGATTCTGTCAGGCGCGTTCCCGTCATCGTTGCTGCAATCGACAAGGTCATGCCGGAAGCGACACAATGGGTTACCACGCCAGCTTCCGAACCTGAGAAATCCGCAATTGCTCGGCTGACCCGCTTTGGCGACCTCGATACACCGAGGGGTGGGTAGGGCCCTCTAGCATTGATAACTTTGGCCAAGCCATAGTGGTCGTGAGCATTCATCGCGCCTCAACTCCCATGGCTTCGGCATAAAAGAAAAGATAGACAAAGCTGTGGGATTGGTAAGGTCCGGTCGTGCGAGCCTCGGATTATCCGAGGCTCGCTGAATGTCTCGTCAAGCTTAAAGATCCTCGATCGCTACGTTGCGGATAGCCGGCCATTGAGCAGCGGCCTCAGCCAACACCGCTTCTTTGTTCTCAAGATACTTCTCGAAAATTGCTGCGTTGACGAACAGATAGAGCTTGCCGTCTTCGATATCCGCATATCGAACGTCGCCGTCGAGCTTCTTGCCCAAGGAAACGCCAAAGGCGCAGAAGCCTCCGTACTGAGGAAGATAGGCGGCTTGGGCGGCTTCAAACTTCTGCTGAGACGCCTTTGATGCGAAGTAGTAATCCACGCCGTCAACTGTCGAGGTGTGAACAGCATCCCCGATCGTCGGCACGTCGCCGTCGAACATGGACACGGCGTCGACACCGTGCATGCCAAGCGGGTTTCCAGTCAGCGTAATGCCATTGGAAACATTGTACTCATCGTCTGCGATGGCGCTCGTGGCTATGGTGATCGAGACCGCCGATGCGAGTGCGGCGAGAATGGGCTTCGTGAACATGGTGAGGTCCTTTCTTCGGTTTGATAAATGAGAAGGTCAAGTTGAGCGCATGCTAGGCCCCTTGTGCGATCCGTTGGACGGCATCGTCCGTCCACCAGACAGCATTCGCGATCATGCGGAAGTTAATTAGCGCTGCCAGGTAGCCATCACCTTCGGGGACCTTGGCACCCGCCGTCGCATCTCGGATAACGGCGACCTCGAAGCCCGTCTCCAACAGCTCGCGCATGTGGCTCTCGACGCAGAGGTTCGCCGACATGCCGGCAAGGATCACCTTGTCCATGCCAATCTTGCGAAGTTGCAGCACCAGATCGTTCTGCTCCGGCCCATAGACCTTGTGGGGCGAGCAGACGATGGTCTTGCCGTCCTCGATGTACTTTTTGTACTGCGGCATCCAATCCGCGCCCGATCCTTCGAATCCATCCAGGTTGAGCGGATCTTTGCGGTCGAACATGTTGATCCCGTGCATGACACGCTCGAGGGTTCCCTCGAACTGCCATTTGTGGTCCTGCGGGTAGTAGTAGTGCGGTGAGACGACGACTGGCATGTCGGCGCCCTTGGCAGCGATGAAGAGCCGTTCAAGGTTGTCGACGACGCCCTGTTCGGTCACGCTCTCGCCGACCACATCCCAGGCGACCCCTTTCGGGGCGAGGAAGTCGATCTGCGGATCGACGACGACGAGGGCGGTGCGCGCCGGATCGATCTGCATATCAATCTTGGGCAGACCGGGATTGGCAGGATCAGCATAGGCTGCTCGTGCCTCGTCGGTGGCCGCCAGTGCGTCTGAGCCGACGACGGCAGTAGCGCCCGCCGCAGCGGCGCCAGCAACGCCCGCGACACCTGTCAAAACCCGCCGGCGGGTCTGGCCAATGGTTTCCTGGGTCGTGCCGAAGATTTGATCGTGTTTCGTCGTCATGGTGCTTTCCTTTCCTCTAAGTGAGGCGGCACAGTCCACCTGTGCCGCAGGACAGCGGAGGCGATCCCTCGGACCGCAAGGCGAGCCATCTCTGTTCGCGGCCTTGTCCGCGCCACGGGAGACGACTGTTCGCGTCCGCTTTCCTCGGGGACTGGCGTCGCAAAAGCGGGCCAGAATTTCAGGCCGTCAGTTGAGCTATTTGGGAGGCTCAAACGGCAGTGGGATATGAGGCATGATCTTTACAACCCTAACGCCGACAAACCGTCGTGATCTTCGGGCCGCGGACCACTTGTCCACCGGAACAAGCGGTCGGCCTCGTCAATTGGTAGATCATTGATCGAAGCGATGCGCCTACGCATTAAGCCGTCTTCGGCAAACTCCCAGTTCTCGTTGCCATAGGAGCGGAACCAGGTGCCGCTATCGTCATGCCATTCGTAGGCGAACCGGACGGCAATCCGGTTGGCCGAAAAGGCCCAAAGCTCCTTGATCAGGCGATAGTCCAGTTCGCGAGCCCATTTTCTGGTCAGGAAACCGACGATTTCCTCTCGCCCGCGGATGAATTCGGCACGATTCCGCCACGTGCAGTCATGCGTGTAGGCCAAGGCAACTTTTGCCGGATCTCTCGTGTTCCAGGCATCCTCGGCAATCCGGACCTTTTGAGCAGCGGTGGCCTTGTCAAACGGTGGGAGAGGTGGGCGTGGCATGACGGGACATCCTTAGCTTAGATGCCGCCTTAGCATGGCGGCAGTTAAATTAACCGATCTGTTAATCATAAAAGTGTACCGATCTGTTAACTTTGTCAATGAAGAAAGTTCAAATTCGGTAGCCAGCTCACGCTTGATCACCGATAGGTGAAATATTACAGTATGTTACGCAACTGCCCTTGAATCATTTTAGCAGCGTCATTATAAACAGATCAGTCAATGTAAGGAGCGATCCATGCGCCAAACCAAACGTGATGAGCTTGTTCGAAAGGCGCTCGAGATCTTCTACCAGAATGGATTTCATGCCACCGGCATGGATATGCTCGCTGCAGAAAGTGGTGTGTCGAAGACTTCGATGTACAAGCACTTTCGCACCAAGGAAGACCTGATCCTCGCGGTGCTGAGGCTGCGTGATGAGAACTTCCGAAACTGGCTATTCCGGAGGATGGCAGAGCTGGGCGATACGCCGATTGATAAGCTACTCGCGATGTATGACGCGCTCGGGGAATGGTTTGGCGAACGTGGCTTTCGCGGCTGTATGTTCATCAAAGCTAGTGCCGAGTATCAAGATCCCGACCATGCCATCCACGCGCAATCCGCCGAACACAAACGCTTGCTTCTCGATCATTTCACTGCGCTGACTGCAGAGGCTGGCGTGCCGACCCCTCAAGATCTGGCGCAACAGCTCCTGCTCTTGAAGGAAGGCGCAATTGTTATGGCAGTTCTTGGACGAGGCCCTGACGCTGCCAGCGATGCCAGGAGCGCTGCCCAGCGATTGATCGATTGTCACAAAGCAAACATTGCATCCGCCTAGGGATACAAAGCAGCGCGGCACTTTGAACGAAATCGGCCGTTTTCGTGCCCTCCGGTTGGCGACGAGATTCGACATTTACTGGGGCCTCAGAAACCGATGTCACAACCTCGGCGTTTTTGACCGGCTGGGTTCTTGGTCGAAAAGGCTTTGCGAGTTTGGCACTTTGAACTCGCTGCCGTCATCACTGGATTTGTCTTCGATGGCGCTCAATATCCGCGGCCTATGTCGGCAAACGGCTTCTGAGGCCGCCAGATTGGCGATTTTAGGTTGAGCGGTGGTTTTTCCGGGCTTGATGGGGCCGATCTAGGCCCTAATCGCCTTGCCATTGTCCTTCCTGAAGTCGGCGATCGTCTTATGACCTGGCGATAGCCCTCCCAGCAGCCACATCACCTCGACGTTGCGCAGCGTCTCGCGCTCCAGACTGCACGCGATTGAGATAGCCGTAAACATAGAGCTTCAGGAGCAGTGATGGATGATAGCCAGGACGACCCGTCGCCTCGGCAAGCTCAAAACCAAGATCAACGAGATCAAGCGCGTCCACAAAAGCATCGATCACCTGGACAACGTTCTCGCCATCAATCCAGTCGTCCAAATGGCCCGGGAAAAGCGTCCCCTGATCCCGCGAGACGCCTTCAATATAGCGCTTCATCCATGCCCTCCGTACTCGCGAAAAAGCATAGTAAAAAATCGGTTCTTTTGACGGCCAGGGTCACAAGGGTAAGTTAGCACCACATCGAGCCGCGCCTGCTTTCTTAGGCAATACAGTCTTCAAGGCCAGAATTCGCCTGAGATGTTTGCTGTTGAGCGCATTCTTGCCAGAAGCGAAAACAGCGGAGTCGTGCCATAAGCAGGCATTCGAAACGCGTACACTACGATGAATTTCGCGAATTTCTTAGTGGCCGCAATCCCTAGGAGCTGTCGGTCGGCAACGTCATCAAATCGATCGGCCGACTCTGAGGCTCTCAATCAGAGCACAGGAATATCTGCATACTTGCTGCTTAACCCAAACCTTTTCCGATGACCGAAATTACGTTGGGACGGTCTGCGAGCAATGACCACGGAAGCGCAAACACGATGGTTCACAACAACCATAAATCCATTTATCTATGCTTTATAATACACCATAAGTTATCATTTCAATTTGATGCATTGGCCATAACATTTTTTAAAGGATGTCTTGATAGTTTTAAAGACCTCATTTACTAAGCAACCTATAATTGGCAATGATCGCCAAAACATAACAATGTTCACGGTTGTTATCTACCATGAGCTAAATTTGGTATTGCTGCGCTAAATGACATTTTGATGCGTTAACGACGTTGATAACTCGGTTCAGAGAGGCATCAGAAAAGTGGCATCAAGGTCATCGGATGGGCGTGGAAAGCGACCTGATCACCAGTTTGAACTAGCGTCGAGTCAACCGTCTCTCCACGTCAATGCAGCGGCATACAAAGCCGCCAAGAATACCATTTGTCAGCTCATCGAGATCGCATCAGAAGGCGTCACGATCCTTCAGTATGGTCGTATCATCTGCGCCAACCAAGCGGCAGCTGAACAGCATGGCACCAACGATCCGAGCGAGATCATCGGACGCGATGGACTCGAATTCCTGGTGCCAGCAGATCGTCAACGGATGGCAAAATGCATCCAACGATTGAACAAGGAAGGTGGTCGAGCTGAACGAATATGTTTTCAGGGGCTTCTCCTCAACGAGAACATAGGGGACGTTGAGGTGGTCGCCATAAAGATCGAATGGGAGGGGGGACCTGCAGTCCTTTGCGTGGTCCGTGATATTTCGGTGCGCGTGCAGGCTGATGCGCGCTTGCAGGGATTTCTCTCTACAGCCACCCATTGGCTCTGGGAGACCGATGCCGAGCATCGTTTCACCTATGTTTCGGACTTCAATCAAGACGACATCGTTTCAAGAAAGATTATCGGTAAGACCCGGTGGGAATTGGCGGGTGTAAAACGTGATAATGATGAGCACTGGAAGGCGCATGTCGCTGACCTTGAGGCGAGACGAACCTTCCGCGATTTCGAATACCAGTCTGCTACTTGGCATGGCCGCCATCTCTCGATCAGCGGTATGCCGGTCTTCGATTCTCACGGTGACTTTAGAGGTTATCGCGGGACTACTCGCGATATCACCAGACAGAAGCAGGCCGAGCACGCCCTAAGGAATAGCGAGCAGCGTTTCAAGCTGGCGCTGGAAGGAGCGAGAGGAGGTGTTTTCGACATTGATCTTGTCAGCGGGGAGGTGATCTACGACGAACAGTCGGCATTGATGCTGGGCTATGATCGGGCCGAGGAGGTCTCTGGACAGCTGTCCGACTGGATGGAGCGGCTTCACCCGGACGACCGAGATGCGGCTCGAACCAGGCTGGACCAGTTTCTTGAGGGCAAGACCAAGATCTTGCGATCCGAGCAGCGGCAAAGAACCAAGTCCGGCGACTGGTTGTGGTTCAACAGCATCGGCAAGGTCGTCGAGCGTGGCGACGATGGGCGCCCGCTACGCTTGGTCGGGGTGCGGTTCGATATCACCGAGCGAAAGCAGGCGGAGCAGACGATTAAGCACATGGCTTTGCATGATGCACTCACTAAGCTGCCCAATAGGGTCTATTTCACGAGCGAGCTTGAGCGAGCGTGCAACGCGGCGCAACGTGATGGCACCAAACTGGCAGTGCTGTTTCTCGATCTCGACCACTTTAAGGATATCAATGACACCCTTGGCCACTCGGTTGGTGACAAACTCCTGACCGAGGTCGCCAGCCGTCTAAAGTCATGTCTGCGTGGCGGTGACTTGGTTGCGCGTTTTGGCGGCGATGAGTTCGTGATGGCCGTGACCCAGCCGTACGATCCCGCCGCGATCAGCTATCTAGCGGATCGTGTCATCAAAACGATTGCAATGCCCTATGATATCAACGGGCTCGAAGTCCACACCGGCATCAGCATCGGCATCGCGATCTATCCTGATGACGGGCTCGGCACCGAAACGATCCTGGCTAATGCCGATCTCGCCCTTTACACGGCAAAAAGGGCCGGTAGGCGCACTTGGCAGTTATTCGATCATCGTTTACAGCAGCAGCTACAAGCCCAACGTTCCCTGGAACAAGAGCTGCGCCACGCCCTCGACCGGCATCAGTTCGAGCTGCACTACCAGCCGCTTATCAACATCGCCGACCGTCGTATCAGCGGCCTCGAAGCGCTCATCCGCTGGAATCATCCGAAACACGGTCAATTACTGCCTGATAGGTTTATTGCGGCGACGGAGCAGAATCAGCTCATCATCCCGTTGACCGAATGGGTTCTTGACGAAGCAGCTGCCCAGCTGCGGCGCTGGGCGTCGATCGGACTGGATAGCCATAAAATTGCTGTCAACGTCTCGCCTATCCTGCTCAAGCTTCAGGGGTTCGTTGAACTATTCGACCGTTGCATCGCCAAGACAGGATGCGACCCGCGGCGCATGGTGATTGAGATTACCGAAGGAGTGCTGATCGATGAGGCCAAGGCGATCCCGGTACTCAAGGCCTTGCGGGAACGCGGCGTGACGGTTGCGGTTGATGACTTCGGCATGGGCTATTCGTCCATGGCGCGTTTAAGAAAGCTACCGGTCGATGTACTTAAGATCGATCGCTCGTTCCTGGCTAATATCGCCAAAGATGCGGGCGACGCGAGCATTGTTGAGTCGCTGGTAAATGTTGGGCACAGTTTGGGCAAAAAGGTCGTGGCTGAGGGGGTCGAGAACGTGGAGCAGTTCAGCTTCCTAGAAGGCGTCGGTTGCGATTTTGCTCAAGGCTTTTTCATCAAACACCCGATGGCAGCCACTGACATACCACATTGGTTCGAGCAATGGCAGTCATCAAGATTGCGCTGCGTGAGCGAACTGGGCTTGAGGCAACCGAAAATCTGACACGGCACGGTAAGATGTAGAATGGTTCTGACTTGCGCTTGATCAGTTACAGCTGGCTAATGAATTGAAGCCGAGTGGCGGCAATTGAGTGACTCCTGGCATTCGAGACCACCTGAGAGGGGGCGGCTGCAGGAATCCTTGGGTGTCTCTTATGGGGCAAAAGGGTGAGTTAGCGCCACACCGGGCAGCGCCCGCTTTGCTTAGCAAAGCGGTCTTTCCGGTCTTCGGCAGACATGTCTTCTCTCGAGCGTGCCCGATCCTCTTTGTTGACTCAAACTGTGGAATCTTGATGTAGCCAAGGCAACTCTTGGTCAAGCTCAGCCAACCTTTGATAAAGTCGATCAAGATCAGCGGTTTTGCATAAGTTCTGGGTCTGAAAAGGATCCGCTTGATTGTCAAAAACAATCGAAGGCGAGGCTTGCAGCTGCCTGTCTTTGTTGCGCGCTACCGCAAAGGTCGTGTTCGGTGTGCGAAGGCCAGAATAATCCGGTGTTTCGAAGAAAGCCGAACGACCATCCCGTTCGCGTCCCCGTGCCATAGAGAGCAAAGACTGGCCGTGACAATGGGGCGGCACAGGTAGACCAGCGGCCTCCATAAGCGTTGGAAAGATGTCGACGATTGACGCCACGGATCCATGGACTTTGGTACCTGCCATTAAGGTAGGCCCCGACATTATCAACGGAATTCGAAGGCTTTCGTCATTCGGCGTCCCTTTTTGCATCAGCCCATGGCTGCCGAGGTTGTCGCCGTGATCAGACAGAAAGAGAACAAGCGTTTTATCGAGCAGGTCGGTCTGTTCAAGTGACGCCATAAGGTTACCTACGGCCGTATCCATCCAACTGACCGCTCCATAGTATTCAGCTGTCAGATGACGAATGTCGTACCCGCTAGGAAGTGTCAATGTGTGAGGAAGACGGTAATTATAGTAACGAAAGTCCCAGCGATAAACTTTGTACCAATGGTCCCGATCAATGATCTCGCCCTCGTTGACGTTTTCCCTTAGTCGAATGTCATCGGGTCCATACATATGCAAGAATTCATCAGGGATATCCGCAATCGGCCCGTGTGGCGGTGAGATGTTGTAATACAGAAAGAAGGGCTGGCCCTGCGGACGGTTTCTCAGAAAATTCTCCACCTCCTGGGCCTCGAATTCAACGTTAAACCCCGGCGGAGAAAATTCGGGGCCACCATTTCGCGAGTAGATTTGAGCAGAGTTGGCGTGTTGCACATGGGGGATGGTATAAGCGTCAAAGCCCACCTCATGCGGCCACGAGTGAATGTGCCACTTTCCAATGGCCTGACAATAGTATCCCGCTGAACCAAGACACTCGGGAAGTGTGGTATTGATAAGATGAGGTCGCCCTAGCTCCGGGTATTGCGGCATGAAGATACGGTTAGAGGCAGTTTCGAATTTTATGTTTGCGACACCTCCAGTAGCTGTTCTGTTGTGTTGACCGGAGATGAGCACTGACCGGGCGGGAAGGCAGACTGGGTAATTTGTGATCGCTGTATCCCAGACCACCCCGTCTTCGGCCAACTTGTCGATATGAGGTGTGCGTAGCGCCGAACCACCGTAGCATGCGAGTTCAAACGGTCGCATCTGGTCGGCCATGCACACGACGATATTCGTAGAGACTCTCATTAATTCTCTTGCCTTATAGAATGCCGCTCCACGTTGCGAAAGCCGGCCGGATTCAGACGAGCAACCAATATTAGCCTAAGAGGTCTGTGCCGATCATGTACTCGTTTGGGCTCACTCTTACCGGAACAGCTGTCGTTCTCGGAGGCCGCTTCGACCCAACGCCCACCCCAAGCGTTCTCATCACGACGGCCGCTCAGCTTCCAACACCGGTCATGAAGATCACCATCATGGACAAGGAGGATCGAATATCATGAACGGGTCAGGCGGTAGCTGCTGCTTTGTGCCCGCAAGCGGCCATAAGTGCTACGGACGAGATGCGTCGCAAAACCGGTCGATTTTTCTATTGATGGTATATCTCGGCTCGCCAGCACAATCCGGTGGCGTTGCAAGAAGGCCGAAAGTTGATTAGGCAATCGCAAAAGGAGTCGGTGTTCGATGCGGTCTATCGTCCATCGTCGGCTGAACAGTAATGAGGGCTCACACCAATGATCGGGCATCTGCACACTGTGCTTCGCCATTGCCGCTGGCATTCTCAAGCGCTGACCGTGTTGATCGCTCTCGCCACAAGTCAAATGATGGTACCATGGCCCGGGCTTGCCAACGGACACGATGATACACCGCGTCTTGACGGGATCGTACTTGGTCGTGTCGCCTACGAAGATCGTATTGACCAAACAGCACTTGATGCGCTTGGGCAGTATCTCGTAGAGATGTCCGACGATCTCCAGCGATATGAAACCGTGCTTGTGCAGAGCAATCATGAAATGATTGAGCTGTTGCGGGCTGGCGACGTCGATTTAGTGCCTGAGTCGCCGTTTCCTGCCCTCCTGTACGAAGCGATTGCCGACGCCAAGATCCTGGTTCGGCAATGGCAAGACGGTCATGCCACCTACCGAACACATTTTTTCACGCAAAAGTCTAGCGACATTGAGCGGATTAATGACTTAGCTGGCAAGAGGGTCGTCTTCGAAAGCCCAACGTCCACAGCGGGCTGCTTAGTGCCCAAGGCTGCAATCAACGATGAAAGCTTGCTTGTCGGATTCCCAGGAGAAAGCTTCAATAGATCTGATGTTGGCTTGATTTTCTCGAATTCTGAAATGAACGCACTTGGCTGGGTCGCCCAAGGTCGGGTGCATGCAGGTGTCATTAGCAACATCGACTGGGCAGACGACTCGATGACACCTCCTGGGTTGAAGAAAGAGCTCCGCATTTTTCACACGACGCCGGATATCCTTCGAGCAGTGATGCTGGCCAGCCCAAAGCTTCCCAACCTACATAAACAGAGGATCGTTGACGTCCTCCTAAGGATGCATGAGAGCGACAAAGGCAAGGCTGTGCTAAGGAAATTCTACAGTACGGCGCGTTTCGACCGCCTTGAAGGAGAAGCATTGGCAAGTCTGAACGACGTTCGTTCGCTTGCTCACAAGTTAGGTATGATCCCCGATTAGGAACTTGCTCTATTCCCAATCGCGCCAAGGGCACGTTCTGTTAAGGGCCAAGAATTGGCACGCCCGCTTAGCGGCCGTAAGAGCATTGGTGGCGACATTTCAAGAGCGGCACTACAGCTTTTCATTGCCATCATCTTCATTGCGACACTCAGATGAAAACACCATTCATATAAATATATAAACAATCGATTGATATTAGCGTTGCTCATTCCAGCGACGCGATTATTGAAACCCATCTTGCTTTAAACAGTATCTTGTACGGTGATTTATTGGCACATCGCCTTGCAAACTTTGCGATTTGCTTCTATGAAACCAGCACGAACTTCAGGACGCATGCAAACAATGTATGTAATCACTCGCAGCATAGCCGTTTCGTTGGTTTTCTCGGTCCTGGTCGCGATCGAACCGGACGACGTTGTCGCTGGGCAGCCCTATGTGGTGGAGGCCGGCGACAGCCTCTCATCCATTGCCTACGAGTTTTATCGCGATCAGCATCAATGGCGCCTGATAAGGGACGCAAATCGGGAAAAGGTTTCGGCTGACGGTGCCATTGTGCAAGTCGGTACGATCCTGGACATTCCTGACGTTGGCGGGACCGAGCCGCTCGTTAATCAAAGCGAAGTCTTCCGGAAGGATCCTGCAACGGGTCGCATCCAAGTCGATCTGGTGACCGGTAACGATTTCAAGCCCTATGCGGACGAAACGTTACCTGAAGGTGGGATGATTACCGAGATTGTCGTTACGGCTTTTCGTGATCTTGGTTACGAGCCCGTCGTCGACTTTCTCAATTGGCCCTCGGGCTACGATCTAACGAAGCGGGGAAAGTTCGCAGCAAATTGGGCCTGGGCACCTACTGCTGAACGAGAGGCTGATTTCTTCTATTCAGACTCCTTGGCCGAAGATTTGACTTTTGCCTACTGGCATGTTGATCGCCCCCAAAGATTCGAACAGATCGATGACATTAGCGGGTATCGTGTTTGCCGCGCTGTTGATTACTATACGGAGTTTATGGACCATCTGATCAAAAGTGGTGAAATCGAGTTTACCCAGCCCAAGGACATCAATGAATGTTGGCGCGGTTTAGCCGATGGATCCTTCGATTTTGTGATACAGGCTGAGTTCGCATCGGCAGCTCAACATGCCGAACTGGGACTTACGAATGAAATCGTCAGATCGGACGCTGTCGTTTCGACGCAAAGCTATCACGCGATCTTTCCCAGAAGTATTTCTGAGAGTGGTAAATTGCGAGATGACTTCAATCGAGCCATTCAGAAAATGGAGGAGGAAGGCGTGCTTAATGAGATTGTTGAGCGTCACCTCAAGGCCTTCTTTGCCAATTTCACGGCGCCGTCTTGATAGGTACTGATGGATTACCGGCGCCGAATTTCACGGTGTAGGTTTTCTCGACCACGGTATTAGCTACAACATGCATTTTGCATGGCACAGCACTTCGATTTTGGTTTGTTGTTTTTCTCTTCTATCGATTTTACTTGGCATTGTGAAATCCCGATGCTGGGTGCCGCTGCGCTCTATGTGGCATTCCCGCTGTCTTGATCGATAACCTGACGATTCGAAGGGTCGATCGGGCAAGGCGTGCGAATACAGCTGGCTCGAAACCCAAGCATATGCGGTAAAAAGAATAGGCTAAGGTTGCAATAGATAGGTAAAACAAGGTGCGGGTAGAAGGGATTCTTTATGGGGCGCCGAATCCTCACGGCTGGCTTCGTCATTGTTTGGATCACCATATGGGTGGATGGTACGCTAGGCGCAGGTCTAGTCGACATCGACCAAGCACATGAATTTGGAGTCTATGCGACCAGGATCAGTCAGGTTCTTGATAGGCGTGTCGCCACTGAGGCGCAGGATGAGCCGGTTGGCATCGAGCTCGCTCAGGCCCGATCGAAGGCTGGTGAGGTCAAGCTGCTCATACGCACCAATTTCTTGCCGTTCGTCGATCCCAATCATCCCGAAGGTGGCGTCCTTGTCGGGATGATCAGAAAGGCTTTCGAGTATGCCGGCTATGAGCCTGTCCTCGAATTTTCCGGCTGGGAAGCCGACGGGACGCATTTCCGACGCGTGAACGTTCTCTATCCGTACGACCGCAGCAAGGAAGCCGAGTACCTTTTTTCAGCGCCGATCGTGAATATTGTTGCCCATGCCTACAGGCATCGCGACAGCAATTTGAGTGTTGGCAATGTCGCAGATCTTGCTGGTCGTCGCGTCTGCGCCAGCCAGGGTTTTCTGGCGCAAACGATATTTGCGCTGGGAAGTTCTACCGAAATCGATCCCGTCGAGGGCGATCTCGTCAGCTGTTTCCAAGGTCTCCTTGATGGTGAGCATGATATTGTCTTGGCAGAACGGGGGATCGGCGAACTCTATGTCAATGAACTCGCTATCGAGTCCTGGCTGGCAGCGAGCCAGGATGCCATCGATTTGGGCAGCCTTTATGCTGTGATGCCAAGATTCTCTCCTTACAGTACCGTCATGATGCATGACCTGAACAAAGCCCTGACCAAAATGCGGCAATCCGGTGAGCTTGGGGAGCTTCTCAATGCGGACAAGAGAAGGCGCAGCGCTTTCGTCGATGACAATCCCATTCCGCGGTCAGAAGTCACGTCACCTCGGGAGGCTGAGAGCCCAGAGACCGACGGTTCAAGAGCACCGAAAGGCGCGACAATGTGACAACCGGTGATGACCGGGCCTCACCGACATTCATATCTTCGCTTGGCTCTTGAGATATGTCGGTCGTCGCAGGAGTCTAGCCGAGACTTTGAGATTTACCCTTGTTTTGACAGCCACCACTGCTGGATCTCCGTCAGGGTTGGATGAGCCATCGGAGTTAGGAAACCTGCATCAACTGAGCGGCTCGCGAAACAGAGCAGCGATACGCCACTAGCGTAATGCCAACTTCTTTCTTGAAAACCCTGGCAAAGGCGGCGTCAGCGGTCGTCAGCAATTGGCTTTGAAGCTGTTGCCCCTTCGTCGTCTAAGGCAGCTTGAGCCGCTGCGGCTGCACGTCGCTTGAGATCTTCACTATGATTTTCTGCCGGATCTGGCAGCTCGATTTGCACCCGACGATGGGCAAGAGCGATACCGTTTTTATATAGCTCGTCCCGCACACGTTGATAGACGACGCGCCTTAGCACGAACTGCTCGCGCGGCTTGCACATGAACTTAGTGCCGATCACCAAGACGCCATTTTCGACCCGCCGGACACCCTGAGACTTCAGCGGTGCTAGAAAGTTGGGGCCATGTACTGGGTCCTCCATCAACGCAAGGCCAATGCGCTTCACGATCTTCCGGATCTTTTCGATGTCGGCTTCGTAGGGAACCTGGAACTCCTGCTTGTAGATGACCCAGTCGCGATTGTGATTGGTGACAACCAGCAGCTCGCCGAAAGGAATGGTCTGAACGGGCCCGCGATGATGCCGGAGCCGCATGGAGCGTATCGAGATCCGCTCGACTTCTCCTCGATACTCGGCAAACTCGATATACTCACCCACGCGAAACGCATCATCGATCAGAAAGAAAATGCCGGAGAGGATGTCTTTCACTAGCGCCTGTGCGCCGAAGCCGAGCGCAATACCGACTACACCGGCTCCCGCAAGCAAGGGGCCGATGTCGATGCCGATAGATGACAGAACAATCATCAAGGTGACGATCACGAGTACCGTTAGCGCGAAGCCATGAAAGATCGGAAGCAACGTTCCGAGACGAGACGAAACAATGCCGAGGCCGCCTTCACTGTCCTCCGGCAAGTCTCCCAGTTCCGCCTTGGCTTTTTCATGCTCACGCTCGATGAAGCGAGAGATAACGCGCGACAGGGTCGTCCATACAATGGCTGCAATGACGATGGTGATGCCAATCTTGAGGAGGACCGTCGCCACCTGCTGTCCTGTCGGCGTTTCGGTAAGGGCTATCAGATCAACGGCCAGGGCCTGAACCAGCGCGATGACACCGACGACCGAAAAGACCACCGAAAAAACCGGAAGTGCACGCCTGGATTCGTTCATGTGCGTCGCTTGGTGATCGGTCGAGTCGTCATTCTCGCCGATCCGGCCCGCGTACCAAGCAGCGGCAAAGGCAAGGCCTGCCAATAGTGCGGCGCTCGCTTCGCGCTCCTCGCCGGCGAATGTGCGAGCCGCCCAGACGGCGAACAACAACACGATACCAGTGGCCAGAAGAGCCGTTTGTTGCGGCGCAAGCGATCGAGCGGCCATGGCGAGGAAACTGCTCTCCTGTGCTGGTACGCTCTCGCCAACGTCAGGCGCCGCGCGAAGCACGGTTGCCAATGTCAGCGCCGTGACCAGCAGGCCTCCGGCAATGTGCCAGGTGGAGATCAATACAGGCGGCACCGCAAGTAGCGTCAACATGCCAGCATTCAGGGCAAAGAATGTGGCGATGATCATCACGGCGACGAACCATCCCGCGACCGTTCTTGCGGTCTGATCGGACATGCTGGGAAGGCGAAGTTGCGGTGATGTGGGCGCGAACAGGAGCCGGGCGAGAAGGAAGGCAGCGCCACCGACCGCAATCACACCGAACCAGCTGATCAGAAACAGCCGCATCGGATCGAAGCGATCGAAGAATAGGAGGGACACGACGTGACCGGCGATGGCGAACGCCAGCAGCTGACCGATCTGGGCACCGGTATACAGCATCAGAGCAAGAAGTTTGTCCCGCCGATTGGCCGGCTGAAAGGCGCCGATCTGGGTGGCAACCACATTGAGCAGAAATCGGCGGGCGATCAAAGCGGCGGCGAGGCCAGCAACGATCATCAGCGCCAGATTACCGACACCTGCCCACATCCTCGGCCACCCCTGAAGATCGGTGAGAAGGGTGAAGGCATGATCGGCGATCTCGCCAATTCGAGGAAGGGCCTCGGATAGCGCGTTCATATTGTCGATGGCGGTGGATGAGCCCGCCCGGACGTTCTCAAGCAAGCTTGAGAACGTAACGCTTCCGGCATCTTCTGACACTTCAGCGATCGGAAAAACCGCCCGCTCGGCAAGGGTGGAGAGCAGAAGCTTTCGAGCCTGATCGTCCGTCAACGGGGCGACGAAGGTCTCGATTTCGTCAATGGCGAGGTTGTCAGGAAGCTCGATGGCTGATGGTCCATCAGATGATCCGGGCTCGCCCTCTTCAACCGATGCTTTAGGCAAAAATTGCGCTTGCAAGGTTGGCACATGAAATACAATGCAAAGCAGCACCAAAATGCAGACGAATTCGAGCCGCCCTCTCGCTAACCTGTTCACCACTGTCACAACTCTCCGAACAAATCATCCTCGCCAGTGATCAGGCGTGTGCTGCTCTTAAAGGTGAATAAGCCAGAACCATTCCATCATTACCAATAATCTGATTGCACATGCCTTCCAGGAAGGCAGCATGAGTTGCACTCTAAAGCCGCCAGGCCAACGATCCGTTAAGCTGAAACAAGCCGAATTCTGCAACCGCCTTTTGGCCCCCAATCGTAGCGATACCGAACGCGTAGTGGTAGCCGAAAGGTTGAGGCACGACGTTGTTGGCCCGGTAGGCCCGAGCGTACATGTCTGAAGGTTCTGAAGTTTGAATGCTGACCGATCCAGTGTTGCCAGAGATGGGATGCCCAAAAGTCTGCCGCCTGAAGCGTCGTTAAGGGCAGAACCGGAGTAAGTTCATGGAAAAGTACCTGATCAGATTATTGCCCGGACTATTTTGGGCTTCGCCGCGCTCCTGTACATATCGCTTCGCGGGCGCAGCCAAAGCAAGAGGATATGTGAGAAGCTTTATCGATGATCATTTTCACTATCTTGATCGCCCTCAGAAGGCCATTTCAATCGGATTGAAGTCAGGACTGTAGGACGGCAGGAACCTGAGCTTTGCACCGGCTGCTTCAATCGCTTCATGGACGGCAACCGGCTTATGAGCGGGGAGGTTATCCATGACCACGATGTCTCCTGGAGACAAGGTGGGAACCAAGACCTGCTCGACATAAGCAAGGAAGGCGGTGCCATGCATCGGACCATCAAGCGTCATAGGTGCGGTCATACCCTCCAACCGAAGCGCGCCGACAAAGGTCGTGGCTTTCCAATGCCCGTCGGGAGTCGGCGCGCGACAGCGTTCGCCTCGAGGGGCTCGTCCATAACGCCTGGCCATCTTTGTTGATGTCCCGGTTTCATCGATGAACACCAGGCGCTCGGGCTCAAGATCGATTTGCGCATCGAACCAAGCCTGCCGTCGGCGCAAAACGTCAGGACGTTGTTGCTCAGCGGCGTGCGCGGTTTTTTTTATACGTCATGTCGTGACGATCAAGCAGACGCCAGATCGAACTTGGCGCCACACGGAGGCCATGAGTTTGTTCGACATAGTTGGCCAGCTCAGCCAGCGTACGATCCGAGTTCTTCGCCAACATTACGATCTCATCGGCATAGGCTTCGAGCCGATAGGAACGATGATCGCCACCTCGCGCACGCGGTTCAACGCTACCGGTACGTCGCTTCTGGTCGGCCCATTTGATCGCCGTCGAGGGAGCCACCTTAAACAGCTTCGCAGCTGAACGCCGCGACGTACCACCTTCAACAGCTGATACCAGCCGTTCACGTAAATCCGTCGACAGAGTTTTTGGCATCAGGGCTGGCCATCCCATAATCACATAACCAAACAAATGGGAATCCCTAATGATTCCATATGGTTAAATTTTGCTCTAGTTGCAATAATCTTCGGAGGAAGGCCCTAATTCGGTAGCCAGGTGATTACAAATTCGAAGATTACCAAGCAGTGACCTGCTCACTTGATGGCTAGCTGGCGAGCCAGGCGTTGATCTTTTCCAACGCTGTGGGATTGACGTTGACGCCTTTGCGTTCCGCCCGTCGTCTGGCGGCCCTTCGGCCGTCACCCGGAAGACGAGCACCTGGTTGATCTCGCATCTCTTCGACCAACGATGTCAGGCGCTCATTGAACAGGCCGCCGGAAGTTAGAGCAGGGTTTAGCGCCAGGAAGAACTGTCCGGTTTTGGGTGGCCCGCCCTTGGTGCCGGAGAAGGGGCTGGCATTGATGCCCAGGGTTGCTCCGGTCATGGCCGCCGCCATGATCTCCACCATGAGGGCGACGCCAACGCCTTTGTAGCCGCCGGATGGCGCCATCGAGCCCTTGAGCGCGATCGCCGCGTTGGTCGTCGGTTGGCCGTCGGGATCAAGAGCCCATTCCGGCGGGATCGGGAGATTCTCCCGCGCGTGTTTCATGATCTCGCTCTTGGCGATCACGCTGGCGCTCTGGTCGATAAGAACGGCGGCGGCGCCATCGCCATCCGGTGCGGCCAGCGAAAAGGGATTGGTGCCGACCGCCGGCCGCCTGCCGCCAACGGGGGCGATCGATGCGGGCGCGTTGGTGAAGCCGATGCCGAGTAAGCCAGCCGCTGCGAGTTGGCCCGTGTGGTAGCCGAGCACGCCGCAATTGTAGGAATTGTGAATGGCGAGTGCGGCGACGCCCTGCGCTTGGGCGAGAGGAATCAGCTCCTTGAAGCCGAGTTCGATCGCGGGATGGGCAAATCCTGTCGAAGCATCCACGGTGATCACCGAAGGTGCTGGCCGGGAGACGGACGGGGCCGCCTGGCCGTCGACCTTGCCGCAGCGAACATGCTCGCAATAGGTCGGTATATAGGCCAGGCCATGGCTCGCGATGCCGTTAGCCTCCGTGGCGGCCGTCGCCTTGGCAAGCGGACGCGCGTTGGTTGCCGACGTCCCGGCTTGGGTGAGGGCGCGAAAGGCGAGATCTTCGATCTCGTCCAGCGTCATGACGTTAGGGTCGGTCATCAAGGCTACTCGGTTCAGTTGTCGTCGGTGAGGCCGGCGCCAGCGCCTGAGAGACGAGAGGCCTCGGTTGAGGGGGCATAGGTGCGTTGAGCGAGGGCTTCGAGCCGGCTCCAGGCTGTCGTTGGCACGGCCGGGATACGTGCCGACTCCTGCGTCAGCGCGGTCGGCGCGTTGAGCTGACTAGCATGCTGGCAACGGACGCCCGAAGTCCGGCTTGCCATGAGGGCGCTTTTGTTGCCCTCGATACCTTCACCTTTGTCGGAGAGCGTGACGATGACGTCATCCCAAGCGATCGAGATCACAGCCCCCGTCAGCTTCGCGGCACCGGCGACATAGGGAGCAAGCCAGAGCGGTTCTCTGGTTTCACCGAGTTCGATCGTTCTGCTGTCGGCGATGTCAGCCGCTATGTCACAGAGCGCCGTACCAGCGATCAGCGGGCAGAGGCCGCCGGAGGTTGCTTGCCAGACGCCATCGAGATCGGTGGGAGCCAGATCGGCATGGTTGTGCCGATCATGACGGCCCAGAATGCACGCGAGGCGCTCGGCGCTGAAAAGGCCTCGCACCGTGAGCCAGCGCGCGGCCTTGCCCGCCTCCTCGGCAAGGCCCCAGGGAAGGCCGGCGCCCCGTGCGGCACGCTTGCTCATGGTCTCGATCTCGCTCAATGAGAAGCGCAAGGACCGGCCTCCTGAACTGGCGGGTAGGACCAGTCATCGGCGTCTTCATCGGCGAGGTCGTTCGGGAACGGTGCGCCCTTGAACATATTGATGCGCAGCCAGCGATCGGAGCGCGGATCGAAATGGCCGGCCCCGAAGAACGAGAGCTTGCAGCGTAAGAGATCGATCGGCTGGAGGGTGCTGGCGATGGTGTTGTCGCGGATCTCGGCATAGGGGTAATGCGCCGCGATCTGGACTCGCCTTGCGATATGGCGATGTTCCGGATAGGCCAGGAGAAAGGCCGCCACAGTCGGACCGCCGCGCCAGCGATCGAGGTTCTGTGCCATGGCGGCGGCATCGCGTGCCGGCGCAAGCGGCTGTTCGTAAGGTTCGAGCTCCTCCTCGAAGCGCTCGCCCAGCCTCGGCTCCAGTTTCTCCGCAGACGTGTACCAGACACGCGCAAGGCTATCTTGAGACGTCCAGTCGATCTTCAGCGCCCATCCGTAGACCTCAACGAGGATCGACCGAAGTCGATCGAGGGGCATCGCACCGTCGATATGAAAGCTGCGGCCCTCATCGGCGGCCATGTCATCGGCGAGATCATCGATCAGATCGCCATAGGGTTCGAGCATCAAGGAGACGAGTTGCTCCTGCCCTTCGATCGACAGGCTGCTTTCGGCCCAACGGTAAAGCCTGTCCCAGGGCGTCTCGCCTATGAGGCCGCCATCGGCGATGTAGTCTTCGACCTTGGCGAGATCAGCTCTGAGCTTAGCCAGTTTCGCAAGCTGCAGCTCATGGTCCGACATCCAGGTCTCGGCATTCAAACGAGCACGCGCGACCATGTTTCGGAAGATCGCCCATTCATGCGCTGTCGCCTCGGGCAACGACCGCACGCGCGAAAGGGCCTTCTCGCGCGCTTCGATCCAGCGGCTGATCAGGACAGGATGGCTGACCAGAAAGGGCGCCATGCCGAGGCCGGTCGAGTTTCCGATGCCGAGACGCCGTCGGATCTCAGGAGCGAGGGCTACGGCCTTCTCCGGGGATCTGCTCCTCGCCAAGTGTTCCACCAAATCGAGCACATAGGTACGGATCAGAAAGACCGCGAGCATCTCCACCTGGAACGGGCCGTTGAATTCCGGCCGATCGGCGATGGTTTCGCGGTCAGCGGCGCCGAACTTGCCGGAGCCATAGACAGCGGTGGTGCGCATCAGATAGCCGACGGCTTCGACCTGCTCGGCGTCGGGCTGGCGGCCGGCGGCGAGGCTGTCGACGACATGCTCGAACAGACGGACCGAGCGGTTCGCGCGTGACAGGCTGAGCTCTTTCGATGTGATCCGGCCGGCTTCCTGCTTCGGCACGTTATTGGAGAGGCGATCGATATCATCTGCGGTGGGTACGCCGTCGAACAGCGCAAACGTGCTGTCCCAAGCTTCGGCGATCACCCGATCCGAGCGCTGCTCCGCCGGAAGATCATGGGCGAAGCACACCAGACTGTAGCTGCGCTCTGGTCCGTGAGCGGCGTAGATGGCAATGCCCACCCCGTTAGCATTGACGTCGAAGATCGGGCGATCGAATCGCCAATGTTCACGCTTCAGACGCCTGAGCAGGACGCGCATGAAGGAAAGACGGCATTGGTGAAATGAGCCGAGCCGGTCCAGGCGCATGACGGTTCCGGGAGGGCGCAAAGGCACCATAGGCGTCATCCTCATCCGGCGCCCGATCCAAAGCTCTCATCAAAGAAGCGCAGCCAGTTCTCGCCCATGATTCCGGCGACATCATCGTCGGAAAGGCCGGCCGCACGCAGGCCGGATTCGATGGCGTCGAAGTCGCGGTTATCCCGAAACCAGGACGGCATCTCCGGGAAGCCAGCGGCCTCCTTCGACCCTTCGCCATAATCGAGCGTCTTGGTCCAGCGGCCATTCCTCATCCAGGTAACGACGCAGTCCGGCTGATCCTGGCAGAGATCCGTGCCGGTACCGAGACGTTCAGGTCCCATGAGTTCCGCCGTCCGTGCCACCATCTCGCAAAAGCTCTGAAGCGTGCAGTTCGATTTGTCTTTCAGATGGTGCGGATAGAGGGAAAAACCCAGCATGCCTCCTGACTGTGCAAGGGCTCTCAACACGTCGTCGGACTTATTGCGCAAGGCCGGTTGCCAGGAAGCGGGATTGGCGTGGGTGATGGCGATCGGCCGTTCGGAGATCTCGATCGCTTCCAGGGTCGAGCGCTCGGCAGAATGGCTCATATCGACGACCATGCCAACCCGGTTCATCTCCCTGATCACTTCCCGGCCCATGCGGGTGATGCCTGGGTCCTCCGCCTCGTAGCAGCCGGTCGCCAGCAGGGACTGGTTGTTGTAGCTGAGCTGCATGAAGCGTGCGCCGAGGGTATGCAGGATCTCGACCAGACCAATGTCGTCCTCGATCGGCGATGGGTTCTGGAACCCGAAGATGATCGCGATGCGACCCGTCTCCCGCGCCAGCCTAACATCGTCGCCGCTTCGCCCCTGAAAGATGAGGTCGGGAAACTGTTCGAACCAACGGTTCCAGCGTTCGATGTTGAGCACAGTTTCCCGGAAGGTTTCGTGATAGGCGATGGTAACGTGAACCGCATCGACACCGCCTTCACGCATCTGCCGAAAGATGTCTTCCGACCAGTTCGCATATTGCAGCCCATCAACGCGGTGCGACCGCGAGCGTTGACTTTGCGATGCGTCTGTCATGGGGTTAAGCCGGCTCGCCGGGGGCGACGTAGGTAGTCTTCACTGTCGTATAGAACTCCTTCGCATAGGCGCCTTGCTCGCGCGGGCCATAGGAACTGTCGCCGCGCCCGCCGAAGGGAACGTGATAGTCGGTGCCTGCTGTCGGCAGATTGACCATGACGCAGCCGGTCCGGGCATGGCGCTTGAAGTGGCTGGCGCGGGCGAGTGAGCGGGTGACGATACCCGAGGTGAGGCCGAAATGGGTGTCGTTGACGGTCGCGAGTGCCTCCTCGTACGACCAAACCTGGATCACCGAAGCGATCGGCGCGAACATCTCTTCGCGATTGATGCGCATGGCGTTAGTGCTGCCGGCGAAGACCGCGGGCGCCATATAGTAGCCCTCTGTCGAACGCTGCAATCGGTCCCCGCCGCAAAGAAGCTCAGCACCCTCGGCCTTGCCGATGTCGATATAATCGAGGTTCGCCTGCAGTTGCTCTTCGCTGACGACCGGCCCGATCTCCGTGCCGTCAGCCAGGGCATGACCGACATTCAGCGCTTTCGTCGCCGCCACCAGCTTCTCAACGAAGGCATCATGGATGCCCCCATGGACGACGAGTCGCGATGACGCCGTGCATTTTTGCCCGGTCCCGCCAAAAGCACCACCGACGGCGACGGTCACGGCGAGATCCAAATCGGCGTCGTCCATCACGGCGAGCGCATTCTTCGACCCCATCTCCATCTGCAGCTTGGTGAGGTTAGGAATAGCCGCCTGCGCGACAGCCTTCCCGACCAGCACGGAACCGGTGAAGGAAATGGCGTGAACCTTCGGACTTTCCGCCAGGCGCTGGCCGATCGAGCCGCCAGCACCCATGACTAGATTGAACAGCCCCTTCGGAACATCCTGCTTGGCGATGATTTCGGTGAGTGCCACCGCAGAAGCCGGCGTCAAATTGGCGGGCTTCCAGATCACAGCATTGCCGAACGCGAGCGCCGGCGCGATTTTCCAGCTCGCCGTGGCCATCGGGAAATTCCAGGGTGAGATCACCGCCACTACGCCGACCGGCTCACGGCGGACATCGATCTCGACACCAGGACGGACCGAGTCGGCGTTGTCTCCGATTTGCCGAAGGGTTTCAGCCGCGAAATACGTAAAGAACTGCCCGGCTCGATAAACCTCGCCCTTGCCCTCGGCGAGCGGCTTGCCCTCTTCCCTTGAAAGAAGCTCCCCCAGCTCGGAGGAGCGCGCCATGAGCGTTTCGCCGATCCTCATCAGCACATTCTGGCGGCGCTCCATTCCGGCCTTGGCCCAATCCTTCTGAGCGAGGACAGCCGCATCCAAGGCGCTTTCCAGCTGATCGTTGCTGGCCTGGGCGTAGAGGCCGATGACATCGGTGATATCCGAGGGATTGCGATTCTCGATCTCGCTTTTTCCCGCAACCCAATCACCATTGATGAAGTTGCCTTGCTTCTGCAATGCCACCCTCCCGGAAACCTCTTTGCGACGATCTCTTGGCGGCAATTGTGGACAGCCCTCGTCATTTCAGTCAAAATCAAATTTCTTAATTTTACTTCAGAGAATCTGAAGCGATGGCAATCAAGATCGACATGCTGCGCTGTTTTGCTGTCGTGGCGGCAAGCGGCAATCTTGCCGACGCCGCCGACAAGCTCGGACGTACGCCATCGGCCGTGTCGATGATGCTAAGACAGTTTGAAGATCATCTCGGCGCCTCTCTGTTCGAGTCAGAACGCAAGAGCCGGCTGACCGCACTTGGTATGTTCGTGTTGGACCAAGCCAAGCGCGAGTTGGATCATTTCGAGCAAACGGTCACCTCCATCGAACAGTTTTGCCGGGCAAAGGCGGGGTTCGTTCGGGTCGCCGCCGTGCCGTCGGTCGCGCGCGCGATCTTGCCGTCGGCAGTACGGAACTTCATCGCTGAGTATCCAGGTGTGCAGATCGACATCCGTGATATCGACAGTGCCACTGTCTTGCGAGAACTGGAAAAGGGACGTGTCGACCTCGGCCTGGCCTCCATGTCCAGTATGGGCGTTGGCATTCTCCAGCGGGAACTGTTCTCCGATGCCTTCGGCGTGGTCTGCCCGCTTGATCATCCGTTGATGGACGAGCCGAAGCCGATCATATGGTCGGCACTCGAGCCCTGGCCCTTCATCGGCAATGGTGTTTGCCAACAAATCAAGGACGAGGGCTTCCAGCAGATCTTCAAAGGGTCCAGACTCATGGTGCGGAATACCACGTCCTTGACTGCCATCGTGCGCGCCGGCGTCGGTATTACCGTTCTACCACGCCTTGCAGTCGATCAATCAGAAGATCAACTGGCCTTTCTGCCGGTTGCCGATCCAGCTGCAAGGAGACGAATCGATATCCTTTCCAGCCGCCATCACGAGCCGACGCCGGCGACCCAGGCCTTCGAAGATGCAATCCGCCAAGCCAGCGGAACAATCGTACCGGCATGAAGGCGCCTCCAGCTCTCATGATTTGGTCCTATCACAAAGAAATTTTGTGATCGAAATGACGGGAACGATCGCCGAACTGAAGTCTCACACGCCTAAGCCCAACACAAAAAGCTTCAGATAAACTGAAACTTGCTTAAGAAATTTTAGCTTGATTGAAGTATCCGGCAAACGGATGATACTCGGGAATAAGCTGGTGGTCGCTTCTTCGGCGGGCGTGCTTATTGCCGGCCAATGCAGGTCGAATCGCCCACCTGGCCATTCAAGAAAGCGACCAAGAACGGTTCTGCGAGATCAAGGAGGTGCCCAACAAGCGCATGCCAGCCGAAGCTGGGCTCCAGGAGCTGAGCAGGTAGCGGAATAGGGCTCCAGCAGGAATGGTGCTGACCAGTGGCCGAAAGAAGGGCAAGAAAGGACGAATACACGAAAAAGATCGCCGCTGAGACGTCGATTCTTGCGAAAAACGGCAAGTAGATTTCAAGAAACATCAGGAAAATAGCACCCGAGGGAGGCGTGCATGAGCATCAAACCAGCATTTACCGAGCTTGAGATCCGAACGGCTGAAAAAGGCTTCTATGAAGGCCACAGCCTTGAGATTGCCCTGATCAGCAAGGCGATCATGGTGGGGCTGGTCCTATGGGCGCTGGTCTGGCCGGCCAATGCGAATGGTGTGCTCGGCAGCTTCAACGGGCTTTTGCTTGAAAGCTTCAACAGCTTTTACATCGTGATCGTCGGCCTTTTCGTCGTCTTTCTGATCATCATCGCCGCTCTGCCGCAAACGGGCAAGCGTATCCTGGGTCGTCCGGGCGAAGGCACGGAGTTTTCGAACTTCTCTTGGTTCTCGATGATGTTCGGCGCCGGACTCGGCGTTGGCCTGATGGTCTTCGCCACTGCAGAACCGCTTGGTCTTTGGGGATCCAATCCGGTCATCGTTGCCGGCGCGGTCGAGCCCAACAGTCCGGAAGCGCTGCAATCCGCCTATCGCTTCACCTTCGCCCATTACGGTTTCCACGCCTGGGCAATCTATGTCGTGACCGGCCTGTCGCTCTCCTACTACGCCTATACCCGCGACATGCCGCTGACCATCCGCTCTGCGCTGACACCGCTGTTCGGCCGCTTGATGAACGGTTTTCTCGGTCACATCGTCGACGTGCTTGGCGTAGTCGCGACCATCCTTGGCGTGTCCGTGACCATCGGCTTCGGCGTCTCGCAGTTCATCGACGGGATGTATGCGATCTCCGGCATGGACTGGATGATGGACCTCTCCGGTGAGGCGCCTGCCCCTGGTACGGTCGGCCTAGTCACCGGTCTGGTGGTCATCATGGGCCTCTCGATCATCTCGGCGGTCTCAGGGGTGGGACGCGGCATCAAGTATCTCTCCAATCTCAACCTCGTCCTGTCGATCATTCTGCTCATGACATTCGTGGTGTTCGGCTCGTTCCTGTTCGCCATGACCACCTACGGCAGCGCCCTGGTCGACTACATCCTCCACTTCTTCTCGATCGGCTTCAGCGCTTATGGTCCACTCTCAGAGGCTGATTTCGCTGCAGCCCTGCCAGCGGAGGCAGCGCCGCTCGCTGATGTCCTAAGAGCTGGGGCAACCAATCCCTGGGGTTCGTTCGACGCCTTCAAATCCGGTCTCGAAGGCGAGGCCGCTGGCCTGCCCGACGAGATCCTGCAGGCAGCTTACGCTGCCGGCGAGCCCGGCCGCCAGTTCGGCTGGCAAGCGGGCTGGACCACCTTCTATTGGGCCTGGTGGATTGCGTTCTCGCCCTTCGTCGGCCTGTTCCTGGCACGCATCTCCCGCGGTCGAACCGTGCGCGAGTTCGTGATCGGCTGCGTGTTCGCGCCTGCCTTGGTATGCTTCGCCTGGATGACTATCCTCGGCGGTACAGCGATCGATCTCGAGCTTTCTGGTGTCGCCGAAGGTACGATCATCGGTGCCTCGAACACAGCGAAGCTGTTCGTCACGCTGGGCGAGATGATCTCTGGAGGGTTCCTTCTGGCCCTCACCGTGATGTGCGTGGTCTTGATCCTGACCTTCCTGGTGACATCGGCAGACTCGGGCATTTTGGTGATGAACACCATCATGTCCGGCGGCGATCAGAATGCCGGTATTAAGCACCGCATCGTCTGGGGCGTGATCCTGACGCTGGTCATCGGCACGCTCCTGATAGCCGGTAAGACCAACGGTGGCGCGGATCCAATGGAGGCCCTGAAAAGCGCGATGATCATTGGCGCTCTCCCCTTCACCATGGTGATGGGCCTGATGTGCGTCGCCCTTGGCAAAGCGCTCTATCGAGACGGGTTGCGCGAGAAGGCTGGGCAGGTTTCGGTAGCGCCAGCCGAATAGAGACTTGACCGATGCGAGCGGTACCTGAGGTGGCGCCGCTCGCCACAACCTGAACCTTGGCTCCTACCAGCTGAAACGCCAGGTCGCTGCCTGGTGTGCATATTGGTACGTTATCGATGCCGTCTCGACCACACCGACCAGCCGGCCGTTCTTCATCACCGCGAAGCGATCGGTGAGCTGGAACACATGCTCGAGATTGTGGCTGATCACGATGACACTGATCCCCTCGGCACGCATGTTGCGGACCAGTTCGAGGACCCGTCTGCCTGGCATTGTCAGGTTGACGAGCTCACCTGCTCACCTCAGATCTTGGGCATGCCGACACCGCCGATCAACGCCTTTAAGGGCTACCGCTTTCCACGCGAGATCATCAGCTATGCCGTCTGGCTCTACTTTCGTTTCAGCCTGAGCCTTTCCAAAGCACGTTATCGCCACGCAAGACATGAAGCCTTCGACCTTTGGGAGATTTTCTCGGAGGAACTGACAGCGGCTTGATCAGCGGATAAGATGCTTTTCCTTCAAACGACCCTCAACAAGGCGACAATGCCAAGCCAGATCATTGACCTTGGCAATCTTTGCGACGGAACCCCGGTACGGGAGGGCAAACCACAAACCTGGCGCCTTTAGTGCAATAAAGCGGAGATCTCACGTGTTGAATTCCAGAACCGTCCTCATCGATCATCATCCGGGCCGGAATGCCCAGACTGTCGGCATTGCGCGCGAAATCGGCACCGACGTCGAATTGATCCATGAGCCGTCGGTGGGTGTGATCGGCAACAAGGGCGACAGCCAATGCTATCTCGGCGTCCAGGCCAAGGTCGAGGCGATCCAGGAAACGTTGCGTGTTCGGGTAGGACGCGAGGCGGGCCAGATGCGCATGCGGCTTGTGCAGCCCGAATACACGATCGCGACGTCGGACGGGATGCGCAACGGCACGCGCGAAATGCGCTATTCGCTGATCGGGCGCGAGATCACGCACGACGGCATCTGCGAACATCTGAGTGCGAGTGGGCTTGAAGGCACAATCGCCGTGGTCGCATGTGACAAGCCGCCGGTCGGTACGTTGGCCGCGCTCCTCGAACACAACCGTCCGGCGATCATCATGTCGGACGGTCCGATCCGGCCGGGGATGGACCCGACATCGAATGAGCCGCTCGATATCGTCTCAGCCTTCCAGGCAGCAGGGCACGCGGACCCTGAACACAGGCACCGTGTTGCTTGCGCAGCTTGTCCCGGATACGGGAGTTGCGGTGGTATGTTCACCTACAACACCATGCAGACATTCATCGGCGTCGTCGGTATGGAGCCGCTGCACATGGTGGCACCGCCATCCGATGATCCGCGCCGCCTTGAGCAGTTTCCGGGTCAGCTCGTTGGCTACCTCAATGCGATGATCGAAAAGGGAACTCGGCCTCGCGACATCGTCGGGCGCGATTCAATCCGTAATGCGGTGATCGTCGCGATGGCAATCGGCGGGTCGACCAACGTGGTGCTGCACGCGCCGGAGATTGCGCGTGCGGCCGGCTTCGCGAACTTCTGGCAAGACGTCATGTCGCCGGAAGAATTCAATCATCTTTCGCAGCATATGGTTCCGGTGTTGACCGACGCGCGGCCGTACGGGCGCTATTCGATGGTCGACATCGATCGTGTCGGCGGCGTGCAGGTGATCGCAAAGGAGTTGATGGAGGCAGGGCTTGTCAACGGCGATGTGCCGACCTGCACTGGCGAGACGTTGGCCGAGCAGATCGCGCGTCTCGAAACGCCCGGGCCAGATGGCACGGTGATCTACAGTGTCGAGAAGCCGTACAAGCCGACTGGTGGTCTGCGTGTGTTGGGCGGCAACTTGTCGCCTGAGTTCAGCGCCATCCTGAAACTTGCTGGTGTCGAAGGAGGGCTCGAAGACAACGTGTTTCGTGGCACGGCGCGCGTGTTCGAAGGTGAAGTGGCGCTGCTCGATGCGCTCGAAAACGCACCGGACAGCTTCAAGAACAACGACATGGTTGTCGTGCGCTACGAGGGGCCCAGCGGTGCGCCGGGCATGCCAGAGATGCTCGATCCGACGTCACGGATTTCGGCGCTCTGCCGTGAGCGCGACATTGTCGTGGCACTGATGACGGATGCACGCTTCTCCGGCGGCTCGGTTGGTCTGGTGATCGGTCATGTAGGTCCGGAGGCGGCACTCGGCGGGCCGATAGCGTTCATCGAGGACGGCGACGAAATCGTCGTCGATCTCAACAAGAACGAGATCAACTGTACGGCTCTTTTTGATGCCTCGACACTGTCTGCGCGCGAGGCTGCGTGGCAGAGGACTGTCGATGGCAATGGCGGCATGCATCCCAATTGTGGAGATGCCGATACGCGTCTGCTCAACCGTATGCGTCGCTCGGCGGTTCCGGCGACGCAGGGCGGCGGGATGCATCCTGACCGGACACTGTGGGTGCATGAGCCGCGTGAGGCAGCGAAGTCCGGTTTCGTGCCGAAAAACAGGTGGCGCGAAGGAATGGAGAAGGTGTTTTAGGGTTGGATTCGCGCGTTTGTGCACAGGCTTGGCTTTGGCAGCACAGAAGATAGCCCCGTTGGCATTGTCACATTGCTGAGGGAGGGATCGGATGCTACTGACCGTTGTATGAAGAATGACGCCTATCGCGGTGGCTCTGTCGCAAATTTATCCATAGCTTCTGTGCATGCTGATCTTTGGACACAGTTATCCAGCGAGGGCCGCGAATTGCCAGAAGGGCGCCCAGATCGACACGACCATGCCGACGGGGCGATCCATGAAAGGTTCGACAAGCGATTTATGTCTAGTTCAGGACAACGGTGCCTCGTATAGGTGGATTCTGGAGCGTAAGAGGCCAAAGGCAAAATCGAAACAACATATCAACGCTGCTCAAACGATGGCCGAAAAATTGGGGTGAAGCTCCTGGAGATACCGAACGGGGACAATCTAAAAAATTGAATAGTCACGGCAAGTTTTGATAAATGTTGATATAATTTTAACAGAAATTCAATCGAAGACCATTTCAGACTCTGTCTTTTTCAAATTCATAGTTTCATATGATAGTGGATCGGCTGCGGTGTTTCAGCGATTTCCTCACCGGCCTTATCTTGGAGGTCGACGGAGGTCGGTGCGTCTGAAGAAGTAGGCGGCCCCCTCTGTTTCCGGGCGCCGACGCTCGAGTCCGGATCTGTGCAAGTTGCGCCTTGCAAACGCCCCCTATTGGCAAAGCCATCGAGCAGATGCAGCCCTACGGCGCCAAACCCAATGAAAGACCCAATCCATTTCGGGCCCCTGAACCGTAGCGGTGACCCGTTCGCGACAAGGCCAATATTACAACAATTCAGAAATGCCAACGTCCGTGCAATGCAGGAATGTCATTTGACACCTGCTTAAGCGTGCCACTTTAGCGCGCGGTCACACTAGCGCCTTGCCATCACGTCAGGACTCCCCTGTTGGTCGATGACTGCTTCCGTAGAAGGGCATCTTCTCGGCGGGTGGTCGCAGGTTCTTCTCCAGGATGAAACATCTGCGCGATTTCCAAGGCGATATTGGCCATGATCTGGTAGCGCTCGGCTTCACCAAAGCTATTGTGCGGTACGCCATCTTTTGGCAGGAGATTGATCGCCCTTAGCCAGTCGACGCTTTGCCAGGTGCAGTCGCTGATCAGGATGGGATAGATGATGATATCGTGATCCGCATGACGCTGCAGCATGGTTTCGACGTCGTGGCCCATAATGAAGTCCGAGGTCAGAAAATGCCTTGAGATCAAAAGAACGCCGATATCGGCTCGATCAAGGGCGGCATCGATCTCCGCTGTCCAAGCGATGAAATCAGAAATCGCCGACATCGAACCGTAGCTGCTCTATGATCGCAGATATGTTCACACTTCGTTCAACACATTTGCACCTGATTGATACAGATCAACTGCGCCAAGCGAGTGGCGATCGCCAATGTCAAAAGAGGGCATCTAGCGTTAAAGACAATCAGATATGAACAATTGAGAAAGCCTTCACTAAAGGAGGTTACGATTATCATGCTCTTGGCACCCGAGGTTAGGCCCTTAGGCCGCGGGGCCACAGGCCCTGAAACAACATCACGATTTTGGAACCGGCTTTTCTTATTTGGATGTGATCGATGACAGATATTCTAGTTGTTGAAGACGAAGCTGACCTTTGTGATTTGATAGCAGATGAACTTGAATGTGAGGGACATCGGGTAACCACGGCCCGTAATGGCGAAGAAGCGTTGCAATCTCTAGCTATGAAGTCGCCTAAGATCATCCTCTGTGACATCAACATGCCTAAGCTGAACGGCTTCCAGTTCAGGAAACAGATGATGGTAAAATTTCCTCATCTCAAAAGCCTGCCGTTTGTCTATGTCTCCGCTTACTCGGATGAAACTGATATCGCCGATGGCCTTATTACCGGTGCCGATCACTACGTCACCAAGCCGATCGACTTCGAGCTACTAAAAGGCCATGTCAGAGACCTGGCTGGCACCAAATAAGGTCTTTCAAAGCCACTGAGTTTCTGAAGCAGCAGAGCAGCTGTGATGATGAAAATACATGACCGACGACTAGACCAGATGTTTGCCTTGGGGCGTTGAGCCATCAATAGCGGTGGTCCGCCCCGACGTGTTGGATAAGGTCGTTGAGACCTGAACGAGGGTTACG
>JANQPX010000013.1 GCA_028285265.1 Geminicoccaceae bacterium
AGCCCCGGACCGTTTTGTGCGTGCGCTTGCTCATGGCGACCGCGAAGCCCTCGTCGAAAAGTCGCCTTATGCTCGGTGCCTCATTATTCTTCTTCACGCCCTCGGCTGGCGTGGCGCGACACGCCATCTCATCGAACTGCTGCCGCATTGCGCTCAAGACATTGGACTGAGCGATCTGCGCAATGTGCTCGCGGCCGCCGACTACCGGTCACGAACCTTGCGCTCACGCATGCTCGACCTCGATGGCCGACTGTTGCCATGTCTCTACATGCGCGCCGATGATGCACCCCTTTTGATCCTCGATCGACAAGGTGACCGGTTTACCTATTACGATACCCAAAGCAATGAGACGCTCAGCGACATGCCGCCACTTAAGGAACGCGGCCTTGTCTATGTCTTCGAGTATCTTGGGGGGCGTGAGCAAACTCGTACCCGGCGTACAGACAGCTGGTTCCGCGATCTCGCACTCAGATTCCGAAAGCAGCTCATCCTTCTCGGCATTATGGGATTCGTTGCGACTCTTCCCGGCCTCATAACACCGCTGTTCATCATGGTGCTCTATGATACCGTGATTTCTGCCCAGTCAACGTCGCTACTCATCCAGCTGTCATTGGCGATGATGGCCTTCTTATGTGTTGATCTCCTGTTTCGACTGATTAGAGCCAGAGTGATCGCCTATATCGCAGCACGTATTGGTCGCTTAGTCGCGCTTTCGACGTTTGGGCGCCTTATGGGTCTCGCGCCTGCAGCCCTCAATCGAGCACCTCTCCACGCTCAGCTTCGACGTGTGCGCCAGTTTGAGGCATGGCGTGACCATTTCGCGGATCCGTTGGTCTCGGTCGCCTTCAATCTACCTTTTTCCTTCATCTTTCTCATCGTCATCGCTCTACTTGGCGGCGGCGTGGTGCTTTTGCCGCTCATGGTCATGTTGCTTTACGCGGCGTTTGCATGGTTTGCCGGGCCAGCACTCGAGCGCTATCGCAACAATGCAAGCGAAGCTCGACAAGTACGCGATTCTTGCTTTGATGAAATCGTGACGGAGATGCGATCGATCCGCATGCTCGCCAGTGAGAGCATTTGGTTGGAGCGGTTTCGAAACTATGCTGCCGGATCGGCGCTTGCTGACGTTCACCGGGCAAAATTACAGGAGCTCTTGCAAACGACAGGTCAGGCCGCCGTCACACTTGCCGGAACCGGTACGCTCTTTCTTGGCGCGCTCGGTGTCATGGAAGGCAGTCTATCGATTGGTGCGCTAATCGCATGTATGGCTCTCGTCTGGCGTGTTCTATCGCCTTGGCAGCAAGGTATCAGCTTGCTGCCAAGATTTGCCCAGCTTCGAGCCGAAGCAGCCATGCTCGATCAAGTCATGCAGCTGCCGACAGAAGCGGACAATCGCCCGAGAAAACTGGTACCCACAGCAAGCAAAGGCGCCATTCAAATGGAAGGCGTCACTCTTGCTTATGAAGGGGCCAGTCGACCCGTTCTTTTGAGCGTTGATCTCTCGGTTGACCGCGGAGAACTTGTGGCGTTTTGTGGAGGAAGCGGCACCGGAAAATCGAGCCTACTGAAGGTTTTAGCCGGAATCTACACGCCCCAGGGTGGAAGTGTTCGTTTGGATGGCTTCGATCTGAGGCAGCTTCATCCGCGTGAGCTGCGTGAGCAGTTGGGCTATGCGCCGCAGCAACCGCATTTCTTCACCGGCACCATCGCTCAGAATCTTCGGCTTGCTCATCCCGCAGCAAGTGACGAGGATCTCTGGAACGCTGCGGTCGAAGCTGCCGTGCTTGATGACATCCTCAACTTGGAAAATGGGTTCGAAACCCGTATCGGCGATGCGACGTTGCGACAGCAATCGCCGGGATTTCTTCAACGTCTTTCACTCACCCGCACCTATCTTAAGCGCGAAGGAGTTTTGCTTCTCGATGAGCCTGGCAGAGCTCTCGACTTCGACGGTGATCTCGCACTTCAGAAGAAACTGACCCACGTAAAGGGGCGTCAAACCGTTCTCCTGGTCACGCACCGCCCAAGCCATCTCAAGCTTGCAGATAAGGCGTTCAGGCTGCAATCGGGCAGGCTGTCCGCATGGCAACCCTGCGCGCCTCACGAGCAACTGCCGAAGCGACCTGATCCATGAGCCAGGTCACCCTCGACAAGCGCCCATCGATCACCTCAGCAGCAAGGCGCTTCACATTCCCTACAGAAACCACGTTTCTGTCGCAGGCAGTGTTGCTGGAAGAGGCGGGACCACCACGTGTGCCCGCCCTTTCGTGTTTGTTTGGCTTCGTGCTCGTTGCGATCGCCCTTGCTGCAGGCATGCTCATTCAAATTGACGTCGTGACCAGCAGTCAGGGACAGATCAGGGCCGCTGGCGGCAACCAAGTTTTGCAAAGCTTTGATGGCGGCTTCGTCGCACAGATTCATGCGGAGGAAGGCCAAATCGTCCAAGCCGGCGACATTCTTGTCACCGTGGATGACCCAGAGGCCCAAGCCGAATTCGATCGCCTATCGGTTCGACAAGCAGGCTTGGTGGCACGAGCCCTACGACTTCAGTCGCTCACCGGCATGACGGCCCAGCTGGCGATTGAGCCAAATGACGACGATACCCCGATCGCCAACGAACAAATGTCCATCCTGCCGATTGAGCAACAAGCGCTCATCGCTGAACGAACGCTCGTGCAGGCAGAGATCGACACGCGTTCAAAGGCCGTTCAAAATCTTCAGCTTCTGGAAGAAGAGGCAACTCGTCGTGTGACGTTCTTCGACGACGAGTTAGCGAGGCTCAATCCACTTTTTGCCAAGGGCCTCCTGATAAAAAGCCGCCTTCTTGAGGCAGAACGAGACGCTATCGACGCGCAGGAACGCCTTAAGGAGATCCAAGGTCAAATCCGCGAGGCCAAATCCGGTCTGCTCGAGTCGAGACGACGGCTGGACAATGTCGTAGCCGGCGGGAAGCTCCGACACGGAGACCAACTCTCATCCCTGTTACTTGATCTCAATGAGACTCGCCAACGTGCCAAGACGATGCGACAGCGATTGGCACGGGGCACCATTACTGCCCCTTCAGCCGGGATTGTCTTTGAACTCAAGGCAAAGAATCCTGGTCAAACGATTGCTCCCGGCGATCCCATCGTTGAAATCATTCCCATCGATGGAGGTCTAGAGGCCGAGGTTCGTCTGCCGCCGTCGGAAATCAGCCACATTCATGCAGGACAGCCGGTACGCATCACGATCGACGGCATCGAACCTCATCGCCATGGGTATCTTGAGGCCACCGTCGGCGCCCTCTCACCGTCAACATTTGTCGACGAGAACGCCCTTCCCTATTATCGCGCATCACTGGCGCTCTCGAGTGAGGAACTGGATGGTATTGCCTTGACCCCAGGCATGACAATCCAGGCGCAGATCAAGACTGGCTACCGAACAATCCTTGAGTATTTGCTAAAGCCTGTTTATCGCGCTTGGAGCACAGCGTTTCACGAACGTTGAGGCCCGATTGCTAGCCGTAAGCAACAGGAGCCGGTGTTCGGCCGACGTCAGATCCCCTCATTCGAATTGGGCAGCACCAAGACTTTTCCATGGCGGTGGCTTCGACCGGCATGGCCGACGGCCTCGCGGATTCGCTCAATGGGATAGGTCGCTTCGATCCCAACCGACAATTGCTTGGAGACAAGGCGGTCGCTCAGCGTCTGATAAAGCTGCTCGATAGCGGATCGATCCATCGAGTTCAGCGCTTTTTGAAGCCAGAAGCCAGTCAAGGTAATGCCTTTGAAAATGGTATGGTCGGCTCGTATCTGGCAGGGTTCCCCGGAGAGCAGACCATAATTCACGACGATGCCCTCATCAGCCAGACAATCGGCCAGGCGCATCACCTGGCTACCGCCAACAGCGTCAATAGCAAGGCTCGGGCGGACATTCTGCGTCGCCGCCAAAACGCGCTTTGCAAGATCCTCACCATCGACCAGCACCACATCTGCCCCAAGCGCCTCAAGCTCCGGGATCAATTCCGGCCTGCGAACGACGTTCACAGTGCGGATCCCTTCGGCTTTGGCCAAACTAATCAAAGCGCTGCCAACACCGGAATTCGCCGCATCTTGGATGAGCCAATCCCCCGACCGGAGCTCAACAAAGTTCTTCAGCATCATCCAGGCTGTCGCTGGATTCACTTTCAACATGGCGACTTGCAAGACGTCGGGAGCGCCCGTCACTTTGATGATCTCGCTCGCCGCGACGCGGCGCTGTTGCGACCAGTTGTTCCGGGCAAGCATAATCACGCGATCACCAATATCGACGCCGTCAACCTCCGCACCAATGGCATGGATCCGGCCGGTCGCTTCAGCACCGAGTGTTGCAGGCAAGTCCGGCTTAACAGCATAACCGCCTGATATTGTTAGCAGATCAGCTGGATTGATGGGAAACGCATCAATGGTAACGACGACCTCCCCTTTTGAGGGGGGTCCCAGATCGTCGACTTCAACACATTCGACGACATCTTCGGGCGTGCCGAAGGCATGGAATTGCACCTGCTTCATGGAGAGATCCCTTCACGGCAACGCCATCTGCCCCGACTGACCACCTTGAGTAGAGCATGCTGCGCGCAAGCCAAGCAGTAAGCCCGCAGGGCTAGAGACAGAGGAAACAACGAATTTCGTGTGCCGTCATCAGGGATACAAGTGTTATCCCGCGTGTCGCCACTCCCGGGATCGCATCCAGCCGAACCAACCTGATCGCTTAGGCATCGACTCGAAGGTCATCGAACGGACATCGCCACTCGTATCTCGAGTTGGAGCTAGCTCCAATGGAGTCGGTAACATCGACTTTTGCCGGTCAAGAATACGAAACAAATCAGCGTCCGTCTCGTCGTCGACAAAGGTCCCGTTTCGGGGCGATTCAGCCTGGTCGCTCCCTTCGATCCGGTCATAGACCGTCACGCTGTCGTTGCCATTCACGACGGAGGAAGCTGTCGATGCTTCAACGAGATCGTCGACATGATCACGGACAATGCCAAGATCCCGTCCAATCTCGTAGGCTTCGTGCGCAAGCTTCGCCGATGCAGCGGGATCGGTCGGCGCGAGATCATCGCTAGCCTGTAAAAGGTCTTTAGCGATTTTCAACAGTGCAGCTTCCATAGCAGGGTCGGGTGCACTCATTTACCAACTCCCAAAAGGCGCTTCCTGGCGATCATTATCGAGCAAATAAGCTAGATTTAGCCAGTTTTCCTGCGAATCCAGCTATATATTGGAATTCTTCCCTTTTTACCGCAACTCTTATGTACATGTAAAACGACAAGATTGCGTTATCCCCAGGAAAATCTTCTCCATTCGGTCGTAACCAGCCTTAGCTCGCTATGATCACCATCACGTCTGGTAAGAACACCGTTCCAAACGTGAATCTTTGTCGTACATAGCGTGAACACCGGAAAGACACAAATATTCCGTCATTAGCAAAAATTTTCCACTTACATGCTTATCGCGAGGCGGAAAGTTCACTTATCGATTGGCGAAAGGCGATCGAACCGATTGTTCGGTCCATCTCACTCACCCCATACGTGTCCTCATTCGCCCGTTCCACTTTTGATTCGCTCATGATGGCGAATGACCTCATCGATCACAAAATGGAGAAAGCGCTCGGCAAAATCGGGATCGAGATCAGCATCGATCGCCAGCGCTTTCAATCGCGCGATCTGCTGCGCTTCTCTACCTTTGTCGCTAGAGGGTAGACCTGTGTCTCGCTTGTATTCGCCCACGCGCTTTGTCAGGCGAAAGCGTTCTGCAAGGATGTAGATGAGCGTGGCATCAAGATTATCGATGCTTTTCCTAAACTCGTCGAGCGGTGATGCTCCTTTGGCCATACAGCTTCTCCGGCAGATAGCGTTCCGTCAGGCACGGCGCTTTTTCGATCTCTGCTGGTCGCTCGCAGCGGTAAGGCCGATGGATCGGGCGAGATAGTGTCCGGTATAGCTATGCTCGGATTTGGCAACCTCTTCGGGCGTGCCCGTTGCCACAATCCTGCCGCCCCCGGTTCCGCCTTCCGGTCCAAGATCGACCAGATAGTCGGCCGTCTTGATCACATCGATATTATGTTCGATGACAACGACCGTGTTGCCTTGCTCGACCAACGCGTGCAGCACCTCCAATAACTTCCTCACATCTTCAAAATGCAGGCCTGTCGTCGGTTCGTCCAGAATGTAAAGCGTATCCCCGGTCGCTCTTCGTGCCAATTCCTTGGCTAATTTGACACGCTGGGCTTCGCCACCGGAGAGCGTCGTTGCGGACTGACCAAGCTTGATGTACCCCAAGCCAACCCGTTGCAAGGTCTCCATCCGATGCCGGATCGGCGGCACCGCCTGGAAGAAATCGACGGCGGCTTCAACCGTCAGGTCGAGAACATCGGCGATTGAGTGATCTCGATATTTGACCTCCAGCGTCTCGCGATTGAACCGTTTTCCATCGCACACATCGCAGGTAACAAAAACATCGGGCAGAAAGTGCATTTCAATCTTAATCAGCCCATCGCCCTGGCATGCCTCGCAGCGACCACCCTTGACGTTGAAGGAAAATCGACCGGCTTTATAGCCACGTGCTTTGGCTTCGGGCAGACCTGCAAACCAGTCCCGGATGGGCGTGAAGCACCCTGTATAGGTGGCGGGGTTTGAACGCGGCGTGCGCCCGATCGGCGACTGATCAATGTCCACAACCTTGTCGAGGTAGTCGAGCCCCTTCACGGAATCATGGGCTGCGGCCTGTTTACGCGATCGGTGAAGATACCGGGCAAGCACCGGATAGAGGGTATCCAGTACCAGTGTCGACTTGCCACTCCCCGAAACGCCGGTGATACAGGAAAATGTGCCAAGTGGAATCTTGACACTGACGTCCTGAAGATTGTTGGCGGTGGCCCCGTTAAGCTCGAGAAAGCGCTTTTTCTTAGCCTTTCGTCGTTTCTTCGGCACAGCAATTTGACGATGACCGACCAGATATTGGCCGGTCAGACTTTCCGGGGCGGCCATAATCTCATCAGGTGTGCCTGCAGCAACGACCATACCGCCATGAACGCCAGCACCCGGCCCCATATCGACCACGTTGTCTGCCGCTCGAATCGCGTCTTCATCATGCTCGACAACGATGACGGTGTTGCCGAGATCTCTCAGGTGAATGAGCGTTTTTAGGAGCCGGTCATTGTCGCGTTGATGAAGTCCGATCGACGGCTCATCCAACACGTAAAGAACGCCTGTCAGACCGGAACCAATCTGCGATGCGAGTCGAATGCGTTGACTCTCGCCACCGGAAAGCGATCCGGAGTCGCGCGATAGGGTCAGGTAACCGAGACCGACATTGTTCAAGAAACCAAGGCGCTCATTGATCTCCTTTAGGATTCGCGTCGCGATTTCGTTTTGCTTATCGGTTAGGTGATCCTTGAGACCATCGAACCAACCCCCGGCTTCGCCGATCGAGAGGTCGGTCAATTCACCGATATGACGCCCATGGATCTTGACGGCCAAGGCTTCGGGTTTCAGGCGATAGCCAGCACAGGCTTCACAAGGAGCCGTGCTCTGATACTTGCCCAATTCCTCGCGCATCCAAGCGCTTTCCGTTTCGCGCCAACGCCGTTCCAAATTGTGCAAAACCCCTTCGAACGGCTTGTTCGTTGTGTAGTGGCGAAAGCCGTCATCATAGCTGAGCTCGACCACCTTGCCCTTGGAGCCATAAAGAATCATGTCCTGGAGCGCTGGCTCGAGATCCTGCCAGCACGTGTCGAGGCTAGCGCCGAAGTGTTCCGCTAGTCCGGCGAGCGTTTGACCATAATAGGTGGATGTTGTGTTGTTCCATGGTTCGATCGCTCCGTCGGCCAAAGAACGCTCGGGTTCAGGCACAACGAGGTCCGGATCCATATAGAGCTTCCGCCCGAGACCATCACAAGTCGGGCAAGCCCCAAACGGGTTGTTAAACGAGAAAAGGCGTGGCTCGATCTCATCGATCGTGAAGCCCGAGACAGGGCAGGCGAATTTGGCTGACAGGACGAGAGGCTCGCTGCCTTCTGTATCTTCGACGAACAGGAGACCGTCAGAAAGGCCAAGGGCGGTTTCAATGCTATCGGCGAGGCGCTGTTCCAACCCCTCATCCAAAACCAGACGGTCGACCACCACCGCAATATCGTGCTTCAGTTTCTTATTGAGCTTCGGCACGTCATCGATTTCGTAGAGCTCGCCGTCCACCTTGACCCGCTGGAAACCCTGACGCTGCAGTTCGGCGAACTCTTTGCGATACTCGCCTTTTCGCCCGCGGACGATCGGCGCGAGCAGATAGAGGCGGGATCCTGAAGGCATCGTCATGATGCGGTCCACCATCTGCGACACCGTCTGGCTTTCAATCGGCAGACCTGTTGCAGGCGAATACGGCACGCCAACTCTCGCGAACAAAAGACGCAGATAGTCGTAAATCTCGGTCACGGTGCCGACAGTCGATCGCGGGTTCCGTGATGTTGTCTTTTGCTCGATCGAGATCGCAGGTGACAAGCCGGTGATGCTGTCGACATCCGGCTTTTGCATCAGCTCCAGAAACTGACGAGCATAGGCCGATAAGCTTTCGACATAACGGCGCTGTCCATCGGCATAGATCGTATCGAAAGCCAACGAGGATTTGCCGGACCCAGACAGACCGGTGATGACCACCAGCTTGTTCCGCGGCAGATCGACATCAATGGAACGGAGGTTATGTTCCCGCGCACCGCGAATCCGGATAAAATCGTCCATGGGGTCAGTCAGCTTTCGTTAAGAGCCAGAGCTTAGATGCTCCCTCCGTGAGGTCACGGCAAGGGCAGCAGCCAAGAGAGTTGTGGATAAGACCAAACGCACATGCCGTCCCGCTCAGCGGTGCGACTCGATGACAACCGGCCTCAATCAGTCCTGAAAAATATGCGTGGGCTTGCCATCGATACTCAACCTGTTCTTCTTGTCCCAGTAGCGCTTCACACCATCTTCGCCCATCTTCTCGTAAAAGGGCAAAAGCTCGCTCGGCCCTCGATCTTCAACAAGGTTGAATTTCGGGACACCAGACCCGCAGGACTGCTGTAGACTCTCAACACGGACATCGATGATCTGCCTGGAACCCGCGAGCGTTGGAAAGAGGCTGATGAGGCCCTCCCAATTCGGGTCACGGGGATGAACAACGCGTCCATGACCATAGACTCGAAGGATCAAGGCATGACCTGAGAATGCGCAGAACATCAACGTGATCCGATCATGTTCTGCGAGATGTGCCGCTGTCTCATTGCCGCTGCCGGAGAGATTGAGCCAAACAATCCTGTCGCCATCGAGGACACGGAGTGTATCCATACCTTTTGGCGACATGTTGATACGGCCATCGACCGCAGCGGTTGCCACGAAAAATAGAACTTGTTGGCTGATGAAGTCGATCGATCGCTCGGTCAAAACGGCCATGAACGGTATCCTCAAAGGCGTGTTTTTTGTGATTCGACATCGGCCAGCTTAAAGTAATCCTCCTGACACATTCCGTCAGTAACCTCCCGAATCGGACAGGCGTCTCCAGACTGTTGTTCTATCGCCCTGATATGACCACTTCTGATGCTAGGGTAGGTGAACGGGCTGATACGCGTGTCTCCCAGGTGGAACAACGAAGATGCGGGGTTTTATGAGCAAACGACTTGCTTTCGAGAATGCCAGAATTGTCACTGCTGACGCTGTTGTCGAGGGCGGCCTGATCGCCGATGATGGCGTCATCCAGGAAATGACGCCAATAGGACGGCCCCTCGACGATGCCATTGACGTCGACGGCGACCTTTTGATGCCCGGCCTGGTCGAATTGCATACCGACAATCTGGAGCGACAGTTTCAACCTCGCCCAGGCGTGCGTTGGCCGCCGGATGCAGCCATGCTGGCACATGACCAGCAGGTGTGCTCGGCTGGGATCACCACGGTTTGTGACGCGGTTGCTGTCGGCTTTCATGAGGGCAAGCGGGAACGCACAGAATTCCTGCAACGATCAATCGACGCGTTGGCCCACGCGACCGAGGCTGGCGCGCTCAAAGCAGACCATCACCTGCATCTTCGTTGTGAAATCACCTCACCGCATGTCGTGGAAATGTTCGAGCCCCTGAAAGACCATCCGTCGCTACGCGTCGTGTCGTTCATGGATCACACGCCTGGTCAGCGGCAATGGCATGACCTCGGAAAGTACCGCGCCTTTCATAGCGCTGGCGGCAACCGAAGCGAGGCAGAACTCGATGCGCTGATCGAAAAGCGGCTTGCTGAGCAAAAGCGCTACGGAGAAGAACATCGCAAAGCGCTGCGCACACGACTGGAAGGGCTAAAGGTGACCTTGGCCAGCCACGACGACACCACGGTCGAGCATGTCAAAGAGGCCGCGCGCGACGGGATGACCATCTCAGAATTCCCGACCACAAAGGACGCCGCCATCGCTGCCCATGCTCACAACATGAAGACGATTATGGGCGCCCCCAATCTGATCATTGGCCATTCGCATTCTGGCAATGTGGCGGCAATCGATCTCGCGCGCTCCGGTCACTTGGACGCGCTGTCATCCGATTATGTTCCAGCAAGCCTCCTACACTCGGTTTTCAGGCTGACCGAGCAGGCTGATCTCTCCCTGTCGGAAGCGACCGCCAAAGTCAGCTTAAATCCGGCTCTCATGGCCGGCTTTGAAGACCGTGGCGAGCTCGCTCCGGGGAAACGCGCTGATCTGTTGCGCGTCCGCCTCGTTGGCAACACGCCGTCCATCATGGCGGTCTGGCGCCAAGGCGAACGCGTCGCATGACCCATCGCTATGCGATCTATTTCGCGCCCCCAGCGGGATCAGCACTCGAAGCCTTCGGACGAACGTTTCTCGGTCGGGACCATGTTACCGGCGAGACCGTCTCCCAACTCGCTATTGAAGGATTTGACACCGAGACGTTAGCCAACATCACCCAATCCGCTCGCCATTACGGCTTTCATGCAACGCTAAAAGCACCCTTTGTTCTGAAGGAATCACGAAGGGCGGAGGATTTGAGAAACGCTGTCGAACAGTTCGCAGCAAAACGCAGTCCTTTCGAAGCGCCTCCTTTGACGGTCTCGGCGCTCTCTCGTTGGATCGCCTTCACGCTTTCAAAAGACAGTCCCGAGATGCGGACACTTGCCGCCGATTGCGTTCGCGATTTTGAAGACTTTCGAGCACCGCTTACCGAAACCGATATCACGCGCCGCCGGAAAAGCGGCTTGTCACCACGACAAGAGCAGCAAATGCTCGCTTATGGCTATCCTCACATTTTCGAGGACTTTCATTTCCACATGACGTTAGCTGGGCCATTGCAATCACAGGAACAAAATCGTCTAGTCCAGGTCCTGCGGCCACGCACCACATCGATCGAAGCCATTCCGCTCAAGGTCGATGCCATAGCGCTTTATGAGCAGCCAGATCGCGAGAGTCCTTTTGTGCAGACAGGCCGGTTTTCGTTTAGGCTGGCGTGACGGCCATACGGAGCTCATGCTCGAGCAAGGCAACGAAACGATCGACCGCGCGATCTAACCGGTCCGCATTCACCACTTCGCGGACGTCACCACCGCTGATGCGGTAAGCATCGATGCGGTCCAATCGCCTTTGGATGTCATCGTCGGTCTCCCGCCCCCGTGCCGTCAGCCTTGCCGCCAACACGTCCCGTGGTGCCGTCACCAGAAGAATGCGGACCGGCGGCCAGCGGCGCCTGGTTTCTTCGATGACTTGCCGCGATACGTTGACCACCACCGATCGTCCCGCAGCCAAAGCTTTTTCGGCAGCTGCGGGAATACCATAGTGGTGCTCATGAGCTTCCCAACTCATCATCAAAGAGCCATCAGCCTTGAGCGTCTCGAACTCTTTTGGGGTCACGGAACGATGCTGCTCGCCACCTGCATCTTGCGATCGCGTGATATAGCGCTTCGGAAAGTAATAGCTGACATCGTCAGCTAACAAGCGCTTCGCGCCGTCGATCAAACTGTCCTTCCCAACTCCACTCGGCCCGACGACCAAGAAGAGGACACCTCGTCCGCGCATCCGGTTCCCTTTCAACCCCGCGACCACCCTTGTTACGACCCAATACACCCTATGCTATGCGTATGTCATGACAGTTGCTGGTTTCGATGATGTGACAATGGCAATATCAATGAGCGACAGATCTCAAAAAGTCGAAAAAAGCGCCCCTATGGTCCGCCTTTGCCCAAATCGCATCAAATTCAGCGTAATCCCGCGTGAGCACCATCCAGGCGTACGCACGCAAAATTACACCTGCTATTGGCCTTGGGTAATCGTATCCGCTAAGACTGAGATGTCATTGTCGAAAGGGATGAAACCTTGAACGCCAATCGAGCCGACGATCGCCCAAACTTGGCCGATCTCGTTCGCGACCTCACCGGTGTTGGCACGACAGAGCCGCAAGCACTTCCAACTGCTCCCGCCGCACCCAGTGGCGCCGCATTGAAGCTTGCAGATCTGATTTCGGATCCCAACGGTGAGATCGTGTTTTTCAACGATAGCGGCTTTCGGACACTGGAGATCGAAACGGACCTCGCCGTACGCGCAAGAGGTCAAGCCGAACGACATGTCACCGCAAGCGGCGATGATGTGACCGGCTTCAATTACGTCACGTTTGATAACGGTATGACTCTCTACTTCGAAGAGACTCTCGACCTCCTTCTGCCGACAAGCTGAGACCGGCGCGCACGTCCAGAGGGTGATTTTGGCCGCCTGGACGACGCGAGCGCACGCCAAGCGCCCCCCTCATCGATTGCCGTCCATCAGGTTGATGAACGGCAATCAGCCAACAGTCCAGTCGATCAAATCTGTCCAGCGATTGGGATCTAGGCATCCATCGGCGCAGGTCATACCTGAACGGTGCGCCATGATTGGCTCATCTCCAGCGTCGTAATCGCTTGAGAGGACCTTTGCCGCCCTCCTCGGTCTCGTCGCTAGGCCGCTCCCGGTTTAACGGTCAACCCTAGGGCAAAATGGGCTCCGTTGGGCTAGGTCTGACAACCGATCAGCATTGGATACGCCCCAGGGATTCGGGGATCGCTCCAGCCCTCTTGGTCGACGCCTTTACTCAAAATTAACCTTGTCACTCTACGGTCTGCTCGGCCTTACGAATTTGCTGATGACGCCTGCGCGTATGGAGTCTGCATGACGAGCGATCGGTCTCACCGGAATACCGCATCCAATGTTGCCATCTTGACAGAAGAGCTCGAGACCCTGCGCCAACTCTTGAGCGAAGCGGAACGTGCCAATGAGGCGAAGTCGATGTTCTTCGCCACCATGAGCCATGAAATCCGTGAACCGATGAACGGTGTCCTTGGCATGACCCGGCTGTTGATGGAGACACCGCTTAGCGATGAGCAAAAGGGGTATGTCGATGCGGTCCATTTCTCCGGCCAGGCCCTCCTAACGATCATCAACGACATTCTCGATCTATCGCGCATGGAAGCCGGCAAACTCAGGCTCGATCGGATCGACTTCGATCTTGTCAACGTTGTCGAACGGACCGTCGACCTCCTACGGCCGAAAGCGACAGCGAAGTGCCTCTCATTGAACCTTGCCATTGCTCCTGATCTGCCAAGGGCTCTTTCAGGTGACCCAGGGCGGCTCCGACAGCTTTTGATGAACCTCTTGGGCAATGCCGTAAAGTTCACCGAAACGGGACATATTCGTCTGGACCTATCCCTTCTCGGTGATGACGGCGCACGCATACGGCTCGGCATGGAGATCGAGGATACCGGCATCGGTATTCCGGAACACCTTCAAGCGAGTCTCTTCACGCCTTATGCCCAAGCTGACCCTTCGGTACCAAGGCTCTATGGTGGAAGCGGCCTAGGTCTCACAATCTGCAAGCGCCTGGTTAAGCTGATGGATGGTTCGATTACCGTCGACAGCGTCGCCGGCAAAGGCACAGTCTTTCGCCTGGATCTCCCGTTCGACCGAGCAGCCCCGGAGCATGCAGCCCTCCCACCCAGTGGCCAGGTCGCTGGTCTCCACATCCTCGTCGTCGATCCCAACGAAGTGACAAGGATGATGCTCGACCAACAGGCTTTGAGCTGGGGGGCCGTCACACATCTGGTGGACTGTGGCGAAACCGCCCTTTGCGCAATCGAGCGGGCTGCGTCGTCAGGATCACCGATTGACGTCATTTTGATCGACAGTACCCTTCCAGACATGCGTGGCGAAGATCTTGGCAGATTGATCCGAGACCGGCTCCAACACAACGACATCGCTCTCGTGATGATGGCTTCATCAGGGATTCGAGGTGATGCGGCCAGAGCCGCCGACATCGGGTTTGCGGCCTATTTGCCCAAACCCATCACGCCGACCGATCTGCTGAACTGCCTGTTGAAGCTTCGAGATGCGACACCGCGCCAGCCCGGCGAACTGATCACAGTGCACAGTCTATCCGAGACTCAAGCGAGTTCCCTCGACATCCTTTTGGCAGACGACAACCCCGTCAACAGTAAGATCGCTTGCACCATGCTTGAAAAGGCCGGCCATAAGATTGACGTGGTTACCGATGGCGCCGCCGCTATCGAGGCTGTCGTGAACAAAGCGTATGATCTCATCTTGATGGACGTCCAAATGCCGGTCATGGATGGCCTTGAAGCGACCAGGCGAATTCGTGCCATCACGAAAGAAGGTGCCGTCCACCTTCCGATTGTTGCCGTCACCGCCAATGCCATGACCGGAGACGATCAACAGTGTCTTGACGCGGGCATGGATGATTATGTCACCAAGCCGATTGACCGCGCCCGCCTCTTAAGCAAGGTCAACCAATGGGGATATCGCCAAGCTGCCTAAAGGCAATATCTGTGCCGACCGACGCCTCAATCTCCAGGCGGGTTCCGTGCCAAAACGCGATCTCTCCGCCGGTCATCGGCTTACGCGAGATGCGCCAAGGCCCGTCGTATCGATGGCCGCTGCAGGTTTGTCGGAAGTGTCGGTTCAACATAAATGTCCCGCATGTCTTCTCAACGGCCAGCTCATGACGCGCGCAACCATACCGCACGCTTTGTCGATCAGCGATATTGCGCAAAAGGCGAAAAATATATAACTTATAATCGCAAAGGATGAATAGGTGCTGCGTTGCTTCTTGGTCTCATTTTCTATGGTTGCATCGGGCTAGGACTCGCGATCGCATCACTCGCGATACCAAAGCTCCGTCGCACGATTGACCTCATGGCCGAGCGCTACGGCATGGGCGGCGGATATGCCTATGCGATCTGGCTTGTCAGCACCATTGTCGCCTGGCCGATCGGTCTGTATGTCCTGACAACCGGCCGCCTACTACTGGTCCGCAGCCAACCCAAGGATTTGCCAAGCAGCACGCCGTCAACGGTGATCGGATCCGCGGAGCCATAGACGGCAGACTGCACCTTTGCCGATCTTCCGTACGAGCGCCTTGGTCCTCCGGCGGCGTCGCGTATCAGGTAGTCAGCCGTTGCTGTTCGCGTCCCCGAACCTCTGTCGAAATTGGTCAATCTGGCGCTGATGGCCTCGATATTCAGGGCGATCGACATTGATTTCCGCGTCATAGGCATTCTGAAAACGTTCGATTGCCTGCTCCGCCTTGGCCTGATCATTCCTATCAATGGCGAGGCGATGTTCCAAGATACTGGCGAGAAGATGATCGGGCACGACCGCCCTCAGGCGGTTGACCACATCCTCTGCCTTGTCCGGATCGTCTGCAGCCGCACTGATAAGTCCAATGTGATAGGTCGCTTCGAGATCGAGCGCTTCGATCCGATCGTAAGCCGCTAAGGCCATCGGCGCAAATTGCATTACCTCGTCTGTATTCCCCTGCTCGTCGGCCATCATGACGCGATTGAACAAGCGGTAGGCGGCCTCACGAGGTGTCATGGTCGACAGATCCGGCGGCTGGCCATCGCTCGAGGACGCCGTCCGTGTGGACGTTGGGACAGACGCCCCTTCGTCGATCTTGCCGCTCATATCGATAACCGAAGCGAACAGAAGACCGAGCGTTAACAGCGTGACAAGAGAGGCGCCAATCACGGTCATGGACTGCGCGTCAAGCCATGTCCCCTTCACAAGAGAACGGCCGCAACCCTGACAAAACCTCGCACTTGCTTTATTGACCTCGCCGCAAGACATACAGGTCTCGCTTCCGCTGGCTTCGGAGGCATGCCGTTTTCTTTTGGCCATTCGACGTTGGTTTCCCATGGTCGTGGTGCTCATCGGTCTCTTCGTCCTAAAGGTCGCCTGCGCTTCGAGGAGAAACTCGCATGTCTTCTAGCGCCTCGACCCGCCATCCGTCCATGGCGAAGCGCAGCATTCGGTGTCAGCCATCCACCGCACATACGACGTTCAACAGGACTTGACGTCGTTCGCTCATGACCATCGAGATCGCACGATCGAGTGCATCAGGAAGCGCGTCTGGATCTTCTATTCTCTCGCCGTGGCCTCGACTAGCCTCAACCAGCTTCTCATAGTCGGGGGCCGGGCTGAGCGACGACAATGGCATGCGATTGGCTCGGGTGGCACGCCCGTCGGGATAAACGGCCGCGGTCGACTTTCTCACTGCATTCCATACCCCATTGTTGAACACGATCGTCAACAGTGGAATGTCAAGCGCTTCAGCAACCTGGTGACATGCCGTCGGATTGGCAAACATATAAGAGCCATCACCGACAGCGGCGATCACCAATCGATCCGGCGCGGCGAGTTTAGCCCCGAGGGCCGCCGGCACCCCCCAACCCAGGCCACCGGCGAGCGAATGGCTTAAGAGACTATCGGGATGGCGAAAGGTCATGGCGCTGACATCAACGCCAAGCTCGGTCACGACAATGGCGTCGTCAGGCTTGGCCCGATCCAAGCATTGGCTTATCCAAGCGGCCGACATGGGCGTGGTGCGTCCAGCATCAACGCTCTCCTGACGCAGCTTGCGGGCTGATTCGAGCCGCTTCGTCAGCGTCGCTCGCCTCGCCTTCGGCACCGTGCCACTGCGCATTCGGTCAACCATGGCGTTGAGTGCACTTGCGGGATCTGCCGCTATAGCGAGCGTGGCAGGATAGCTTCGCATAGGAAGGCCGCTGAAATATGGATCTTCGCCGAGCTGAATGATCTTGCAGGTCTCGGTCGGACAATGGCGGTCCGGAATCCAGGGAACCATGGCTTCAATCGTTAAGATGACATCGGCATCGTCGATCCACCCGGCAACATCGAATCCGGCATGCAACGGATGATCTGTCGGCATACCGAGGCGAGGGGCCCAATAATGGACGACCGGCAAAGCGAGCCGCTCCGCCAATGCCGTTAAAGGCGCGAAGGTGCCTTTGGATCCCCTTCCGACAATCACCATAGGCCGCTCGGCATTCTCGAGAAGAGCCATTGCCTGATCAATCACCTGGTCATTCGGCTGACCTGACGCTGGAGCGGGCATGGTCGATTGCCCCTGCGGCGGCGATCCTTGGTAGGTCTCGGCGAGCGCTTCCCGGGGTAGACTCAAATAGACAGGTCCCTTCGGGCCTGTCATTGCCGTCGCGAGCGCTCGATCGACAATCGCTTCAATTTGTTCGCCATATCGAAGTTCGTAGTCCCATTTGACCACCTCACGCAGCATGCCGGCCTGATCAAACATTTCCTGGCCCCAGTGGATCGGCAGGTCACGCGACCCCACACGTCCGCCCTCGGTAATGGGCGTTCGTCCTGACGTGAACAACATCGGGACATTGGCTCGGGATGCGTTCATCAATCCCATCAATGCGTTGGCCGTCCCGACATTCACATGAAACATCACGGCCTGCGGTCGACCTGTGACCTCATAATAGCCATGCGCCATGCCCACAGCGACGTTTTCATGGGTGATCGCTACAGCATCGGGCATGTCGCGTCCGAGCTCATTGCCTTTGGCCAGGGCTTCAATGATCGGCGCAAAGTCAGTACCGGCATTGGCAAATAGCCAATCCACGCCTCGCGATTTCAGAATGCCGAGATAAGCCTCGGCAACATTCTCGAAACGGGCATTCGCATCAGTCCCCGCAACCCCGCGCCCATTGGCTGTCATGATCCAAGGCTCTCCGTCAGGTGAAGTCGTTCGACCGCGTCCTTCGCGGTCATGCCGGGCGCAAGGCCCAGATGCCTCGCTCTTGTGTTGACATAGGATAGCCTGCCTTCTTCGTAGGTCGAGAGGCCATTGCCAATGCGCGCACTCATGGCATCCACTGCCGCTGCCGCGATGTCTCGCTGATCAAGGGCCGGAAGACGTCCGAGACCGGCCTCATCAAGGCCCACGCCGGCATCGTTGAAAAATGCGGCGTGGACATTGATCTTCAGTGCTGCCTCTGGTCGCCCTCCCATCAAGCCGCCATGGGAGCCCGTGAGAACGATCTGGCCGATGTCGTCGGCGGTCACCAAGGATACCGAGTCCATGCAAACCACGGACAGTGCGCCGTCTTGTGTTGCGACGACGCGCCTAGCTTCTTCAAGTTCCGGAATCGGCGTCCGCCAACAAGGCGCCTGTTGAAGTCGCTCCGCAGCATGAGATACCGGCATGCCAATAGTCACACCTAAGCTCGCAGCAATGTCATTGACACCGCTGATCTGCCCACGTGCTGCCATATCCGAACCATCACCGATCCTGGCGGTGTGATGACTGCAAACGGCCGCCGCCATGCCGAGCTGTCCGCAATAGCCGAGGCACCCCTCACCGGCTCGATCCAATCCGCCGCCAGCATCGTTCAAAATGATAGCTAGAAGACCAGCTCGGGCGGCGAGATAAGCGCAATAGACGCCCCCATGAGAACCGCAGATCACCATCTGACCACGATGGTGTTGGTCGAAACGCGTCGCGCTATCAAGATGCAGGACGTGGCACCCGCTCGTCATCGCTGCTCCCCTTCTTGACCTCATCCTTCACCTATAGCAGCGTCCAAGCAGAACCTGCAGGGAGCATGCCATGGCAAGCGACGGGAATAATGTCGATCTCGAAACGCTCAAGAGCTTGCATTTGACCATGGCTCGCATCCGCGCGTTTGAAGAGGCAGCACTTCAAGCTTTAGACCGTGGCTTGGTCCTTGGCGCGATCCATCCGTCGATCGGTCAAGAAGCCGTTGCCGCTGGACTTTGCAGCCAGCTCCGGAAGGATGACATCTTGCTCTCGACCCATCGCGGTCATGGCCACACCCTGGCCAAGGGCGCCGATCCTCGTTCGATGATGGCCGAGCTATTCGGACGCGAGAGCGGCACCTGCGGCGGCAAAGGTGGATCGATGCATATCGCCGACTTCGACGTCGGCATGCTCGGCGCGAATGGCGTTGTCGCCGCAAACATTCCCATCGCCACAGGCGCCGCGCATGCCATCAAGCTGAAAGGCGACGATCGAATCGTTGCGTGCATTTTTGGTGATGGCGCGATCAATCGTGGACCGTTCCTCGAGGGCCTGAACTGGGCCAGTATCTTTCGCCTTCCTATCCTATTTGTCTGCGAGGACAACGGCTTTGCTGCAACCACTCGTACGGAAGATTTGACGGCTGGCGAAGGGCCTGCGGCGCGCGCCGAGAGCCTCGGCATTCCGGCATTCAAGGTCGACGGCAATGATGTGCTTGCAGTGCAGGATCAGGCTTCCGATTTGGTCGATCGCATTCGTCACGGCGAAGGACCAAAACTGTTGGTCGCTGAGACCTATCGCTTAACTGGGCATACCGGTGCCGATCCGGCGACCTATCGCTCAGGCGACGAGGTCGAGGCGGCGAAGCAGCGAGATCCGCTTAAGCGCACCGCAGCATGGCTCGCTGAGGCAGGCCTTGACCGCGCAGCCATCGATGCCCTCGACCATCAGGCCCAAGGGGAGATTGACGCGGCGGTCGCATCGGCCGAAGCAGCTCCATGGCCTTCGCCCGACGAAGCATTTCTCGATGTGCAAGACATCGGTGCAGAAAGCCAAGGACGCGCCCATGGCTGAGCTTACTTACCTCGAAGCTGGCCGCCTTGCTGTGCTAGAAGCTATGCGGGCCGACCCCGATGTTTGGGCCCTCGGCGAAGACCTGGGTCGCGGCGGTGTTTTTGGCCAATATCGAGGATTGACCGAGATATTTGGACCGGATCGGATCGTGGACACACCGATCTCAGAGGCTTGTATCATGGGTGCCGCCGTCGGCGCAGCGATGATGGGCACAAGACCGATCGTTGAGATGCGGTTTTCCGATTTTGCGCTATGCGCTGTGGACGAGCTTGTCAACCAAGCCGCAAAGGCGCGTTTCATGTTTGGGGGACAGACCCGTGTGCCGATGGTCGCGCGCCAACCGATCGGGATGTGGCGTTCATCGGCAGCGCAGCATAGCCAGTCGCTTGAAGGCTGGTATACGCATATCCCAGGACTGGTGGTGATGACGCCGTCGACGCCCACCGACAATTTCCTACTCCTCAGAGCTGCGATCGGTGCCGACGATCCAGTCGTCTATATGGAGCACAAGAACCTCTGGTCCTTGAAGCAAGACGTCGACACCGCATCGGCCACGCAGGTGGATCCAATCAACGAGATCGGGAAAGCGTCTGTCATCCGTGACGGCAGAGACATCACCATCGTCACCTGGTCGGCCATGGTCTACGAAGCTCTGAAGGCTGCTGATCTTTGCCAAGCATCCGGCGTTCAGATCGAAGTCATCGACTTGCGGACGCTTTGGCCTTGGGATGTCGAAACAGTGCTCACCTCGGTCAAGAAAACCGGCCGGCTGTTGATCGTCCATGAAGCGGTGCAGGTTGGCGGATTTGGAGCCGAAATTGCGGCGACCGTTGCAGAGAAGGCATTTGCCGACTTGAAAGCACCCATCAAACGTTTGGGTGCGCCGCGCATTCTGATCGGCTACGCACCGCCTCTTGAGAATCAAGTCAAAATCATGGCTAAGCGCGATATCGCGCCTTTGGCTCTATCCCTTATGGAAAGCTGATGACCTCAAGCAACGAGATGACCGGAGGCGAAGCTCTAGCGCGCACCCTCCAAGCTCACAATGTCGGCCCCATTTTTGGCATGGGAGGCTTTCAACTCCTCCCCTTCTACGATGCGGCCCGCCGTCTCGGCCTTGCTCACAGCCTAATCAGTGACGAACGGAATGGTGCCTTCGCCGCAGATGCCTATGCCCGGATCACTGGACGGGTCGGCGTTTGTGATGGAACGCTGGGCCCAGGGGCCACCAACCTGGTAACCGGCCTGGTCGAGAGCCTGAATGGTGGCACGCCAGTCGTGGCGATCGTCGGCGACGCCCACCGGGCGCATAGCGGCAAAAACATGACCCAAGAGGCACGTCAGCTCGAGATTCTACGCCCTGCGGTTAAGGACGTTCTTCGGGTCGAGCGCATCGAACGTTTACCAGAAATGACGCGGCGCGCTTTCATGATTGCCACCACCGGACGGGCCGGGCCTGTCCTCCTCGATATTCCCGAAGACATCGCGCACGAGACCTTTGGTTTTTCTCCTGAGGACCTCGAAGCGGATCCAAGATATCAGGCAATCCCAGCGCTTCGCTGCCGGCCCGATCATGCGAGTATCGAGCAGGCTGCTCAGCTTCTGGCCACGGCCGAGCGACCGCTCATTCTCGCCGGCGGCGGCGTCCATCTATCAGGTGCTGCGGAAGCGCTGCAAGAATTTGCAGAGCAAGAGAGCATACCAGTGGCGCATACCCTCTCCGGTAAGGGCGCGATTGCCTGTAGCCATCCCCTATCCGCCGGAATCTTCGGTCGCTACTCGCGCATCGCGAACGACGTGATTGAACGAGCTGACATGCTCTTAGCAATCGGTTGCAAGCTCGGCGAGATTGCAACCAAGCGCTATACCGTTCCACCGGCAGGTAAGCCTTTGATCCATCTCGATATCGATGCAGGCGAGATTGGCCGAACCTATTCGAGCACCTTGCCTCTATGGGGCGATGCCCTGGCCGGCATGAGTGATTTGCGTGCAGCGCTCCATCGCGGGGCGGACGCACGCCGTCAAAGCCGCCAAGCGTATGCCGACGAGATCAAGGAACGCATGGAGGCCTGGCTTCGGGACTCGATGAGCAAGCTAACGTCCGATGCGCAACCCATCGGTATGGGCCGACTGATGCATGAGCTTCGAGCCGCCATGCCAGATCACGGAATCCTGGTCGCCGATGGCGGTTTTGCCGCACATTGGGGGGGACTGCTCTTTGACACGCGTGTCACGGGTCGGAGTTTTGTGCCGGATCGAGGTTTCGCCTCGATCGGCTACGGACTTCCCGGCGCGATTGGTGCAAAACTTGGCGCGCCAGACCGTCCGATTGTCGCCATCACAGGCGATGGCGGCTTCAATATGACGTTGGGCGAACTTGAAACGGCCCGCCGCCTCGGCCTCAACGTCGTGATCGTTGTGGTCAATAATGCGGCGTCTGGCTATGTCAAAGCGCTGCAGCATCTGATGTATGGCGAAGGCGCCTATCAAAGTTCGGACCTCACTGAGACCCATTACGCCGAAACAGCGATCGCATTTGGATGCGTCGGCATAAGAGTTGAGGATCCAGCTGACCTTCAAAGGGCGTTCGACCAGGCCTTCAAGGCTCCCGGGCCAGCCGTCATCGACGTCATCGTGACGCGAGATCCAGCGCACATGTTGCCCGGTGTCGACAGCCGTGCGGTGACGGCCAAAAAAGGCGATCGCATTGCATAATGAGGTTTGGCCGGCGCGAGGTGGCGGCATACCTCGATCAATCCGCGCTAAAGACGCTGGCTCATACGGTTCGATAAGCGAGCAAGTCCTCGTCGTTTCACCGCGGCGACGACAATCGAGGCTATGGATCTAAGCGTGCGGATCGGTCGTCAAGCGGCCTTGCACGCATAGGCCAGCGTCATCACTACGTGGTATGGCTAACCTACCGAGGCGCCATAAAAAATGCCCCGGCCGTCGCCGGGGCATTCTTTGTCATTCGAAGGCTCGGATCAGAACGCGTCGCTAAGCTTCAGGCTCGATCAATTCGCCAAAGATAAAGCCTCGGACACCATCAACAGTCTCAACCTCGAACCAATTCCTGCCGGCAACTTTGTTCAATACCATCACCGAATCACCACGCTTTGCGAAGCCCACACGCTGGGAATCAGGATCGGGAGCCGCACGCACATTCGAAGCGCGGACGGCCTGATAGCGAACGCCAAGGCCATCACTTGAGGGCACGGCACCGTTGGTCGCAGCAGCCGCCGCTTCCTCTTCCTCCAGCTTGCTCACATCGATGGGCTCGCCGCCGAGCAGGACCGACCGCAACATGCCGGCGATCTGCTTTCGCACCTTGGAGAGTTCACGATCAGCGTCGTTGCGCGCCTCGCGTTGCTCACCGACTTTGAAATTGGCTTCATCCAGCTCGGTGCGCGTTGCTTCCAGCTGCCCCGTAAGCTCAGCGATTTCACCACGCAGCTGGGCGACCTCGTCGTCGGCCGTCGCGAGAGACAACTCTAGTTGGCGGACCTGTTCCTCAGCATTGCCGCGCGCTGCCACCTCTTGCTCGATCCTGTCCTGGCGCTGCTCAAGCTGCTCTGCCTGTTCGGAAATCTCCAGCCTTGAGCGCTCAACATTGTCCGTCAACTCGCTAATTTGTCGTTGAGCTTCGTTGTTCTGCGCCTCAAGGTTGAACCGATCACTTTGGACTTCGGCAAGTGATGCCGCCAAACGGTTGTTCTCCTGAATGCTTGTTTCAAGCTCTTCACGAAGTTCGGCAGCCATCGCCGCAAGTTCCGTGGCCTGGCGCAATTCGTCGAGCTTTGCCCTGGCACCGGAGAGCGCTTCGTTAAGATCCGATGCCGCCGAGTCAAGCTCTTCGAAAGATGGCGTATTACCCGCTTTCTCCAGAATGTCCGACGAGACGGCAGGAGTGGCAGGCTCAGTCGCGTTCGGCAACAAGAGCTCATTCGTGCTCAGCGGGCTATCCGACGTTGTATCTTGGGCCAAAGCTGTCGTGGTCGCAGCACCCCAGCCAAAGACAAGCCCAGCGGCGAGCATGGTCCGGCTGAGCAGAATTTTCCGTGATCCGACACGTTGGGACATGCGCTTTCACCCCTCCAATCATTTTTAGCCCTGAGGTGAAAATCCCCAAGGCGCAGGCGGAGTTTAATAAGCTCGTTTCAAGGGAACGACAAGAGTTAGAGACAAATATCGCTCAAATGCGACAGAAATGTCGGAGAACCTTCAATTCGAGGTTTGCAAAATCACCATTTCGTGGGTTGTTGGCCCTATGGCAACAGGGCGCATGGCTCAATCCGCCGATGCGCCTTTGGTGGCTTTCAGTTTGGCAGCCGTCGAAGCTGCCCAGGAGGTGATGTCTTCCTTCGTCAAATCCCCGTCGTGCTGACGCTCAAATTCGATATCGGTTCGTGCGACAGCAAGAGTTTGCAACGCTTCGAAGATCTTCGCGCGTACGGATTCGACATCGCGCAAGGCCGACGTTTGCGCCTCGTGCATATAGGCGAGCTCAAGTCGGGTATTTTGAAGCGAATCGTGGAGTCCTCCATCGTCGGCCTGCAACCCAGCGGGACGACGGTTAGAGAGCTTGGTGTCAGACTGCGTCTGCGCCGGAAGGAGCCCGTCGGAATCGAGCCGGCTATCAGACCACTCGTCTCCAGACGTTTTCTCTGGCCTCTGTAGGACACTCCGAAGCGCATCAAGTTCCAGCCTTGCCTCTTCAGCAGCGGCCGTCATCCGTGCAATCTCCTTAGCAGCTTCGCGCTCGCGTTGTCCCAAAGCCCGTCGCGCCTCGGTAACTTCACGAAGGATCGTGCCGAGATGACGATTCCAACGCCTGCTCAACGAGATTTCCTGCCGGATTGCCTCCAGCACCATCGGTGTCTCGGCATTCGATGCTGATAGCTGTTCTACGCGTTCGCTCGCCGTCTCGAGGATCACGGCGATGGTTTCAGCATGCTCATGGAGTTCTTCGATCGTCCGCTCACCGCGTGAGTCGGTCTTGATTTCAGAGCCTGTTGATTCAGCATAGGACGCCGTTGGCAAAATCAACAAAAGCGCCATTAATACGCCGATCATAATGCACTTATGGTTGATGTCTCGCCCAAACGAAGCTGAAGCCGACATGACATCTCCTTTTCCTATTTTTCGAATTGTGCTCTGAACCGGAACAACCCTGGGGTCAGAAATTTCTATCTAGTCGAATAGTTAGTCAATTTCAATCAATCGGAAGGCAAATTATTAGTCAAAATTAAACTATAAATCCGAATTTTAAACAATTTTTAGTAGATAACTACAAAAAAGAAAGTCCTAACGAAGTGTTACCCTGTACGGCGCGAGAACATCGGCCGTAAGGCCGAGTGCACCAACATCCTCGGGCAGTTGCGAGCCAAGTACCAAGGCCGCTGCAACACGAGCAAGGGCTGGTGCCGTTTGAATGCCATAGCCGCCCTGCCCAGCAAGCCAGAAAAAGCCGGGACATGCCTGATCGAATCCGACCACCGGCGTGTTATCAGCGACAAAGCTGCGAAGGCCGGCCCATCGTCTCGTAATCCGCGCGACGTTCCACTTCGTCGCCCGCTCGATCCTGTCGACGGCCAGGGCCACATCGAGTTCCTCTGGCTGGGCGTCGGTCGGACCACAAGGCGTCTCGTCGGCAGGGGATCCCAGTAGGAGACCTGACTCTGGCTTAAAGTAGAAGGTCTCATCGACATCAACAACGATGGGCCAGCCAGGATCGATCGTGTCTTGGGGGTCAAAGATGAACGCCGTCCGTCGCTTTGGCACCAACCCAACCTTGGCTGCGCCAGCGCGCTCTGCGATCTCATCCGCCCAAGCGCCCGCGGCATTGATCACGAGTTCGCTAGAAAAGGTCCCGCCACCACTCGTGATTTCCCAGCCGGATGTGCCTCGACGAAGACTCGTGACCTCTGCATTGAGAACAAGTCTGCCGCCACGCTGGCGAAACCCTCTAAGAAAGCCTTGATGAATGGCTGCGACGTCCATATCCATTGCCGAATCATCGGCTAGCGCGGCAGCGGCATAGTCAGGGCGAAGGGCCGGTAGTCGTTCGGCCAGGCCGTGTGCGTCCAGACGTTCCAGGCGATCAATCTGTTTTCGAAGCTCAATCTCAACCTTGTCCAGCGCTGTGACCTGATCAGACCGTGCGATGAGAAGTTCGCCACGCGGAGATAGCACCGCTCGGTCTGCAAGCCCGCCAGCCTGCTGTTCGTAAAAGGCACGACTTGCCGCGGTCAGCTGACGGATTGGTCGATTGCCGTAAGCCGGTGCGAAGACCGCTGCCGAACGTCCCGTCGTGTGATAACCGGGCTGATCCTCGCGCTCCAAAAGAAGAACTGAGGCGTGTTCTGAGAGCGTGTAGGCCACCGAGGCACCGGCCATTCCCGCGCCAATGACAACAATGTCGACTCTGTCCATAGCGTTCTTCCTGGCATCTCGCAGCGCCGCGATACGAAGCCTACTCCATGCCAGGATTTTGACATGTTGTTCTGTCTTGACAATGCTGTTCCCATCTATAGAACAAAACAAGAACATTACTCCACAATAATCGCTGGCAGATCGCATGCCGCCCAGGTGGCGTTCTTCGTTAGTCCACGGAACGCAAGGATTTTTTCTATGGTTTCAACAGAGCGTCGATGGCTGTTGAGCAATGAGGGAGATGATAATGGGAACACGGGTGCTGTCGCTTTGGCTGCCTTATTTCGCAACCGATCGCGTTGGGCGGGATCATCGGGGATCGGCGTCAGCGCTACGGCATCTCCCGCAGGCAATCTGCAACGGAGAAGATCAGCTTGTTGCCCTTTGTCCTCGCGCCGAGCGTGCAGGATTGCGGCCTGGCATGGCCAGCCGTACAGCTGTCCAGCAGGTTCCCGGCTTGCGGCTCCATTCTGTTGACCGTGCTCGCGACCAAGCTTTCCTTGATCACGTCCTTTCTTGGTGCGAACACTACACGCCCTTTGCAACAGTCGATCGAAGCTTTCCCGATGGCAAGGGCGCTGCATTTTGGCTCGACATTGGAAATTCAGCCCATCTTGCTGGCGGTGAACCCAGCCTACTGGCAAAGCTTCTCGGCAAGTTCAAACGCGAAGGGATTAAGGCACGCGCAGCAATCGCCGATCATCCGGGAACGGCTTGGGCAGCCTGTCGGTTCGGAGGAGAGGAACAATCCATCTTGCCGACCAATGCTGCACGTGTCGCGCTCGCGCCCATGCCGATGGGTGCGCTTCGCTTGGAAAGCAATCATTGCAAGGCGATCGAAAGCGCCGGCCTTGACCGCATTGAACATCTCTATGCACTGCCGAGACGCTCGCTAAGTACTCGTTTTGGCGATCACGTCGCAACGAGGTTGGATCAGGCCCTTGGTCTCGTCGACGAGCCGATCGCGACGGATATGCCGCGCCCGGCACAGCAAGCGCAATTGATCTTTGCCGAGCCGATGACAAGTCCCGACATGCTTCCCTCCCTCATTGAGCGTCTCGTCCGCCAACTCTCCGTTGGCCTCGAGGCCGCAGGTCTCGGCGCGAGACGTCTAACCATGGCTCTTTTTCGTGTCGACAATAGCGCCATCACCTGTTCCGTGGGAACGTCCCGCCCTTCACGAGACGTTGGAGAACTGACGGCTCTGATCGGCGATCGCTTCGATGGCATCGATCTCGGATTCGGCCTTGATCGCGTGATTCTGGACGCCGTCGAGATCGAACCTCTCTTGCCGGAAACGATCCGGTGGCAAGGTCTCGGCACTGCCATCGATACCCCGCGTCCCGACCTCGCGAAACGCCACCATCTGCGAGCCTTGAACAATGTTGGTAATGACAATGGTCATCTGCATGGGGAAGGATGGCAGCCTGGTGGTGAATCGGCGGCGAAGAACCAACCATTACCGCCTTTTTTGACCCCTGGTCGTCATGACACACCGCTTTTGCCCGTGGCAGGCGCGTCATCTGCGGCGCTCGCACTGACCTCGGAAGCCATCAATGCTCCGGCGATCAGAGAGACCGTGCCCAGCCCTCTTCGCCTCCTACGTCAGCCTGAACCGATCGAAGCGATCGCTTCATTACCTGGTGAGCCTCCAGTTCTATTTCGTTGGCGTCAACGCTTGCACAAAGTGGTGAGTGCTAGAGGCCCCGAAACCGTTGCTCCCGATTGGTGGCTATGCCCAGAAGCTGATGGTTTGACGTCATCGCCAGCTGAAAGAGGTCGCCATAGTCGTCGTCATGCCGGACTTCGCAATTACTTCGCCGTGGAGGACAGCGAAGGCTCCCGCTTTTGGCTTTTCAAAGATGGTGCTGGCAACGAAGCAGAGGGCCCTCTACCCCGTTGGTTCCTGCATGGAATCTTTGGGTGACTCTTCAGGCGTGATGCCCTCATGGAAGCTGTACTTTCGATGAATGGTGCGTTCAGGCCTCGCTAACTTCCGGACTGCTAAGCCACCGTTGTCACTTGGCAATTATCGCAATCCGGGGAAATGATGATGAAGATACTGATTGCCCATGGCGTCATCCTGGGCCTGACTGCCATCGCCCTTCCCGCCGCCGCGCAAGATGTCGGCAGCAACCCGACGGGCCCCTATATCGGCGCAGCACTCGGGCTTGAGTATTATGGTGACGATGATGTGGCGGAGCTTGACACTGGTGGCTCGCTCAACCTCCAGCTTGGCTATCGGTTCAGCGACAATTGGCGGGCAGAACTCGAGGGCGGCGTCACCGGGATCGGCGTTGACGGATCTGATGACGATGTTCTCGCCCTCGCCCGGGGCACGATCGGCGTCTATTACGATTTCCAAAGCAGCGACAATCTGTTGGTGCCCTATGTTGGCGCTGGAATCGGGATCGCCGGTGTCGGTTTCGACTTCGAAGACGTCGACGATGACGACGAAGACTTCGAGAGCGAGTTCACTTGGCATGCTGAAGCTGGTCTATCACTCAATGTGACACCGCACTTTGCCATCGTCCCGGCCTATCGATACACCTGGATCGACAATAGCGAGGACGTCACCGAAGACAGTCTAAGAGGTCACGCTTTTCGGCTCGGCGCACGCGTTAGCTTCTAACCAGATTGGTCATCAAGACACCCGCACTGCCAATGCGCAGTGCGGCTTTCCCTCACCTAGTGGCAGCATCACTTTGGTTTTCGGAGCGATAACGGCCATCGACGGATCGTATCATCACGCCGGTGAAACGTTCACCGCTGGCAGAGTTCTCCACCAAGATGTCGAGTCCTAAAAGACTGAGCTGACCTTGCGATCGCGGTGAACGGAAACGAGCCGAGAATGAGCCGTCACTGTCGAGCCCAAAAGCGAGTGAAGCCTCGACGTTTGGGCAGCTTTGGCCCCTCGCCACCCCGCCAGTTGGTCGTATAGATTGTACCCTTACCAACATTGCAGGCCTCACAAAGGACCTGCAGATTAGCAGGGTCGAGAGCGAGTTCCGGATGTCGGGAGCGTGGATAAATGTGGTCGACGTGGAATGTGCCTTCACCCATCTTGCCGCAACATTCACAAGCCAGCATGCCATAGCGTTCGCGATTAGCCTCAAGCGTGTCGACACGCAGACGACGCCATTTGTACGAACGATAGAAACTGTCTGCCATCTCTGGCTCTTCAGCACGGCGGGTGACGAAGGCGATTGTCAGCCCGATGAGACCAATAAGAACACGCAGCACCAAACGCGGCAGTCGCCAAAGCAACGTCAATATGATGAATCGCAAAACCCGCCATTCCAATGATGCCTTTCGTTTCGCTCTGGACTTTGCCATCAGGGCCCTTCTTGCAAACGTCATCGCACAGCCGACGCGAGCGTCAGATATACACTGCAAATGCCGGGAGAACAAAGAGGGAACTTGATCGAGCAGCACCGAACACCTAGACGTCAGCACCAGTCCAGCTAGTCATGGACAACCACGTCGTCACCACTTTGCGCATACTGTGGCAGATCGTCGTCGAGACGGTAGTAATCCCCTTTATCCGCAACGAAGATGTGGGCTGCGGTTACCAAACCGGTTTCGCCATCGATCGAGCCCGCAGCAATCGCGATTCGATCAGCGCCGTCAGCCCGCCAAAACAGCATCGACCCGCATGCGCCGCAAAAGCCCCGTTGTGCCTTATCGCTGGCGCGGTACCAACGAAGCTCCCTGTCATCGATAAGTTCGAAATATTTCATGCGCACCCGGGTCGCGGGCAGATAGTGTCCGGTCTGCTTTCGACATTGGCCGCAATGACATCCGACGACATCGCTCAGCTGGCGCGTCACACGATACCGAACACCACCGCAGAGACAGGACCCAACTTTCTCAAACGGCTCACTGCTCATCGTGATCCTCCTAACCCGTCATCGTGACAAACCGAATCCGTGGATACTCACTCAATCACAAACCGCGGTCTGGGAAGACTGCGTTCCTAAGGTTCGATCGTTTTCAATCGAGTCATCAACATTAACGAGCAAAGTCTATCAAAGGTAGAAGAGTGTGCGTCAGTCCCTTTGAAAACGCCGTTACCTCTTGCGGTCGACGGCATACAACGTTATTTCGAGGACCATCAATGCAGAACATGACGCTGACGTTATAACTGCCTCGGTGAGGATGGGCCTCAGGCTTTCGACATTGATGTAATCCTGAATCAGCCCTGAGCGATTGATCGTTCAGTCTTCGACCAGTCGTGGGGACCTCTTCGAGGAATCTGGGAATTCGGTTCGCAAGTGGAGTTGTCGATGAGACTTGTCATCGCCACGACATCGTTGGCCATCCTCTTAGGCTCATTGGTCAACCTTTCGGGGATGGCTTTGGCCGCGGAAGGTGATATTTGGGCAGTCAATCGTACTAACATCAATGTGCGCTCGGGGCCGAGCACAACGACCGATGTCCTGGCGACGGTCAATCCTGGCGACAAGATCGTTGAGATCGCCGCAAAGGGTGAGTGGTTCTACGCGGAGTTCCCAGATCATAACATGCGCGGCTGGATCTTCGGCCCGCTTCTGGTCAAATCCGACAGTGCCGAAACCGTAGGGACGGCGACGGCCGTTCCATCAGCCGCGCCAGCAAATGGCGTCGAGGTTACGGCTCAAGAGGTACCGACGCCGAGTGCCAAGGTCGTCGTTCCGGTCACACCGGCAGCCGTGCCAACGGCGGCGCCAGCCCAGGAAGCACAGACGAACGCCACGGCAGCTTCGTCTTTACCGTCGGCAACACAGAAAGCGGCTCCTGAACCCGCAGCTGCTGCGACGGCTGTTGTGGCAACGGGCAATGAGCCTGCTGCAGTCAAGACATTTCGTGAGACTGTTGCCGAGTTGAACGAGAGAGCCGTCTCAGTCGCCGGCATCAATCTTTTTAATGATGTACGTTCAGCCGGTGGCGGTGCCGTTCAGGTGCTGGCCACGGAAACATGGGCTAGCGTGCCTGAAGCTGGTCAAAGCAGCTACATGAACGCGCTGTTCGACCGCTGGCAATCGATGGCGGGTGGACTGGGCCCGTTATCCCTGCAGATTATCGACCCGAACGGTCAGGTTATGATGGAGCGCTCGGGTTCCTGACGGATGACATCCCAACCTGGTCCAACTGTTCCCAACAGGTGAGCACCAAACCATGAAGATCACCGTCGATATTGAATGCACGCCCCACGAGGCCAGAACATTCTTCGGCCTACCGAACATTGAGCCTTTGCAAGACCAGCTGCTTGAGCAATTACAGCAGCAATTGTCGAGTTATCTCAAGAGCACCGATCCCGAAGCCATGCTAAAACTTTGGCTCCCCGAAGGAATCAAAGGCCTGAACCAAATACAGGAACATTTCTGGCAGCAGGTGATGACCGGCATGACCTCAGGAGGCAGCGGCGGCGGCGCAACCAAAAAGAAAGGGTGACCGCTGACATCGAACGTGGGCGTCCATCGTCACCACTGATTCAGTCATCTGTCTCCGAGGGCGTGAGCCCCATCGATAGGCCAACGCTCCACGCAACCCTGCGATCACCAGGTCACGACCGGCCAACGCTGGCATCTTGAGGTTATCGGACCCGCAAAGAGCATCTTAGGATGGGGTAGACTGACCGCATCAACGATAGGTCCGAAGCCTACCAAGCAACCATCTTCGATCTAGCTCCAAACGGCCCAGAGTCCGGCGATCCGTTGCTGTTCGCGAGACGTCCATCAAATAGACGACGAACGCATCACGAACAATTGTGAAAAAATTCGTTCGCTGGTGGCGGAATAGCGGCTCGGATTCGGCGTTGACAGACATATCAGGTGGACGATTTTGGAGACAGCATGCTTCAAGGACCGCTGCCAAAGATCGCCGGTGCTTTAGTGGTCGTTTTCATGGTCATTGCCCTTTGGAATGCTCATGGTGCTGCAACGGTCGATCCCATGGATCACAAAATTGAGGCTTTTGTCGAAGCTGCGTCCGCTGTTGATCAGGTTAAAGCGGTTTGGCAACCAAAAATTGCCAGTGCTGATGCCGACAAGGCCGCCGGCTTACGTCAGGAAGCCAACAAAGAGATTCGAAGAAGTATTGATGCTGTCGACGGCATTTCCTTTGCGGACTACCAAAGCATTCGCCAACGTCTTGCATCGGATCCGGAATTGCTTGCGCGCGTGACCGATATTATGCGCGACCAGCGATGACACACTTGACCTTTTGGTCTTGACCTTGATCTTGACGGCCAAGCGCGCTTTTCATCCGCAATCCTCGATCGATAGAAACCTCTTTCGAGCAGCAGACTGGTAGATCAACTCCTCGATCTCGAGATTTTTGAGATAGTCACGTCCACTATTCTCAAGAGGTTCACCCTCCGTGAGATGCGCCAAGACATGCCGTTGTAGAGCGAGCACGCAATCACCGCCAAATCCGATGTCGTGCCATTGATAGATATGCGGTTCCTCATCGCCCTGATGACCACGCCGCCAAAGCCTACCATTGCCGTCGAGGCGCAGTGTTCCGGACACCCCTTCGAGCAACAGCTCTCCCATCGTTAGCCTAGGATTTGCCGCGGGAAAGCCGATAAGACGATTGCCGTCGAAGAGCCCGGTTGCGCCGGAGGCGAAGGACAAGAGCAGATGACCGGAGTCCTCGCCAGCGATCACGGGATTGAGCTTTCTGAGATGCGCAAACACGCCGGTAACCTCGCCCATCAGATAGCGGAAGCTATCGATAAGGTGGATCGCGGTCTCGTGGACCAAAAAGCGTTTCATGGTTTGGAAATAGGGCTGACGATCGAGATAAGCGTTCGGCCCCTGACCATCGCCAGGCCGGAGACGGAAGCTGATATTGGTCACCTCGCCGAGAGCACCACTTTCGATCACCTGTTTGGCTTCGCGATACCACGGCTGAAATCGAAAGTTCTCGTGAACGGCAAAAACAATACCAGCAGCCTCGGCCTGCTCGACCATGGCCTCGGCTGTGTTCAGATCGCCGCCAAGGGGTTTTTGGCAGATGACATGTACCCCTCGTGACGCCGCCACGTCGAGGAGCGTTTGGTGAGCATTTGGCGGAGCTGCAATGTCGAGGAGATCGGGCTCGGTCGCGTCCAACATCGTGGCGACATCATCGAACAGATCGTCGATTCCAAAACGTTGGCTTACAGTATCAAGACCTGCGGGATCCAGCGAGGCGGCACCAACCAGGCGCACCCCTGGCAGTCGGGTCCATGCGTCGTAATGAAATTGGCTGAAGAATCCGGTCCCAACGACAGCGACCTTGAGGCTCATATTCGCATTCCCTTCCAAGACATCATGACCGACAAGGCCTTAGCAGCCCTCCATCATGCACCACTCTCCCGTTTCGGACATTCCGCCCACGCGACGCTCGGCCGTTGTAACCTTAACGGAAAAATAGGGAAATGCGCGCAGACTTGGCGTTGATCACGCCATCGTCCGGTTCGGATTCGAGGACAACAATGTCAATGATAGCAAGACCAGGCCTAATCGGTCATGCGGCCTGCGCCGTTGTCGCTCTTTTGCTCCCCGTTCTTTCCGGATGTCAAAGTCCGCCGTCGGCCGAGTCAAGCCGTGCGATCGAACCCTGGCACGTTCTGGAGCGAGTCGGCAATGTGCGCTCCGCGATGACATCCTCTGCACTGACTGAGGCAATCCAACCAGGCGACATCATCGTCAATGGGCGCATTGTGTCCACGGGGAAAGGTGGCTCGGCAATTCTCAAAGGAAATGGCCTCCAGCTCACCCTTGGCGACATGACCTCCGTCCAGCTGCCAACAGCTGCAATGTCCGATCTTGTCCTAAATAGCGGCAGGCTTCGTGTGCGCGCAGCGACGGCGGTCAATCAAACGACACGCATTGTCACTGAGGACTTTGACATCCACAGCGCAAGTACGACCTTTTTGCTGCTTGCGAATCCCGATGGCGCAACCTTGTCGGTCGATTCCGGTAGTGTTGTCCTTACGACGAGGGATGGTCTGTATCGAACGCTGCTATCGAGCGGCGCCAGCGCAATGATCAATCGTGTCAATGGCGACGACGTAATGATCAAGCGGGCGTCCAACGAAACTTACGAAAAGCTCGCACCATTGGCTGCCGACATGCCTGACCAAGTCCCGGCATCATTGACGGCGGCGCCACCGACAATCGACAGTCCTAACAAGCCAAAGGCGGAGGAAGCCACCGTCGATGCCATCATCCGTCTAGCCTCTCGCCCTCGTGCAGCCGTCCGATCCGAGACGAAACGTACGCCAGAGCCCAACATCAATGATCAAGCTCAGGCCACCATGCAGCCCCCCATCGATCCCATGAATGCCGAGATTGTTCCTGCGCTTTCGCAGCCGAAGCCCGCTCCCGTTTTCATCGAACCGCTCAACGTTTGGCCCTTGTCCACCACCCCGGTGCCATCGGTCCTCGAAGACGATGAAAGCACACAACCGCCCAGCCGAGCTCCCGACCTACCGAACGAACTGGATCCCCTAAAGCTGCAGTTCGAACTCCTGACTGAAGGTCTGACCGAAGACCTCTAATCTTCGGCTGGCGCACGCCTCTGGTTTTGAATCCTCACCATCAGCGATGTTGTGCGTCGAAGCGTTGGTTACCGTCGATGAGATCAATGGCCGACGGGTCTGAGCGACCGAAACGTCGTCCTAAAGCAAATCAGCACCATATCATTGAAGGCGATGACTCCGGACACGCCGATATCACGCCCGCAAATCCCCTCCTTCTAGCACCCGAAGGTTCTCAATCGTTGCTGGATCCAGTGCCAGGGATCGATCTGCCGCCGCTTTGGCAGCCATTGCAACGATGTCACCAAATCTCTCAATGGTCGAATCGACCTTGAGCACGCCACCGTTCGCGCGAATCGACAACTGATACCATCCTGGAGATGATCGTCTTGGAACCCCGTAATGCGCTAACTTGAGTGAGGTGATCTCGGGCCATCGGAGGGTCTGGCGTCTCGTACCGCTTAAACAAATGCCCTCTTCTGTTAACTCGATTGACGAGCATAGCTGCTCGATCAGTCGAGCGGTGAAGAGGATGAAGACCATGCCCATGGCAAGGAGCAAGATCGCGAGCGGCCACGCGACATCAAGAATAGCGAGGGGTCCGAACGACACGGCTAAACCGAAGACCGAGCGCAAGCCGTCCATCAAAAGAGAACCCATGGAATAACGGTGGATACTCAAAGCCGACATAAACTCCCACTCAGTCTAACACCCTGTCACCCATTGACCAAACCAAGTTGTCTTGGGGTCAATGGTCATTATTGCTACAACGTCACTGAAGCCAGCGCGACGAGCTGGCATGGGCCAACCGTCATGTCGTTAGCCCCCTAACGTGTTAACCGTCTAGTAACCCCGGTCGGTTATGCTTCGCATATCGTGAGCGTTCGAATTCAGCTCCGACGGCATCAGCTGATTGGACCACGCGCACCCCTAGCCGCAACATGCGCCCTACGCTGCATAGCCGTGCCTGTCCAACCCTGTTGTTTCGTTCTAATCTTGGCAATGGCAATAACCGAATTCCCGATGCTATCCAATCTTACGCCACGAAACGTGTTGGTATGACTGTTGCCCCGCAACCACCATCGGCACACGATCCAGAGCCCTTCGTCGCCAAGAGCGACGTCGCCGCATGTCTCAATCTCAGCCACGAATTGCGCACACCTGCCAACGCTATTCTAGGACATGTCGATCTCCTGCTCAGCGGATCTGCAGGTGCATTGTCCACTGAGATGCGCATGAGTCTCGGTGAGATTCAAAAGGCTGCCCTGGCTCTTCAAGCTCAACTTGGCACGGTGATTCGTCTCGCGGAAGAAATCCCGATGCCGCTTGATCATCGAACAGCTCAAGGGCCCGAACCGAAGGAGCAGGAGTTGAGCGAAAGGGAACAAATCTGACGATCAAGGGTTGCCGGTCGTCTCGATCTTACCTATCTAGATGAAAGCAGGGGTTGCAAGGCATTGTTGCGCTATCATTTTGATGCCAAAATAACCTTAGCGATGGTGTCCTCTTAACCTTGCAATGGCATGTTTAACAGTGCTAGCAAGTGTTATTCTCTTAAATCATATGGCCCGTCCGAATTGTTTCCCGGCGATGAATTTTTGGCATTTTACGGATTATGCTGAATAGGGTGTTGAGAGGTCGGTCTTAGCGAGTTCTTCGAAGAGTATGCTGCTCGAGAACTTCAGCAGGCAACCAGTCGGAAGACAAGACGTGTATCATGTTGATCGGCTCCAACCGATCTCGGCAACAAGCAAGAGCGGACACTACGAAGGTCGAATGGATTCTATCAACGTCGCCTCTCGCGCGACTTATGTTCCGTTGAAAAAGGACTGAACGAACTCGATGCAAAATCGAAACATGTTTCTCTACAGGCGGCAGGGCCCAAATAAGAAGCGCACGAAGTCAGGCCCGCCCAGGAAGAACAAGGGATCGCAGAAAGGCTTGCCGAACTCGGCTCGAGACTTGTTGCCTCTCATCCAGCCTGCGACCAAAGCGTTAGCACAAATGCTTGCTGGCCATACTGCCGCTTCCGGCCAATTGGGACATGCACGCGCTGTGCTCGCTCAGACGGAGAAACTGGTATCGGATCGCGCTCACAATCGGCTGAACCCAGCAGAGCGCGAAGAATTTTTTGAGCAAGTCGCACGCCTGAGATTAACCTTGTCGGACGCAGAGAGCGAAGCCGAAGAGCAGACGGCAGAGCAGGAACCAGCGGCGGCATCTGCGCCGATCGATCGTGAACGCCTCAAGGAAATGGCGCTGGCCTTGACGAGCCCCGGCGGCTCGACGTCGTATGAGGATCGGCACAAATCGATGGGCGCGACCTCGAAGGCGCGCGATGAGGAGCCTGTCATGTCGGATCTCTCCGACGATGACGAAAACGAGGCCGAAGTTCCTGAGGAACGTCAGGCCCCGAAGGAACCCGATGATCCAAACCAGTTGCGCTTGCCGCGTAAGAGCGCGGAGCAGCTGAAGGTTAAGGCGGAAGCGCCTCGACGTTCGTCGTCGAATGGCAAGAAACGCCTCACAAAAGCTGAGGGTCCATCACCTCGGACGACGACGCTCAAGGTACCACCCAAACCAAAAACTAATCAAAAAACCGCAGCCCCGGTCGAAGCCGCTGTTCCTGATGAACCAGCGCCTGAGACGGAACCGGCAAAAGTTGCCGGCTCGCCATTAGGACAAAAGTTACCTAAAGGGTGGATTATCGATGACGAGGGCTTTGTCGTTCCTGGCCCTGCAGCTTAGCAGCATCGATGTCAATTGGATGGCGGACGAAGTTACAACATGAGTATGTGGATAATGGATTTGGCTTGGGATCGTTCCCGTGATTTTGGCTGATTTTTCCCGAGATACATCCCTAGGTCTTTCCGGAATCATGCGGGCGTCGTTGGACAGTTGGTCAGATCAACCACGCCGGCTTGCCTCGAACGAACGCAGCGCGTGAAGATGCTTTCCTTCTATGGGTAAGTTCCGGTATTATCCAAATCAGTTGAGCGAACAGAACAGCGGCAGTGGACATGAGTGACCAGCCGGAAGACTTTGATGCTGACATTGCTGGGCAGGTCGTCACCAAGACCAAAGAAAAGGTCGAAAAACCATCAATGTACAAGGTGTTGTTGTTGAATGACGATTATACACCGATGGAGTTTGTGACCCATGTGCTCGAACGCTTTTTCGCGAAGAGTCAAGAAGATGCGCATCAGATTATGCTGCACGTCCATAATCATGGCGTCGGCATCTGTGGAGTCTATACATATGAAGTTGCAGAGACCAAAGTATCACAAGTGATCGACTTCGCACGGCAGAACCAGCACCCTCTGCAGTGCACCATGGAAAAAGATTAACGGAAGGCGCGGATGCCCATGTTGTCGCGCAGTCTTGAAAAGACCCTCCGCCGAGCCCTCGCGCTGGCTAATGCCCGTCAGCACGAGTATGCAACGCTTGAGCATTTGTTGATGGCTCTCACCGATGACGATGATGCCGCTGCAGTCCTTCGGGCCTGTGCCGTAGAAATCGATCGGTTGCGAGCCAGCTTAACCGACTTCCTGGATCATGAATTGACCAGCCTTGCCGTTGAGGGCGTCGTCGATGCCAAGCCAACAGCAGGCTTTCAACGCGTGATCCAACGGGCTGCTATTCATGTGCAGAGTTCCGGCCGAAGCGAAGTGACGGGAGCCAATGTTCTGGTTGCGCTATTTTCAGAGCGCGAATCGAACGCTGTCTACTTCCTGCAGGAACAGAACATGTCGCGGCTTGATGCCGTGAACTACATCAGCCATGGCATCGCGAAACGTGCTGGTCTTACCGAAGCCAAACGCGTTCGCGGCGCCTCTGAAGAATCGGGCGAGGAGAAACGAGCGCCGCAGAATGGCGAAGCCCTCACCGCCTATTGTGTCGATCTCAACGAGAAGGCCGAACAAGGAAAAGTCGATGTCCTCATCGGTCGCGATGCGGAAATCGAACGGACGATCCAGATCCTTTGTCGGCGTTCGAAGAATAATCCGCTCTTCGTCGGCGATCCGGGTGTTGGCAAAACGGCAATCGCCGAGGGATTGGCGCTTCGGGTTGTAAAGAAGGAAGTTCCAGAGGTCCTTGAAAACGCGATTATCTACCAGCTCGATATGGGCTCGCTTCTCGCCGGCACACGGTATCGCGGCGATTTCGAGGAACGCTTAAAGGCTGTCCTTTCGGAATTGGAAGCCGATGATCGCGCTGTGCTGTTTATCGATGAAATTCACACCGTCATCGGTGCTGGCGCGACGAGTGGTGGATCACTCGATGCGTCGAACTTGCTCAAGCCCGCCCTGCAAAGTGGCGCCCTACGCTGCATCGGTTCGACCACGTACAAGGAATATAGGAATTATTTCGAAAAAGATCGCGCCCTCGTTCGCCGCTTCCAGAAGATCGACATCAGCGAGCCGACCAGCGATGAGGCCATCAAGATCCTGCTCGGCCTCAAGCCAAGTTTTGAGAGCCATCATCAAGTCCAATATGCTGACAGCGCGATCCGCGCCGCCGTCGAGCTTTCCACCCGCTATATCCATGATCGCCGTCTGCCGGACAAAGCGATCGATGTGATTGATGAAGTCGGCGCTGCGCAAATGCTCAAGCCGATTGAAAAGCGGAAGAAGAAGCTGAACGCCAAGGATGTCGAAGAGATCGTCTCGAAGATGGCGCGCGTTCCGATCAAACACGTTAATGCCCGCGACAAGGAAGCGCTGCGCAATCTTGATGTCGAGCTGAAGACCGTTGTTTTCGGCCAAGACAAGGCGATCGATGTGCTCGCCAGCGCGATCAAGCTGTCCCGTGCTGGTTTGCGTGATCCTCAAAAACCGATCGGTTCCTACCTGTTCTCGGGCCCCACGGGTGTCGGCAAGACAGAAGTTGCCCGGCAATTGTCCAAGGTCATGGGGATCGAGCTCGTACGTTTCGATATGTCCGAGTATATGGAACGTCATGCCGTTTCGCGTTTGATCGGTGCCCCTCCAGGATATGTCGGGTTCGATCAAGGTGGACTATTGACCGATGCGGTCGATCAGCAACCTCATGCCGTGCTTCTGCTCGATGAAATCGAGAAGGCACACCCGGACGTCTTCAACATCCTTCTTCAGGTGATGGACTACGGTAAGCTCACCGACAATAACGGCAAGACCGTCGATTTCCGCAACATCATCCTGATCATGACGACCAATGCTGGCGCAGCGGATATGAGCAAACCTGCTATGGGTTTTGGTCGCGCCAAGCGAGAGGGCGAAGACGCCGAGGCGATCAACAAACTGTTTACACCGGAATTCCGGAATCGTTTGGACGCGGTCGTTCCCTTTAGCGGTCTCAATCGCGAGATTCTTGAGAACGTTGTCAAGAAGTTCGTCGGTGAGCTCGCGGCGCAATTGGCTGATCGACGCGTGCATCTCGAACTCGACGACAAGGCACTGGATTGGCTTTGCACGAAGGGCTTTGACCCTCTCTATGGCGCTCGGCCGCTGTCACGTGTCATCCAGGAACATATCAAACGCCCGTTAGCCGAGGAGCTTCTTTTTGGGAAGCTTGCTAAAGGCGGCAAGGTTGTCGTGACGATTGTCGACGGCGAGCCGGTTTTTGATTGTCAACCAACATCAGGCTCCCCAGCCCTCTTGCCGGCACCGGATGATGATGAAACGGGCGATCAAGAGGATGATCAATTCATTCCAGAACCCGTAGCCTGACGACGCACGCCAGGTGGTGATGCCTGGCTTGCGTGACCGCCTAATCTGAATGCTACACGCGCACTGAAAGCCGCAGAGCTGGGTCGTCGAAAACCCAGCTCGCGTTCACGACATGAAACCGCTTAGGCGCGGCGTCGTTCGAACTTGTTCTGAACACCCTGCAGAATTTGGCTAAACTCGCTGAAGACCTCATTCCGCACGGCCTTGGAAAATCTGTCGCCGGATACTTGGTCTGGGTGGTACAGGCTGATGAACTCGTTCTGTACCGTTTTCAACATGGCGGTCTCTTCTTCGCATTGCGCCATACGCAGGACCTCATCCTTGAGTTCCTGATTCTTGGTGCGAAGCTTCTCGAGACAATCGTAAGCCGTCTTCAGGCTGTCTGACATCAGCTCTATCTTCGCTTCATAGGCATCGATCGCTTCACCAAGTTCCTGATTTTGGCGGCGATACTCGCTCATTTTCTGGCGATGCAGCTGTAGCTTTTGCTCATACTCCATCTCGACGGTCTGGAGCTTCTTTTCCAAAATGCGAATGCGCTTTTGATCATGAATCTTCATCTCAATGAGATTGTCATCCTCACTGAGCAATTCTGTCTCGACCGCAATCTTTCGTTTTCTCGGGCTCGGCTTCGACTGGATTGAGTTATCGCTTTTCGGTGTCGGTGAGACCTTCGCCTCAGCTGGAGCCCGCTTTCGAGCCGCCGACGGTGGCCGAGCTTTCGCGCGTTTAGGCGATGCGGATTGTTGAGGTTCCTCCACCTTTTTTGCTTCGTCTTGGTCACTGCGAATGATCCGCCTGATGCTCTTCAAGATGTCATCCATGGAGGGCTCATGCGCAGGATTCATCGCCTGTCCAATCCGATTTGCTGGGGGGAATTTCTACAGTGCTAGACGGACTTTAGCGACAAGATCGACATTTTAAAAGACCTATAAGACCAATAGTTGTGAAATAATCCACAGACTGTTAGTCGAACTTTTTTTGGAATTTTTAGTTGCTTTTAGTGGTTATAAATTGACTATTTAAAGTTGTTTTTCTCCTTTGCCTTTACATGATCAGAGCAAGTGTTCAGTTTTCGTTCTGACTTCAAAAATGAATAGCGCGCCCATAAGCATCCAATGTTGATTCGTGCATCATTTCAGAAAGTGTCGGATGCGGGAAAACTGTATGCATTAAATCCAATTCGGTCGCCTCAACTTGGCGCGCGATGACATAACCTTGAATCATTTCCGTTACCTCAGCCCCCACCATATGGGCTCCGAGAAGTTCCCCCGTCTTGGCGTCGAAAACAGTCTTGACCATGCCATCCTGCTCACCGAGCGCGATCGCCTTCCCGTTACCGATAAAGGGAAACCGCCCGACTTTCACATCATAGCCGGCTTTCTTTGCAGCTGCCTCGGTATAACCGACGCTCGCTACTTGGGGAGAGCAATAGGTGCAACCAGGGATCTTTGTGGCATCCATGGGATGGACATCGTTCAAGCCGGCGATCTTCTCAACACACATGACGCCTTCGTGGCTGGCTTTGTGGGCGAGCCAGGGTGGCCCCACCAAATCGCCGATGGCATAGACACCAGGCTCGCCAGTACGGCACCACTCGTCTACCACCACATGAGAACGGTCAACGTTGACCTTGGTCTTCTCGATACCGATGTTCTCGACATTGCCGACGATGCCGACGGCCATGATCACCCGGTCGACCTTTAAAGTCCCCGTTTTGCCACCTGCATTCAGGGTTGCCGTGACGCTGTCCCCAGACTTATCCAGAGCTTTGACCTCGGCATTAGTGATCAGCTTGATGCCACGCTTCTCAAATTGCTTCGCAGCAAAGGCAGAAATTTCCTCGTCTTCGACCGGCAGCACACGGTCCATCACCTCGACCACCGTCACCGCAACGCCCATGGAACGATAGAAGCTCGCAAACTCGATTCCGATGGCGCCGGAACCAACCACAAGGAGGCTCTTCGGCATCGTTTCGGGAACCATCGCTTCTTTATAGGTCCAGACGAGTTTGCCGTCCGCTTCAAGCCCAGGAAGCTCGCGGGCGCGAGCACCGGTCGCGAGAATGATGTGTTTGGCCTTGATCGTTTCCACTGCGGTCTTGGTCTTTACTTCGACCGAGCCGCCGCCGGTAAGGGCTGCATGTCCATCAAAGACGGTTACCTTGTTCTTCTTCAAAAGATGAGCAACGCCTTTGGAGAGCTGACCTGCAACTTTGCGCGAACGCTTGACCACAACATCTGTATCGAAACTGATCTTCTCTGCCGCAAGACCAAAACTCTTGAGATGATGCATATGGTCATAGATCTCAGCCGAACGGAGCAGTGCTTTGGTCGGAATGCATCCCCAGTTCAGACAGATGCCCCCTAAATGCTCCCGCTCGATCAGCGCCGTCTTCATCTTGAGCTGAGCCGCTCGGATCGCTGCCACATAACCTCCAGGACCGCCGCCGACGACAACGAGGTCAAAGCTGTGCTCTGTCATAAGAAGTCCTCTTTGGATTCGGTTGCGTCCGGCTTACAGCAACATGGCCAATGGCTCTTCGACATACCCTTTAAACGCCTGGAGTAACTGGGCACCGAGAGCACCGTCGACCGCGCGATGATCGACAGACAACGTACAGGACATGACGACCGCGCTGGTGATCTCCCCGTTCCGGACAACGGGCTGTTGAACACCGGCACCGACGGCAAGGATGCAAGCTTGTGGCGGGTTGATGACAGCAGAAAATTCTTTGACGCCAAACATGCCAAGATTGGAAATCGAGAAGCTGCCACCCTGAAATTCCTCAGGCCTCAGCTTGCCGTCCTTCGCGCGCGCAGCAAGATCCTTCATTTCCTCGGAAATCTCGCCGAGCCCCTTCTTGTCCGCATTGCGGATGATCGGCGTGATCAGCCCATCAGGAATGGCGACAGCAACCGATATGTCGACGGCGTTATACTTCAGAAGTTTATCGCCGCCCCAAGACACATTGGCCATCGGCACCTTCTTGAGAGCGAGCGCTGCAGCCTTGATGACGAAGTCGTTCACGGAAAGCTTGTAGTCCGCGCCGTCCCGATTGTTGAGCTGCTTTCGGAGGTCTAAAAGCGCGTCTAAGGTACAATCGATGGTCAAGTAGAAATGCGGAATACTCTGCTTGGCCTCAGTAAGCCGCCGCGCAATGACCTTTCGCATATTGCTCAGCTGAAGTTCCTCAACATCAGCACCAGGTGGAGCCGTGATTGTTGAAGGCGTGGCTATGGCTGGCGTCTCAGGGACCGGTGCAGACACGGCTCTGCCGACCCCTGCCTTGAGCGCACGCTCAATGTCGGCCTTAACAATTCGACCATGCGGGCCGCTACCATCGACCGCACGCAAATCTAGGCCTTCGTTTGCCGCCATGCGTTTAGCGAGCGGACTCGCAAAGATACGCGCGCCTTGAGCAGCCCCATTGGACTTGGGTGCAGGTGTTGGGGACGGAGCTGTCTGAGGAGCGGTTGCGGCAGCTGTCTCGGCCTTCTCCGCGTCAGCGCCTGGCGCAACCTTAGGGCTGGCGGCCCTGCCGTCCAAGGCGCTCAAATCTTCACCCTCTTCCAAAAGAAGAGCGATAGGCGCATTGACGGCGACCCCTTCTGTGCCCTCGCTCACAAGGATCTTTCCCAGCTTGCCATCGTCAATCGCTTCGACCTCCATCGTGGCTTTGTCGGTCTCGATTTCGGCGATGACATCGCCGGCGGCGACCTGATCACCCTCTTGCTTGAGCCACCTCGCAAGATTGCCTTCGGTCATGGTTGGCGACAAAGCGGGCATAAGAATTTCGATGGGCATCATCTCTACTCGACTTCGAAAACTAGCCGGGATCAGCGATAGCAAACGTCCTTCGCCGCCTGAACGACATCAGCCGTCTGGGGCAAAGCAAGCTGCTCTAGATTAGCGGCATAGGGCATTGGCACGTCCTTGCCGGTCACGCGAACTACGGGAGCATCCAAATAATCGAACGCGTGCTCCATCATGATCGCAGACATTTCAGAGCCGAGACCATAACGCGGCCACCCCTCCTCCACCGAAACCAGACGATTGGTCTTTTTCACCGAGCTGACGATGGTCTCGACGTCGAGAGGCCTGATCGTCCTCAAGTCGATGACTTCGGCCTCTATGCCCTCACCAGCAAGTGCGTCGGCAGCTTCCAGTGCACGCTCGACCATCAACGAAAAAGCGACGATCGTCACGCTCCCACCGGACCGCATGATCTTGGCCTTGCCAATCGGCAACACAAAGTCATCCAGCTTCGGTACTTCGAAGCTGCGGCCATATAGAATCTCATTCTCTAAGAACACAATGGGATTGGGGTCACGGATCGCTGCCTTGAGCAACCCCTTTGCGTCGGCAGCGCTATAGGGGGCGATCACCTTCAGGCCAGGGCAATGCGCATACCAAGTCGAATATTCTTGGCTGTGTTGCGCGGCCACGCGGGCTGCAGCACCGTTCGGCCCTCGAAAGACAATCGGTGACCCGAGCTCACCACCCGCCATGTATAAAGTCTTGGCAGCGGAGTTAATGATCTGGTCGATGGCCTGCATGCCAAAGTTCCAGGTCATGAATTCGACGATGGGACGCAGGCCTGCCATCGCAGCACCGACGCCAATACCTGCAAAACCGTGCTCGGTGATCGGTGTGTCGATCACACGTTTTGCACCAAACTCCTCGAGCAGCCCTTGGCTAACCTTGTAAGCGCCTTGGTATTCGGCAACTTCTTCGCCCATTAAAAAAACGCGCTCATCGGCACGCATTTCTTCGGCCATGGCATCGCGGAGTGCTTCACGGACGGTCTGCGTAACCATCTCCGTGCCCCGAGGCAATTCGGGATCATCAGCCACGGTCGGACCGCTGGAAATCACCTGGATCGGCGCTGAATCGCCCACAATCGCCGGAGGTTCTGCGTGCCCAGTCTCTGCAGAAGGTGCCGATGGCGTCGCCAAAACGACGGCATCGGCATCCTCTCCATCACCCACCAGTACGGCAATCGGTGTGTTGACAGCGACACCTTCGGTCCCCTCGTCGACCAGTATTTTGCCGAGCGTACCTTCGTCCACCGCTTCCACTTCCATGGTTGCTTTATCGGTTTCGATTTCGGCGATGACGTCACCAGGCTCGACTTTGTCACCGACTTGTTTGAGCCATTTCGCAAGATTGCCCTCGGTCATCGTCGGCGAGAGGGCTGGCATCAAAATTTCTGTTGGCATTCGTTGGCTTCCTGAACGCGGGACCCAAATTTTCTAGGCGTCGACATAGACATCGGTATAGAGCTCTTCGGGGGCTGGCTCCGGGCTGTCTTGAGCATAGGTGGCAGCATCGTTGACGATCGCTCGGATATCCTTGTCGATACCCTTCAGCTGATCCTCATCGACCAACTTTTGATTTAACATCATCGTACGAAGGCGATCGATCGGATCACGTTCGGCACGAGTTTCCTGCACCTCTTCCCGCGAACGGTATTTGGCCGGATCTGACATGGAATGGCCGCGATAACGATACGTCATGGCCTCGAGAAGGATCGGTCCACTGTCACGCGCGTGTGCTACGGCTTCGTCTGCAGCCATGCGTACAGCAACAACGTCCATGCCATCGATTTGTTCACCAGGAATATCGTACGCCGAACCACGTCGATAGAGCTCGGTATTCGCCGAGGCCCGCTTGACCGATGTACCCATGCCGTACTGATTGTTTTCGATGACGTAAACGACCGGAAGCTTCCAAAGGCTTGCCATATTGAAGGCTTCGTATACTTGGCCTTGGTTGACAGCACCGTCCCCCATATACACGACCGCGACGCCGCCATCGTCCCGATATTTGTGCGCGAAGCCAAGGCCCGTACCGAGTGGCACCTGGGCTCCGACGATGCCATGACCGCCATAGAACCCTTTATCGCGGGCGAACATATGCATCGATCCGCCCTTGCCCTTTGAGTAGCCACCGGCACGACCGGTAAGCTCGGCCATGACTTTGGCAGGATCCATCTCGCAAACCAGCATGTGGCCATGATCGCGATAGCCAGTGATCACGGAGTCGCCATCCTTCAGCGCGTGTTGGATGCCAACCGCTACTGCTTCTTGACCTATGTAGAGATGACAGAACCCACCGATGAGCCCCATGCCGTAAAGCTGACCCGCTTTCTCCTCGAAACGCCGGATCATCAGCATGTCCCGGTAATAAGCCAGGAGCTGTTCTGTCGCGACCTTGGGTTTTTTTGAAGCTTTCGAAGCGGGTTTCTTCGCAGCCGCTGTTTTGCGCGTAGTGCTATTGGTCTTCCGACGTGTCGCCGTCGCCATTCTTATCGTCTCCAAATCAGCACGTTTTGCCGTTTTTACGACATTGCCAACCCCGAGTTGGCAGGACTACCACGATCGACCCAATCCGAGCCACGACGATTTTGGAAGGCTGCCATGCTTGTTACAGCCTGTGAGAGAAGCGCCAAGCCCCCTTGCTGTCAGCGATCCCCTATTTCTGATGGCAAGTCGTCTTCGTTCAATAGGATGATCACATCATCCGCTTCAGCCATACTCAACATGTCGCGTGCGAGTTCATCAACGAGGTCAGGATCCAGCGACTCCGGGCGGAGACGCTCGACTCTGCGCTCCAAACGCCGACGCTCGTCCTGCAAAACCGCCAGCTTGCGCTCGACGGTATTCAGCTCCTGTTGCTTTTCTTGAAATGCCCAGTAGCCCCGACTTCCATTCACGGCATGATAACCGAAATAAAATGCGAGACCGATGCCCACAACAAACAACCAGGATTGCCACTTGATCCTTCGCCGAAAATCGAGGGCTCTTGTTAGCACAGCATCAATCCTATGTCTGAACCAATGGTCATTAAAGGCCGAGAGCCGCCCGCCCTGCGTAGCGCGCTTGCTCACCCAGCATCTCTTCAATCCTAAGTAACTGATTATATTTCGCAAGTCGATCCGAACGCGACAACGATCCTGTCTTGATCTGTCCACAGTTCGTCGCCACAGCGAGATCCGAAATCGTCGTATCCTCCGTTTCGCCTGAACGATGGCTCATGACACTACGGTAGGCGGCTCGGTGTGCGAGCTCGACAGCATCGAGCGTTTCGGTAAGTGATCCGATTTGGTTGACCTTGACCAAAAGCGCGTTCGCGACGCCAAGCTCAATCCCTTCAGCGACGATGGCCGGATTGGTGACAAACAGATCGTCGCCAACCAACTGCACTGTCTTACCGATCACCTCAGTCAGTGCTGCCCAACCATTCCAATCGTCCTCGCTCATACCGTCTTCGATCGACTTGATCGGATAGCGGCTGCAAAGCTCTTGGTAGTAGCGCACCATCCCGTCGCTATCGAGCGTCTTGTTCTCTCCTTCGAGTGTGTATTTGCCATCCTTGCCAAACTCACTGGCTGCCGCATCAAGCGCAAAGACGATATCGTCCTCAAGCTTGTATCCAGCGGCTTCAACCGCCTTTGCCAGGAAACCGAGTGCGTCATCGGTGCTTGCAAGATTTGGTGCGAAGCCTCCCTCGTCACCAACATTCGTATTGTGCCCCGCCTCTTTAAGACCCGACTTCAGGGCATGGAAAATCTCCGTGCCCATGCGGAGTCCCTCGGAGAAGCTGCTCGCTCCCACCGGCATAATCATGAATTCTTGAACATCGATCGGGTTGTCGGCGTGAGCGCCCCCGTTGATCACATTCATCATCGGCACCGGTAAGATCTTCGCGTTGGTACCGCCGACGTAGCGAAAGAGGGGCAAACCAAGAGCATTCGCAGCCGCTTTAGCGACGGCGAGACTGACACCGAGGATGGCGTTCGCACCTAATCGCTCTTTATTGGACGTGCCATCCAGCTCGATCATCAATTGATCGATGGCTGCCTGATCAAGCGCATCACGGCCGAACAAAGCGTCGGTGATCTCGCCATTGACCGCGGCGACCGCCTTGGTCACGGCCTTACCGAGATACACGCGCTTGTCACCATCGCGGAGCTCTATCGCCTCCTTCGATCCCGTCGATGCACCGGACGGTACAGCAGCGCGTCCGATCGCGCCGCCTTCAAGGGCAACGTCGACTTCGACGGTCGGATTGCCCCGGCTGTCCAGAACCTGTCGACCGGTAATGGCGGTGATTTCGGTGTCGATCATGATACGTCCTAAGGTCACGTCAGATTGAGGGGGTGGCTCTTTGCGAGCCGATCGAATTCCTGAAGAATTGAGAGGAGACGCGATAGCTTGTTCACCGGGATCATATTCGGCCCATCGCTTGGTGCGCTGTCTGGGGATTGGTGCGTCTCGATAAACAGACAGGCGACACCAACCGAGATCGCGGCGCGCGCCAGCACGGGCACGAACTCCCGTTGACCACCACTTGAGCGACCCTGCCCGCCTGGCTGTTGCACAGAATGCGTGGCGTCAAAAACAACCGGCCAACCGGTCGCCGCCATGGTGGGTAGGCCACGTAAGTCAGAGATGAGGGTATTGTACCCAAAGGATGTTCCGCGCTCCCCAAGAAGCAGGCGATCAGCGCCAAACCCTTCGAGCTTCTTGACCACATTGATCATGTCCCAGGGGGCTAGGAACTGGCCCTTTTTCACATGGACAGCGGCACCGGTCTTGGCAGCGGCACTTAAGAGATCGGTCTGTCGGCAGAGAAAGGCTGGGATTTGCAGAACGTCCACAACTTCAGCCACAGGTGCACATTGGTGACTCTCATGAACGTCGGTGATTACCGGGCAACCAAATGCCTCTTTGACGTCCGCCAAAATGGCGATCCCGCGCTCCAATCCAACCCCGCGTGCGCTGTCACCACTCGTACGGTTGGCTTTGTCAAATGAGCTCTTGTAGATGAGACCGATCTCGCGCTCGCCGCAAATGTCCGAGAGCGCCTCCGCCATCTCCAACGCGTGATCTCGGCTCTCAATCTGGCAAGGACCAGCGATTAGAACAAAAGGAAGATCTTGCCCAATGCTCACATCGCCAATTTCGATCCGCCTTGTGCGAGGAGTCTCGCCTGTCGCAGGTCCTTCCATCCCTCCCGGCTCAAACCAGACGTGACTGCTTGAGCGCAGCCTCAATGAAGGACGCAAAGAGCGGATGCGGTTCGAATGGCTTTGATTTAAGTTCAGGATGGAACTGGACGCCCACGAACCATGGATGATCGGGAAGCTCAATCACTTCTGGTAAGCGACCATCAGGCGACATGCCAGAGAATGAGACACCAGCGGCTGAGAGCCGATTCATATAGTTGACGTTGACCTCGTACCGATGACGATGGCGCTCACTAATCTCTGTCGTGTCATAGATCTTTTGAGCAAGGCTGCCCTCAGCAAGCGCGCAGGGATAGGCACCAAGTCGCATCGTGCCACCGAGATCGCTTTCAGCAGATCGTGTTTCAACTTCGCCATCCCGCTCCCATTCGGTAAGCAGGCCAACAACCGGCTCGGCACACTCTCCGAACTCGGTCGATGCCGCACCCCCAATTCCGGCAAGATTCCTTGCGGCCTCGACAACCGCCATTTGCAGGCCCAGACATATGCCGAAATACGGGATGTGACGTGTTCGAGCGAATGTTGCGGCTTTCACTTTTCCTTCAACGCCACGTTCACCAAAGCCGCCCGGCACAAGAATACCATGGGCGTCTTGGAGATGCAGCGCAGCGTCGTCGGTTTCGAAAATTTCGGCATCAAGCCAAACTGTTTTTACACGAACGTTGTTGGCGATGCCGCCATGGGTAAGAGCTTCATCGAGGGACTTATAGGCATCCTGCAGGCCCATATATTTTCCGACCACCGCAATGGTCACCTCACCTTCCGGCTTGTGCACCCGCTCGACGATGTTTTCCCAACGTGCAAGATCAGGCTCTTTGTCGGAAGGTAGACCAAAATGTCGAAGAAGCTGTGTATCGAGCCCCTCAGCATGGTATTTGATCGGTACCTCGTAGATGCTTTTGACGTCTTCGGCCGGAATAACCCCACCCAGCTCCACACTACATTGTAGGGCTATCTTACGCTTGGCTTCATCCGATAGCGGCAGCTCCGTGCGGCACAAGAGAATGTCCGGCTGGATGCCGATACCCCGAAGCTCCCGTACGGAATGTTGGGTTGGCTTTGTCTTCAGTTCGCCTGCAGAGGCAATAAAAGGCACCAGCGTTAAATGCAGGTATGCAACACGATCGCGGCCCAGCTCGATACGAAGTTGTCGAATGGCTTCTAAGAAGGGCAGTCCTTCAATATCGCCAACCGTGCCACCGATCTCGCAGAGCACAAAATCGTCACCGTCATCGACATCATTAAGAATGCATTCCTTAATCATGTTGGTGACATGAGGCACCACCTGAACGGTACCGCCGAGATAGTCGCCGCGCCGCTCCTTGGCGAGCACCCAACTGTAGATCTTACCCGCCGTGACGCTGTCTGATCCCCGCGCTGGCACGCCCGTAAAGCGCTCATAATGCCCGAGATCGAGGTCTGTCTCAGCACCGTCGTCGGTGACATAGACCTCGCCGTGCTGATAGGGACTCATGGTCCCTGGATCGACGTTGAGATAAGGATCGAGCTTACGTAGTCGGACCGAGTAGCCGCGCGCTTGAAGAAGCGCGCCAATAGCAGCAGAAGCCAATCCCTTACCAAGAGACGAGACGACGCCGCCGGTAATGAAGACGAAACGGGTCATAGGCAGCAACCCACATGCTGTCCAAGCCACCATGCTACCCCGCAAACGGCGGGGTCAGATCCTACAACGCCGCAACGGCCTGCGACGCTGGGCGTCGACGACATGTCGAGCAAGACCATGCTCCGCCGTCAATCCGCTGTGGGTGCAGCAGGCTCGGCCGGTGCTGCCGGGACCTCGGGCGCCGGAGACTCGACGGGCTGATCAAGAATCGAGGTCGGCCCGGTCCGATTACTCGCAATAATTGCTAGAGTCAGGCTGGTGGCGATGAAGCCGACGGCCAAGAACGCCGTCGTCCGGGTCAAAAGATTGGCCGATGCACGGCCAGACATGAACCCGCCAAGGCCACCTCCGGCACCGCCACCACTGCTGCCACCGATTCCAAGGGCTCCACCTTCACTCCGCTGGAGCAGAATAACGCCAACCAAGGCGAGAGCGATCAGAAGGTGTATAATCAGTAGGATTGTTGTCATCGTCTATTGTCTCATCCGCGAAACTGTTCGTACGTCTCTAGCGCTAGCGCCCAACTGTGTTCATCCCGCCTTTGCTTCCAGGCCTGCCTGGAAGATCGCAAGGAATTCATCAGCCTTCAGGCTGGCACCGCCAACCAACGCGCCATCAACATGGTCAATCGCGAGTATTTCCCCAGCATTGGCCGCCTTGACCGAACCGCCATAAAGTATGGGTAAGTCGCCACCAACAGCAGACAGGCTCGCCAATTTGCTCTTTAGATGGGCATGCGTGTTGGCAATGTCATCCATGCTTGGCGTTTTACCGGTTCCGATCGCCCAAACTGGCTCATAGGCAATGATCAGGTTGTCCGCAACCACACCGGCAGGCAGGCTCTGCTCAAGCTGTCGGTCGAGGACCTGAATGGTCTGCCCCGCATCCCACTCAGCTTCGGTCTCGCCGATGCAGAGCACGACATTCAAACCGGCTTCAAAAGCGGCCTCAGCTTTAGCTTTGACCAGTGCATCGCTTTCGCCATGTCCATGTCGGCGCTCGGAATGGCCGACGAGGGTAAAGCCGCATCCGGCATCCCGCAGCATCGGCGCGCTTATATCACCCGTGAAGGCGCCGCTCGCCTCGGCCGCACAATCTTGCCCTCCCAGCTTGATACTGCTTTCCGTAAGCCACTCAGCAGCGGAGGCGAGCAGTGTCGCTGGAGGACAAATGCCTAAGGTTCCTGTGGTTGGCTGGCCGCATCCATGAAGAATGGCTTGTACGAGCGCCTGCGCGTCCGTACGACGTCCGTTCATTTTCCAATTGCCGAACACGATCGGCGGACTGTCGGGCATGTCTGATTTCCGGGCTGGCCTAGCGTAAGGCCTAGAGGGCCTCATCTCATCTTATTCGGCGTTTCTCTAGCATAGCGTTTCGAAGCATGCCAGTGCCGCTTGAAGCCCTACCGAATGCGGCAGGAACTTGGCGGTTGCCGATCGGCACCACACTCCCTAAATTGAGCCATCCCTTCCACTGGCCAGTCGTTTCGGCCCAACCGATAAGTTCTGAACCACCATGCTGACCGCTCTCCGCAAACAGGCCAAATCCTGGGTCGTCAAAGCATTGCTCCTCGTCTTGGTATTGAGTTTTGCCATCTGGGGCATTGGCGACATCTTCTATGGCAATCCCGCTGAAGAAGAGGTTGCCAGCATCGGTTCGTCGCAAATCACCACGGGCGAACTCAATGATGCATTCAATCGGAGTGTGAACAATCTACAGCGGCAGTTCGGCGGCCAATTCTCGCGAGAACAGGCCATTGGGCTTGGCATCCTACAACAGACCCTGCAGGAACAGATCAGCCAACGTCTGCTCGCTCTTGAAGCCGAAGAGATGGGGATCTGGGTTGACGATGACACCCTGCGTGAACTGATCACAGAAAACCCTAATTTCCAAACAGCAGGGCGTTTTGATCGTCTTCGCTTCAACCAGCTTCTGCGCACCACCGGATTGAGCGAGCAAGGCTATCTTGAGGCGCTCCGTGCTGATCTCGCTCGGAACGCCTTGACGTCGGGCATTACTGCTGGGGCCACGGTACCGGGCGCTCAAGTGGATGCGATCTACAGTTATCGCAACGAAGAGCGACGTGGCCGCTACATCAAGATCAGTGACGCTGACATTCAAGACTTTGATGAGCCCGGCGACGCTGCGTTGGATACCATCTACAACGACAACGAGGCGCAATTCACGGCACCCGAATATCGAGCCGTGACGTTCGTTACAATCGAACCCGAAGACCTTCTGGACGAGGTCGAAATTGCCGACGAAGATCTTCAGATCGCCTATGACGAACGTGCTGGCCAATACATTACGCCGGAACGGCGTGCCGTGCAGCAGCTCCTAGCGCCCGACAACGAAGCGGCTGAGGCAGCCAACGCCCTGGTCGAGGAAGGGAAAGACTTCGCAGCGATTGCTGACGAGCTTGACGGGGTGAGCTTCACCGACCTCGGTGACGTTACCGAAGCTGGTATGCCTGCCGGCATCGGCGCCGATGCGTTCAAGGTCAATGAGGGCGAGGTGACAGATCCGATACAGAGCCCATTTGGCTTCCATCTCTTTAAAGTGACGTCGATCACGCCAGAGGACGTCACACCGTTTGACGACGTCAGGGATGACCTAAGGCGTCAGCTCGCACTGGTCGAAGCTGAGGATCTTCTCCCAACCGTAGCGACCCAGCTTGATGACGAGCTTGCTGCTGGCTCGAATGTAGCCGATGCGGCTGCGGCAGTCGGCCTGACCGTCAAGACCGTTGAAGCTGTCGACCGCCAGGGGCTGGCCCCCTCAGGCGAACCTGTCTCCTCTGTTGAAGGTTGGTTTGGACTTCTCACCACGGCGTTTGACGCAGTCGAGAACGAACCCTCCCTGGTCGAAGAGACCGATGATGGCGCTTATTATGTCGTCGAAGTCAATGACATCATGGAACCTCGGCTTAAGACAATGGACGAGGTGCGAGACGACGTCATCGCGTTATACGAAGACGGTCAGCGACGGGAAGGCGCGAGGGCCAAGGCCGAGTCTCTCCGTGCCAAGCTTCAAGAGGCGGCCAGCCTGGATACGATTGCTGCGGATGAAGGCCTGACGATTGAAGCGATCGAACCGGTGAAGCGGTCAGATAGCGGCGCCGACGCCCAGGTCAACCGCGAAGCTATTGCGGCTCTGTTCCAAACCGAGGCCGGCTCCGTCGCTGAAGATGTTATCGAAGTTGAGGACGGCATTCTCGTCATTGCTAATGATGAGATTATGAACGCCGCCGACGATGAAGATGCACGGGCTCAACTCAAAACCGAGCTCGAACGGCAGGTTCGCTCAGATCTACTGGAACAATTCGGTAGTGCCCTTCAGGATCTTCATCCCATTGAAATCAATCAGACAGCGCTTCAACGGCTCATCGATAATGATCTTGATCATGGCTACGGCGGCGGCAGCATGGCGCCCGGCGGTCCAGCGCCGGCCATGTTCTAATCGGAGCTCTTGATGACACCGCTTCCCGATTTCGAGTCCTTCGCAGCATGTTATGCCGAAGGAAAGCCGCAAGTCGTTTGGACGACGTTGGTCGCCGACCTCGAAACGCCGGTTTCGGCTATGCTCAAGCTTGCCGAGGGGCGCCCTTACAGTCTGCTGCTTGAGTCGGTCACTGGCGGCAATGTACGTGGTCGCTATTCGCTGATTGGCATGAAACCAGACCTGATTTGGCGCTGCCGCGGAGATCAAGTCGAGATCAACCGCAATGCTCGTCACGATCAGCACAGCTTCGAGCCCCTGCCCGGCAAACCACTCGATGCGCTTCGAGCTTTGATTGAAGAGAGCCGCATCGAGCTGCCGGACGAGTTACCGCCTATGTCTGCGGGCCTTTTTGGCTTTATGACCTATGACATGGTGCGCCAAATGGAGCGTCTGCCGGACAGCAACGCGGACACGCTTGGAATTCCGGACGCCGTCTTTGTTCGACCGACGGTCATGGCAATTTTCGACACGATCCAAGACCATGTCGTCATTGTTACACCGGTTTGGCCATCGGATGATCGCAGTCCGACCCACGCTTACGATCTCGCCCGCGAGCGGCTTGCGGACGTCGTCGCTGATTTCGGCCGAGGTCTGCCCCGACAAGTCGATCGACATCGCAATGCTGAGCGTTCATCGGAACCTGTGCCGAATATGAGCCGCGAAGCGTTCTATGAGATGGTCGAGAAAGCCAAGGACTACATTCGCGCAGGCGACATCTTTCAAGTTGTCCCTTCGCAGCGTTTTACCTTGCCGTTCGAACTTCCTTCATTTGCGCTCTACCGCGCCCTGCGGCGCCTAAACCCCTCCCCCTTCCTGTTCCACCTCGATTTCGGCGACTATGCCCTCGTTGGCTCCAGTCCCGAGATTCTGGTGAGACTCAGAGACGACATTGTCACCATCCGGCCCCTTGCTGGCACGCGACGACGCGGTGCAACGCGTGGCGAAGACGAGGCCCTGGCCGCAGACTTGATGGCCGACCCCAAAGAGCGGGCCGAACATTTGATGCTGCTCGATCTCGGCCGAAACGATGTTGGTCGCGTTGCGGAAGTCGGCACGGTTAAGGTCTCGGAAAAGGAAGTGGTTGAGTACTACAGCCATGTGATGCACATCTCCTCAACCGTCGAAGGTAGAATTCGTGCTGACAAAGATGCCATGGACGCGCTAGCCGCAGGCTTTCCCGCAGGCACCGTTTCAGGCGCACCGAAGATCAGAGCGATGGAGATCATCGACGAGCTCGAGCCCGAACGCAGAAGCTTCTATGCTGGCACCGTCGGCTATTTGAGTGCCGACGGTGCGATGGACACGTGTATCGCGCTCAGAACGGCGCTGGTTAAAGGTGGCAAGATGTATGTTCAGGCTGGCGTCGGTGTCGTCGCAGATTCGGATCCCGAGGCGGAATACCAAGAGAGTTGCAACAAAGCGAAAGCCCTGATTCGAGCCGCTGAAGAGGCTATCAAGTTCGCAAGCATGGGTTAGGATCAGCTACTCATATCTTTGATCAGCTAGTCCTTGCCTTTCCGTCCCTAGCCCGTCACGTTCGGTCTCATCATGGCCGAAACTGCATCACAATCAGCCTCTACTGGCCTCTTCAAGCTTGAGCAAACCGGTTCATCGAGCCACGCTTTGGTCGCAGGCTTGGTCGAGCATGTGTTGTTTCGCAATCCGGATAATGGCTATCACGTCCTTCGGGTGAAAACCGATGGAAGTCACGAAGCAACCACGGTGGTGGGACATGCGGCTTCGATCGGACCTGGCGAGCGAATTCGGGCCGAAGGCACTTGGACCCATCATAAGAGTTACGGCAAGCAGTTTGCGGCCGCGACATTGACCGTCATCCCTCCTTCCTCCCTTGATGAGATCGAGGCTTATCTCGCATCTGGTATGATCAAAGGCATCGGCAAATCGATGGCAAAGAAATTGGTCAACCGCTTCGGAGATCAGGTCTTCGACGTCATCGAACACCGACCAGAGCGACTGACCGACATACCTGGTCTGGGCAAACAGTTAGCAAAGCGCATCACTGAAGCCTGGGAAGAACAGCGTGCGGTCAAAGACATCATGCTGTTCTTGCAATCCAAGGGGCTAAGCCGTCTTCGCGCCGATCGCATCTTCGAAGCCTATGGCGCCAAGGCAATTGAGATCGTCAGCGCCAACCCGTTCCGCCTCGCGCAAGATATCCGCGGCATCGGCTTCACATCGGCAGATGAGCTGGCTGCCAAGTTGGAGATTGCTAAGGACAGCCCGTTTCGCCTCGCTGCAGGACTTCGTCATGTGCTTGAAGAGGCAATGAGTCAAGGTCACGCTGGCTTACCGAGAACCTGGCTGATCGACCGTGCGACGGACCTCCTCGACATGGCGGCCGATCCCCTTGAGACCGTATTGGAGGACGAGATCGGTGAGAAGAAGCTGATCCTGGACAAGGCAGCCGATACAGCTTGCTTGTTCTTGCCCGAAATGCATGGGGCCGAGGATGATATCGCAGAGACGCTGATCGGATGCGCTTGGCAGGCTCCCCCCTGGCGCATCCGCCAAATTGAGGCTGCGGTCGAGACGGCCGAGACAGCACTCGGGTTGAACCTCGCGGATGAGCAACGAGAAGCGCTGCGCCTCGCTTACAAGAGCCGGCTCTTGATCATCACCGGCGGCCCTGGGACCGGCAAAACCACGCTGGTTAAAGCCATTTTGAAAGGGCTCGAAAGTAATCAGCTCGATATCATGCTTGCTGCCCCTACCGGCCGGGCCGCCCGGCGGCTTGGCGAGAGCGCAGAACGCGACGCGAGCACGCTCCATCGTCTTCTTGAGGCTGAGCCAGGCCGTGGATTTCGAAGGGACTCGGACCGGCCACTCGAGGGAGATCTATTGATCGTCGATGAGATGTCGATGGTCGACATTCCGTTGATGCAGGCACTTTGCAATGCTCTGCCCGAGGCCGCAGCGCTCTTTCTCGTGGGCGACGTCGACCAACTACCCTCAATCGGACCGGGTCAGGTTCTCCTCGACTTGATCGAATCGGGAAAATTACCGGTCATTCGATTGGAGAAAATCTTTCGACAAGCTGAAGAGAGCCGAATCATCAAAAACGCACATCGCATTAATAAGGGTGACATGCCGGAACTCTCACGGTCATCCAATGCTGAACTTGTCGACTTCTACGCCATCAAAGCGAACTCGCCGGATCGTGCGGCAGAGACACTTGTCGAGTTGGTTGCCGCTCGTATTCCGGAACGATTCGGCGCCGACCCCATCAACGACATTCAAGTGCTTTGTCCGACCAACCGTGGGCCGATCGGTACCCGAGCACTCAATGAAGAGCTCCAACGTGTTCTGAACGCCGATGCCCCCGACCGCATCGATCATCGGGGAGTTGTTTACGCCACGGGTGACAAGGTGATGCAGATCGAAAACGACTATGAACGCGAAGTCTATAACGGTGATATCGGCCGTCTGACCTCCATCGATCGTGCCCAAAAGCAAGTCACCGTCACCATTGATGACCATGCGCTGGTTTACGGCTTCGACGAGCTCGATAGTCTCGTGCCCGCCTACGCCATTACCGTTCATAAGGCACAAGGTTCTGAGTATCCGGTGGTCGTGCTGCCGCTTGCTCGTCAACAGGGCCGCATGCTCCGCAGAAACCTCGTCTATACAGCCATCACCCGTGCCAAACAGTTGGTGGTCATGCTGGTGGAACCAGGTGCGTTGGAACTGGCCGTCGAGCAGCGGCCAGAGGTTCGGCGTTGGTCGAGGCTTCGGGATCTGCTGTCAGCCTAAAGTTGTCCCCGATAGATTGACGACGATGCCGAGCGCTCACTCATCATCACCAAAACAGCGTTGTCGATGTGGCCGGCGCTTCACGGCCTGCCCAAGCCACTTTGCTTTGGCCGCGTTTAGATCGCGACATCAGTCTTGTAGATGAAGCCCTTGACGAGCCCCCAGAGGATCAGTGGTAGAAACGCGGAGAGACCGATTGCCAAAAGGGGTTGTTCGGCACCGAGATGACCAAGCGTTGCGAAGGTCAGTCCGAAGGGCAAAGCTCCGCAGGCGAGCGCAATAAAGAATGATGCCATCGGCATGCGCACCAAGCCTGCCATGCAAGACATCACCTCCGGCAAAACGGGCAGCCAACGCGACAAGGCGATCAGCCAACCACCATAGTGCAAAAACAGGCGCTCGCCGCGCTGGAGGTCGGCCTCACCGAGAAGGGCGGTGGCAGCGCCCCGACCAAATTGGCGGCAAATTGCATAGCCGAGGCTGCCAGCCGCGAATGAACCGACAGCCGACAGAAGGCCTCCCAAGATGGGACCATAAAGAATGCCAAGCGCCGTCATGACGGCGGTCGCCGGAATCGGAAGAAAGAGATCGATGAGCAAAAGCGACAAACCGACGGCCCAGGCCCAGGCACCATAGTCCCGCAACCAGTCTCCGGGCTCTCCCGCGAGAAGCCTCCGCTCGATATCCTCTCCCCAAAGAAGAAAGGGCAGGATCGTCAAGATTGCTAAGACGAAAAACAGAATGAACAGCCTGACCATGGCATGCGTCTCTTAAATCCAGAATGCGCTTGTCGACACGACCATCAACCTTTAGTCAACACTCGGCAGCAGATGCAATGAACCGAGGTTGTTATGCCCCCCAATGTCGAGTTTTCTACGCCGCCAGACACCATGCAACCGATCGGGCCTTATAGCCATATTGCCAAGGTCGGTCAGTTCATCACGATAGGAGGCACGGCGGGAGTCAATCCCAAGACCGGTGAGCTGGCGGGGCCAGATATTGCGTCGCAGACCCGACAAATCCTTGATATGTTCGAAACGATGCTGGCTTCCGTCGGATCGGACTTGGACAACATCATCCATATCAACGTCTTCTTAGCTGACATGGGCGACTTCTCGGCCATGAATGCTGCCTATGTGCAAGGATTGGGTGATCGTCGTCCAGCACGGACCGTGATTGCAGTGACCGAACTGCCGAAGCCGGGCGCTTTGGTGACGATGAATCTGACCGCTGTCACGAAGGCTGATTAACCCGCCCTACGTGACAGCCGGCAAGCGAAGGAACTTCTAGCCTGTCGATTCTTCGAATAGCCGATCACTATATGCTCGAGCCGATCATCCGGCGCATCTTTCGAGCGCCGCGAGACCGTCGTGTAGGTGCACGAGTGATCCGCGATGGTTGCGGCGATCTTCGTATCCTCTGCCTTGCAGGTGCATTTTGCGCCGATACAGCCACGAACTGGTCCGGCTGGATCGCCAATCTGCATGAACGGTTCCCCGAGGCTGAAATTAGCATTGTCAATGGATTCTATTATTACTGGCCGGAGGAGGTTGCGGTCATGGAGGACATTGTTGCTAACGGCATTGACGTACTCGCGGACGAACATCCCACGATTATTATCGGATTTAGCTTTGGTGGGCTTTTGGCGAAAGCCATGGTGGACCGCGCGCCACGTCACAACGTGTCAGCGATCGTCACACTCGCGACCGAACATCGTGGTCACCTTCCACGAATCGCAGAGACAAGGGATCTGCATCTCAACATCCCTGTTGATGTCGATGTCCCTACCTACTCCTTCGGAGGCCTGCTTGATCTCATTGTTTGGCCATGGACCAGTTATTCGCCGAACTCACATCACCAATTCTTCCTGAACGGGCACTTTGCGTTCATGCACTCCGAGGCGGCGCGGCAAAAGGTGCTGCGCACCGTCGACCAAATCATTCAGCGACATCATGCGCGGTAAGTTCCGAAGACCCGGTCCCACATCGTCGTGAGGACACCGAAATTGTTCTCCTCACCCTCGGTCTGATCGGCTCGATGATGAAGCATGTGATGACGATAGAGCCTTGGCACCAGACGTCGCGCGAGACTGGGATCACGGTGGATCAGCTCATGAAGTTGACAATAGAGCGCGTAGCCAATCGAACTTCCAAGAGCAATGCACAATCCAAGTTCGAAACCGAAGCTTATCGCTAAGATCACAAGCATCGCGGTGTGCACCGAAAGTCCGGCGGAAAAGGGCATCGCATGTGGCGCAAACGGCTCGACATGGTGCAACCGATGACCTTCGGTGGCGAACTCATGCAATACCACGCGATGGAAGACGTATTCGGCCAGCGTGTAGATCGCCAGACCGGCAAGGACCCATAGTGTTGACGTCCAAATGTCGGTCGAGGCCTTTCCTAGAATGAGCCCGAACAGCAAAAAGGGAACAGCGGTATTACTGGCGATGGACAAACGAAGATTGAGCCCATCCGTCGCTTTTTGCTCCATGGCGGCATTGAGCATGCGGTATCCTCTTTGTCGTTGGAGCGATCGGGTCATCACACGCTGATGTCAAAACCATGACCCGAAAATTTGAAGAAAGTGTTAAGCCGAAATAAGAGCTTAGCGATATTGCTTTAGCTATTAGTGACTTTTTACAAGAAAGATACCTGGTTCAATTGACAAAATGTGCAGGGCTATTGGTCAACATTGCGCCTATACGTGGCGCGAGGACAGGCCCACCATAGTAGAATCCTTGAACTTCTTCGCAGCCTTCCCGTCGCAGATGCTCGATCTGAGCCGGCGTTTCAACGCCTTCGGCGCTGGCACGCATGCCAATGCTGCGGCCGAGGCCGATGAGAGCATGCACGACAGCATTCGCCTCGCTCATACGATCGAGACCTTGAATAAAGCTTCGGTCTATCTTGATCTTATCGAAAGGAAATCTGAGCAGATAGCTGATCGAAGCGTATCCGGTACCGAAATCATCGAGCGCGACACGGACACCTAAGGCGCGCAAATGGTTAAGCGTCGTCATGGCCTTATCGCAATCGGCAAGCCAAACGCTCTCGGTAATCTCTAGCTCCAGGCGCTCTGCAGGCAAGTGCGAATGGGCAAGGGCCTTTTCGACGGTCTTGACCAAGTTCGATCGCATGAACTGGATCGGCGAGAGGTTGACCGCCATGGTCAAGGACGGCCAAGCCGCCGCCTGCATGCATGCCTCAGTCAGCACCCACTCACCAATGCCAACGATGAGATCGCTCTCTTCAGCAAGTGGGATAAAGTCGGCTGGAGGGATTAATCCGCGCTCGGGATGTCGCCACCGAAGGAGCGCCTCGACACCTGTCATTTGCCCCGTTCGAAGATCGAGTTGAGGTTGATAATGCAGCTCAAGCTGATCCTCAACAAGGGCAGTACGAAGATCATGCTCCAGCACTTTGCGCCGTTGGATACGGACATTCATGCCTTCCTCGAAAAAGCAATGCGTGCCCCGACTGTTCAGTTTGGCCTGGTAGAGTGCAAGGTCGGCGTGCCGAAGAAGCTCGCCGGCGCTCGTGACGGCCCCCTGCCCAGCCTCAGCCATCGCGATCCCTATGGACGTACCGACATGAACGTTTTGACCGCCAAGATCGAACGTCTTTTTGAAGGCATCTTGGATGCGTTCTGCAAGGATTTCCGCATCCTCCTTTTTGCCAAGTTCCGTCTGAATGATGACGAATTCGTCACCGCCAAGCCTCGCCAGCGTATCGCTGCCCCGAATGCAAGTGCGAAGTCGAGCTGCGGTCTGCTTCAAGAGCTGGTCGCCTGCATCATGACCAAGCGTGTCATTGATTGTCTTGAAACGATCGAGGTCCAAAAGCAGGACGGCGACCCGTCCCCGTTTCCGTTCGGCGACACGAAGCGCTTGATCCAGACGATCATGAAACAGCATGCGGTTGGGCAAGCCTGTCAGCGAATCATGCTGTGCCATATGTAGGACATGCGCCTCGTGGCGCTTCCGATCGGTGACATCGGTCGATGTTCGAACAAAGCCGCCATTCGGCATCGGATTGTCTTCAATCTGCAAGAACCGGCCTTTGGTGCCGATCCAATCAAAACGGCGATTTCTTGACCGATTGGGCAGTGTTGCCGCGCCCTCGTCAGCGGCATCGAGAAGCCGCGGTCGATCTCCTTTAAGCTCTGAGGGACCGCTTGTTTCCATCCCTGGCAAAAAGACGTCGGTTGCGTTGTCACAAAGGTCCCGGTGACGCCGATTGCAGGTGATCAAACGATGATCTTGGTCGAATACAGCAACACCTTGATTGACGTGTTCGAAGGTGACCTCGAGCTGGGATGATTTATCCTGCAACTCGACTGTTCTCTGGCGAAGGGCAGCCAAAAGACACTCATTCTCGCCGGCCAGACGCACGGACTGTTGAAGATAACCATTGAACGATCGACCAAGCCAGCCCATGCCGACCATGTAGATCAGGACGGCCACCGCCATCAAAATATGCGCCTGGTCCGCTTCCCAGATGAGACGCAGCGCATAGGGCGCCGCGATGCTAATGTAGAATGCGAAGAACGCTGGCTTCGATCCTGAAAGCCCGACTAACGAGCCGCCTGACATCCCAGCAAGGACGAAGGGCAAGAACGTTTGAGCAACCAGGGAATTGGGATCGTAAAACAAAACGGCCGCGAGACCCCAGGCACCACCATTCATCCCTGCTGCTAGCGTGAAGCGGCGCGTCCAGCGTGTGTCTCCCGCACAAAGCATGGATGCATTTTTATAGTCCCACCAAACCTTCAGGCGATAGACGAGGCTTGCCAGCATCATCCCGGACCAAAGCAAGGTCATGGAGGTCGGTGCACTGATCGAGAAGGCAAGCGCGGAACAGACGGCGGTTGCTAAGTTGATGGCGAGAACATAAGGCAAACGCTCAAAGAGGCTCGCGAGCAGATCTTCTTCTGCAGTGGTCGACGACGCGGCATTCACGGTGCGTTCTCCCCCAAAACCGCCCGGCCCGATATATCTTTTTGGTTAATTAATTTGTTATATAATACGCGTCAAGGTTTAATAAACTTTCTCGACAATAGGCACCAACGCGAGCGATGAGAGCAGATGGTTTGGGGACGTCGTTTCGGTGAGGCTATCGGCTGGTTCTAAAAGAAGTCCATGACTTCGTCCTTAGATACGACGTGGCAATAGATCATATTGATGATCTTAAGCTCGGCCTCATGAAGCTCCATGGTAGCCGCCGCACAGCATTCGTCGACGACGACAACACCAAAGCTCTCATCCGCCAGGCTGCGGACCGTTGAAGACACGCATTGGTCCGTGAAGATACCGGTGACGATGACATCGTTGATCTCCATATTGCGCAACATCAAACGAAGGTTTGTCCCGGTGAGCGCACTGTCCGTCGTCTTGATAATGACGATGTCGTCAGGTTCCGGGGCGAGCTCGGAGACCACCTGGCCGTCATGCTCATCCTTGGGCAGCAGAAGGTAGTTGAAGCCGGGCTTTTTCTGGCTGAGCGAACGGTCACGGCCGTCGGTTTTGTGACACGCAATGCGCGCATAGATGATCTCGACGCCCTTGGAGCGACATGCATCGATAAGTCGTCTTGTATTCGGTATGACCGTATCGCGCATCCGGTCGAAGAAAGGCTGCCAAAGTGCATTGTCTTCAGGCGTATCTTTGGGTGCGACATAGGTGTTTTGGATATCGATCACGAGAAGCGCCGTGGTCGCCGGGTCGAGGTGAATGTCATCGGGCTCCTCGGCATGGGCATAGTAGAAGGAGCGATAGGCGGTCTTCCAACTCATTGGGTCTTCCCTCGATAGGTTGTTGGTGAAGAAGCTGGTCTCCCGGTTGGACACGATGTCGACCGGATGTCGAAACAGAATCACGGCATCCATCCGTCGCTTGCAACGATTGTCGCCAGATTGATCCGCCGACGACGCGACACACGATGATGGCACAAACCAGGAAGAAGCGCGCTTCGTGGGGTCACGAACGACATCGACCGCGCTTGCCGATCAACATGAAGTGTCGGGCGGTTCGGCCGTTGGGAGAGAAGCGGCAACGCTATCCAGGGTTTTGAGCGAAGCGCTTGATCAACAAGCACGGTCATCACGGGATCGTACGCGGATCGGGCCGCCTCACTTTAGTAGGCGGCTTGATAGGCCGCACAAAGCGCTGCATCGTCTTTGCCGGCAAGCGTCCTCATCTCATCACGCTTATGCGCGAGATAGATGTCGATAAATCCATCGGGAAACCATCCACGCACCGTGTCCGATGCGTCGAGTTCGTCAAGAGCGGCGTCGAGCGAGGTCGGTAAGCGCCTTAGACCGCGCACGGCTAAATCAGCATCCGGCAGCAGTGACAAATCCTCAGCTGTTACATCGGGCGTCGGAAAGTCTGCCTCAATGCCGGCTACGCCGGCAAGAACGATGGCAGCAAGCGCCAAGTGCGGACTTGCCGCGGCATCACATGCCCTAATTTCGAAATTGAACTGTGCCGCGACATCGCGGTCGCCAAAGGTTCGAATGGGACAAAGTCGAACAGCAGCTTCTCGGTCCTGTGCGCCAAGATTGTTAAAGGCTGCGCTCCAGCGGTGGGGGATCAGTCGGTCGTAGGAGACGACGCTCGGCGCGAGAAAAGCAACGATCGCTGGAAGATGATGTAACACGCCGCCGATAAAAGCACCCGTCAACGCACTCATCTTATGCGGCCCTGCTGCGTCATAGGCGACGGGCCTGTCCTTGGAATCGCGAAAGCTTAGATGAATGTGGACCCCATTGCCGATGCCGCCAGGCTCAACCAAAGGCGCAAAGGACAACGTTTTCCCCAACCGTTCCGCTGATGTGCGACAGACTTCGCGAAGAGTAGCGGCCTGGTCAGCAATGGCGACACCGCTCGTCGGCTTGACCGTCACTTCATACTGGTCTGGCCCATATTCCTTCATGATCGTGTCAGGTCCAATGCTGGCCTGGGCAAGACTTGCCATCAGGGTTTCGAGGAGCTGACGTTCACTTCGAAAGGCCGAGAGTGCGTAGCCCTCTCCCTTATCACCTTCCCGATGTGGCAGATGGAATTCATGCTCGAAGGCACCAAACAGTGTCACACCAGCCGACGACTGCAAGCGCTCGAGTGCGCTCTTCAGCAGCGAACGGGTGCAGCATTCCCAGGGGCGCCCGTCAAGATGTAACACATCACCGAGGACGAAGTCCTCGATTGGTCCTTGGTCACCAAAATCAAGGAGCGCCCGCGTCGCCATGTCACCGACGAGAACGAGATCGCCAAGGGCACCATAGGGACTCTCGGCAATGCCATCGAAGCAAGTAATCTGGACATTTGTCGGAGTCCACCCAACTTCCGGCGCTTGGCCATCCTTGAGATGGCGGGTGAGAAGGGCTTTCCCGCGAAGCTTCCCGGCGATATCAGACGTCGCCACGAAAATGAGAGGTTCGGTGATCATCGTTTGCCCTTCCCGATCTTGCCGCCGTTCTAGCAGCCGCACGTCTCAGCGGCGCCGTGATTGACGATCACTATAGCCCCATGGAGGTATGGGAAATCAATCTCGGGGTCCGAATTGTCATCGTGAAAGTCCACAACAATCCATCAGGAGCTTCACCGGAAAGAGGTCAAGTCCACGCCTGGTTCCATGCAAATCCGCCCTGGCAACACCAATGGCGGGCATTTCGGCCGAACAGGGTCGAGGCATTCTCTTCGGCGATCGAGAGCGTGATCAGCGAGTGACGACGTTGCAGTTTCGACTAGAAGCTCAGAACATTCAGATGCTGCGTGTCATGAGCAAGCCGCCGGTTCGTCCTGCCCCCCCCCCCTCAAAGAGCGGCGAGTTGATAGTCGAGGGCCAAGCCTTTCGGGGGTTCGGTCTTCCAAGAGGACCAGTTCTGATTGAGATAAAGTTCACCGCTTTTGCGCAGAAGCAGCGGCGGCCCGGCGCTGGAAACCAGAACAGCATCGCCTTCATGTTCGTTTAACAGGGCGATCACTGATCGCACCAGTTTCGCCTGCAGTCCTGGCAAGTCGTCGTGAAATTTGTCCATGGCGAAGAGGACTTTTGACGTCGGCACAAATCCAAATGTCTCCTCGACATCTGCTTGCACGACGGGATGATCAACACTGGTGGCAAAGATCGACAAGCCCGGCTCGTCAGGCGACATCACATCGTCGTCACCCGATAAGGCACCCAGTGACTCGACAAGGTCATTCGGCGTCTTTGCCGTCGTGATGTAAAACGTATAGTCGATGGACATCGCGATTCCAGTTACATCGAAACCTACAGATTAAAGACCTCACCATCCCTAATCACGATCACTTCTTCTAAGTGCTCGATCGGGTAGTCCTCAAACTGCTGCCTTAGGTCATCCACGTCGCCGGCCCAATCATTCAGATTGAGAACGATCCGATCGGCCTGTTCCTTCACATTAACTTTATCGTCGATCTCACTCCAGACACCTCGTACCGACTTTGGTTCACCATTAGCGCCTGTACCCGGTGCGTAGCTATCGAAGTATTCTCCTTCGATCCGATAGTCAGGTCGTGATGGGTTCGGCGAACCATCACGACGAACACGACCATCGGTGGATGGATTCTGTTCGACACGATAACCTCGGTCAGCCAAAGCATCCGCTGATTCGTTTTCACGAGTCAAAGAGCGTTTGGTTTCCGGATCGTTATTCTCGCCAATGCGCGTTCTTTGACCATCGGGCTGAGCGCCCTCTGTTCCTGTTGGGGTCACCGGCTGCCCATCGCGAATGACCGAGTCATCTCCAGACGTCGATGAATCGTCATTATCGTCTGACGACGGATCGACGAATGGAGCATCACTCGCAGTACTGGGAATAGGCAGGTCAGGGAAGCCCGGCTGAATGTCTGGATCTGCCGGGGCCGGGACACCTGGCGGCGTCGCATCCGGGCCGCTTGGAATCTCGACTTGTGGCGGGGCGACCGGCTCGGCGCGCGGAGGCGTCGGAGGTTCAGACGTTGCCGGAATAGGCGGCTCGATGGTTGACGGTATCGTGGGTGCGATCTCAGGTACCGGCGACGGCGCAATCTCTGGTGGTGCGGTCGGCGGGCGACCTGGCAGCGCATCCGGCGACGTCGGTACAACGTCAGGAGGCACATCGGGCGTCGGCGCCGTAATCCCAGGCGGCGTCGCATCGGGTCCAGGTGGCGCCGTCGTCTCAGGTCCGATACCCGGCTCAATCGTTGCTGGCTCCGGCGCCTCGATGACGCCTGGCGCTGCGGGCTCGACGACGGCAGGTGCTGGGGGCTCCACAGTCGCTGGTGCTGGCGGGGCGATCTCCGGTGCCGGAAGACCCTGAAATTCATCTGGATCGTGCAGATTCGGTGACGGATTGGAAAGTCCAATGACATTGCCAACATCGTCATAGGCAGGCGCAGCGCTAATGCCGGTGTCTGACCAGCTGCCGTCCGTATTCAATGTTTCCACGCGTCCAAATAGGTCGCCTGGCGCTCGGGATAGTCTTGTATTTTCGTCGATCTGAACCGTTTCGACCTGCGTGTTGGTCGGGGTCAATGTGACGGCAGCGAAGACACCCACAGGGGAGAACCGCCCCGCCCAGGTGAGGGCCCGTCCCAACAAACTCGGCGTCGTCGGGGCCGTTGGCAAATTAGCTGGAGGAGCCGTCGGCAAATTTGTAGGGGGCGCCGTCGGCACGGTCGCAGGCGGAGCAACGGGAGGCGGTGCCGGCGTCGCGGGCATGGGCCCAACGAAACCTACCATCGGTGTCGGCGCAAGATCGGTCGTGGGGCTTGGCGGCGTCAGGCCGGTGAATTCGTCCATATAGCCGAAATTGTTGGCGAGGCTGTTGGTTTCAACGTCGTCCGTCGTCCCCTCCGTGCCAACCGGCGCGCCCGTTGGGCCAAGACCATCGAACTCGCCGGCATAACCAAAATTGTTATCTCGACCGTTCAGACCGGCCTCAGTATTATTTTCGCTGTCGTCATCGTCGCCGATGCCAACCGGCCCACCGGTTGAACCCAGACCATCGAATTCACCGGCATAGCCGAAATTGTTATCCCGGCCATTCATGCTCGTGCTTGACGAATCATCATCATCGGACGAGCTATCGTCACGGCCTAAGGTATCGTTAACAGCTGCATCCATCGCGTCGGCAAAGGAGCCCTGATCACGATCGCTGGATGACGAATCGGAATCACGATCGGAACCCGAATGTCCCGAACTGCCGCTATCGTTCACGCCACCAGAACTTGACCCTTCGGAGCCGCTTGGGCCTCCGCTGCCGCCTCCCGAGCTACCGGCACTGTCACTCGATCCACCAACACCGCCAGGGCTGCCCATGTTACGTTTCCGCTTGATTGAGAAAGCTTTATTGTTCGGCGCCGATGTTAATAAATCCCCGAGTCAGAACAAGATGACATCAAAGTGAAAAATAATATTGATTGTCATTCTTAAGTTGACTTGATCTAAAGCACTTGACGCCGTGACGGACAATGGCCCATTGACGCATGACGAGATCTTTTCGCCATAGCATGAACCGTGAGTGCGCTCTGCCCCATTGACTTCCTACAGCGTGGCAGTTGTGCTTGTGGCAGAACGAATGTTCGAGCCAAGCTGGAGAGTATTTGGATGAATGATATCGCCCCCATCCGCCCGACCGAAGCAGCCGGTGTCGGCCCCGACCGTCCCAAAGGGTTGTCTGACGACGAGCTGTTGGAACTCGTGCAACGACAAACCTTTCGATTTTTCTGGGACGGTGCTCATCCAGTCTCTGGGCTGGCACGCGATCGCACCAATGTGCAGGACAAATATGGACCTGAAGCCATGGCCATCGGTGGCACCGGCTTTGGCGCCATCGCGATTGTGATCGCGGTCGAGCGGGGCTGGGTGACGCGCGACGAGGCCGTCGATCAGCTTCTGAAGATGGTCAAATTCCTGCATTTAGGGGATCACTACCACGGAGTCCTGCCGCACTTCATGCATGGCACGACCGGTAAGACCATCCCGTTCTCCCGTAAGGACGACGGCTCAGATGTCGTCGAAATGGCGTTCCTTATTGGCGGCTTACTCGTTTGCCGGCAGTATTTCACCGGCGATGGAAAAGAAGCCGAGCTGCGCGATCGGATCAACACGCTCTGGACACAGACCGAGTGGGACTGGCACACGCGGGGCGGTCGCCACATTATGTATTGGCACTGGAGCCCGAATCAGGGTTGGGGCATGGATTTCGAGATCCGTGGCTGGAACGAATGTCTCTTGACCTATGTGCTCGGTGCGTCGTCCCCGACCTATGCGATTCACAAGGAAGCCTACCACCGTGGCTGGGCCATGGGACGCGTGTTCAAGAACGAACGCGAGTACTATGGCATCAAGCTACCGCTGGGCCCCGACTTCGGTGGACCTCTCTTCTGGACCCAATACTGCTTCATGATGCTCGACCCGAACGGTTTGAAGGATCGCTACGCCAACTATTGGGAGCAGAACACCGCGCACACGCTGATCAACCGTGAGCATTGCATCCTGAATCCGAACGGCTTCGAAGGTTATGGTCGTCATTGTTGGGGCCTAACCTCTTCGGACAATCATAAAGGCTATGCCGCCCATCAGCCCCGTCGCGATCTCGGCGTGATCACACCGACGGCAGCGCTGTCGGCCTTCCCCTACACACCCGACCATTCCATGGAGGCGCTCCGGCACTTCTACGATGAACGCGGCAATGAGCTCTGGAAGGAGTACGGCTTTGTCGACGCCTTTAATCCGACGGAGAATTGGGTGGCAGATACCCATCTGTCGATCGATCAGGGTCCCATCATCGCGATGATTGAGAACTATCGGACCGGCCTCATTTGGAAGCTCTTTATGAGTTGTCCTGAAGTCAAGGAAGGCCTGAAGAAACTCGACTTTGACAGCCCGCACATGCACGCAAAGGTTGGCTAGGAAGACGCGCATCGACAACGACGTCGCGTTCTTCGCTGCGATCGGCTAGACAGGACAGGTCCAGCCCTTAGATCTGTCCTGGAGCCGTTCCGTTGAGCATGATCGATCACCTGACCATCCGACGTCCTGACGACTGGCACCTGCATCTACGTGACGGCGTGATGTTGGAGGGCATCGTCAGCCCGTCATTTCAGCATATCGGCCGGGCGATCATCATGCCCAACCTGGTACCACCAGTGGTGCGCGGTGACGATGCTCGAGCCTATCGTGACCGCATTCTAAAAGCCATGGAGAAGGCAGGTCTTGAGACATCATCGGCGCATCGTCAGCTGCTGATGACAATCTATTTGACGGAAACCACCGATCCAGATGATGTCGAAGCCGCGGCGGCCGAAGGGCTCGTTCATGCGGTCAAGCTTTATCCCGCAGGCGCCACGACCAATTCAGACAGCGGTGTCAGCAGAATCGATACAGTCATCCCAGTTTTGGAACGTATGGCAGACGTCGCCTTGCCGCTTTGTGTTCATGGCGAGGTCACCGATCCTGAGGTCGACATTTTCGATCGAGAGGCTGTTTTCATCGACCGCGTCCTTGATCCCGTCCGCCGTCGGGTCGACGGCCTGCGGGTCGTCATGGAACATGTGACGACGGATGACGCCGTCGCCTATGTGAGCGCTGCATCTTCAGGACTCGGCGCAACGATTACACCGCACCACTTGATGATCAACCGCAACCATCTGTTGGTCGGCGGGATCAAGCCCCACTACTATTGCCTGCCAATTGTCAAACGTGAACGTCATCGCCTGGCCTTGCGTAAGGCAGCCACTTCGGGCGATCCACGCTTCTTTCTCGGAACCGACAGCGCCCCCCATGCCGATCACACCAAAGAAGCGCCTTGTGGCTGTGCAGGCGTGTTCAATGCGCCCAACACGCTTTCTTGCCTCGCTCAGGTCTTTGAGGAGGAACAAGCACTCGACAAACTCGAGGCATTCGCCTCTTTGCATGGTCCGGCCTTCTATCGCCTGCCGCCAAATGACGAGGTCATCACACTGACGAAACAGCATGAGCCGGTCCGTTATCCCGAGAAAGTCGACACCGAAGCCGGTCCGGTCACGGTATTCGATCCGGGCACGCCGCTCTATTGGAACGTGACCTAGAAGACCGATGCACCCATGCCGCCACCGCGTAGAGCCGGTAGCAGCATGAATTCCCAAGGACTCGGCATTTCACCGCAGCGTATCTCGATGACACTCGGACCCTTATGATCAAAAGCTTGCCGAAGAGCCGAACGCAGCGTTGCCGGCGATGAGGCCGGCAAGCCCATAGCTCCGAACGATTCGGCCAGTCTAACAAAGTCGGGATTGACCAAGTCGGTGCCGATCAGGCGGTTCCCGAATTGGCTCTTTTGGATTCGGCGAACATTACCAAAGGCCCCATCATTAAAGACGATCGTGACCAGCGGTAGGTCGCGCTGGACGGCGATCGCTAGTTCCTGAACGTTGAACATGAAGCCACCGTCACCAGCAAGTGCGATAACCCGCTGAGTCGGCCTCGCCATTTGCACACCAATCGAGGTCGGAACACCCCAGCCTAGCGTTCCTTGATAGCCATTGCAGATGAAGGTGCGAGGCTTATAGACGGGATAGGCGAAACGAGCCACATAGCCGACTTGTACCAACTCATCGACGAGGATCCCATCTTCCGGCAACTCAGACCGGATCACCTCGAGATAATCGAGTTGCGGCTGGAGCTTGGCAAACTTTGCAGCAAAGCCTTCCTTGAGCCTGCCAATCTCGTCAGCCCGCCTCGCCCGTCGCCCCATATGGCTGGGCAACCGATCCGTAAGCCTTTGCACCACCGCATCGGCATAACCGATCAGAGTAACATCGGGCTCGCGAATCCTGTTCACTTCGGCGGGGTCGATGTCGATCCGAATGATCTTCATCGCGTCATCGACTCCCCATGCTAATTGCTGGGTCTGAAGGCGGGTCCCTATTCCAAGAATGACATCTGCATCCCGCCAGAGATGGTGACCAACCGGCACGGTCACGCTGAGGGGATTTCGACTGTCCACCACGCCATGCCCCATGCGAAAGGCGGTAACAGGTGCTTGCAACAGCTCCGCAAGCTCGGTGATCTCAGCACTCGCGTCTTGCGCGCCACCGCCAACCACAATCAATGGTTTTTGCGCACCACCAAGCAGTTTTGCTGCCGTCTCAACCGCATCATCGTCGATCGCCAATGGCCGGCGCTGTCCACGGACGTCTGTAAGATCGACAGCTGCCTTCTTTGCCCAAATATCCGCCGCACATTCGAGGCCTACAGGCTGTGGCTTGCCGTTGAGGAGCTGATTAAATGCCTCGTCGACCAGCTTTGGCCCTTCAATCGGCGCTTTGATGCTCGCGGACCATTTGGTTAGCAGGCCCAATATGCCAGACTGGTCGGGTATCTCATGCAGCAATCCGAGACCACGACCGATGTAAGCCGACGGGATCTGGCCGATCAACGCGAGCACCTGAGCGCCACAACTTTGCGCCGTTGCGAGCGCGGTCGTGGTGTTCAAAAATCCAGGTCCGGGCACGACGCAATAGGCGCTCGGCGCCCCGGTAGCAAGCGCAGCGCCGAGCGCCATATACGCAGCGCCCTCTTCATGGCGGCTCTGCACGATCTCGATCCGATCCTTTGCGTCGAACAGGACATCGAACAACGGATCATTCTGGACACCCGGCAAACAAAACAGCCGCTGCACGCCGTGCTGGACGAGGCGCTCTACGATCGCCTCGGCGGTCGACAGCCGGTTCATATCAGACTCCCGAATCATGGGGACAATGGGGTTCGTACCAAAAACGGACAGCGTTTCCACCGGAAGGTCAAGGACGCATGATGACCAGCCATCCGAACGCACAAACAGACTCCCGAGATCATGTGAAACGGACGACCGAGTCCAGTGTTGGTCCACTGACAAGTGCCATCGCGCGGAGGATGTTCGTGAACGTCACGAATTGGAGAGCCCACTCGCGTTTCTTGTGATGCCTCCGGGATGGGCTTGGCCGGGCTCGGAAAGCTGCTATAGAGGCAGGGTTTTATCCCCTTGTACGGAGTGAGTGCGGATGTCTTTTGCCGCTGGCTTTCCTGAGCCTGACGTGATCGCTGAGCTAACCGCGAAGATGCTCTTGGAAATCAAAGCCGTGCATTTTCGGGCCGATGAGCCCTATACATTTACATCCGGTCTGAAGAGCCCCGTTTACATCGATTGTCGCAAACTGATCTCTTATCCCCGCATCCGTGGCACCTTGATGGACTTCGCGATCGCTACCTTAGCAAGGAATGCAGGCTTCGAGCGCTTCGACGGTGTGGCCGGCGGTGAAACCGCTGGCATTCCGTTTGCCGCCTGGATCGCAGAGCGCTTAGGTCTCCCGATGTATTATGTACGCAAAAAGCCAAAGGGTTTTGGTCGCGACGCACAAATTGAGGGCGACAGCGTCGATGAGAAACGGATCCTCTTGGTCGAAGACCTAACAACCGACGGCGGCAGCAAACTCACTTTCGCCGAGGCACTACGAACCGCGGGCGCTGAGGTCACCGATACGCTGGTCGTCTTCTACTATGATATCTTTCCTGAGACACGGCCCAAACTTCATGCCAGCGGTCTCACCCTACATAATCTAGCCACCTGGAAAGACGTTCTCGCGGTGTCGCGAACGGCCGGACATTTCGACACCTCGACCCTCGATCAGGTCGAGATGTTCTTGGACCAGCCGCTCAAATGGTCAGCAGCACATGGCGGCATCTCGGAGATGGCCCCTTCATAAGTCACCGCGCACAGCCGCTGACGAAACGCGATTGACAATGAGATCCAGCCTAACGGGTCGCCAAGACATACAAAGCGCCCCATCCAGGGCTTGGGCCGGTACGATAGCGCCCGCCACGGAATGCTGACCCCAGGACTATCGCAGTAAGTCCGCGATACAGCGTTCGCTATCACGTCGGGCTGTCGTCGTATCCGTCTTGAGCAACCCGACGCCCGTTCCGTTGTCTTGGCCCGTCGACTTGTCGATCAGCGGTGGGCACATTCGACCAGGTTTCAGCGTTGTTGCCTGGCGCTGTTCAATGGATGATGCGATCGTTCGCGTCGTCGACGTCCGCGAAAAACCGGTGCAAGGTGCTTCATCGGATTGACCGCTCAGGAGGGCTGCTTGTGACAGGATATGGCATCGAGAAGATTGGTGAGCAGCGCTACCGGGAGACTCCGGGTCGGTCTTATGAAGACTTCACCGTCGGGGATGTCTATGAACATTGGCCGGGCAGAACGGTCACTGAGACCGACAATGTCTGGTTCACCAATCTGACCATGAACACCCATCCCGTGCATTTCGATTCGCATTATGCGGCAGCGACGGAGTTCGGTCGGTGTCTGGTGAATTCGACCCTCACGCTAGCATTGGTTGCTGGCATGGCGGTGAGTGGATCGAGCCAAAGAGCCGTCGCAAATCTTGGCTGGGAAGAAGTGAAGATGCCGGCACCCGTCTTTGTCGGCGACACGCTTTACGCGGAGACGGAGGTGCTTGGCAAACGGCTTTCCAAGTCCAGGCCAACACAGGGAATCGTGCGAGTACGGCATATTGGACGCAACCAAGATGGTGTCGTCGTCATCGATATGATCCGATCATTTTTGGTTGCGAAACGAGACCATGGGACAGTGGACGGCTTTAGGCGGCCGTCCACCTAATGGACCAACGGCAGGACCGTGCTGAGACGGCGAGCCAGCCACCACCCCGCCCGGCTCACATCCACCAACCCGCCTTGCGACAGACCCGCGTCGCTGAGTTCGTGGCGCTATGTGCGCTCCTAACGTCGATGGTAGCGCTGTCGATCGACAGCATGTTGCCGGCGCTTCGAACGATAGGTGCCGAGTTGGAAGCAGGAAGTGACAACCGGGCTCAATTTACTGTATCGGCGTTCTTTCTTGGCCTCGGCCTTGGGCAAATGTTCTATGGACCGCTTTCCGATCGCATTGGCCGAAAGCCTGCTATTCAGGCTGGGCTCGGAATCTTCGTCCTCGGCTCAATACTATCGATTGTCGCCTCTTCCTTTACGATGATCTTGGTCGGCAGAATGCTGCAGGGACTTGGAGCAGCCGGCCCCCGGATCGTGACGATTGCGATGGTGCGTGATCGCTTTTCCGGCGCAGAGATGGCCAAAATTCTCTCGCTCGTGATGGCTCTTTTCCTACTGGTGCCGACCGTTGCCCCTGCCATCGGCCAGGCCATCCTGATGGTGGCATCTTGGCGCTGGATTTTTGGCCTCCTGCTAGCCGTCGCCGTCATTGGCTGGTTGTGGTTGGTCTTCCGTCAGCCCGAGACATTAAAGCCAGAATTTCGTCGCCCGTTCTCATTCGGCACGATCATCAGAGGAGTCGTCGAGACCTTCCGCATCCGAGCAACAACCGGTTACGCACTGGCGGCGGGCCTGATTCTTGGCGCATTTCTGGGCTTTTTGAACACCGCCGCCCAGATGCTGCAGGGACAATATGGCTTAGGCGCACTGATGCCCTTCTATTTCGGTGCGCTCGCCCTAACCCAGGGTGGGGCATCGCTCGTGAATTCGCGGCTGGTGATGCGTTTCGGCATGCGGCCTTTGACCCGGGTTGCCATCACCGGTGTCATTCTGTGTTCAACTCTCTTCTTTCTGTTTGCAGCGACGATGGATGGCCATCCACCATTCTGGTCACTCATGGCCTATCTCCTACTGATCTTTTTTTTCGTCGGCCTCCTCTTCGGCAATCTGAACGCTCTTGCTATGGAACCGCTCGGTCATATGGCCGGCGTCGGTGCTAGCGCGATTGGGACAGTTACGACCCTTATGGCTATGGTCCTCGGGGCCTCGATCGGTCTCCTGTACAACAACACGGTCCTTCCATTGACGGGCGGCTTCGCACTCCTTGGCTTTCTCTCCCTTCTGGTGATGCTCTGGGCAGGACGCCAGACGGTGACGTCATCGGTTTAGGAGCCAACGTTTTGGTCGAAAAGGCAGGATCTTTGGTCGTCCCATGTCACGCATGGGCTTGCCGCACCCGACTTCCGGCATTAAAGCTATCGCCGCTCCTATCATCGCATCATCACACAATTTGGGAGAGCAGGCGGTATCGTTGATACCCCTTCGCAACAGACCATATGACGCCAACGCCGACGAGCAACCCCAGCTTAGCCTTTCGCCGCGCCGACTTTCAAAGCCTGACGGAAGCGCTCGATTATGCTGCTCAGGGGGTGACGGGCTTGAATTTTTACTCGGCCCGTGCCGAGCTGGCTGCGACACTCACCTATGCGGAACTGCGCGATCGGGCCACCACCATGGCTCGGGGACTGATCCAAGCCGGTATTCAGCCCGGCCAACGATTCGTGCTGCTCGGCGATACCGATCCTGACATCATCATCGGTTTCTTCGCTTGCCAATATGCAAGTCTCGTCCCCGTGATTGTGCCGATTCCAGCAAGCTTAGGCGGACGAGATGCGTATGTGGAGCAGCTCAAACGGCTCCTAACGAGTTCGGAGGCTGCCGTGGCGATGGCCCCAGAGGCGTATCTAGGCTTCCTAGAGCAAGCCGTCGCCGGACTGCCGGTCAAACCCATGACCGGCTCGCCGGCCGACTTCGCCGACCTGCCCGGCGGGGCAGTCGACATCCGCCCCTTCGGCCCCGATGACGCTTGTTATCTCCAATACTCTTCGGGTAGCACACGTTGGCCACACGGTGTGGACGTGCCACAGCGTTGCTTGATGGCCAATGGTCATGCAATCGCCGCGCATGGTTTGGACGTTCGGCCTCATGACCGCGGAATTTCCTGGTTGCCGCTCTATCACGATATGGGCCTTGTCGGCTTTCTTCTCACCCCACTTCTTTGCCAGCTGACATGTGACTATCTCGCCACTCGGGATTTCGCCCGGCGCTCGCTCACCTGGCTCAAGCTGATCGGCGACAATGGGAGTTCACTCTCCTACAGCCCCACCTTCGGCTACGATCTTTGTTGCCGGCGCGCGGAGAACACGTCGCAAACCTTCGATCTCAAGAGCTGGCGCGCTGCTGGCATCGGTGGTGACATGATCCAGCCGCAGGTTATGGAGCGCTTTGCCGATACGTTCGCGCCCCACGGCTTTGATCGAAAGGCATTCGTCGCAAGCTATGGCATGGCAGAGGCGACCTTGGCTGTCAGTTTCGCATCCCTCGATCGCGGCCTTCATGTCGATCAGATCGATCGGACAAAACTCGCGGACGCCCACGTAGCGCTTCCAGTAAGCAGCGATGATATGGGGGAAGGAAGTCGAGACTTTGCCTTTTGCGGTCCTGCTCTCCCCGGTCATGAGATCGAAGTTCGTGATCGCGAAGGCGTTGTGCTGGATGATCGGCTGGTTGGCAGAATCTTCGTTAAAGGCCCAAGCATTGCCAAGGGCTATTTTGGCGAGCCCGAGGCCAGTGCACGCGTCTTCAAGGATGGTTGGCTTGACACCGGTGATCTTGGCTATCTCGTGAATGGCGAAGTCGTGATTACCGGGCGCAGCAAAGATCTCATGATCATCAACGGCCGCAATATTTGGCCCCAAGACGTTGAATGGGCCGTTGAGGAGTTGGAGGGACTCCGCCGAGGCGATGCCGCCGCCTTTTCGATTGAGGAATCAGCAGGCGAGCCCGAGGTGATCATTTTGGTCCAGTGCCGCAGCCGGGATTCCGCCTATCGAGAGCAGTTGCGAAAGGACGTCAAAGCCGCCGCGTCTCGAGCTGTGGCCATCGACGGTGACGTGCTCCTTGTACCGCCGCATAGCCTACCCATGACCTCATCAGGCAAGCTCAGCCGAGCCCGCGCGAAGCAGAACTACGTGGACGGCCTGTATACAGACGTGGACGAACCACTCGCCATGGCAGCAGGCGACTGATCTCATGCCGGCCGTCGCCATTACAGGCGGAAGCGGCTTCATCGGTAGGCGGCTGATCGAGCGACTTGGTCGAGACGACATCTCGGCGAAAGCGTTGATGCGCCACCCGCGCATGCCCTATGATACCCATAACGACCATCTTCGCATTGTCCGGGGATCGCTCCAGGACGACGCCGCAATCCGCGAACTGGTTGATGATGTCGATGCCGTCGTTCACTTAGCTGGCCTGATCAAGGCAAAAAACCGCAGGGCTTTCTTCGATGTCAACGAAGGTGGCGTTCGCCACCTCGCCGATAGGATCGCGGCGTGCCCGAAGCCACCAAAGCTGGTGTTGGTTTCGTCACTTGCTGCTCGGGAACCAGCCCTCTCAAGCTATGCTGCGAGCAAACGTGCGGGGGAGGAGGTGCTATCGACATTGAAGGAATCGGTGCCCTGGACAATTCTTCGCCCGCCGGCGGTCTATGGGCCGGGAGACCGCGAAACGCTCGCTTTCTTTAAGGGCGTCAAACGACGCTTCGGTGTCAAACTTGGTCATGAGCATGCACGCTTTTCGCTGCTCTATGTCGATGATCTCGTTGACTTGATCCTGGCGGTCATCGCCCCCCAAATCGCGCACAAGCAGACTCTCGAACCGGACGATGGCAAGAATGGCGGTCACAGTTGGTGTGGCATGATTGCCGCGGCTGAGAAAGCTCTCGGGGTCCAGTCCATCCGCCTGCACCCGCCCAAGGCTCTGCTGATGGCTCTTGGCTATGCCAATGTCGGACTGCGTTTGCTGCCCGGCTATACGCCCATGCTAACCCCAGAAAAAGTTAGAGAAATCACACATTTGAACTGGGTTTCTCATTCTAGATCGATCCCATCTATGACGGATTGGAAACCCAAGACCCCCGTCGACCGCGGCTTTCCGGCAACGATCGACTGGTATCAATTGCACAGTTTGTTGTGACAAATTGCAACAATTTGTGACTTCGACTACGACACCAATCCTTGCACTGTCGCAGAGGTCTCCGCTAGGACCGAGCATCGTCTGCGCGAAGAGAAAGGCATCCGAGCCGTTCTGAATGACCCAAGATTATGTCAAGCACGTCATCGCCGTTTTGCAAAAGTTTGACAAAACGGGAAAAACCATCGGGGCAGACACCGATATCGCTGCTGAGCTGGATTTGGACTCGCTCGCTGTGATGGACGTGGTCATGGAGTTGGAAGACGGTCTCGATATCTCCATTCCTTTAAATCTAATTCCCGATATTCGAACGGTGGGCGATTTGGCCGACACGATTGGTCAGTTGAAGGAGGAAACCTGAACGATGTCACTGTTTCAACGTTTTGAGCACCTGGCCCAGTCACATCGTGCCGTGAAAGACATCGGCGCTGATCCTTTTCGCGTGCGTATCGATCGTGTTCTCTCGCCGACCGAGGCAATGATCGGCCGTAAGCGCATTCTGCTTGCCGGCACCAACAACTATCTTGGGCTGACGTTCGATGCGGGCTGCATCAGTGCGGCGGCGTCAGCGTTGGAGTCCCTTGGCACTGGCACAACCGGTTCCTCGATCGCGAACGGTCACTATGGCGGGCACCGAGCCCTGGAACAGGCGCTTGCCGCCTTTTTCGGTCATGAGCACGGCATGGTGTTTACCACCGGGTACCAAGCCAATCTTGGTATCATTTCGACTGTCGCCGGCCCCGACGACTATCTCCTCATTGACGCGGACAGCCATGCCAGCATCTACGATGCTTGCAAAATGGGTCAGGCTACCGTGATCCGTTTCCGCCACAACGACCCGAAAGATCTCGATCGCCGCCTAGCACGCCTCGCCAAGGAGCCGGGCAACAAGGTCGTCGTGGTCGAAGGCATCTATTCCATGCTCGGCGACAAGGCGCCTCTCAAAGAGATCGTCGAGGTCAAGAAAAAGCATGGCGCATATCTGATCGTCGATGAAGCCCACTCATTTGGCGTGCTCGGCGAGAAGGGTTTGGGGCTCGCCGAAGAGGTTGACGTCGAGGCTGACGTCGACATGGTCGTCGGCACATTTAGCAAAAGCTTAGGTGCCGTTGGCGGCTTTTGCGTCTCCAGCCTGCCCGACTTCAACATCCTCCGCGTTGCTTGCCGTCCCTATATGTTCACCGCATCGCTCCCGCCATCGGTGATCGCGTCAGTTCGCGCTGCCCTCGAAACCATCAAGCAGCGGCCTGAACTCATGGCTACGCTTTGGGACAATGTGCATCACTTTTACGATGGCCTTGCGCGTCGCGGCTTTTTGCTCGGCGACCAACCCAGCCCGATCGTTGCTGTCCGCCTGCCCAGCCCGGAGCTCGCTGTCCATATCTGGCACCAGCTGCTGGAAGCCGGCATCTACGTCAATCTTGCCCTTCCGCCGGCAACACCTTCCAACGAAGCCCTGCTTCGCTGCAGTGTGTGCGCAGCGCACTCGAAGGAGCAACTGAGCAGCATCATTGAGACGCTGACCAGCATTGCCTACGAGACGGGCCTCCTCGAAGCTCCAGCTCGAGCTGCCGCCATCTGAGCCCACGAGTTGTCATGGTTCGTCAAGCATGCGCCGGCTGCGATGTTGCTCGCGACTATCTGACGGCGCTTAGCCTATAGACACGCCAAAGTAATCTTGGCGCATTCAAGATTGGATGTCGTCGCTCGAAGCTGCTGAGTGGCACCCGAACACCGGTATGGCGTTCCACCTTCCAAAGTGCGTAATCGACACCGCCTTGAAACGTAAACAGGCTTTTCGTCAGACGAAGGACGGAGAGTGGTTTGCCGATAAGGCGTCGCACCCTCCAATAGCGCTGAGCTCGGCCGATATCATCTGCAGTCGCCTGATGAGCAATCAAGCCGTCCTCGTTGAGCCGCCCCGAAAAGATGAGGCGTGCCATCTCGTCATAACGTGCGGCATCGGCTCGGTAGATGGTGGCGGCACGTTCAGAACTCTCGGGACGAAGTTCAGCGCGGTAGGTCTGCCGTAGCGCTTCTTGCCAAAGATCTTCAGGGCTTGCTGGCGATGTGACCAAAGGCGCCGACGTTCTGAGCATGGTTTTGATCGCTTCGCCGATCGCTTGGGTCACCATGATCCGTGCGTCGTCATCTCGCCCATAAAGCATCACGACCGGCTGAGAGAAACGCGCCCAGAGCGACGGGTGCAAGGCCGCCGATGAGGTGCCCCTCACAAACTGATCACGACTAACGACGGCATATTTCGCTCGCACGACATGGCCCTGCCAAGCCTGCTCGATATAGAAGACATTCGGCGGCAGGACGCTGTTAGCCCATGCTTGCCAACGGCTGGTGAAGGCATCCCGAAAGCGATCAACAATCAGATAGAAATCTTGGACGCCTTCTGGAGGATCGTCAGCTGGGTCCTGTCTCAGGCAGGACCCATAGAAGAGAACGGCAGCAACCGTTGCGCCGTGTCGCGCCCGAATGGCCTCAGCCAGCGCCTGGGATGACGGATGGACAATCCGGCCAAGCTCCGCCACCACAGCCTCCTCAAGCACCAGAGGCTCCGGTCAAAAACGTCTGATGGCGATCGCCGGTCAGTTGGATCGGCAAACCTGGTTCGGGCAAGAATACCTCACCGTCGAGGACGACCGGACTCTTGATGTCGAGGGTCATCGCGTCGACCGAGCCAGATCGGTACCCCTCCGCAACCATCCAGCCCTTAGGGCGGCCACGCAACACCGGCACGATCGCTCGCGCAAGACGCTTCGGTGGAAAATCCACGCTCGTGTACCGAATTGTCCGTCCGGTTCGGGTTGCAGGGCTAACGTGCGTGCTATCCCAGAACGGGGAAAGACCGAGGATCAAGCGGTGTAGTGTCGTAGCGATCAGAAGAAGATAGGGTTTCTCTTTGCAGTGTTCGTCATCAAACGCGATGGACATCGGCTCGCCTCGATAGAGCGGATCATCCGCATTGACCCGACCGAACAATAACCGACAAAGCGACAGCACCAACGTGGACGCCGAGGCGAGATTGTCAGCGACCCCGTGGGTGCGGACGCGCTCGTTGGCAAGCTTCACTGCCTGATAGAAACCTGCCGCACCAAAAAACATGCCATAGACTGCCGGCTCATGAGGTTTCAAGACAAGCCCAATCAGCGGTCTCTTTACCTCATGTGTCGCGTCGCCCGTCAACAGGCGCTTGAGCCCCTTCGCTGGCGCCCCCGCAAGGCCGACATCCTTGGCGATGACATTGGTCATACCTCCGGCGAGCACGGCGAGTTTTGGCGCATGGCCGTTCAGATCGCGTCGAGCAAGTTCTGTTAACACCGCTTGCACCGTGCCGTCGCCGCCATTCACAGCGATCACGTCGACACCGCGCCGGATCATGTTGACAATCATGGGCCCAAGATCTTCAAAATCCCAAAGTGCCTCATGACGAATACCCTCATGAGCCGCCACAAGCTTTAAGGCTTCGAGCGCTCCCTTTCGGTTGCGCTGACTTCTCGGGTTGCTGATGACAGCGAGACGTCCCATGTGTATTCGATCAGCTCCAGATTGACCGAAGACCGGCGAACAGCTTCCGGAATTCGTCGTTGGCTTCATGGAGAATCGCACCTATCTCCATGAATGAAAAAATCAGCCCGCTTGACTTAACCGAGCAGGACGGACATCAAAGGGCGGAATGTTCACGATATGTATGGCGCATGTTAAAACTCGCTCACCTCTCCGATCCGCATTTGCCGCTTCCCGACCAGGTCGACTGGCGGGATTTGATGAACAAACGGGTGACCGGTTACCTCTCCTGGCACCGCCATCGCCGCCATGTGCATGATCGGCGCGTCCTGGCCGCCCTGCGCAACGATCTGGAAGACTGCCGTCCCGACCATATGGTCGTTACCGGCGATCTGACCAATCTTGCTCTTCCTGCCGAGTTCGACCAAGCGATTGACTGGCTTTCGGAGCTTGGCACACCGGATGACGTCAGTGTCATTCCAGGCAACCACGATGCCTATATCGAGGCCCCATGGAGTCAGTCATTCGGCAGGCTCGCCGCCTATATGACGCAAAATCACGGGGAAATGAAGTCGCTAGCCGCATCTTTTCCCTATGTGCGCAAAGTTGGCCGAGTAGCGATTGTCGGCGTTTCAAGCGCCATCCCAACACGGTGGTTCTCGGCAGCTGGCATGATCGGCGAGGAGCAGCTTCTTCGTCTCCGTGCCGTCTTGGACGAGCTTGGTGAGGAAGGTTACTTCCGCACCGTCATGGTCCACCACCCTCCTATTGAAGGGTCAGCACGGGTCAGAAAGCAGCTTCGAGACGGCAATGGCTTTCGTCAGGTGATCGGTGAGGCAGGCGCCGAACTCGTCCTGCACGGCCATAATCACCGTTTCGATCAAGGCGAGGTGAAAACACCGCTCGGCCAAGCGCCCGTTATCGGCGTACCGTCGGCATCCGCTTGGCCGCGCCATGGCATGAAACCGGCCGCGTATCATATCTACCGGATCAGCGCGACGCCGGATGGTTGGAATATCAGGGTGGAGGTCAGGCGGTTTGATCGACGCATCGAACGTTTCGTCGCCCAACCCGGCCAAACCCTCTCTGTACCAGCGGCAGTCAATGCAGCGTCTGCTGCCTAAAGCAGCCAGGAGCCCTGCGCATGACGCAGGGTCATGAAATAAATCTGTCGTTCGAGGGGGAGTGGATGCCGCCATCGACAGCCAACAATCCGACGCAACAGCGTTTTGAGTATCCCGGGCTGCTCGTCAAGGATTTTGAACACTGGTCCGTAACGCTACGACGACACCAGGTGACCCTCGGTGCTTTGGTGCTGCTTGCTAAGTCGAATGCCACCACCTGGCCCGAACTCGACCGGACCGCCTTCACCGAACTCAAGGATGTCACGGTATCGATTGAACGCAGCCTTAGCGCCCTCTTCGGCTATGATAAGATCAATTATCTAATGCTGATGATGGTGGATCCCAACGTCCATTTTCATGTGTTTCCCCGTTATCAGCGCACCGTCGCCTTTGCCGGTATCGACTTCGCTGATGCGGGCTGGCCAAAGGCGCCCGATCTCGCAAGCGGACCGACGCTTGATGATGACATGGCGATGCGGCTGATCGCTCATATGAAGAGCGATTGGAGAGGCGCGTAGCGCGGCCGTATGGTTGGCGTTGACCATCGCCGCCCCGTTCGCTGTAACGGGATTGGACCTTGAGAAGCCCGCGTCGGTCTGGCACGTCGCGGGCCATGATGGCGATTGCCTGTCGCCGGGGAACAATGGACCATCCGTGACGATCATCGACCGCTATTTGATCCGACACACGCTGTCACGCTTTGCGATCCTGCTCGGGATCGTGCTGTTCGCTCTTCTCATGGAGCGCCTGGTTCGGCTTCTCGATTTGGTCGCGACCAAAAACACGCCCTTCGACGTGGTCGGTCGTCTGATGCTCAATCTTGTGCCGCACTATCTGAGCCTTGCGCTGTCCACAGCCTTTTTCATTGCGGTTCTGATGGCGATCATTCGGCTCCGCGAAGATAGCGAGCTCGATGCACTCTATGCGGGTGGCATCAGCCTTTATCGCATCGCGCGGCCGATCTTTGGGCTTGCCTGCCTCCTGTGCCTTCTCGGTGCCTTGATCATCGCTTTCCTGCAGCCTCAGGCCCGCTATGGCTATCGCAATCTGATGCACTTTGCGGGCTATGGCAGCTGGTACAATGTCTTGGAGAGCGGCGCGTTCTTGACGGGCATCGACGACATGACCATGACCGTCGGCAGCATTTCGAGAGACGGGCGAGAGCTGACGGACGTCTTCTTTCATGAACGCAAGAAAAATGGCGAATTGAACACGCTCACTGCTGAACGCGGAAGCTTTGATATTAATGAGAGCGACAAGCTCGTTCTGACCTTGGAGAACGCAACTCAGCTCATCGATGGCGGCGGTGACAAAGAACCTCTAGTGGTTCGGGTAAAGCAGTTCTCGCGCGAAATCGAAACGCTCTTCGCGCCCCCTCCGTTCCGGCCGCGGGGCGAGGACGAACGCGAGCTAACACTGATCGAGCTTTGGCAATGGGATGGCCCGCCACCAAAACGATCAACCGTCGACGAGATGGCAGCGGAGTTGCACTCGCGAATCGTTCGCATCGTCTCGATCCTCTTCTTGCCACTCCTCGCCGTTGCGTTGGGCGCGACATCGCCAAAGCGTCGCCAAGGCTTGAACTTAGCGATCGGGCTCTTCTTACTCGTGGCCTATAATGAAGTTCTGCAGTTCGGAAAACGCCTGATCAAGGATGGGGAGATCTCGGCATGGCTCGGGCAGCAGGTGCCGATGCTCCTCTTCATCGTACTCAGCTATTGGATGTTTGCGCGCGCTGCGAGTCAGAATTCGGGGAGCAGTGGCGGCTCGTTGACCGTGCTTTATGACCGCCTCGTCCACCTCATCGGCCGCATTCGGCCGGCGTCCGGCACCTGATGTCGATCCTTAGCCGGTATCTCTCCCGTATCTTCATCGGCCAGCTGCTGATGATCATGTTCTGTGCCATGGCATTGCTGCAGCTATTCGATCTGATGAGCAATGCTGACGATTTGCTCCGTGATATGAAGGGCCAATCCCACGTTCTCCTTCGTTATACGCTGCTTCGACTCCCTGATCTGATCACCTTCATTACCCCCTTCAGTGTGCTGCTCGCCGCGTTGATGGCATTTGGTCGACTACATCGGCATAGCGAGCTCGTCGCGATGCAGGCTGCGGGGCGATCAGTGACGCAGATTGTCCTGATGCTTCTGCCAGCCCTTCTCGCCGTCTCATTTCTGCATTTTTTGGTCAGTGATCAGCTGACACCAAGAACCAACCGCGCGCTCGCGGATTGGCTGGCGGCGAGCGAGACGAGAAAATCCAACGACGTCGCGCTTTGGCTACGCGATGGTGATCATCTCGTGAGCATCGGTAAGATCGAGGATGACGGTCGGCGGCTGGAAGACGTTGTTATCTTTAAGCGCACAGAGAGCGGCAGCCTGAACGCCCAGACCAAAGCTAAGAACGCTCAATTCGATCGCGGAGCCTGGTGGCTGAACGAGGTCAGCGATCTAACAGCAATACCCGGCACCTCACCCTCCGAGGCGCAAATCTCACGACAACCATGGCATACGGGGGTCCAGCCCGGTCTCGTCCAAGACCTTGCGGTCGCCCCCAATGCCCTGTCCATCGCAAGGCTCAAACGCGTGCTCGACCACCCCGAGGTCGGCAGTCGGCCCATGCATGTTTATGAGACCTGGTTACATAAGAGCTTCTCGCAGCCGCTGGTTTCTATCTTCATGGCAGCCCTCGCAGCCGCATCGGTTCGCGGTCTGCAGCGCCAAGGCGGTGTGGTCACCAATGCCTTGGTCGGCTTTGGTGGCGCCTTTCTTTACTTCGTTGCCGACGGTGTCCTGCAAGCACTGGGCGAAGCTGGCTCGGTCCGCCCTGCCCTCGCCGCCTGGTTGCCACTTGTTCTGTTAGCCTCGATCGCCACCGCCGTCGTGACCTGGGTCGCCGCACCACGCGGTCGGCGCAAACCAGGGGTTATGCCGGGCACGTAGAGCAGGTGAGGACCTGCCCGCCATGTGAGGCGATCAGCAAGCCTCCACGCTACTGACAGAGGCTGGCAGGACGTCGCCCAGAAAGTCGTTGAAAAAAGCCCCCCTCGCATGGATGGTCGAGGACCATTTCAAATCGGAGGATACCGCTCATGTGGAAGCACGGACAGTTTCATTGGAACGAACTCAATACCCGCGATCCCGAGCGCGCCAAGGCGTTCTACGGTGACGCGGTGGGTTGGACATTCAACGACATACCCATGGATGAGGGCGGAATTTACACGGTGTGTATGGACGGCGAGACGCCGGTTGCCGGCATCTTCATGATGGAAGGGCCTCATTTCGAAGGCATTCCACCTCATTGGTTCGCCTATCTCGCTGTGGATGATATCGATGCACGGCTGGCGAAGGCTGAAAGCGCCGGAGCCGTCATCAAGCGCCCAGCGTTCGATGTCGCTGGCGTTGGTCGAATTGCCATCGTCGAAGATCCAAGCGGTGCCGTTCTCGGATGGATGACGCCAGCCTCGGAAAGCTAAGGCCGATCGCTTACGGGATGTCGGCGCAACCGTGCTCGCTACTGGCTGCGCCGACTATCGTGTCCCGTAAAGCCGGTCCCCAGCGTCGCCCAGACCGGGCACGATATAGCCGTGGTCATTTAGCCGCTCATCGATGGCCGCCGTAATAATAGGCACGTCGGGATGTACTTCACGCATTTGCTCAATGCCCTCTGGGGCAGCGAGCAAGCAGGCAAATTTGATTTGACTGGCTCCATCGTCCTTTAACTTCGAGACGGCTGCTACTGCGGAGTTACCAGTCGCGAGCATCGGATCGACCACAACCGTCAAACGTTCAGACAGGTCTTCCGGAACCTTATAGTAGTATTCAACGGCAATGAGTGTTTCTGGATCCCGATAAATGCCGACATGGCCAACCCGGGCAGACGGCACCAGATCGAGCATGCCGTCAAGCAGCCCGTTGCCTGCACGTAAGATCGAGACGAGGCAAAGCTTCTTGCCTTCAAGTGCGGGCGCCTTCGCCGGTGATACCGGCGTCTCGATATCGATGGTGGTCAAGGGCAGGTCACGGGTGACCTCGTAGGCAAGTAAAAGGGCGATTTCTCGGGCGAGCTGGCGGAATTTTACGACGGTCGTAGCGGTCTGGCGCATCAAGGTCAGCTTGTGCTGCACCAAGGGATGATCGACGACGGTTGTATGGGTTGCTACCGGCTCACTGTCACTCACGTCCCTTCACTCCGAAATCTCCCGAACAACGCTGTTATGTCTCCACCATGCCGGCGCTTTCGCCGATACGTGCCATTTCATCAATACGGTCATAACTACTGACGTCGACAATTTTGGCCCCACCAATCATGAGCTCATCGCGGCAGCTGGTGAGATGAGGGTCGCTGAGTGCATCAACGAGCGCGTCGCGCAGGCGTTCGACATCCGCTTTCAATGCCGTCGCCGACGTGATGTAGGGGGGTGCTGGCGCCATCGGCGAACGGCCGAGCACGCGAAAACTCGCCAACGCCTCAGGCATGGACCGCTTAATCAGGCTGTAGGTAATGGCGTCAATCGCGGCAACGTCCGCCTCGCGCGCTTCAATCGCCTCAAGACTACCGGCATGGCTACCGGTAATGATCTGACGGCCGAAAAAGCGACTACCTGGACTCGCTAGGGGCGCGGACATGGCGCGAAGGATATGGCAACCGGAATGGGAGTCGGTCGCGCTGATCGCGGCAACACGACCGCGCAAGTCCTCCATGCTGTCCGCGCGACTATCGGCGTGAACGACGATCACGCTCGAATATTCAGGTCCCTCGCAGCCAGGCACGTCATAGCAAGGAGTCGCAATCAATTGTGGCTTGACGCCGTAGGATCGGATCAGCGGGAAACCACAGACCTGACCGAATAGGAGATCGGGATGACGCCAGAGACGCTCGGCGCGTTCGCGTGTCAGCCGATCAGGCACGTTGTCCAATCCTTGAAGCCTGAGTGCACGAGCGAGCCCTTGCCACCAGGCGTCGGTTGCGGCGCGCACGGGCTCGAAGTCATACATAGGCAGAGCTGCAATCATCATCTTTCCCTAATTGCTGCGCTGAAGAAAGTCGATCATTTGCTCCGCCATATGATCGAAATCCGGATTATAGGTCAGGCGCCGCAACGTATAGTTCTGAAGATTGCCCTCGCTGGTCTCACCATAGCGAAGGGCCTGACTGCCATCACCGCCTGCCTTGCCAGCGCAGGCCTGCCCCTTTGGCGTATCCTTCACGAAGGAATAGTGTAGACAATCATTCGATTTCGCGTTGGCACCGTAGCGGGGATTCTCCGGCGCCGCCAGTAGGGCGATGTGCCCAAGATCCAAAATTGCTGTGCCAAAATCACTGTTTTTGCCGTCATAGGGATTGCTTCGGCAGTTTTCAGGGCTGGGCAAGGGGTTCGACCCCCCGTTTCTCGACGGCGGGAGGACACAAGAACTCGGTCGAACGGAGACACAAACCTGACGTTCATTAGCCCGAGGATCACGCCGCTCGACGGTGCAGCTGCAATCAGGCAAAGGCGCATCGGGATATCGGCTGTACCAAAGCAGATGCCGCGGTGTCACGCGCTGTCGGCAAAACCACTCCCTCGCCAGGCTGCCATCGCTGACGTCATCCTCAGCGCTCAAGACCATGAAGAGTGGCAGATGCAGAGGGGCCTCCACGTTCAACAGATCGCGGCCGAGTTGGTTGGTCGCTTGTACGCTGGGCTTTGCCACTGAGTTGTAACGAAGGGAGTCCCGTTTTTCGAAGGCTGCTCCCCATAGCACTTGACCGGCCGGCCCGACAGCAGCGGGGGGAAACGGCGGTGGATCGTAACTGAAGGCCGGGGCCAAAAGAACGATCCCGTTCAGTTCCAACCCGTCGCCGACCCGAGACCGCTGCTCGGCTCGTCGCCGGTCCCGCTGCAGTGCAGCGTCCAGTGCAAGATTGGCACCAAGATCAAAGCCGACGATGATCAAACGATCGGCCTCACCTTCGAAACTCTCGATACCCCTCGCCACCGCTTCTCGCCAAGCTGGAAGGCCAATGGTCAAGAGATCGCCAGGGATCGTTCCGTGTCCCGGCAGCAAGATGCCGCGAACGAGATAGCAAGCCGCCGCAAACCGAGCGCCGAGATCCCACATCGAAAAGGGCGTGTCGTTGAGACCGTGAATCAACAGCACGCCCCGATCATAGGGCGCCCGAGCCTGGCCCCTGCAGTCCTGGTCTTTGGGCCTGGGTCGCAACTCAAACGGACCGACGGCGGCGAGATGCTGGGCTGGTATCGGTGTTTCTGTCGTTCGATTGATGTAGGCAGCACGATTGCGGGCGCCTTCGATATACTTCCCGAAGTCGCGCGATGGCATGACCGGCGCGTCATCGCTGGGTGCAAATCGAGACGGCGTCGACCCATCCGTTGCGCAGCCGGAGAGCATCAACGGAAGAAGCAAGACGAGCAGCGTGAGAATCGTTCTTCGGTTCATCTCCGGAGGTTTAGCGGAGTGTGACGTCGTTCACCAGCCTCTCGATCAATCAGCTAGATGATCAAATGCCAGGCAAGGCTGAGTCCACCGGTGATGGCCAGCGCCCAGGCGAGGCCGAGATGGAATCGGAGCAACCCTAAAGCGGCGATAATAGCCAGGACAACTGGCAGCCAATCGATCGTTGCAAGATCCGGCATCCAGAGGGTCAACGGGCCAGCAGCGACAGGGTCGACTCTTGCAAAAAACACGTGAAGGCCAAACCAAACAGAGAGGTTTAAGATCACGCCGACCACGGCTGCCGTCACACCCTGGAGCGCGCCACTCAAGCGCGGCAAGCGTTGCAGGCGCTCAACGAAGGGAGCTCCGGTGAAAACCCAGAGAAAACAGGGCGCGAAGGTCGCCCACAATGTGACAGCGGCCCCGAGCAGACCCATAAAAATCGGCGGCCCTTCTCCGAAACGATAGGCCGCGAGATAGCCGACAAATTCGGTCACCAGGATTAACGGTCCATTGGTCGTTTCAGCCAGGCCTAGACCGTCGAGCATTTCACCCGCTGACAACCAGCCATGGTTTTGGACGACCTCCTGGGTCATGTAGGCAAGCACGGCATAGGCGCCGCCAAAGGTCACGATCGCGAGCTTGGAAAAGAAGATACTAAGCTCGGTCAGCACATGTCCTCTACCAAAGACGAGGGCGATGGCGACCAACGGCAGCAGCCAAATCAACAGCCAGACTGCGGCTGTACGGATGACGCCGCCGAACGACATGTCCGCGGCGTCAGCATGGCTGTCTGCCCCTGGCGGATCGGTGGTCGAGATCGCACTGTTGACCGCCAGAAATCCGGCAATCGCCGCCAGCAAAATGACCAGAGGAAACGGCAGTGAAAAAAGAAAGATGGCACTGAAGGAACCGGCTGCGATCACCCAATCGATCCGACGATTGAGTGCCTTTTTGGCCACCCGCAACAGGGCTTCGATAACGATGACGAGGACCGCTGCCTTAACGCCGATGAAGATCGCCTGAACAAGCGCTACATCTCCGAACGTGGCATAGATCATCGCGAGCGCAAGAACCAGAACCGCACCTGGCAACACAAAGAGGAGGCCCGCAGCAAGACCGCCGGCAAGTCCGTGCAATCGCCAGCCAGCGTACGTCGCGAGCTGCATCGCCTCCGGTCCCGGCAACAACATGCAAAAACTAAGTGCGTTGAGAAAGGACTGCTCGCCAAGCCAGCCTTTGCGGTCAACCACCTCGCGATGCATCAGGGCGATTTGGGCGGTGGGGCCACCGAAAGACAAAAGACCAATACGGAGCCAAACCCAAATGGCCTCTGCGAAGGAAGGGTGATTGTCCCGCACCGGCGCACGCGCCATGCCCCTGCCGATGCTGTGCTTGATGTCGCTCATCGCATCAGCTCCGCTTCAACGATGGCGGCCAATCATGGCGCTCGTCGACGGCATCTCGTGCCCATCGATAGAAGCTATCGTAAAGAAGCATACCTGCCTCAAGTTGCTCGAGGTCATCCCGATACATACGCGACAGCCCGAGTGATGCGGCGAGTAAACCCGCGGACTCTGGAGCCAAATCATGCCGATTGGTGTCGGCTCCGCGCACAATCAGAGCAAGCCTTTGTAGCGGTTCCGTGACCAACGCAAACTCGTCCATCATGACATCAAAGCTGCAATGTTCTCCGCGATGGCTCCAAAACACGCCCTCGACATCGAAAGGCGTTGCCTCGAATCTGTCAGCGACATTCAGAACCTCGGCAGGCGAGACGAAAAGAAACTGCGCATTGGGATCGACGAAGCGGCGGATTAGCCATGGACAAGCAACGCGATCGATTTTCGGGCGCTGACGCGTTACCCAGACCGTCCGTCCATCCGCATTCCGCTTCGGCAATGCCGCCACCGGTATCATCGGCTCCCCGGCCTTACGCCAAGCCACCTTGCCGCCCTCGAGGGTTTCAGCAGCGATACCATGGTCGCGCAGGATCGCCGCTGCGCCTTGGCTGAGCTTTTGGCCCTTGTGGCAGATCACCACAACGCGCTTGCCTGCGATCGTTGACGCGAGCGACGCCATCTCTTGAAAAGGATATCGAAACGCGCCGGGGATCAGTCGCGGATCGTCATTGAAGTCCTCATCGAGGCAGACATCAATCAGTACGGGAACTTTTGGCGTACCGATTAAACGAGAGAGTTGTGCTACGGTGATTTCCGTTGGCGACGGCATGAAGCGTCCTCCCGACGTCAGGGGGTTAATGGACGCGAATCTTAGGCTGCCGCCTCACGGGGCGCTCGCGGACCCCATGGATTATGTTTAGAGGACCCTAATTTGGAATGTCAACGCAAGCTCCTGATCGCGACGCTGTGATTTTCTTTGTCACCAAAAGCTTCTAGGTTCGTGTTCGATAAGGAATTTCCGGGGGTGAGACTGCCCCATCGTATGGGAGTGCATCGTGCAGAAGAGTCATCTTGAGCTTTCACGCCGGCAGGCTTTCAAGGGAACAGCAGCGGCTGGCGTCAGCCTTGCCGCCGCTGGACTAGGGTCATCAGCCGCACGCGCCGCCGCACCGCTACAGGGTGCTGAGCGGCCGAGCTTTTATCGCTTTGAGCTTGGTGATTTCGAAGTCACCACCTTGTTTGACGGCGCCGTTCAGTTCGACGGGCCCCACCCGATCTTCGGGCAAAATGCTGAGGCTGGCGAGGTTCAAGATCTCGCCGAGCAAAACTTCTTGCCTCGCGAAAAAATGGTCATCGGCTTCACGCCGGTGATCGTCAATACCGGCAACCAAGTCGTGATGTTTGACAGTGGCAATGGCGCCGGTCGCCGCCCCGATGCTGGCAAGCTCGCAAGCCTGCTGGAGAACGCGGGCTTTGCAGCGAGTGAAGTCGATATCGTGGTCCTCACCCACTTTCACCCCGACCATATCGGCGGATTGATGGAGGATGGGAGCCCACTCTTCGAGAACGCCACCTATGTTACCAATGAGGCCGAGTTCGATTTTTGGAGCGCAGAGGACAAGCTGTCCGGACCGACCGAGCGTGTCGCAAAGCTGACACAGTCCAACGTTCTGCCGCTCTCGGAGAAGATGTCATTTATCAAAGATGGCGGTGAGGTCGTCTCGGGCATTACCGCGATCGATGCCAGTGGACACACACCGGGTCATACAGCCTTTCACCTCGAGAGCGCTGGCGATCGTCTGATGATCACGGCGGATACCGCCAATCACTATGTCGTCTCACTCCAGCGTCCGGACTGGCATGTTCGGTTCGACATGGACAAAGATGCCGCGATCGCCTCGCGCAAAAAGGTGTTCGGTATGATCGCTGCCGATCGCATTCCGTTTAGCGGATATCACATGCCGTTTCCCGCTGTTGGCTATGTTGAGGCCATCGACGGCGGCTTCCGCTATGTACCGGCCTCTTATCAGCTTGATCTCTGATCAGCCTTTACAGGGTCGCGAACCCGGCCGTCGGGCAGGAGCACCCGATCGCCGGACGTGATCGACGGGCTATGGTGAGGCGCTGTGCTCATCTCAAGATGAAGCGCCTCACCTGTCGCCGTAGGTACCCAGACGCAACCTGGCCCATTCGCCCAGCCCCGCTTCTTGACCAGGCCCATGGCCGCAAGCTTGTCGACCGCTGCAAGGTCGCCAAATTCTCTCTGCAGCATGGCTGGCGCCATGCCACGCACTGCCTTCGGCATCTGGCAAAGCCGATCGAGGATCAAGAACTGAACACTGTCATGGCGCAAAAACATCGGGCCATTCTCGCGGTAAAGTTCGATTTCGTAAATTTTTAACTTTATCCAGAGTTGGCGCGGACTCTCTCTTCGGGCGCCAGACGGTGGACAAAATTATTGTCGCGTTTCTGCATCAAATAAAATTTCCATCGCGGAGTCGTATCCGTGATGACGAAATTGAGCACCACGGTTTCTCCCGGTTCGACCACGCCGTCATAGAATTGAACGCCATCATAGGGTTCCCGGGTTTCGATATTGGTCTCGAAGCGATCGGAGACAAAGGGGCGACCCGCCTCGGATGCCTGACCAAAGGACAGGCCATCACCGAAAGGGCTCTCCTGCTGCAGCTTTTCACGCAGCTCAAGGGTAAACAGTGTCCAAGGCTGCGAGGTCGCATTGGTCACGATCTTCGTAATGGCGAAACCGACATCGTGTTGCGAGCGAATGCGATTGCCGAAGCGCGAGTGCATGCCACGGACAACGATAACCGCTGGACCGTAGTCGGTGATTTCCTCCACCAGGACCACAGGATCATCAAGCGTACCGGTTCCGGACCCATCAAGGAGCCGCACACCACCAAGTTCGTCGCTGAAGATTAAGCCGCCGAGCTCTAATTCCGCCGCTTGAGGCGAGATCGGCAGGGCCAAAACGATGACGAGCCCAGTTAGGCGTACGAACCATGCAACCATGATCCTTCCCCTGTTACGCTAAACGCTTCATGTGAGAAGCCCCAAAAGACATCACAGATAACGATGAGCCATCGGTAAAGCTTTTTTTTTGAAGGCCACATCGGCCTTAAGCTCTTAAAGGCGATGCCAATCGAGAAAATTCGACGAAAAATTTTGGAATGTGCCGCCGCCCCTCGGGTTCACAGCGTATGGGTTCGATATAAGCCGTGAACAGACTTGATCACTCACCCGGCTCATGCCCCAGGAATGGCGATTAGTCCTAGCGGTCGCCGCAAGATGGCTCCGAACAGCTCGCGAGTCGTCGCCTCCCGCAAACGTCGATTGGAGTTCCCTATGGCTTGCTTTGTTACGATGGTTCAAAAGGTTGGACTCGCGATCGTCGCGGCCCTGCTGCTCACCGTCACCACACCAGGCTCGGGTCATGCGTCGGATTTTTCCGATGGCCAACTAAAGTCTTTCGCCATGGCCTGGACGAACATCACGCAGCTTGCTGAGCAATGGAGGCCTCAAGTCGAAGCGGCAGCCTCTCAGGACGAGGCCAACAAGATGCTTGAGCAGTTGGCTGCTGAAGTCGATCAGGTCATCGAACAAACCCAAGGCATTGGGGCTGCCGAGTATGAGAGCATCATGCAGGCTGCCCAATCTGACCCAGAGCTGATGGATCGGATCTTTGCAATGCTCCAGTCGGTCCAACCGGAATAGGGACTTTTCGGAGCGAGCGGGCAGCGACACCGATCTCGACATGTTACCCTCGCCGGCCGGACGTCTTGACCGACGGTCCGTTGCGGTGCACATCGAAAGCGGCCGGTCTGATGGCCGTTCTCCTGTGCACCGCTTGCTTCCAACGGACTCAATGTCGCTTACCGTCACCCTCATCTTACTTGGTGCGTCTGTTGCATTGATCCTGTTCGCCAATTGGCAGGAACGGCGCGAACGGCCGCTTGGCGAGACGCCACTCATATCCTACCCGGCCCTCCAAATGGTCGGTATCGTGGTTGCTGTGCTGCTTGCCGCCCACGTCGTTTCACTGCTCACCGGCCATCCTCTTCGCGGACGCAACCTACCCTGATCCCTGTGGCGACCCAAACCCTCCGTGTTGAAGCTCGTCGCTATTCTTCACATCCAGCGTTGCAAGCTTGACTGACGACGCCTAGCATGCGGTCGCGAGTTCAACAGTGCCGTCGCTCATGCCGCCACAATCGCAGCGATCCTCGGGGTCAGCATTGATCGCCTCCGATTGAGGGCCCAAACGGCAGTGTGACTGGCATCGTCATCGTTGACGCGAAGCGGCGGGAGACAACCATTGCACGCACGACGCCGGGCGCAAATCTTGCCCAATCTTATTCCTGCGTCCATCGGCCTCTGCTTGGCCTTGACCACGCTTGGGGCTTTCAACCCTTCAGCCTTCGGCCAAACCGCAACGAACTTCGTTGCCCCGACAGGCGATCCGGCGATCATCTCCGCCGATGCTCGCCTGGAGTTACTGTTCGACGACGCCTGCTTCACAGAAGGCGTAACCGTTGCTCCGGACGGTCAGGTCTACTTTAGCGATATCACGTTCACAGGCGGCTGCCGCTTCGGCGATAGCCCCCTGCCCCAAGCCGGCATCATCTGGCGCTACGATCCAGCTAGCGCCCAAGCGTCGATCTTTCGCTCGCCAAGTGGCATGGCCAATGGCCTGAAATTCGATACCAGCGGTAATTTGATCGCTGCCGAGGGCGCAGACTTCGGTGGCCGTAAGGTTACGATCACCGACATGTCGACCGGCCGCGCGCGCATCGTGACGGCGCTCTATGAGGGCCAGCCCTATAATGCGCCGAATGATGTGGCGATCGATTTGCAAGGCCGCATCTATTTCACAGATCCCCGCTATCTCGGCCACGAGCCTGTCATGCAGCCGACGATGGCCGTTTATCGGGCTGATCCGGACGGCACGGTCACCCGCATCATCTCCGATGCCGGCAAGCCGAATGGTCTCTTAGTCTCGCCCGACCAGTCACGACTTTATGTCGTGAGCAATGACAATGGGGCCCTCGATTTTACCCGCCTTGGCGATGATGAAGCCACCCAACGTGGACCGATGGTGATCTGGGCCTACGATCTCGCTGAGGATGGGACGACAAGCAATCGGCGGGAGTTCGTCAACTACGCGCCTTTTGACAGCGCTGGTGGGCTCGCCGCCGATACAAATGGTAATGTTTATGCCGCTGTACGACGGGCTGATGCGCCCGGCATCTACGTATACAATGTCGAGGGCAAAGAACTCGCCAATATCCCAACTGGCGACGTCTTACCGAGTAATCTCGCGTTCGGTCGCGGCGATGATGCCAACTTGCTCTACCTCACCGCTGGCAACGCGCTCTATCAGATTCGTATGGAGAGCGAGGGCTATCAACTGCCTAGCCAGTGAGCCTAGAATCTGCCCAAGATGGCCTGAGAAAGGCAGCGGCGGAGAAGGCTCATGAAAATCACGGCGATTGAAACGATTCGCCTGGATGAGTTCCCCAATCTTCTTTGGGTCCAGATCCAAACAGATGAGGGCCTGACCGGACTCGGTGAAACGTTTATGGGCCCGGCCTCCGCCGAAGCCTATATCCACGAACAGGCTGCCCCCTGGCTCGTTGGCGCCGATCCGATGCGGATCGATCGGCATTCGCGCACCTTGCTCGATGGTTATCTCGGATTTTCCGGCAGCGGTGCCGAAATGCGTGGGCTTTCGGCCATCGATATCGCCCTTTGGGATCTCTTTGGCCAGGCGACCGGCCAACCGATACACCAGTTATTGGGCGGCTTATCCCGCGAGAAGATCAGAACGTATAACACCTGCGCTGGCTATCGTTATGTCCGACAAAGCGTTGGTCAGCTCACCGACAATTGGGGCCTTGATGGCAAAGAAGGCCCTTATGAGGATCTCGATGCCTTCCTAAACGATGCCGGAGAACTGGCGCAGCAGCTGCTGGAGCAAGGCATCACCGGCATGAAGATCTGGCCTTTTGACTATACAGCTGAAGAGTCGAATGGGCTCTACATCTCGTCAGCTGACATGAAGAAAGCCCTCGAACCCTTTGAGAAGATACGCCATGCAGTCGGCGACAGTATGGATATCATGGTCGAGTTGCATAGCCTCTGGACACCGAGACCGGTCAAGCAGATCTTTCGGGCACTGGAACCGCTTGATCCCTTCTGGTTCGAAGATCCGATCAAAATGAACAATTTTGATGCGCTTGCTGACCTTGCTGCCTCGACCGATGTTCCGATCTGCGCCAGTGAGACCGTTGCGACTCGTCCCGTCTTCCGCGAGATGATGGCCAAGGAAGCGACGGGTATCGTGATGCTCGATCTTTCCTGGGTCGGCGGCATTTCCGAGGCCCGAAAGATTGCGGCGATGGCTGAAGCCCACCATCTGCCTGTGGCGCCCCATGATTGTACGGGACCTGTGGTCTTCGCCGCCAGCTGCCACCTTTCGTTGAACGCGACAAATGCCCTGATCCAAGAAAGCGTACGCGCCTTCTACACAGGCTGGTATCAGGAACTCGTGACGACCCTTCCTCGAATCGAGAATGGCTACATTTATCCGATGGAGGGGCCTGGCCTTGGCATGGCGTTGCTTCCTGATATTCTACAACGCAAGGATGTCCACGTCCGACGATCGAACACGGCCTGACGACTCGAAACATCCATCGACATGCAGGGATGAGCTTATGCTTTTGAAAGACAAAGTGTGCGTCATTACTGGCGCGGCATCCGAGCGCGGGCTGGGCAAGGCGGCAGCCAGGATGATGGCTGAGCATGGTGCTTTCATCGTCATTATGGATCTTGATGCCGGCGCGGCTAGCGCCGCCGCAGCAGACATCACCAAGAGTAGTTTCGGCATTGCTTGCGATGTGACCGACCCTGGTGCCTGCCGCCAGGCCGCTGAAGACATCTTGGAACGCGCCGGGAGCATCGATGTTCTGGTCAACAACGCCGGTGTCAGTCAGCCCCTCAAAACGATGGACATCAGCCAAGACGACTACGATCGGGTCCTCGACGTGTCGTTGCGCGGCACCTTCAATATGAGCCAAGCCGTGATCCCAAGCATGCGCAGCCGGCGTTCTGGATCGATCGTCTGCATCGCCTCGGTCTCGGGGCAACAAGGTGGGGGCATTTTCGGCGGCCCGCACTATTGTGCCGCGAAGGCCGGTGTGATGGGGCTGGCGCGCGCTCTTGCTAAGGAGCTCGCACCAGACGGCATTCGCGTCAATTCCATCGCTCCATCCTGGATGGACACCGGGATCACGGACGGCTTGCCCGAAGAGGCGCTCAGCAAGATTATCGGCAGCGTGCCGCTTGGACGCGGCGGACGGCCTGAGGATGTCGCAGGTGCTGTGGTCTTTCTTGCATCTGAGCTATCCGCCTATGTCACCGGGACGACCATTGACGTTAATGGTGGCAGCTACATGCGATAATTCAACAACGGCATCGCCTCCGCTTCAGGCTTGCCGTGCGCCTCGAAAGACAATCACGTCCCTTCCGCTTGGATCACGTACATGACGAGAGAAAGCGATATCAATGTCTAGCCGCGCTGTCCGCAATATGTCGAAGGACGAGCTTAGAGCAAAAGCGAAAATGATCCGCCGGGAGGTGGTGCGCCTAACAGATATCTGTGGCTCCGGCCATTACGGCTCAGCCTTCTCCATCGCCGAGCTTCTTGCCGTGCTTTACTACCAGCTGTTGCACACCAAGCCTGACGATCCCCAATGGAACGATCGTGATCGCTTCACCATGGGCAAAGGTCATGCTGCAATCGGCCTTTATCCCGTGCTTGCAGACCTCGGTTTTTTCCCCAATGAAGATCTCGACAACTACACGCGCCTTTTCTCACCTCTTGGCGATCATCCCGACATGAAAAAAGTCAAGGGCGCGGATTTTTCGTCGGGCTCAATCGGTCACAATCTGTCGGTCTCGGTCGGCATGGCGGCGGGCCTAAAACTGCAGAACTCACCGGGTCGTGTCGTCTGTATGATGGGCGACGGCGAACAAACCGAAGGTCAAGTTTGGGAGGCGGCCATCTCCGCCGCTCACTGGAAACTCGATAACCTGGTTGGACTCGTCGACATCAACGGCGCAGGCTCCGACGGCGATCCCCAAGAAACGATGGCAACCGAACCGCTTGCCGACAAATGGGCAAGTTTTGGTTGGGAGGTCATCGTCCTCGACGATGGTCATGACCTGGATCAGACCTTCAATGCCCTGAACCGCGCCCTGAATGAACCCCGCGCTAAACCAGCCGTGGTGCTAGCTTACACGGTCGCTGGTAAGGGTGTGTCGTTCATGGAAGGCACGTGGCAATGGCATCTCGGTTTCCTAGGACCGAAGGATTTGGAACGAGCCTATGACGAAATCGAACAAGGGGTGATCGGATGACCACACCTTATATGAGCGCCGAACGTCGGCAAGATATCGACGTGACGGACACGACGGTTGTTGATGGTTTCGATGATGCGTCCTGGGACATGGTGACCGCTCTCGCCCTCTCTCGGCAGCTGACCACGGGCAGCGTACTTCTCGATCTCGCGGGGGCAGGCCATGATAAGATCGTGGTCTGCACCGCCGACCTCGGCAGACCGACTCAAGTCGTCAACTTCGGACGCAAATACCCTGAACGCTACTTCAACTTTGGCATCGCCGAGCGCAACATGATTGGGGCTGCCGCCGGCCTTGCGACTACAGGCCTGATACCTGTTATCTCCAACTATTCCTTCTTTTTGGCACTGATGGGTGTTGAGAATATCCGCAATGACATCTGCTATACCGACCTTCCCGTTAAGATGGTCGGCACCCATAGCGGCATCGCCATGGGCTTTTATGGAACCTCTCATCACTGCAATGAAGACATTGGTGCCCTGCGAGCAATCGCAAACCTGACATTGATGGCGCCTTGCGACGGCAATGCGATCAAAGCAGCGCTGACAAGCCATATCGATCACCCGCATCCCGTTTACTTCCGCTGTGGCCGCGGCCGGGAAGCCGTTGTTTACGACAGTCCACCGCCCTTCGAGATCGGGGGTTCCAACGAACTTTGCAGCGGCGATGATGTCTCGATTTTGGCCGTCGGCAATCTGGTCAAAGCAGCCCTCGATGCCCACGACATTCTCGCCAAAGAAGGCATTGGTGTGCGCGTCGTCGATATGTATTCGATCAACCCGATTGATAAAGAAGCGATTCGCCGGGCTGCAAGCGATCACAAGCTCATCATAACGGCCGAGGAGCACAACATCACCGGCGGGTTTGGTTCGGCGGTCGCCGATGTCATTGCCGAGGAAGGTTTAGGCGCCAAGTTGGTCAAGATCGGCATGCCTGATCAGTACAGTGTCCTGGGCCCGCCTACCCACCTCTATGCGCATTACGGGCTTGATGGCAACGGCCTTGCGAAACGACTGCGCGAGGTGATGAGCTAAGGGCATTATCGGCGGAACGATTGATGGGCCTCGTTTGGAAGGCCGTCCTCGATAGAGCGTCATTCCGCCATGGTCATGCCCAATTGCCGGGTGCCTGCGGAAAGACTCCAGAACGGATCGACCAACGGCAGCCCGTGAAGGACGATCTCCCAGGCCTGACCGTTCCCTTTTGCGTCGATCTGCGAGCGTTATAGGCTCTTGGCCCTAGCCGCTCGCCGCTTGCTTGCTCAAGACCAAAGGCGCTGCCTGAAGCACCTTTGGACAACGTCTCTTGACCCAAATGACGGCCTGTCTGAACATCATGGGGATCCCAACACACCGACTGCAATCGGTCGCCGGCCGCGAGGAGGACATCAATGATTAGTGAGCGAGATGTCACGTTTTATAATGACCATGGCTATCTCGTCGTCGGTGAGGTCCTGAGCAAGGACGATGTGGACGAGCTGAGGAAGGTGACGGACGCCTTCGTCGAGAAGGCGCGCCAGGTCACCCAGCATGACGAGATCTACGATCTCGAAGACAGTCATTCGACAGCAGAACCTCGTGTGCGTCGCATTAAGACGCCCCATTTGCACCATGAGACCTATGCCCGCATGGTGGCGCATCCGAATATCATGGCGGTCCTGCAGAAGCTCTGGGGGCCGTCGATTCGCTTCGATGTCTCGAAACTCAATCTGAAATCGGCAGGCTACGGCGCGCCGGTCGAATGGCATCAAGACTGGGCATTTTACCCGCACACCAATGACGATCTCGCTGCGGTCGGCATCATGATCGATGACGTTGACGAGTCGAATGGCCCCCTGATGGTCATCCCCGGATCACACAAAGGGCCAATTCTCGATCATCACATCGATGGCTATTTCTGTGGTGCAATCAACGCGAGCAGCAGCGACGTCGACTTCGGCGACGCCGCAAAGCTCACCGGCAAAGCCGGTTCGATCACGATCCACCATGCGCGGGCCATCCACGGCTCCGCGACCAACACATCAGGACGGCCTCGCCGGCTTCTTCTTCACCAATATCGCGCCGCCGACGCATGGCCGCTTCTTGGGGCAGACCAAGCTTGGCAGGAGTATCGCGACAGCCTCCTTACAGGCGACGACACGATCGAGCCCAGAATGACCAACGTGCCCGTCCGCCTTCCGCTGCCTCCCGCGCCCCATCAAGGTTCGATTTACGAGAACCAAAAAAGCTCAAAGAACCGATATTTTGAGACCGCCGAAGCCACCGCAGCAGCGGCGCGCTAGGCTGAATCTACGCTTTCCTGAGGAGAGCAACGTCCTTGCTCGGGATTTCCAAGAGCCAGCCTCGCTGCTCTGCGAGAACCTCAAACGTCCGTACACGATAAAAAACGACATGGGTCGGATCGCGCCGGTAATGCCAATGGCGAAAGCGCCCGTCATCGGTCTGAAAGCTGGTCATGACCCCGAGCCACCCCCCTGGCTTCAGCAGGGCACCCAATCGATCAAATTCGTTCGCCGGCTCAAACAAATGCTCGGCCACTTCACTCAATGTCACCACGTCGTAGCAGTAGCGCAGTGCATCGCGATCAGGGTGAAAGAAAGGGTCATATCGGCACATGTGCATGCCCGCTTCCGACAGCATGGCCACCAAGGCTGGACCAGGGCCGCAGCCATAGTCGAGGCCCGTCATGCCTGGACGAAGCTTTTCGAGAAGCGGGCCGGCCAACTTCGAAAGAAAAGCTCGGTAACGGGGATCATCAGGGTCGTTCTCATGAAGGCGATAGTGGGCAAGCTCCTCCTGATGACTGAGCCGCTGATCCGGATGGAGAAAGGTTGCCTCGCAAAAGTCACATCGCCAATAGCTCCGTCCCTGAACCTCGATGAAGGGACGCGGCGAGGCCGTGCGGCAGACTTGGCACTGGCTTGGCAGTATTGCGGTTGAAAGCGGCGACATAGCCTGTCATGCCACGTCCAAGCCTATCAAGCCATAGATCAAGGCCCTGTAGCCTTTGGGCAACAATGCACAGATGTCACGACGGCCTCACAGCTGTTTGACCTGAGATTTATCAGCTCTATGCTTAGAGTATTGATGGAGCACACCCTTCAAGCCTAGGCGACGACCTGAGAGGTGATGTCTGTGTCAAAGAAGTTCGCCAAGCCCGCCCTTCGGATCCTCTTGGCCCAGCCACGAGGTTTTTGCGCCGGCGTTGAGCGCGCCATCGAGATTGTCGAGCAAGCCCTGAAGCGATTCGGGCCGCCCGTTTATGTGCGTCACGAAATCGTCCACAACCGCTATGTCGTCGACAGCCTCCGAAAAAAGGGAGCCGTCTTCGTCAAGGAAGTCGACGAGATTCCCGAGGGTGCGGTGACAATTTTCAGCGCTCATGGTGTTTCTGATGCCGTCGAGCAGGCCGGAAAAGATCGCGGTCTCCATGTCATTGATGCGGCCTGCCCGCTGGTGACCAAAGTGCATAATGAGGGGCAGCGCTACGCGCGGAAAGGCTTCGAGGTCGTCCTCATCGGCCACGCAGGCCATCCCGAAGTCGAGGGAACAATGGGCCGGATCGACGCCAAGGTCCATCTTGTGTCAGATGTCGAGGATGTGGCAGCGCTCCAGCCCGCTGACCCCGAAAAGCTTGCTTTCGTCACCCAGACGACCCTGAGCGTCGATGATACCCGCGACGTCATCCAGGCCCTTCGCCAACGTTTCGCTTCCATCATCGGTCCCGACACCAAGGACATTTGTTACGCAACGCAAAACCGACAAACCGCCGTTCGTGATCTCGCCAGCCAAGTCGACTTAGTCCTGGTGGTAGGCGCGCAAAACAGTTCGAATTCCAACCGACTTCGCGAGATTGGTGAGGGTATGGGGGTCAAGAGCCATCTGATTGATGGACCTGATGGGGTCGATCTGGATTGGTTCGCCAACGTCAAGAGCGTTGGCATCACCGCAGGAGCGTCCGCACCCGAGGCATTAGTGCAACAGTTGATCACGAGGCTTAAGCAACACTTCGAAGTCAGCCTCGACATTCTTGACGGCATTCGCGAGAACATCCAATTCCGGCTGCCGGCAGAACTTGCCGATCGGGGTTCGCCGTCAACGGCTTAAGCGAAAACCTTCGTCTCTTAAAGAAAGTTGGTTCCGATGGGCATTCCGCTTCGTCAGCAGATCCGTGTTGGCGCTTACGTCATGAAGCAGCGGCTTTTGGGCAACAAACGCTATCCGCTTGTCTTGATGCTGGAGCCATTATTTCGCTGCAATCTCGCCTGCGCCGGCTGCGGCAAAATCGACTACCCGAAGCCGATTTTGGATCGAAGGCTGAGTGTCCAAGATTGTCTCGATGCCGTCGACGAATGCGGTGCGCCTGTGGTGTCCATCCCTGGCGGAGAACCGCTGATTCACAAAGATATCGTTGAAATCGTCGAGGGAATCATTGCGCGGAAGAAGTTCGTCTATCTCTGCACCAACGCCCTCCTCGTGAAAAAGAAGATCGACGACTTCAAGCCGAGCCCTTTTCTTACATTCTCCATCCATCTCGACGGTCTGAAGGAACACCATGATAAGGCCGTCTGCCAAGAGGGTGTCTTCGACCGCGCGGTCGAAGCGATCAAGCTGCTACGAAGCCGAGGGTTTCGTGTCAACATCAATACAACGCTGTTTGACGGCGTGTCGCCTGATGAGGTCGGCGCATTCTTCGATTATGTCACCAAGGAACTCGACGTCGAAGGGATCACCGTATCGCCAGGCTACGCCTATGAGCGTGCCCCTGACCAGGAACACTTCCTAAATCGCAAGAAGACCAAAGAACTATTTCGCTCGATTTTCCGGCTCGGCATCGGGAAGGGATGGAAGCTCAGTCATTCCTCGCTCTATCTGGACTTTCTCGCCGGCAACCAGCGCTATCACTGTACGCCTTGGGGTAATCCGACACGCAATATCTTTGGCTGGCAGCGACCGTGCTATCTTCTCGGCGAAGGTTTCTCACCATCCTTTAAGGACCTCATGGAGACGACGGACTGGGATCGCTACGGAACCGGGAACTACGAAAAATGTGCGGATTGCATGGCCCACTGCGGCTATGAACCGACGGCCGTCAACGATGCTGTACAAAGCCCGATAAAGACCTTGTTGACAGCCATCCGTGGTCCGAAAACCGACGGCGACATGGTGCCCGACATCCCGCTTGCTCATCAGCGCGCGGCGGAAGATGTCTATGAGAAGGTTGTCGCCGAGGCGGCGGAGCAAAAGGATAGCGGCACGAGGTCGGTCTATAAGTCGAAGGCGGTCGCCTGACAACAGACGCCATCCAACCACCCGTCCCGTCTCAACAGGCTTAGCTTTGCCAACCGGAGATCGGCTGTTCGCTTGATCGTTGGTTCATGGTGGTCATATCAAAAAGGTGGTCCATCTTTGCCTTAAGCGATCCAAGCGGCGTGAACCCGCACCCATGGGGTGCTTAGTGTGAACAGTCAGGTCATCTGGAGACCTCAAGCCTCGTTTCATCTCCATGCGCCGGCAAGACCTGGCAGAGATCTTCTGCAACGCTTAAACCTCAGATCGCCATGTCGCCGTAACGGCTTCTTAACCATCGTCGGATAGCAAGAGTACCATCACAAGGACCCCGGAGAGCAAAACGCATGACAAGCCCGATACGCCCACGCCGCAGCGTGCTCTACATGCCTGGATCGAACCCTCGGGCGCTCGACAAGGCACGTAGCCTCCCTGCTGATGGGCTGATCTTCGATCTTGAAGATGCCGTGGCGCCCGACGCGAAGGAAACGGCAAGAGCCGCTGTATGTGCTGCCTTGAATGACGGTGGATATGGCCATCGGGAAACGATTCTGAGGGTCAACAGCTTGGCGACGCCATGGGGCTATCACGACCTCGCCGCAGCGGCGACGTCCGGCGCCGACGTCATCTTGTTGCCGAAGGTCGATAGCGCGGACAGTGTCCGACAGTCTCTTGAGGTTCTCGATCAGGCCGGCGCACCGACGGATCTCCGCGTGTGGGCCATGATGGAGACATCTCTTGGGATGTTACGCGCTGAGGAGATTGCCAACGCGTCGCCTCGTATGACCGGGTTTGTTATGGGAACATCCGATCTCGCAAAGGAACTCCAGGCCGCCCATACACGCCTTCGTCTGCCCATGATCACAGCCTTAGGTTTATGTCTCCTGGCTGGTCGCGCTTTTGGCCTGACGCTGCTTGACGGTGTGCATCTGGACCTCGCCGATGATCAGGGCTACCTCGAATCCTGCCAACAAGGTCGTGAACTCGGATTTGATGGCAAAACCCTCATCCATCCCAAGCAGATTGAGGCTGCGAACAAGAGCTTTGCGCCAGATGACGAAAGTCTGGCCCAAGCCGAAAAGATCATCGCAGCCCATCAAACAGCGGTCGCTGAGGGCAAAGGCGTGGTCGTGGTGGACGGCCGACTCGTCGAGAATCTGCATGTCGATGATGCTAAGCGTCAGGTGGCCTTGGCAAACGCCATTCGGGCGATACCCGCTTGATACGGTCTGCCTGCACCGGCCGACTATTTCTCCAGTGGGATTGAACTCTTTGACGACACGTCCAGCATGCCGAGGCAATCCAGCTCAGCGCCGGTGCTATTCGCACAATTCGGAAGCGCGTTGACCAACATGCTACCGATCTGATTGCAAGCAAGATCGTTCATAAGAAATGACGCCACGACTTTTTTATCGTCGTACAGTGGCGCCATGTCGAGAAGAAGCCGACGAGCATGCACACCTTTGTCGTCAAACAATACGAGATCGACCTGAAATCTATTCAGTTGGTGGCCACTTTGGTTGTCAAATAAAAAGAGAGAGTTACACCCTTGCTCTGTGTCCTCTGCTTTATTCAGCTCAATGCTTATCATGCCATCGGCAGCAACTAACGCAGAGGATCCGAAGACAAGTGCCACAGCCAACGTCATCAAGAGTTGAGCGTGCTTTGACAGACAGCCGAAAGAGCGTTTCATTGTTATTGCTTACCCGCATTTTGCCACAGCGTACGATGACATCGACATGGTAACAAGTCCTCGCCACTTCAATAGCTTGCGCATTCATGCCCGAGCAACTCCACTCTTGATGGCAGACGCGTACAAGGCTACAGAAATTCGTAAAATACCCAGCGTCGCTTTTGCCATCGAGCAAGGAGATCGCTCCTAGCATCCCGCGGGCTATCCAACACGTAGACATCCCCATCAATCAGGTTTTTTGCATGACCAAGACCGTCAGTGGCCGCTTTTTCGAAGATTTCGCGCTCGGCGACGATATTCACCACGCGACGCCGCGCACTGTCACCGATGCCGATGCCGCGCTCTATCTGGCGTTGACGGGATCACGCTTTGGCATTCATTGTTCCGAGATGCTAGCGCGTATGGCCGGCTTGCCGCGCTCACCCCTTGAGGATCTTTTGACGTTTCACATGGTGTTTGGACGCAGCGTACCCGATGTTTCGTTGAACGCTGTCGCCAACCTCGGCTATGCCGACGGCCGCTTTGGCGCCCTCCTCTATCCCGGCGATACCCTACTCGCGAGCTCGAAGGTGATCGGCGTCAAGCAGAACTCCAACGGCAAGACGGGCACCGTCTGGGTTGAAACCCGTGCCAGCAAGGATGATGGTCGGGAAATTCTCCGCTTCAACCGTTGGGTCATGGTCAACAAGAGGGACCCAGACCATCCGGCACCTGAGGCCGTTGTTCCTGACCTACCTGACCATGTCGATGCCGGTCAGCTGAGCGTGCCGCCAGGCTTGCGCCCGCGCCATTATGACCGTGTGCTCGCTGGTTCCATGCACCGCTTCGACAGCTATGTCATCGGTGAGAAGATCGATCATGTCGATGGCATGACGATCGACGAGGCCGAACATCGCCTCGCCACACGGCTCTATCAGAATACGGCACGCGTTCATTTCAACAACCATCGGGAAAAGGATGGCCGCTTTGGCCGTTGTATCGTCTATGGCGGCCATGTCCTGAGTATCGCGCGTGCGCTCTCCTTCAATGGGCTCGGCAACATTTTGCACATCGCTGCCATCAATGCCGGCACCCACGCCAACCCCGCCTTTGCCGGCGACACCATCTACGCTTGGTCGGAAATTCTCGATAAGGCGGAATTGCCCGGCCATCCGGACTTGGGTGCGCTTCGCATCCGTCTGGTCGCCACCAAGGATCGCCCTTGCGATACATTTCCCTTGAAGCTGGACGACGGCAAATACGACCCTGACGTCCTTCTCGACTTCGACTATTGGGGCATCCTTCCCCGCTGACCAAGCGGGATGGTCTTGTTCACCCGGGCCGGCCCAAGGTTGCCTTCGGAAAACGTTGGGCCCTGGCTTAGGCTGGATCGATCTCATCAGCTGGGACATCGACGCCGTTCCGGCGGGGCCAGGTCATATCGTGGAGCACAGCATCGCGATCGCCCCCATGATCATAGATGACGAAGCCAGCTTTCTGATAGACGGAGAGCGCATTGGGATGGTCGAGGTCACAGGTATGAACCCAAAGGCGTGACGGCCGAAAGGACCAGGCTCGATCCACGGTCCAGTCCAGCGCAAAGCGACCGAGCCCCTTGCCGATGAAGTCTGGCGCCAAGCCAAAGTAAAGAAGCTCGATCTCGGGCAACGCTCTCAGGTCCAGCTCCATCAGACCTGCTGGCACGCCCTCGACCCAAGGTACATTCACCTCAACCTTTGCATCCCGAACATGTCCAGCAAGCGTCTGGTCGTCCATCAAACGACGGCCGGTCCAATTCCAATCACCGCCGACGGTGTCATAGAGATAGCGGTAAAAGGACAGGGTCGGATCAACCGCCCGCCGAACTTCGACACCGTCCCGCGGCGTCGCCGGCAGCCTGTCGGGCGGCGCACGCATTTCAAGGTAGGTCACATGGCTCCGGATCCATCCCCGAATGCGCCGATCGGCCTTCGCCTCGATCACGTTTCGATCGGCGTATCGGCTCGGCCGCCCCATTCGGTCCAGGATCCATCATAGACGGCGACATCGGGCACACCGAGTTGGTAGAGTGCGAGGGCAAGCGTGCAAGCTGTTACGCCGGAACCGCAGGTCGTCGCAATCGACTTTCTCGGGTCGATGCCCGCCTCCGCAAACCGCTTTTGCAACAAATTGACCGGCAGAAACGTGCCATCAGGCGCGACCAAATCTCCATGCGGTACATTCAGACTATGCGGAATGTGGCCGGCCCGCATACCGGCCCGAGGCTCAACTTCCTCCCCCCGAAATCGCCCGGCTGAACGCGCATCAACGAGTTGCTCTGTCGGATTGACGACATGGGCTCGGATCTGGTCCAGGTCGCGATAGAGGAGATTGTTCTGCCTGGCAGTGAAGTGTCGCTCCGTCGGCGTGACGGGATGATCGTCGATCTGATGCCCTTCAGCCCGCCATTTCCCAAGCCCGCCGTCGAGCACGACGACGTCATCATGCCCGAACATCCGAAACATCCACCATGCCCGAGCACTCGCTGAAAACCGATTATTGTCGTAGCAAACAATACGGACGCCATCGCCCAACCCAAGCTTTCGGACTCGACTCGAGAACTTCGCCGCATCCGGCACCATATGAGGCAGCTCGTTCTTCTCATCCGCGACGTCGTCGATATCGAAAAAAACGGCCCCTGGAATATGGGCCTCCTCATATTCGGCGTGAGGATTACGTTTCAGCGTCGGCAGCGTGTAGGTCGCATCGACAACGCGGATGTCAGGAGCATTGAGATGCTCGGCGAGCCAAGCAGTGGTGACTAAGGCGTTGGGGCTTGCTGTCGACATCCCGATTCTCGCAACGGTTCAACTCGCCTTAAGTCATAGCGATCGACTAATCGTGTCGCAATCGCCGAACCGAGATAATCATATCAGCCGCCAGGCCACCATCCCGGCGTCTCAGGCAAATTCAGGTCAACAAATGGATGCCATCGCCGGGAAGAACAGCATCAGCAATGTTCACGACGGCCTCGGCATCGCCCAAAACCTGCGCCGCGGGAATGGAAACTGCCGCCTCGGCCCCTTCGACAAGAAGCTGCCCGCCAGTTTCGCGCACCTCATCAATCGTGTCCAACACGCCGTCAGCTTCGCGGATATCACGCCAGCCATCGCTGGCAGCGTCACCGATTTCTCCATAGGCTTCGCGCGCTTCCAACGATGATCCATTCAAGCCGGCGATGACAGGTGGCTCAGTGAAGTCAGGTTGCTGCTGCGTGAATTGCCTATTCCACTCATCGATCGAATGGACCGTCTCACCGTCAGCGACGCTGACGAAATTGCCGTGTTCGTCTGTGTTGATGGTTACAGCGATATCGGCGATATCGCGATCAAAGCCTCCCATCAAATTCAAAAATGGGGTCGCAATCGATGGAGGTCCTCCTGTCCCCAAAAAGACCGACTGTCCGCTGGGATCGGTGATAAAGGCTTCGGTCGCCGGGAAGTTGTCACCGGTAAGTTGCCCCGAAATGGTAAGCGTCTGTGCATCTCGATCATCGACCACACGGAGATCGGTCACCACATCGATTGCCGGTGCGGGATTGATGTCGAATACGCCAAGACCAAGAAGCTCGCCATAAGCATCCTTGCCTCGATGCTTCGTGCGGACATCAACGGTCGTGGTGTTGCCATCACGATCAACATTCTGTGACAGAACCTCCACGCTCGGCGTCTCCTGAGGTTGCCAGAACGGTGTCAGATGATGAACGCTGGGATCGCTCTCAGCATCGACGTCTGACGACGTCACCGCATTTGTCGCCTCGGTGTCGAAGGTGATGGTGCTGTGAATACGAGATGTCACGTCAGGATCAGTCGAATAGCCACGATCGTCGCCTTGAAAACCTGCTCCAAAGGACTCGTGGGGCGCGAAGGATCGGGTCGAGATGACATAGGTGTGATCATTGGCCGGCCCCGCGTCATCCGTGCCTTCCGCTGCCGGTTGTAAGGCAGCAAGCTCTGCCTCGACCTCGCCCAACTCAGCCATCATCGCCGACGTGGCATAGCCTCCTGATGTGCCGAGCGCGCCGATGTCGCGCTGGAGATCGGCCGCGCGATTCTCGAGATCGATCACCTTGTTCTGGCGATCAGCAGCCATATTGTAAAATTTCTGATCCGATGGGTCGTCGGCACGCTTTGGCTCGACATGCGGCTTCGGCGAAGCGCTCGAAGACGACGTTGGCGCTGTGGACTTGCTCTGGGCAGCGAGCGCAGCGTCGAACCGCTCTAAGGCATCTTTGTTGCCATGATCTGCGGCACGAACATAAAATTTGCGATCGGACGCATCGACAGGAGTCGTCGTGGGCTTTGGTGTCTCTTGAGGGGCTTTCGGCAAATTATCGACACGGTACATTCCGTCAATCAGCATAACCATCAAGCAACTCCACGAAATCACATCTCTATCTTGAAATGTTCATGGCGCATGCTCTGACGGACAACAATTAAAAATTGCCATCAACGTCCTGAAAAAAATCGATTTTTTCTTTAAGGCTGCAAGAGAAATCAATCGTTCAATCTTTGAGAGAAAAGATCGAACGCCTCTCTCATGCGCCGCAGACGATCAGACGGTTTCCAACCATGGTGGTACCGGCAGACCCTTTTCTCTTAGGAACACAGGATTGAACATCTTGCTCTGATAACGATTGCCGTAGTCGCAAAGGATCGTGACGATGGTGTGACCAGGCCCCATCTGTTTTGCCAGACGGATTGCGCCAGCGACATTGATCCCTGACGAGCCACCGAGGATCAGGCCTTCCTCGGTGACGAGGTTGAAACAGATCTCCAACGCTTCGGCATCTGGAACCTGGAACCAGGCATCGATCGGCGCTCCTTCCAGGTTCTTAGTGATCCGCCCCTGGCCGATCCCTTCGGTGATCGAGTTGCCTTCTGCCTTGAGTTCGCCGCAGGCAAAATGATTAAAAATTGCGGAACCAAGCGGGTCAGCAAGCGCGATTTGAATGTCCTTGTTTCGGTCTTTGAGGGCCATGCCTACCCCCGCAAGGGTGCCACCCGAACCAACAGCAGCGACAAAACCGTCAACCGTACCCTTGGTTTGATCCCAGATCTCGGGACCTGTGCTTTCGATATGGGCCTGTCGATTGGCAACATTGTCGAACTGATTGGCCCAGATAGCGCCATTCGGCTCTTTCTCAGCGAGCTCTTCAGCCAAACGACCACTATAGCGGACATAGTTGTTGGGATCGCGATAGGGCACAGCGGGAACGAGAATGAGTTCGGCACCGCAAAGTCGGAGCATGTCCTTCTTCTCTTGACTTTGCGTCTCCGGCATGACGATCACCGACCGGTAGCCAAGCGCATTACCAACCAACGAGAGACCGATACCGGTATTACCGGCGGTGCCCTCGACAATGGTGCCGCCCGGGCGCAGCTGACCTCGCTTTTCCGCGTCGCGAATGATCCAGAGCGCTGCGCGATCCTTCACCGACTGGCCAGGATTTAAGAACTCGGCTTTGCCGAGGATGGTGCAGCCGGTTTCTTCGGAAGCCCGCTTGAGGTGCACCAATGGCGTGTTGCCAACGAGGTCAACAAAACTCTTACCTTGCATCCCACTCTCCTGTCCCCAGCGGGGACATGTTTGCTGTCTCTCGAGCCTAGATGACGCAGCTTTTTGGCTCAAGCGGTGGCGATGGACGCGAACGCCGGATGCAAGAGGTCCCAATCTGCTGCAAAGCCGCCAAGACGTGATCAACCGCCGGAGAAAGCGGCCAGCGGTTCGGCACCAATTGGCATCGGATCGTCACGATTGGCAAGAAAACCCTCTGGCAGCGCAACTTTCTGCGGATTACCGGCTTTGCCGCGCGGCGCCTTGAGCACATTCGGATCAACCTCAAGCTCGGGATCCAGCCCACTGGCAAGGTCCTCCAGCTCTTGCAGGCTTTGCACACGGCAAAGCCTTTGTCGTTCAGCCGGTGACACTGCGTAACCCAGGACGTACCAGCTTGCATGCTTCCTAAACTCAGGCATCGCCAGGTCTTCACCACGTAGGTCGACCAGCAAGCGTGCATGTTCGACCATAACGTCAGCAACCCCGCCGAGGGTCGGTACCGGTAAAGGACTGCGCCCATCAAAAAGATCAGCGAGTTCGCGAAATAGCCACGGACGTCCAAGACAACCGCGCCCTATGACAACACCATCGCAGCCGGTTTCGCGGATCATCGCGAGGGCATCACCCGCCTCGAAGATATCACCATTGCCAAGCACCGGGATCGATGTAACGGCGGCCTTGAGCTCCCCAATGCGCGCCCAATCGGCCTTCCCAGAGTAAAGCTGCGCCGCCGTGCGGGCGTGCAAGGCGATGGCGGACACCCCTTCGCCTTCCGCAATTCGGCCTGCCTCCAAAAAGGTTTGAAGGTTTTGATCAACGCCGAGGCGCATCTTGACGGTGATTGGCACACTGCCGGCATGGCGCACCGCTTCGGCCAAGATCTCTCGGAACAGGGCCCGGCGGAGCGGCAGCGCGGCGCCGCCGCCCTTTCTGGTAATCTTGCGCACCGGACAGCCAAAATTGAAATCGATGTGGTCAACCCTGCTCTGGCTCACGAGCTTCTCGACAGCACGTCCGGTCCAGTATGGATCCGTCGCGTACAGCTGAATGCTGCGCGGATCTTCGTCCGGCGCGAAATGACTGATCTCCCGCGAGCGCGGCCAGTCTTCGACAATGCCACGCGCCGTGGCCATTTCACTCACATAGAGCCCGGCCCCAAAACGCCGGCACAGTTTCCTGAACGCTGCATTGGTGATCCCTGCCATTGGTGCCAGTACCACCGGCGGCCAAACTTGCAGCTCTCCTAGTGTGGCTGGGCCGATCGACTTGACCTGATCAAGTTGTTCGCTAGTCGGGTGCATCCGGGACGACGATCTATTTTGCTCGAAGGCTGATGATGGCTGGACCTTAGCGTGAATCCAGAACAAAGGCGAACATCAGCGCGGTGCGGCCATTGCGGCCGAGGCTGTGATCACCGTCCCTAGCGGCCTAAGGCCCCACGACATCGGTGATCATCGCAGAATACCCGGTCTCTCATGATGCATCATCATGAAAAATTCTTCCTTAGCGCGCATATCAATAGGATAAAATAGTGTTATAGTTGATAATCATCTGATCGCTTTTGAGAGTTGTTGGCTCCATGAGTAGGTTTGATTTAAAGGACCGCGTGATCGTCGTCACAGGCGGCCTCGGTCAACTCGGCCATGCCTTTGCTGTTGGTCTCGCCGATGAAGGCGCCAAGGTTGCCGTCTTTGACCTGACCACCGACCGCGCCCGCATCCACGCTCGCTATGGTGACCACCTCGACAATCCCAATCTCCAGTTCGTCAAAGCAGACGTCACCAGCCGGTCGTCGCTAGAAGACGGTCTGGCTGACGTGATCGAGCATTTTGGATCCGTGCCCCACGGTTTGATCAATAATGCCGGCATCGACACGACGCCGGACGCACCGCCGGATGTCACTGGCCCCTTCGAAGATTTTCCAGAGGCGACCTTCGACCACGTCATGAATGTGAACACCAAGGGTGTTATGCAATGCTGTCAGGTCATTGGCGGTGCCATGGCCAAAGCGGGGCGTGGTTCGATCATCAATGTCGGCTCGATTTACGGCGTGGTCTCGCCGGATCAAGGCCTCTATGAGGACCGACGTAAAAACGGCGAGGTGTTCTTTAAACCAGCAGCCTATTCTGTGTCGAAGTCAGCCCTGTATAACCTCACCCGTTACCTCGCGACCTATTGGGCTCCCAACGGTGTGCGCACCAACATCGTCACGCTAGCTGGCGTGTTCAATGACCAGCATGCCGGCTTTCAAGAGCGATACCGTGCCAAAGTGCCCTTAGGCCGCATGGCGATGGCGACCGAGTATGTGGGTGGCATGGTCTTTCTGCTCTCCGACGCCTCGTCCTATACGACCGGTGCCAACCTGGTCATGGACGGCGGCTTCACAGCCTGGTGATACGGTGCTCATGCGCGCTGCTCCTCAACGTCTAGATCACGTCAATCGTATGACGTCGGTCGACCGAAGACGTAGCGACCGATGATCGGCTCCTAAGTCGACATCTTCACCAACGGTCCGTTCAAGGCATCTTGCTTCAACCTTCAATGATCCCTGGGCTCGTCGAACGAGCCGGCGCCTTCCCAGCTCCGAAAACACCGGCATAAGATTCTGAGAATATGTATTATAAGTTGTATATCTTTCTATTTTATTCTTGTTTTAGTTGTGTTACACCGAGCTGCGGTGAAGCGCTGCAGGTCGGTGGTCCGATGCCCCTGGGGGCCTCGACATTGCCTTCGACGACGCGTGAGCAGTGGTCCAGCAGCGACAGCTCGGGCGAAACGTGAGGTCGACGCGTGCTTGCCGATAGCGAACCGCCGGGAAAAGGGGTCACCGATGGAATTCGTCGCCGAATTCACCACTAACCACATGGGCAATCTTAACGTCCTTCTCCGTATGGTCGAGGCCGCGACGTGGGCAGGTGCCGACGTTATCAAGATGCAGAAGAAAGACGTCGAAACATTCTACAGTCAGGAAAAACTCAACTCTGCCTACGAGAATCCCTATGGCAAAACCTATCGGGATTACCGCACAATCTTTGAATTCAGCCACGACGACTATCAGCGCTTTGACGACAAATGCGTCGCTGAGAACATTCCGTGGTTTTCAACCATCCAGGACGAAGCCTCCTACGACTTCATGTCACGCTATGACATGCCGATGTATAAGGTCGCCTCGATCAATGCCCGAAATCTCGACTTCTTGAAGGCCACCGCCGATCGTATCCCCGAAGACAAACGCATTGTTATCTCCGTCGCCGGGAGCGAGCTTGGCCAGATCGAGCAAGCGCTCGACATGTTTCCGCGTCATCGCATCAATGTGCTCCACTGCGTCGCGCAGTATCCCTGCCCGCCCGAAGCCCTCCGGCTAGGCAATATCCCGGTGATGAAGCGCGAGTTCGGCGATGCGCGTATCAAAGTCGGCTATTCCGGCCATGAAATCGGTATCGAACCCTCTCTCGCCGCGATCGCGCTGGGCGCGGACATGGTCGAGCGTCACTTTGCCCTTTCCCGCCATTCCTTCGTGCATCACATCGAGTGCAGCCTGGAGCCTGACGAATATCAGCGCATGGTGGCGATCGCTCGCTCCGTGAAGGATCTAACACCCTATGTCGACATGCTGCCAAAAGAAGCCCTTCGATCCAGCTTCGGCATGTCATCGACGGAACGGGACTTTTTGATCGATCATCAATATGGGCGCAAATACCTCGACGATCGCGCCAAATTCGAGGCCTAAATCATGCCGATGAGCTATGAGCGTAAGTCGTCGCCCGACGTCGTCGCTTTCGTCCACGCCAAGGGACAAAGCACACGGGTACCGGGCAAGAACATGCGAAAGCTTGGTGATGTGCCGATGTTTTGCCACGCCATCCGCAATGCGCTTGCCTGCGAGCTGATTGATCTTGTGGTGATTGATAGCGAGAATGAAGAGATCCTGGAATTGGGGAAGCGCTACGGTGCCAAACCGTTAAGACGCCCGCCAGAACTCGCAAGCAACGCCACGACAGGCGATGATCTCATGTATTGGCAAGCCAGCAACTACAAGGACTCGCGCCTGGTCATGCAGGCGGTGCCGACCGCCCCGTTCATCCGCCCCGAAACCTATGCCGCCGCGATCCGGGCGATTGACGAGCACGATGTCGACAGCGTCTGTGCTTGCGGCAAAGAGGCATTCTATCCTTGGGTCGATGGTCGCCCCGCCTATTTTCGAGCCGACGGCACCATTCCCAACAGCTTTGAGTTGGAACCTCTAGTTTTTGAAACGACCGGCCTCTATGTCACAAAGACCGCTCATGCACTTGCGCACAAGAAGCGTATGAATGTTGAGAGTTGTTACCCCTTGGTGGTGTCGAAAATAGAGGTTTTGGACATCAACACCGCCGAAGACTTTGATCTTGCCGAGACCGTTTGGCATGGGCTGAACCGATTGGATGCCCGAATCCGCTATGTCTGAGGCACGAACCATCTACCTGATCCGACATGGCCAGACCGAATGGAACCGGGCCAAGCGACTACAGGGCTCGAAGGACTCGCCGCTGACTGAGACGGGCCGACATCAAGCTGAAAGGATCGCCAAGGCCCTGGAAAGTGCGCCGCCGTCACACATGCTGACGAGTCCGCTCGGACGTGCCAAGACCACAGCATCGATGATCGCTGCCCATCTTTCCATCGACGACGAAGAGGATGCGCGGCTCGCCGAAATGCGCTTTGGCGCGGCAGAAGGGCTAACAGCTGACGAAATCGACGCACGCTGGCCTGGATTCCGTAAGAAGCGGGAGCAGGACAAATGGCACACTCGCTGGCCGGATGGTGAGTGCTATGATGATGTCGATCGACGTATGGCGTCGCTGATCAACGACGCGATCGCTCCTCAGCTCAATCTTCGGGCCGCACGGCCCTTCGCCATTGTCGCCCATGAAGCCGCCAACATCGTCTTGCTCGGCCGGCTCTTGCGCCTGCCCCCTTCATTGGCACAACGTATCAGCCAGCCCAACAACGTGGTCTATCGTGTGAGCGATCGAACAATCGATCATGCCCAAGTCGAGACGGCCTCCCTCAACTGGATTCCGGGCCTCCTGTTAAAAGACACAGATGAGATCCACTGTCTCGAGGCTCTTGTCATGGCTGGCGGCAGCGGGCTGGAGGCCGTTGCAGGCGGACATTCTGGCGGCTGATGTCGATACGACACCTCACGAATTGCAACGCCCTCATGACATCGGCGGCAAGACGTCAGCCCCTAACATTTCGGTGATCTACGCCTATCGCTTAACGCAACTCTGGCCTCGACAAAATGTCCAATCGGAATAAATGGTCCGGCGATCTGTAAACATTAAGAGCCGCCCAAGAGCGCATGGGTTAAACCAAAAGGGGGAATCCGCATGTCACTGGACGTTTCCGATGCCATTGCATTGGCCAAGGATTTGCTAAAGACTGGGATTGAGTTTCGTCCTCATGACCCTGAAATGGCAGAGGAATTTATGGGACGCGCCCTTCAGATCTGTGACGATCTCGGTATCGATCGAAAGCAGATCCTTGAGGATCACAGCCTCAATGACGTCGCCGAGATGACCGGCAACTCACCCCTCGAAACGGGCGTACCGGTCGATACTGACCTCTCAATGGACAGCTCTGACCATTTGTTCATGCTGGACAATGACGCTTCGATCGATGAGGCAAGCGACGATTTGGATGGGGACGATTTGATCCTCGGTGCTGGCCCTTCGACGTCTTACGTCGACCCCGTTGATCGGGATATCGTTGAGGAAGAGACGAGGCAGACCAGTCAGCAATTGCGCGCGCTCTTGCAGCAACAGGCTCGCGTTCTTCAAAATTCCCGCGAATCCGAGACGATGGCTGAGCCCCAGGCGAAAAGGCGTGGCTTCAAGCTATTCGGCCGATCAAACGACCAACCCTTCGCGGCGCTCCAGTCAGCCTGACGCGTTAGCTCAGCGAGGGTTGCAGCAGCTGATGTGCCCGACCCTCTAAGGCCAACGAGGCCAGACCGATGGCGTGCCAGCCTCTGACGCAAGTCGCGAGGTCATGGTGCGTCATTTTGCCAAGGATCGGGGATTGGGCGACGTCAATTGTCGCCGATCACCTGGTCAAGGCGAACATGCCGTTGTGATGATAGGGGATGAATGACACGTCGGCCGGCAAAGGACCGCTTCGCGTGTCCACAGATCATCCGAGCCAACACCCCATCGGGATCAAAGTGCTCCATCAGGGCGTCTTCATGCGCCCGATGATCCGAGCGCCGCTGGAGCTTGGTGCCGTAGCGACAGTCGGATCGGCCGACGACAACGTCGGCGGGTTTGGAGGGCTGTCGTCTGATTCGTTGTACGTTACCGGACGCGTCTCCAGGACGCCCTTTGATGACAATCCGGCGACGATGTGCATCGATCAATATCAGGCGTGGATCGACCCTCGGCTTGCTGTTTCAGTCCTCTGTCGATGACGCCGATGGGGCCGCACTTTCGATCGGCGTCAATGAGATCAAGAAGGCTGCGATCGCTTCGCGGTCCTCGCTAGTGAGCTTGCTCGTGCCGTCTTTGACCACCTCACCCATACCAGCTCCAAAACTGTCATAATCTGGAGTGAGGCCGCTCTCGAGCGAGAACGCGATGTCATTCTCACTCCAATCGGCAATGCCGGTGTCATGCGGGGTGATATTGGGGGTCGCCTTGCCTTCGGCGCCGACGGGATTGCCGGCGAGGTAGCGGCTCTCGTCCGGTCCTCCCAGCAGGTTTCTAGGCGTATGGCATTCGCCGCAATGGCCTGGACCGCGCACGAGATAAGCGCCACGGTTCCAAAGGTCAGACTGGCCCGGATCGGGTTCGAAGGGGCTGTCATCGAAAAACAACAACTTCCAGCCGACGAGGCTTTGGCGAATGTTAAAGGGAAAACCGATGTCATGAGGCTCGACCTGTGTGCCAATCGGTTCAACCGTGTCCAGATAGGCCTTGAGATCGACTAAATCCTGTTCGGTCATTTTGGCATAGGAGGGATAGGGAAACGCGGGATAATAATGTTGTCCATCTGGTGATAATCCCTGGCGCATGGCGCGAACGAAGTCACCAGTTGTCCACCCTCCAATGCCGGCCTCAGGATCGGGGGTGATATTGGATGAATAGAAAACACCAAATGGCGTTGCAAGCGCTCTTCCGCCGGCCAGCAAAGCACCCCCGTTCTTCGCATCGGTATGGCATGCAACACACCCTCCCATGGCGAGCACATACTCACCACGCTCGGGATCGCCAACGGCATTGATACTGGGCGCATCGCCATGCCAAGGAACAAACACTCCGATGATACCAGCGATCACCAGTAAGGCGAGCAGAACAAGTAATCGCTTCATCGGTTGGCTCCAAAATGCTGTCGTGGGATCCTAGATCGCCGTTTGCGCAAGCGCTTTCTCAAAGACCGCCGGATCGACATTGCCACCAGATGCGATCACGGCGAGCGTTCGGCCCTTAGTCTCGACTCGCCCCGAAAGAACCGCCGCAAGCGACACAGCACCGCCAGGCTCCAAGACAAGCTTCAGCGTCTCGAACGCGATGGCCATCGCTGCCAATGCCTCTTTGTCCGTAACGACAAGGCCCTGGACATTGAGCGTCTTGTTGATCGCAAAAGTTAACACGCCAGGCGTCGGCGCCAAGAGCGCATCGCAAAGTGTTGGCACCCCGATCGTGACGGAACGTCGCTCCCCGGCGTCGAGTGATTGCTTGGTGTCGTCATAGCCCTCAGGTTCGACGGCATAGATCGGGAGTTCGCGATGGGACTCTCGAAGCGCCAGCGTTGAACCAGCCGTCAACCCACCGCCGCCGCAACAAATCAGAACCGCGTCGAGCGATGCTCCCATCATCTGCGCCTGTTCCGCCAGCTCGAGGCCCGCGGTCCCCTGCCCTGCGATGATATTCGGATCGTCATAAGGTTTGATGAGCGCGGCGCCCGTGGTCTTCGCGATGTCAGCGCCAATCTCTTCCCGACTCTCGCCGTAGCGGTCCATGAGTCGAACATCAGCACCATAAGCGGCGGTATTGTTCCGTTTGATCGCCGGAGCGTCTGACGGCATGACGATCGTCGCAGGCACGCCAAGAAGCTTGGCGGCAAGCGCGACACCTTGGGCGTGATTGCCGGAGGAGAAAGCGACCACTGGTCGCTTACCATCCCGTTCGATCACCCGGCTAATCGCGTTATAAGCGCCTCTGAACTTAAACGAGCCTGTGCGTTGCAACGGCTCAGCCTTGATCAGCAACCGCCCACCAATACGCTGGTTCAGCAGATCCGATTCCAAGAGAGGCGTCTTTCGCGCGACTCCGTTCAGTCTCTTTGACGCATCCAGGACATCGGAGAATACCGGAAGGCCTTCTTGATTGCACATTGAGGTTCTCCGCCCTTGTTCGGCGATCCCCTAAATGCCGAGCAGATCGGGAAGGCCGGTCAGGTCAGCCATCTCATGCTCGGCACCGCCGGGTAAGCGCTCGACAGGCGCGCCAAAGCGATTGATCCAGACAGGTCTGAAGCCAAACACCGACGCCCCATGAACATCCCAGGCATTTGATGATTGAAAGGCGATGCTGTCGGCCTTGACGCCAAGCCGATCAACAGCGAGCTGGTACACCGACGGATCCGGTTTGAAGATCTTGAGATCGTCAACGGAGAGGACCTCGTCGAGCAGGCTGCCGAGCCCGGCAGCGTTGACCGCAGCCTCGAGCATATTGGGCTCGCCATTGGACAGGATTGCGGTCTTGAGACCCGCTGCTTTGAGCTTGCCGAGCATGGCTGGCACCTCAGGATACGCATCCAGACCAAGATAAGCATCCATCAGTCGATCACGGATATTGGTGGGATCAACGCCGGTCCTTGCAAGCGCATAGTCGAGCGCATCGCCGGTCACATGCCAAAAGTCCTTGTACTCACCCATGAGCGAACGAAGCCAGGTATATTCCAGCTGCTTGGTTCGCCAGATTTGTGACAACTCATCCGCCTTTGGCCCAACATCGCCGCGCAGCCGGCCGACGGCAGAATGCACATCGAAGAGCGTGCCATACGCATCGAAAACGCAGGCGTCGATCAGCGTCATCACAACCCGACTCATAGTTTCGGCACCTCGACAACGGGATCACTCTCACCCTCTTCTGAAGCCACGTTCCTCGCTCCGGCGTCGTTAAAGCTAGGCTTGCCCACCGGCGTCAATGGTCCCCCAACCGCCGTATTGAGGGGCTTTAGCGACGGCCGATGAACCTCCAAAGAGGCTGAAGAATCTGCCTCAGTCACGACCACGTCGGGCGCCTCATAGGCCGGTTTTGCCACGGGAATCGGGGGTGGGTGCAAGAGATTGATGCCGGGATAGTCGATCATCTCAACATCGGCTTCGGCAAGGCGCCTTTTATAGACCTCGTGCCCCTCAAGGACCCGCTGCACATAGTTTCGGGTCTCCGGATAGGGGATCAGTTCGATCCAATCAATGAGGGCATACCGATCACCTTCGCGAGGATCGCCATGCTTCTCGAGCCAACGCTTCACCCGCAGCGGACCCGCATTATACCCAGCGAGGACGAGCGGCAATGATCCGTCGAAACGCTCGATCAGAAGCTCAAGGTAGTGCCCACCCAAGGCGGCGTTGTAATCATGGTCAGCGAGTAGGCGATCGCGGTCATAGGGTTGTTTGGCCCGCTTTGCCACAAGACGCGCTGTCGATGGGATGAGCTGCAGCAAGCCGCGTGCGCCTGCGGGACTCTTGGCATCGCGTCTGAACATGCTTTCTTGACGGGCGACGCCGAGGAGAAGCGATGGCTCGACCTCAGCGACGGGCCGCAAGAGACCTTCGATCTTTGGGATTGGGAAGGCCGCCTTTTCATAGACTTTACCGTCGAATGCCGCCGTACGGCCGAGCCTTGCCAGCAAAACAGGACGACCGGCCGCATTGGCATAGTCGGCGATCATACCAATCTCGGTGGCCGTTTCGGCCTTCGCAGCCAATTCCTTAAGAACGTCATCGAGATAATGCTGGTCGCCAACGGCAATCAACATGCGAGCGAGAGCCGCAAGCTCCTTGGCCTCAAAGGCAGCTCGCTCATCGGCCGTCGGTTCGGATGCAACCGTCGAGACCGCCTCACCGTTCAACTCGACACGGGCAAGCTGCCCGTAGAAGCTGGCGGCATGCAAGGCAGCGCGTCGATACCAGGCAACGGCGCCGGCTTCGTCTCGTAAAGCCGCCGCCGATCGCCCGGCCCAATAGGCCGCTCGCGCTTGGCGCACAGGGGCTACAACGCGATCGTAGAGACGAACGAAATGACGAAAAGCGGTCTTGGGGCGATTGATGAAGCGAAGCGCTAGCCAACCGGAGAGCCATTCGGCTTCGGCATAGTCGCCTCCGCTGAGCTGCCGATGCCGGCTGACAAGATCGTAAGCGTCCTGGAACTCTCTCGCTTCGATAGCACGGCGAACATGATAGGACCGCTCATACCACCAACGTTCAGGCCGAACCAACCGGTCAGGCGGGTCGAGCAGGATTTCCTTGGCGCCATCATGCTTGCGCTTCAGACGACGCCAACGCGCTCGATCAAAGAGAAGGCCGGGATCACCTGCCAGCTCCGCGGGCACCGCATTGATCGCTTGGTCGACCCCGGGCGATTGAGTCTGCAGGGCGATTCGCGCTTTTGCAAGCTTGGCATAGGCCTTCGAAACCCGCGGCAACATCCGTTTGGCGTCCCGCCAATTGCGGTCCCAAAGAAGCTGCTCCAGCCGAGCGCTGTGATCGCCGGGGCGCAAATTCCGTCCATGGCGCTTTAGGAACGCGGTCTCTTCTTTTTTCGAAAAGTCCCCTTTCACCCAAGCCCGCCTGACATGTTGCGATGCCTCGTTGACCTCGCCGTCAGCGAAGAGGGCCTCGGCGAAGCGAATATGACCGCGCGTGCTCAAGGGCTCACGCAAGTCGAATAGGTCAGCGGTCAGCGCCTTATCAGCTGAATCGATCAGGCGCGCTTCGGCACGCTCTTGCAATTCGTCGATACGGGGCCAATCGGGATTCTCGATGATAAAGGTCGCGAGGGTGTCGAAGTCGGCGTCGTTCCTATCCTCGATCAGCCTGATCCACTGAAAGAGTTTTGTGGCCAACGGGTCGTCAACAGTGCTCATCAAACGCTCGGCACGTTGCCACTGATCCATGTCAGCCGCGCGCAGCGCGTCACCGATGACCTCATAATCCCCGACGCCCAGCTTTGCCTCAACCTCACCTTGAAGGATCCAAGGCAAGGCGAGTAGCGACAGAAACACCAGCAACCAGCTGGTCCTGCCTAGACAGCGAACGCGATGCTCAACGACATCAAACGACGAACGCCGGACCGAGGGACGCTTTACTGCGACCCTATCCATCAACGCCGCAACATCCTGCGTTGCCTCATGACCAAGTGTAGAACTCCCCCGAATCGATTTGCGCCACCGACGCCATAAAATCAGGCTCCACTTGCCGCGACCGCCCGCTCCTCCTATGGTGCGGCTGGGTTTACCAAGCCATAGTCCGCTATAGGGATTTATACAATGTTTCGCGGGTCTATTGTGGCGTTGATCACGCCATTTCGCAACGGGGCCGTCGACGAAAAGACGCTTCGCAACTTGGTCGATTGGCATGTCGACCAAGGTACTAATGCTATCGTCCCCGTGGGGACAACCGGCGAATCGCCGACGCTCGACCATGCCGAACACAAGCGGGTGGTGGAGATCACGATCGACGCAGTCGCCGGGCGCATTCCGGTCATTGCGGGCACCGGCTCGAATTCGACGGCGGAAGCGATCGATCTCACGCGGCATGCAAAAGAAGCCGGAGCAGATGCCGCCCTCGTGGTCACTCCCTACTATAATAAGCCGACCCAGGCCGGCCTCTATGCACACTACAAAGCGATCATCGATTCCGTCGACTTGCCGGTCATCATCTATAACATTCCGGGCCGCAGCATTATCGACATGAGCGTCGAGACGATGAGCAGCCTTGCGGAGGAAGCGAACATCGTCGGTGTGAAAGATTCGACCGGCGATATGGCTCGCCCCGTGCTGACCACCAGTGCCTGTGGCAACGACTTTTGCCAACTCACTGGAGAAGACGCGAATGTCTTGGCGTTCCTCGCCCATGGTGGCGATGGAGCCATTTCGGTAACAGCCAATATTGCACCTCGCCTTTGCGCTGACCTGCACACCGCTTGGCAGCAAGGCGATTCGGCTGAGGCCCTTACGATCCATCGACGCTTGATGCCCTTGCATCGAGCCTTGTTCATGGAAACCAGTCCATCGCCAGTGAAATACGCACTGTCTCGCCTTGGCAAAGCCGACGCGGAACTGCGTCTTCCCATGGTGCCTTGCTCTGAGTCGACCAAGAAGGCGGTCGATCTCGCGATGGTGTCCGCCGGCCTGATGAACTAAGAGCTTGGCTAAAGAGCAGGTCCCCGGACGGAAGGTCGTCGCCAGAAACCGCCGGGCCACCCACGATTATTTCATCGACGAACGCTTCGAGGCCGGTCTCATGCTGGTTGGCACCGAAGTTAAATCACTGCGCGACGGTCGTGCCACGATCAACGAGGCCTACGCAGCCGAGCAGGGCGGCGAGATTTTTTTGATCAACGCGACGATCTCTGAATACCGCGGCGGTAATCGCTTCAATCACGAGCCGAAGCGGCCCCGGAAGCTCCTTTTGAAGAAAAAGGAAATGGCAAAGCTCGCGGGTGCCGTGAAGAAGAAGGGGCAGACGATCATTCCTCTGTCGCTTTACTTCAACCCGCGCGGTCTTGCCAAACTTGAAATCGGCCTGGCTCGAGGCAAAACGACGGTCGACAAGCGCCATAGCATCAAGGACCGGGACTGGAAGCGCGAAAAAGAGCAACTCTTCAAGAAGAATTTGCGCAACTAGCCCAGCCTCCAGAAAAGCGCCTGACCGGCGGCATCGCTTGCGGTCAACGGGTAAAAAAAGCGGCCCGTTGCCCGGGCCGCCGCATGTAGAGAGATCTTCGAACCAAAACGATGGCGGTTCAGACCGAGCAGCCTTGGCCGCCGTCATTGTCGGAACCGCAGTCGCTGCCGCCCGGGCCATCACCACCATCATGCCCGCCTTGGTCATCGCTGACGTCGTAAGGTTGAAGGATCGGATAAGGCAACGGAACAACCTCACCGTGGCCATCAGCGCACGAAGGCGGCGGGGTAGGCTCGCAACCACAATCTTCTTCCCCGACACCATCGAAGTCATCGAACGTACCGTCGTTAAACTCGAGAGAATCAACACCCTTACCGGCGTATTGATCCTTAATCACAACGCGCGTTCCGTCTTCCTTGTTGGTAAGGATCAAGTCGTCGCCGTCACGCTCCATAGTGAAATCGTCACGGTCGCCGTCAAGCTTGACCTTATCGTTGCCACGACCGTCACTAATGACGTTATCGCTACCATTCTCAATGACATAGGTGTCGTTACCACGACCACCACTCAGATAGTTGTGGCCTGCTCCGCCATAGAGATAGTCGTCGCCACGACCGCCTTTCATCTTATCGTCGCCACAACCACCATACATATGATCGTCACCGCGGCCGCCCTTCATCTTGTCGTCGCCGCAACCGCCATACATGTGATCGTCGCCGCGGCCACCCTTCATCTTGTCGTCGCCGCAACCGCCATACATATGATCGTCACCGCGGCCGCCCTTCATCTTGTCGTCGCCGCAACCGCCATACATGTGATCGTCGCCACGACCGCCCTTCATCTTGTCGTCGCCGCAACCACCATACATGTCGTCGCCACCACCGCAGCCATGCGGGGCCTGATGTCCACAATCGCCGTTTTGCTGCTGCAAAAGCTGGCTAAGCATGTCTCGAATGTCCGTGAGGAGTGCCTGCGTCTGCTGATTGCAGCAGCCATGCTGGCCGCCGCCAAAAAGGCCAGGAAGCACATTCTCCAAACCACTGCGATTCAAAATCTGTTCGCCGACAAAGCTACCGAGCTTTTCTCCCAGCGCACGCACCTCTGCGGGCGAACCAAACGCCGGTCCGACATTACCGACCATAATATTCCCTCCAAAAGCCTATTCGTAGCGTTATGACATCAGGCAACGAAGCACCGATGATATCCTATCCAAATCGAAGGACGAGACGTCTCCAACGTCTGCACCTCGATCAGCCTCCCCTGCCAAAGACAACGATCACCCGCCCCAATACGAGCGACGCTAAACTTCGGCGTTATGCCAGCTCCCTGTTCTCCAACACAGCGCAAGCGCGTTGACATTGACCATAGCGTTCTTGGGAAATCAACGAAGAGTTCATCCTCTCAGCGGTTTTTTCGTTTTGGTTCAACTTGAAAGAGGAAGTGTTTTTGAAACTAGAAATCCCATGGTGACAGTCACGGCACGTCCATTTGGAGCGGTAGACTTGATCCGAAACCTATCGGCGCGTATGCCGTTTGCAGGATAGCAGGAGTAAGCATGCCGTCAGCTGAACCAAAGATCCCCGACACGTCGCGCGCCAACGTTGCCGAGTTCACGGTGAGCGAACTCTCCGGGTCGCTCAAACGAACCGTCGAAGATGCTTATGGTTACGTTCGCGTCCGTGGCGAGATTTCCGGCTTCAAGCGCGCTGCTTCCGGACATCTCTACTTCGCGCTGAAGGATGACAAAGCGTTGATCGATGGCGTTTGCTGGCGCGGAACGGCGGGACGACTGACATTTCAGCCGGAGGACGGCTTAGAGGTCGTCGCCTCTGGCAAAGTCACGACCTATGCCGGACGCTCCAAATATCAGATCGTGGTGGAACGACTTGAGCCTGCGGGTGCCGGCGCCCTTATGGCGTTGCTTGAGGAGCGCAAGAAGCAACTCGCAGCCGAAGGACTGTTCGATCACGAGCGGAAACGCGAGGTGCCCTTCCTTCCTGACATCATCGGAGTCGTGACATCCCCGACAGGCGCCGTGATCAAGGACATTCTCCATCGAATTCATGAGCGATTTCCGCGCAAGGTTCTTCTTTGGCCGGTCGCGGTTCAAGGGGAGAGAGCCAAGGATGAAGTGGCCGCCGCCATTCGCGGTTTCAATGACCTGCCTGCCACCGGGTCGATTGGAAGGCCAGATGTCCTGATTGTGGCGAGGGGCGGCGGTTCGCTCGAAGATCTGTGGGCATTTAACGAAGAAATTGTGGCCCGCGCCGCGGCGGAAAGCGAGATCCCACTGATATCAGCGGTCGGCCATGAAACCGACACCACCCTGATCGATCTTGCTGCCGATCAACGCGCACCAACGCCGACGGCCGCCGCCGAACGTGCCGTACCGGTCCATGCCGAACTGTCGTCTCGCCTAGTAGACTTGGGAGCGCGTCTCTCCAATGGCATCAATCGAAGCCTACGCGAACGTCGCCAATCCATAGACGGTCTCGCGCGCGGTCTACCTGATCCGACAACGCTCCTCGGCCAAGCCGGGCAGCGCCTCGACGAGCTTACCGAGCGGCTGCCACACGGCCTTCGCTCCCATATCGACCGTGCCCGCCACAAGCTCGCAGAAACCAAGGCTCGGCTGGGCAGTGCATCGAGTTTGCTAAAAGACGCGACCTTTAGGCTTCAAGGACCGGCAAGCCAGCTTGACCAACTGTTCCGAAGTACCATTCGCGAGCGCCAAAACGAGTTCACGCGGCTGGAACGCCGATTGAACCTCGACGAATTAGCAACCCGTCTTCCACGGCACCGAGCGTCGATTAAGGATTTGGGCCTGCGCGCAGACCATGCCACCCGGAGTCGTGTCGGCCAGGCATCGGATCGGCTTGCCGCTGCAAGTAGCCTGCTTCAAAGCTATAGCTATCAGGGCACATTAGCCCGGGGCTTCGCACTCGTCCGTGACGAACAAGGGCGCCCGGTCACGACAGCCGACAGCGCTCGAACCACAACCAGGGTCGATATCGAGTTCGTGGATGGCAGCACGCCGGCCGTCATTACGGCCGATGCTCCACCAACCAAAAAGCAGAGGTCAAAGGTCTCGAAAAACGACAATGGCGACCAAGGCCAGTTGCTTTGACGGCCTTGCCGAGCATCCTTTGATGCGTCGGTATGCACCTGGGAGTCTTGAAGATCGATCGCCTGACCCGGCTATGTCGGTGAACGGTCTCATGGCGATCTGAGGAAGCGACCGAGCACATTCCCCAACAGGGTCGACACATTGTTGTCGAAGTCATGTGTTGGCAGCGACCCGCAAAATGTGATCGAGCCGGTCGCGAAGACGGCGCCGCCGCCCGGCACGTCGAAGTAAACCATGTCGGCGCGCAGAAGTCGCTCCTCGGGCTCATCTGGCCAGTTGGTGATATGGGTAAGCTGCTCTTCCGGTACCAAAACGAAGGATGAGCCGTGGCCTTCCGAACTTGCCAGCACATGGACATTGTCCGGCGTTCCGAGCCTCGTGTCTGCCCGATCCAACTCGAACCCGGCGGCGCCTCCGCCGGAGAGACCAAAATCGCCGAGAATTTCATCCTCTATTCCTGCGAAGATCCAGCCGACATCCGGGTCATCCGCCTCGACCTTTCGCCGATAGTAAGAACCTTCAAATTGGCCCTGCGCCGAGAAACCGACACCCACGAGGGCCTGCGGAGGCCGACCATTTCGCCGCCATAAGCCGCCATAGGCTCCATCAAAGGCGTTATAGTATTCGCCAGGTTCCGCCGCCCAAGCACGAATGCCGCTCTCCGCACGGCGTATCTCGATCGTCCCGTCTTCTGTTGGGTGCAGCGCCACGCGCCAATAGAAGCCATTGCCACCGAGATACATCAACTTACCGCCGTGATCTCGATAGTCCTGAAGGGCGTCTAGGGTCGCCTGCGTGTGGTACTCGGGATGACTTCCGGTCATCACCGCCCTGTAGCCGCGAAGTGCTTCTACGCCGTCATCATGGAGTTCCTGATCGGTAACGATGTCGTAGACGTACCCCTTCTTTTCAAGCCAAGCCCATAGGTGGCTATCCGCCTGAAAGTGGCGATGGCGGGAGCCCGGTCCGTAACCGAACGTCACGTAACCGGGTCGCAGATTTAAGAGTGGACGACGGTGCGACGCGTGGCAAATACCAGAACCGTCGCTGTGGTAATTGTAGGTGGACAGGCCATAGTTGCGATGTTCAGCCGGGTTGTGCGGATACGCTCCCCAGCGCGCAAATTCGTCCTTCCACTCGGGCGCAAAGTCCGGCCGCGCATGATTGCCATAGACAACATAGGTGAACGTCGAGGCAAGGACGCAAAGGTCCGCCCGAGGACCCTGCAGCGGCGGGCAAACGAAGAACGGGATGGCGTCCCAATGCACACCGGACTGCAGCCGGATCGCATAGACTCCAGAAGGCAAGTCGCCAGGAATCCTAAACGAAAAGTCGGTCTCCCAGCCAAAGTCATAGATGTCATCTTCGTGAAAGTGAATCGCCGCATAATGCGCCGGCTTGTGACGCCAGCAATGCTCGCTGCCGTCCCATAGCGCACCGGTCATCCCGCGCGCCGGGAAATTGACGAGCTCACCATCCAAAGCCCTTGGCCCGACATCTTTGACGAGCGTGCCGGAAATTCCATGAGCAAAGTCCCAACAGGCCGCGATCTCACCGCCGACATAAATGGTTGGCGCCTCGATCTTCCCGTTGAAGAAGCAAGATGCTTGCCCGTCCTTGAGGCACGCCGCGACGCTAGTCGCGGCAGCTTCGTCGAGCGCGACGTGGGCTCCTGCCGAACGTTGCACTGGATCCCCGACATCCCCTTTTGGCCCGGTCTCTTGCTGCGTCAGCACAACCTGCTTCTTCGCGGGATCATAGGAAAACTGAATGCGATACCAATGCCTGGCCTTCATCGGTACGCCGGTGGAAACCCGATGCGATCCCAGCCTGCCTCCGAGCGATCCGTCTGCTTGCAGCGTCAAGGCCATGTCACCGACAGCAAGGACCACCTGCTCTTGCCCATCGATCTGTGTTGGCCAGATGACGGCCTCCAGGGTTGGCGCGCCGCCACCGAGCATGATCGGCCGCTCAATATGGAGATAGGAGCCAGGAAAAAAGGATTGTGGGCGAGAGGGATAGCGCCCCGAGAAATCGGCTGGCACCGACTCCTCAATCATTCCCGGCCCATCCGGATTAGGGTCGGCGGAAATAATGCGAACCAGCCACGCCTGATAATCTTCAGGCAGATAGGAGGACACTTTGACGGCGATGACATCGCCGGGACGACCGGAAAGCCTGTCGACGTAGCCTGATAGGGGAATGGGTTCGGACATGCGGTCCCCACGTTTCTTGCGATGAGGTTGGCATCATGACAGAAGCCTTAGCAAAACGCATCGGCAGCTTCCACAGGCGCCACCGCGTTCGGGCCGATCCATGTTGCCGGGGGCTCATGGATCAACCATGATCAAAAGACGCCACCGCAAGGCCAAAGGTCAACATGGCGACACGGCTGGGCCCGCTCCGCCGGATGTTGCTGTCGCCGCGCTCTGCCCTACTCCAAGCTCAAGCGATTCGACCCAGGTTTCGAAGAGGCCGCCCCTTCACCAAGCCATGTGCCGTTGCGACGATGGCGTCGGCATCGATGCCAAAATGATGATAGAGATCGGCGACAGAACCTGTCTGGCCAAAATGCTCAACACCAAGCGGGGCCGTTTTGTGGCCCATGACGGACCCGAACCACGCGAGTGCGGCGGGGTGACCGTCGGTCACCGTGATGATGGTGCAATGAGGCGGGAGGTTCTCGAACAACCGCTCGATATGGCTGGCGGCGTCCGCGACACCTCGTCGCCGAGCGCGTTGCGCCGCCGTCCAGCCCGCATTCAAGCGATCAGCTGACGTGACCGCGAGAACGCCGATGTCGCGCCGATCCTCGCCAATCCGGCCTGCAGCTTCGAGCGCCTCTGGTGCAACAGCACCTTGATAGGCGATGATCAGGTCAGCATTTGGTCCTGGCTCTCGCCACCAATAGGCGCCGTCAATCACGCCTTGCTGAAAGGAAGCGGCAACGCGACGTGACGGTTGTTCAATCGGCCTGGTGGAAAGCCTAAGATAAACGGAGCCACCCGTCTCGTCACGAAGCCACGTGCGTTCGTCAGGATCGCCTTCGCCGTCGCGTTGAAGATAGTCGAACGCCCAGTCCATAATCGTCGAAAGCTCATCGAGGAAGGCGGGTTCAAAAGACGCGAGGCCGTCTTGGCTCATGCCGATCAACGGTGTCCCGATCGACTGGTGAGCGCCGCCCTCGGGCGCAAGCGTGACACCACTCGGCGTGCCAGCGATGATAAATCGGGCATCCTGGTAGCAAGCATAGTTGAGCGCATCGAGACCCCGCATGACAAAAGGGTCATACACCGTTCCGACAGGCAACAGCCGCTCGCCAAAGAGCGAATGGGCTAGGCCAGCAGCACCGAGGAGCAGGAACAGGTTCATCTCGGCGATGCCGAGCTCCAAGTGCTGTCCCTCCGCCGAAAAACGCCATTTTTGCGCTGACGGAATGCGTTCATCACGAAACGTATCAGGCTGCTCGCCACGGGCAAACAAGCCTCGTCTGTTCACCCAGGGGCCCAGGTTTGTCGATACAGTAACATCAGGAGACGAGGTCACAATGCGCTCGGCAAGGGCCGAATCCTGGCGCGCGATTTGATCCAAGATCTTCCCGAAACCGGTCTGGGTGGACTGCTCACGATCATCGAGCGGCACGGGCCCGGATGTCTCAACCCTGGCAGCCATGCGGCGGCGGGTTCCGCTCTGATAGAAGGGAATCTTGGACAGGAAGGACTCAAAGGCGTCGACATCGCCGACACCGGCTGTCCGGTCCCATTCATCATCTAGCGCAATACCCATGTCAGCCTGGAAGGCAGCCATCTGGTCTGGGGTCATGAGACCTGCATGGTTGTCCTTGTGGCCTGCAAGCGGCGTGCCCCAACCCTTGATGGTGTAAGCGAGGAATGCCGTCGGCCGATCATGATCGATCGCGTCAAAGGCATCGACCAGCGTCTCGACGCAATGGCCGCCAAGATTGAGCATGAGCTCTTGAAGCTGCGCGTCGGTTCTTTTGTCGAGCAAGGCGGCAACCGCTCCCTGGTCGCCGATTTCGTCCATCAGCCTGGATCGCCATGCTGCGCCGCCTTGATAGGTAAGAGCCGAATAGAGTTGGTTCGGGCATTTGTCGATCCACTCGCGAAGTCGGTCGCCTCCCGGCTCGGCGAACGCCGCTTGTTGAAGGGCACCATATTTGAGTCGAACCACCTCCCAGCCAAATGCCTTGAAGATCGCCTCAATCCGCTGCCATAGGCCTTCGCGGACAACACCGTCCAGGCTCTGCCGGTTGTAATCGATGATCCACCAGCAATGTCGAAGATCGTGCTTCCATCCCTCCTGCAGGCACTCATAGACATTGCCTTCATCAAGCTCAGCATCGCCAACCAGCGCAATCATCCGACCGGTAGGCCGCTCAGTCGACCAGGCCTTCGACGCCAAATAGTCCTGAACGATCGACGCGAAGGCGGTGATCGCCACGCCCAGACCGACCGAGCCGGTCGAGAAATCGACGTCGTCGATGTCTTTGGTGCGACTAGGATAGGATTGGGCACCACCATAGCCTCGAAACGCTCTGAGCTTCTCTTCGGTCTGCAACCCCATGAGATATTGCATGGCATGAAAGACGGGCGATGCGTGAGGTTTGACCGCAACGCGATCCTGCGGACGCAGAACATGGCCGTACAGAGCGGTCATAATCGAGACCATGGAAGCCGAAGAGGCCTGATGACCGCCGACCTTCACCACATCTTTCGGGCGCAGATGGTTAGCGTGGTGAATCGTCCAACAAGCCAGCCAAAGAAGACGGCGTTCAAGCGTTCTTAGATGATCAAGCGGCGCATTCGGCATGGAGTCCGTCCCCGGTCAAATCAAGCTCGCAACACTAGAGGGCGCGGCGTCGCCGACGTCAACATTGGCAAGCACGGCGTCTCCGACACCGGCGCGTCATCCCGTGCATGTTGTGTCCGGCTTGGTCCCGCCTATGCCTGAATAGGCCCGATGGCCGAACCTCCCGCCCAACGTTCTGCCGATGGCGGTGGACCCAAGAATCGACACGCAAGGCCCCCATGCCGTGAAGATGGTGGGTTTGGCAGGATTGGGCAGCTCAAAGGACCCTTGTCATAAAGATGCTATGAGGATCCTCCCCGTAGTCGGCAAAAGGCACGCATTCGCTGAAGCCATATTTGCTGTACAGCATACGGGCAGGCACAAACGAGTCCATCGAACCGGTTTCGAGGCTCAACCGACAATAGCCACGTCCCCTCGCCTCCTCGAGGATGTGCTCGAGCATCGCGGCGGCAATGCCGCGGCCACGGCAGGCAGTTGACGTATGCATGGACTTGATCTCGCCATGGCGGCTATCGAGCTCCTTCAACGCGCCGCACCCGACCAGGACCTGATCCTCCCAAATGCTCCAGAAGGTCACGTCTGATGCTTGAAGCCCGCTGAGGTCGAGAGCATGGCAGCTCTCCGCAGGCGATTGCTCTGCCATCATGTCGAGATGGCGCCGGAGCAGACCCTGCACGTCTGCACCGGTCAAATCATCAACACGAAACGACAGCGTCATCAACGGACTCCGCATTAGCCTGTGTGATGTCGTCAAATCACGCTTTGCGCCGTCAATTCGAGCGTCTCTTGGTCGAGGATCGTAATCTTGCCCTGTTCAACCGCGATCACGCCGTCTTGGGTCCAAGCGCTGAGCTGACGATTGACGCTTTCGCGGGTCGACGCAATCAGGTTGCCGAGATCGGCTTGGGAAATGCGGATGTCAATCAGCAAACCGGCCTCGGTGTCCTTGCCGTAGTGTTCCGCCATCTGCACGAGCAGCCGCGCCAACCGCGCCGCAAAGTCGAGGAAAGCGATGCTTTCAACCATCTCACTGGTACGACGGAGGCGGGAGCAAAGTACCTCGATCAGTTTCACGGCGCTCTTTGGGTTCTTCTCGAGAAAGGGCAGAAAATCGCGACGATCCAGAATCAAAAGCTCGGTCTTGCCCATCGCTGTCGCATCGGCGCTACGGTCCTTGCCGTCGAGGAGCGCAATTTCGCCAAACAACTGACCGGGATCGACCATATTGAGAATGATTTCGCGCCCATCCTCAGAATAGGCGCTGATGCGCACACGTCCTGACAGCACCGCCATCATGCTCGTACCGGGATCGCCTTTTTGGAAGATCACTTGACCGTTGGTAAAGCTGCGCTCGCTCGCGACAGCCAAAAGTGTGTCCAGGGCGTTTGCATCGAGCGTCGCCAGCAAGAAATGCTGAGCAAGCAAGGCACGGCGATCAGCGCTAGCGCTCTCAGTCATCGACTTTGGTCCTCCTGACGAAGCATTCTAACAGCAACCGGTCTGGCGTCGAGACAATGAAGACGGCAATCGCGAACCGCTTGCGTCCGATCGACCTGGCACCAACGCTTAAGGTCGTACCGGCATGCACCATTCTCTCCTTGATGGCGCCATGAGCACTTGTCGACTGGTCAGAAGTCGGTCGGGCCAGCGGGATGGTGAGCTTAGCCTGGTATCCGAGCTAGCAGCAGCGCCTGCCCAGCCGGCGTCCAGGGACCGACCGGGGTCAAGGGCCGTCGCTGTTGGGTCAGCTGCTAGGCTATGCTGTCTGGCAGCACCGCTTCCCGCTCAGCAATGAACGCCTTGAGCGCGTCATCAATGGTCGGGTCAAGGGCCGGCGCCTGATAATGTGCCAGCATGGTTTTGACTTTCTCAATCGCGCGATCCGTGGCGTCCTTTTGTCCTTCGGCTAGCCATTGCTCATAACTATTGGCGTCGGCGAGTTCGGGCATATAAAAGGCGGTTTGGAAGTTGTTCTGCGTATGCTCCGTGCCGAGATAATGACCGCCAGGGCCGACGTCTTTAATGGTCGCGACCGCTTCGTCGAAATCCCCGAACTGCGGACCTTGGCCAAAGCGATAGAACATTTCGATCTGTTCGCAGTCGAGCACAAATTTGGCGAAACTCGCCGACAGACCCGATTCATCCCAACCACAGCTATGCATGACGTAGTTGGTACCGGCCAAGAAGACCGGGTACATGGTCTGGATGCTCTCATAGGCTGCCTGCGCGTCCACCTTTTTCGAGCTGGCCATCATCCCTGATGAGCGAAGCGGCAAGCCGTATCTGCGGGCGAGCTGGCCGATCATCAAGTTCATGAAGCCCATTTCCGGGGTGCCAGAAAGTGGCGCACCGGAGCGCATGGAGATCGTGGCGACGAAATGGCCATAAACAACAGGCGCACCAGCTCGACAGATCTGCGTAAAGGCGACGCCGGCAAGGGCCTCAGCATTGAGCTGGGCAACCGCTGCCGACGCACTCGCCGGCGCGTTCGCACCTGCCATGACAAACGGCGAGATGATGCAGGCCTGGTTGGCGCGGGCATAGACCTTCATCGCCCCAAGCATCGTCTCGTCCCATACCAGAGGCGAGTTGCAATTCATGATCGACAGCATGACGGGGTTGGCATCGACAACATTCGCGCCGAAGACCAACTCAGCCATCTTCACAGCATCGGCAGCGCGCTCGGGAGCGGTGACCGGACCCATAAATGGTTTGTCGGAATGTTTGATCGCGCTGTAGGTAATGTGCAGATGTCGTTTGGGAACACTGATGTCGACAGGTTCGCAGGTGACCGCGCCTGTATTGTGCAGCGCCGGCGACATGTAAGCGAGCTTGTGGAAATTCTCGAGATCTTCAAGGGTACCGTATCGGCGCTCGCCGTTCATGTCATAGACAAAGGGCGAGCCATAGGTGGGTGCAAACGCGACCTTGTTGCCACCGATTTCACTGTTGCGTTCCGGGTTACGTGCAAGAACGGTGAAGCGGCTGGGAGCCTTGGCAACGAGGTTCATCAACAACGCTTCGGGGATACGCACGCGATAGCCTTGGACGTCAGCTCCCGCCTCCCTCCACATGGCCACGGCCTCGTCATCGCGAAAATCGATGCCGATCTCTTCCAGGAGCTTGATTGAGGCCTGATGCAACGCCTCGAGGCGATCCTCGCTCAGCACATCATAGACAGGCACCTGCCGATCTAGAACAGGCCAAGAGCCTGCACCAACCGAAGCCCGCGCTTCCCGCCTGGAAGCCCGCCCACCACGCCTGCCCTCTCGTTGCATGGACCTCATCGTCGCCATGGACCATCTCCTCGATGCGCACTCGACTGTCGCTTCTACTCGACTATCAGCAACATCGATGTCGCTCTATCGTGTATTCGACGCAACAGGCTCGATTTTCGACACGGAGTCGACCGTCCATTCATTCATTTGGGCGTTGCCAAGGTCATTCCTTTTCCATACAGTACATTTCTCCTTTTGGTTGTGTTTTTTGCTACTGTCAGTACTTTTGGGAGAGATGATTGACCATCGGTAATTGGGGCGTCAGCGTCGTTGTCAGCTCCTATAACTATGGGCGTTACTTGCGCGAAGCGATCGACAGCGCCCTCGCACTTCGCTGTGATCCTCTGCAAGTGATCGTTGTTGATGATGGTTCGACGGACGATTCCATCGATATTATTAAGAGCTATGGCTCTAGGATTGAAACGCTCTTTCAGAAGAACCAAGGTCAGGTCGCGAGCTGTACTGCCGGCTTAAAACGCTGCCACAACGACATCGTGATCTTCCTCGATTCCGACGACCGCTTGGAGCCCTTCGCTGCCGAAGAGGTCATCGCGCGTTGGACGCCTGAAACGGTGAAAGTGCAATATGTGCTGCAGGCGATCGACAATCATGGGCAGATCGTGAACACGATCTTTCCAAAATATCCGCATGGCCTGACACCAGCGACGATCAAAAAAGAGCTGTTACGCGCGAGCGTCTATCCAGCCACGACGACCAGTGGCACCGCGTTTTCGCGACAGTTCCTGCAGGAAGTCATGCCAATCCCAGCAGGCTATGGTTGCCATATCGATGACGCCCTGAACGCCATCTCGCCGCTCTATGGCGATGTGCAAACCTTGCGCAAGGTTCTTGGTCATTATCGGGTCCATGACCGGAATGTGACGGCTCATAGCGAGCTCACGGTTGAGCGTTTTGAGAGCTATGCGCACGAGTATAGCGAGCGAGCACGCTATCTCGCCGATAATTGCGAACGGCTTGGCTATGATCTACCCGACAACATCATCGACAATGATCTTGCTTACCGGGAAGCCCTTCTCGCCATAGCCGTGCTCAAGCCGGACCGCAGACTACCACTGCTATGGCCGACGCTTCGTGCCTCGTTCAACTCGATTTTGGACCCTGGCCAACGGATGACCCATGCTCTCTGGGCCATCATCCTGGCGGTCGCGCCGAGATTCTTAGCCCGGCACGCCCTTGCTGAGCGGTTTATCTTCAGCCGACGCTCGCGCCTTGCTGAATTTGTTCTAACATGCGTCTGGCGACTGGGCCGGCTGACCCGTCCCTCCTCAGCAGCCGCCAATCAATCGGCCAATGATCGGCTGCCTCCGAAGCGTGAAGTTGGCATGTCCCAGACATAGGATTTCTTAGTGTTCGTGATCGATCCTTGTCCCACGGACAGTAACATCTCAGAACCCTGACCGTCATCTTTCGGACCCTGTCGTTCAGCGCACACGTGACGGCCGAGGTTATTCCTTTGTGCCGATAACACTCGCGCAATCTTACCGAGAGATGTGTTTTTCAGAACACAATGTGTCACATAGACACCACACTTATTGGCTGTTGGCTCACCACGGTTCGTCGACAGACTCGCGGAAATGACGGATCACTCCTAGTCTTTCGATCAAGGCTCTCGATTGAGCGATGTGGAGAGGACGGCATGAGGTCGATGGTTGCGGGGCTGGCCCTGACGGTCATGAGCTGTGTTTCGGCGGCTGGGGTCAAAGCAGACGAGCCCAGCATCGAACGCGTCATTATGGGCGCAACAAAAGACGACGTCTGGCAGGCCGTGGTATCGAGTCTTGAAGCGAATGATATCCCCGTGGTCGCTTCTGACTTTGATCGAGGCAAGATACGGGCCCGCCAGCATGATTACCTCGACGGACGATGGGCGGCTTGCCCGGATCTTGATGCGACCAATTTCGACCCCTTGTCACCCGCCAATTTGCGCAGTCGAACGTGGCCACTTTATCGGGGCGTCGATCTCCGCCTGGAAATCACAGGTACAGAAACGGGGACCCAGCTTGCACTGGACCCCCGCTACTATGATGTCGGCCGAGACTTCGGACGACGCGAATTTGCCGTTCAGGTCCGCTGCCGGTCGACGGGCGTCCTGGAACAAGCGTTGTTCAACGCGGCCGGTGAGAGTTAAGCGCCGGACAGGCAACGGCTTGGCGGATGCGTTTCATGCTGCTTAGAACTTGAAACGCAGCTCTGTTCGCACGCCTGCAGCGTCGTCTTCATCCTCCTTGATGGCGTAGATCGCATCGGCTCTCAACAACCATGCATTACTCAAGGGAAGCTGATAGCGCACACCGGCCGCATACTGATCGCCGACGACCTTATCAAACGAACTTGAAAAGTCGTTCAGATCGCGCGACGCAGCCACCTCGAACACCAACTGCTGCTGCAGATCGAAGAGGTACTGAATACCAATGGCGCCGCCATAGGCATTCTGACCGGTGTCGTTCAGGAACGGAAACCCAGTCAACGCATCGCTCTCGAAGTTGATGCCCGTGTTCTTCAAGAGCCCCGTGGCATCCGCCGCTGGTACAGGCCGCTCGATACCGAGGAAGAAATTGGCGTAGGGCAAGAGCGTATAGGGCTTGCTGGTGATGAACGAGTTCTCGGCGAGAAGCATCACACCGTTTTGCTCGTCACCCCCTGCGCCGTTAACGCCGAACTCGTCCTGCCCAAAGCTTGCAACGACACGGAGACTGTTCGAGAGCCAACCACCATAGCGCTTGGTAAAGGCCGCCGTCGCCGAGTGATAGTCCTGGCCGTCGAGATCATCCTCGCCATCGACATAGGCATAGCCAGCTTCGATATAGCCCTCCATCGTCTCGATGAAGGTCGCAATACCGTAGATGTTGACATTGCTGTCAGCAACATTACCGGCGGCATCGATGATGCCTGGTGCCGTCACCTTGTCGAAGCCGCCAAAAACGGTGACATCGGCGTTTGAGATGTCCAGCGCCGGACTATTCATTGACGGAATCGCCGCCGCCCCGCCGATGAACGCGTCTTCAAGCCAGACACCGTTCTGGAAAAGCAACGGAATGAGACCGCCCGTGAACGGCAGATCGATGCCGTTATACTCACCCGTGATACCGGCGGTGATGGCGCCAACGTCACCTTCGAAGAACGCCGTCTGTGGCTCGAAATCATACTCGAGCTCACAGTCATCGATGCTGCCATCACCGTAGAACTCGCATCGCGTAAACTGTCCGTCCTCTTGCAAGGGCTGGAACAGGGCGTGCAGCCGCTCGGTCGCTGTCAGGCCAAGATCCACGTCGAGATTGGCGCGTGTGGCGATCTGAGCGACTTCGTCACCATTCCCGTTGTCATTGTAAGCAACCGCCGTCCGCCAATCGCCGAAGACATACAGGTGGCCAAAGACCAGATTCTTCTGACCGACGATATTGGTGCCCTGGCCCAACGGGCCGACTTGGTAAAACGGCGTGCCCAATTCAACGATAGGGCGCTGGGCATCAACGGCCGTCTTGCCACCGTAAATGTTGACCTGCGCTTCCTGCTCGTAAGGCTTATCCTCATAATCTGGATCGGCCTTGAAGGCAGAACTGTCAAACTCGACCTTTCGAGCACCCGCACCGATCACCGGTTCGCCCGCGGCAAGGATGATGACAGGCCAAGGCCCGTTCGGCGCCCTGACAGCCTGCGGCCCAAGAACCGGTTCCTGAGACCGGAGAGGAGCGCCTGGCCGACGCAACACCCTCAAGGGAGCTGCACTCAGCCGTTGGCTCTGCACTGTCGAAAGCCGCCTTACCGGCGGTCCTTCGACGTCACCCGATCCTTCGATCGCACCGTTCAGCTTGCGCGTTGGTTCGATCGCCTTCGTCTTCTCCACCCCGGCCACGACCGCATCCGGGCGAGGTGGTAACGGCATGACATCCGTACCACCGGCCCCGGCCGGGAGGGTAACCGCCATGGCCAAGGCCATCGCGGTACTCCCTAGAGTGATGTTGGAAAACGAAGGTTGGAACGGAGACTTTCGATCACCGTTATTGGACATCAATTTCAACAGCATAGGGGTGAATGTCCACCATCCACTGGTTCATGGCCTGCTCCATCTCGATCGTCGCTTCGACGAAGCGCATGAAATAGATCGGCTCAGCGCGGCTACGGAGACGAACCGATAAACGATAGGTGCCTGGCTCGGTCATGGCGCTTGACGGCACCGTGTACTCAGCCTTCCGGGTGCCAAGCGGCGGTAAAGAACGACCCTCCATACGGATAAACGGAGGATGGTTGAGCACTGTCGTCGGCACCGCGCCCGGACGCAGATGTGGCAGAGGATCAACGTCGAAGTTCACCGGCAGTGGCATCTCGCGATCCGTCCCCTTCACGTTCGTGGTGAGGAACTTTGTCTGCAGGTTCCAGAGTTGATCGTCATGCTCAATCTTGCCCGCCGCAACATCCATCGAGTGCAAGTCTGCCATATCGCCATAGCTGTCGACATAACCCGACTCCCACACCCGCTCGCCGCTTGGGCTCGTGAGCGCGACGTTCAGCCAGATTTCCGGCTGGGCACCAAGCGAGCCAGACGGCAGATTGTGACCGGAGTTCGTGTTGGTGACCTCATAGAAGAAGCTAAAGGACTCACCGACCTCAGGCTGATCATCAAAGAACGGACCGTCGATCTTCGAGCCGTTGTTCATGATCTGCTCGCGCTGCTCTTTCTTCTCATCGAGCAAAGCAAGGTTATCCTCAACGATGAGCCATGCCTCTTCACGGTCAACCGGATCCTGCCAGGGCTCTGGGAAGCCGGACTCTTCGATCTCGCCATCGATGACAGCAATCTCAAAGTCCTCTGAACCCCACTCAGCACGGTAGTCGAACTGCAGCCACTCTTCGATCGTCCAGCGTTCCGCTTCTGGATTGTGCGGGAAGATGCCGGGATGAGCGATCGAATAGCCAGGTCCGAAGAACGAGTGATCGTGGTGATCGCGCTCATTACCGATCGGCTTGCCATTCACGATGGCAACAGGAGCCTTGTCATACCCGTCCGGAACACCCGGGTTCTTACCCATATGGCAGTCCTGACAGCTCACGCCTTCGTCAAACGCCGGCGAGGCACGATACTGATCCCACACCACCTCAAGCTTGATATTCGGATGGACCGCGACCTGATGGCAGGACACACAGAATTCACTCTCGTTCAACTGCGTAAACGCTTGCACTTCCGTGTGGCTCGGGATGCCTTCCTGATCAGGGCCCGTCGCGATGGGATATTCAGGATCGGCGACGACGTCTGCAAAGTTGCTGCCTTCGGCAACACCTTTGACCGGGGCATGAATGCCACCCGGCATGATGTGGCGAGCACCGTTGACCTTACCATATTCCTTAGCAACGCGGTGGCAGGTGATGCAGGTCACGCCCTCGCGCGCGATGCCACTCCGCTGCCAAAGCGCCGATTCACGCGCTTCGCCAAGCTGCGTGCCGATTTGCTGGTGGCACCGGACGCAAAACGCGCCGACTGTTCCCGACGACAATTCGTTAATCTTCTGCTCGAACTTGTGGAACATCGGCGAGATTGACGAGTAAGCGTGGTTCGAAACCGACCATTGCCGATAGATCTTTTGGTGACATGTGCCGCATTGCGCAGCACGCGGGTAGGCATCCTGCGACAACAAATCCATGTGTGGATCGCCACCCTCAGTCGCCGCCCAGGCGTCGGCCGTCATGGCGCCGCATAGCAACGCCATCGCAAAACATAAGCTTCGAACCATTCGATCCCCCTCTTGAAAGGCGCAGAGCTCTCCATTGACACGGACAGGCCGTGCCATCCCTCCTCTTCATCCGGCAAAACACCCGGATGTTGAATTCTCGGATAATTAACTGTGATCCATATTCGGTCGTATTGGCGGGTTAACAAATCCGTGGCGTGAAAATTCCAAAGGCTGCAGTGAAATTTTCTACAGTCACTAATTGGTTTTTCCTATCGACCGCTTATTCAAATCCTCGCAATGCGCGACAAAGACTTCGCACAGTTTCGTATCATACAGCTCGGCTTTTGAAATGGCCTCTTTGAGCCAAACAACTAAAAAAAAGTGCGATTTTAGACCACAGGTTGTATTCAACCCCAAAGAAAACAATTCCAGACTCAAAATGGTAAAATTGCACTTTTAGAAAGCAACCATGCGATGATTGAAAGGCTGAATAGGGCAACGGCAGTTGAGACAAGAATAGCCGTAGCGCTGGTCTCCACAGCTGCTTTGTAGTGGGCTGCGAAGACATAGACATTGGCCCCCACGGGGCAGGCAGCGAACAACAAAGCCACATTGGCGGCAATCGGATCCAGGTCGAAGAAGAGCAGCACGACGATGACTACAAGCGGATGCACAATGAGCTTCATCGAAATCATACCGACGATGGGGCCGACCTCCCCACCCGTTCGTCGCTGACCAATCGTTGCGCCGAGGGCAAAGAGGCCAGCTGGTGGCCCGGCCTGCCCGAGAAATGAGAGCGTCGTCTCGACCGGTACCGGCAACATGATCCCGAGCATCCCGACGCTAATGCCCAACACCATGGCAATGATCAGTGGATTGAACAACAAAGCGCGACCGAGATTGCGAAAGGCCACCCGTGATGGCCTTGCAGCCGTCGAGCCGTTGTTGATCGTTGCGATCTCCAGAAGAACCGTAATCAGGCTAAAGACGACGATATCCAGCGTGATGATCAATAACGCCGGCAAACCAGCACGCTCTCCAAAGAGGCCGAGAACCAAGGGAAGTCCAAGAACGACACTGTTCGAAAAGCTGGAGCCGAAGGCTTGGATCGTCATCTCGGCCATCGACTGACGAAAAAACCAGGCGCCGAGCAACAGCCCGCCAAGAAAGATTGGAAGTTGCGCGCTGAGATACGCTAGAACGACGGGCCAATCGTCAATCGCCGACAGATCTTTGGCGGCCATCATCCGAAAGATGAAGGCGGGCATGGCGAAGGAAAACACAAAGGTGACCAGCGCTTGCAAGCCAGCGCCGCCAATGAGGTTCCGTCTGCCCGCGATAAACCCCAAAAGGATGACCGTGAACAGCGGCACAACGGACGTGACGATGCTTTCCAACGGTCAGATCAGCCGCCTGATCAAGAGAGCGCTCTCCAAATGAAAAGGGGAGCCACGAAGGCTCCCCTTCCGCATGAATGATCGTAGCTCAGCTGATCACGATGCCGCGCTGACGGCTCGCTTTGCCATCACACCCACGAGATGCGCTCGGTAGTCCGCGCTTGCGTGAATGTCGCTATTGAGATTGCTGGCGCTCACAGCAAGGCTGCCGAGCGCGTCAGCCGAGAAATTGCCGGAGAGTGCGCTTTCGGCATCGCTCAACCTGAAGACCGACGGCGCGGCTCCCGTGACCGCCACGCGCGTTTGTCCACCGGTCTCAGCCACCATAACGCCAACGATCGCATAGCGACTCGCTGGGTTAGGGAACTTTTGATAAGACGCCTTCGATGGCTTGGGGAAGCTGACGGCTGTGATCAACTCGTCGTCATTCAGCGCCGTCTCAAACATGCCCGTGAAGAAGTCGTCCGCAGCGATCGTGCGCTGGTTCGTGTGCACGGTCGCATTAAGGCCAACAATTGCTGCGGGATAGTCCGCTGCTGGGTCGGCATTGGCGATCGAACCGCCGATCGTGCCCCGGTTCCTGACCTGAGCATCCCCGATATGACTCGCGAGTGCCGCAAGAGCAGGGATCTGGGACTTGACCGTATCCGAAGCCGCAACCTCGGCATGAGTCGTCATCGCCCCAATCTTGAGAGCACCGCCCTCATCGCTGATCCCTTTAAGCTCAGCAACACCGCCGAGATCGACCACATCAGAGGGCGATGCGAGGCGTTGCTTTAATGTCGGGATCAGCGTCTGACCGCCCGCAAGGAACTTGCCGTCTTCCGCACCTTTCAACGCCGACACTGCGTCGTTGACCGCACCCGGTTTATGCACGTTAAATTCATACATTGTGTTTTGGCCCCCCTATTCGGCCGCTTGACTGGTTTGATTGGCCTGCAATGCACGCCATACCTTCTCTGCCGTTGCCGGCATCTGGATCCGGGTTCCGATAGCGTCAGTGACGGCATTCATCACCGCTGGCGGTGAACCGATCGCCCCGGCCTCACCACAGCCCTTCACACCGAGTGTGTTGTGCGTACAAGGCGTCTCGGTGGTGGCCACTTCGAAGTTCGGGAAATTATCTGCCTTCGGCATGCAGTAGTCCATGTAGGACGCCGAAATCAGTTGTCCCGCGCTATCGTAGACGCAGTTCTCCGTCAGTGCCTGACCGATCCCCTGGGCAAGACCGCCATGGACCTGGCCTTCGACAATCATCGGATTGATCACCTTGCCAAAATCGTCGACAGCGACGAGCCGATCAATGGTCACCACGCCCGTGTCCGGATCCACCTCGACCTCACAGACATAGGTGCCAGACGGATAGGTGAAGTTCGCGGGATCGTAGAACGCGCTCTCCTCCATACCCGGCTCCACCAGCCCCTGCGGGATGTTGTGTGGAACATAGGCCTCAAACACCACTTCACCCAACGCCTTCGCTTTGTCGGTGCCGGCGACAGTGAAGTTCCCGTCCTTGAACTCGATATCGGCCTCGGAAGCTTCGAGCAGATGAGCCGCGATCTTCTTGCCCTTTTCGATGATCTTGTCGGCAGCATTGACGATCGCCTGACCACCAACGGCGAGTGACCGCGAACCATAGGTGCCCATGCCCACCGGCGTTTTGTCGGTATCGCCGTGGACGATCTCAACGTTCTCGATGGGGATGCCAAGCTTGTCGACGATCAGCTGGGCAAATGTCGTGTCATGGCCCTGGCCATGGCTGTGGGTGCCGGTCATGACCTGGCAAACGCCGGTATGGGTGAAGCGGATCTTGGCACTCTCCCAAAGACCGACGCCTGCGCCCAGCGAGCCAACCACCGCCGACGGGGCGATGCCACAAGCCTCGATGTAGCAGGAAAAGCCAACACCCCTGAGTCTGCCCTTGGCTTCACTCGCCGCACGGCGCGACGCAAAATTCGCATAGTCCGCAAGCTGCAGCGCTTTGTCGAGATGGGCCTCATAGTTGCCGGTGTCATAGGTCAAGGCCACAGGCGTATCATAGGGGAACTGATCCGGCTGGATGAAGTTCTGCCGGCGCAGATCAGCAGGATCGCGTCCGATCTCCTTGGCCGCCGTCTCGACAATCGTCTCGAGAAGATAGGTCGCCTCAGGACGTCCAGCACCGCGATAGGCGTCGACAGGTGCTGTGTTGGTGTAGACCGCGTCAACCGCGCAATAGATCTGCGGAGTCTTATATTGTCCCGCCAACAGCGTTGCGTAGAGATAGGTCGGCACACAGCTAGCAAAGGTCGAGAGATAGGCGCCCATATTGGCCTTGGTGTGAACTTTCAAGGCGGTGAAGTTGCCATCCCCGTCCATTGCCAGTTCGGCATGGGTGACGTGATCACGCCCATGCGCGTCTGACTGAAAGCTCTCGGTACGCTCTGCCGTCCACTTGACCGGACGACCGATCGCCCTTGCCGCCAAGAGGCAGACACATTCCTCGGCATAAATGAAGATCTTGGACCCAAAGCCGCCGCCAACATCGGGCGCGATAACCCGCAGCTTGTGTTCCGGGGCAACCCCGACGAAGGCCGCGATGACGAGCCTGGCGACATGGGGGTTTTGCGACGTGGTGTGAAGCGTGAACTCCTCGCCAGCCGCCTGGTACTCGCCGATGGCGGCCCGAGGCTCCATCGCATTGGGCACCAGCCGATTGTTGATCAGATCGACCTTGGTGACATGAGCTGCCGCCGCAATCGCTTGATCGATGGCAGCCTCGTCGCCCAGCTCCCAGTTATAGACCGTGTTGCTCGCGATATCGTCGTGGATCTGCGGCTGACCATCATTGTCGGCATCGGCTGTTGATACGCAGGCAATCAACGGACCGTAGTCGACCTCGACCAGTTCGGCCGCGTCTTTGGCTTGAGCGTAGGTCTCCGCCACGACACAGGCGACATGATCGCCGACATAGCGGACCTTCCCCTGAGCCAAGATCGGATGCGGCCCGGCTTTCATGTCCGAACCGTCTTTGGACTTCACCATCCAACCACAGATCAAGCCCCCCCAGCCGGCCTCGGCCACATCGTCGCCGGTGAGCACCGCCAAGACACCGGGAGCCGCTTCGGCCGCCGCTTTGTTGATGCCGTTCAGGTTGGCATGAGGATAGGGCGAACGGACGAAATAAGCATAAGCCTGTCCCGGTCGATTGATATCGTCGGTGTATTTACCAGCACCTGTGATAAAGCGCTTGTCCTCTTTCCGACGTACTGCAGCGCCAATACCATTCTCAACCATTCGCTTAGCCCCTCATGTCAGCAGCAGCGGCCTTAATGGCCTTGACGATGTTGTGATAGCCCGTGCAGCGACAGATATTGCCTTCAAGCCATTCGCGGATTTCTTTCTCGGACGGATCAGCATTGGTCTTCACGAGATCGACGGCACTCATGATCATGCCCGGCGTGCAAAAGCCGCACTGGAGTGCGTGATGCTCACGAAATGCCGCCTGCATCGGATGGAGATCCGAGCCGTTCGCCAGACCTTCGATGGTCGTCACATCAGCGCCATCGCATTGCATCGCGAGCGCGGTGCAGGCTTTGACTGATTTGCCGTCGACATGGACCACGCAAGCGCCGCATTGGCTGGTATCGCAGCCAACATGGGTGCCGGTTAGTCCCATTTCTTGCCGTAGGAAATCCACCAAAAGCGTGCGCGGCTCGACCTCTTTCGTTACGGTCTTTCCGTTCACTGTCATCGAAACACTGGCCATTCGCTCTCTACTCCCTGCTTCCCTGCGCCTATGGTTGGGGCTCTGTTCCAACTAATCCACTCGATGGACCTTGCAACCACTCCTGGGTCACAGGGTCTCATCTTCACGTTCTTTTGCCAAAGCTAGGAGAGCGGTCCTAGGCCGTCAACGCGCTTCGACATTCACGTTCCGTTCGCCGGATGCGGACTTGATATCCATTACCGTCTTATCGCATCAACGACGCCAATATGATCAAGACGACCAAGGCACCACCTACGAGCACGAACTTGTTCTGCAGAAGGCTGCTGAGCTCGTCATCGTCGTCTGCAGGTGCTGCTGTCGTCGTGGTGGGCGCGGCCGACGCAGGTGCTGGTGCAGTCTCCGGTTCGGACTCGCTTGTCGGTGCGACCTGCTCACGGAAGTTCGAGAAAAACTCGTCGGCCATTTTTTTCGACGTGCCGTCGATCAGCCGTGACCCGAGTTGCGCCAACTTGCCCCCAACATCGGCTTTGGCCGTATAGGTGAGGATGGTTCCGCCCTCGCCGTCATCGGCCAGTTTGACATCCGCACCACCCTTGGCAAATCCGGCAGCACCGCCCTTACCCTCGCCGCTAATCGTATAGCTTTCTGGCGGGTTAATATTGGAGAGCGTCACGTCCCCACCAAACTTGGCTTTGACCGGTCCTACCTTCGCGACGACTTTTGCCGTGAACGATGTCTCGCCGGTTTTCTCGAGGCTCTCGCACCCCGGAATCGATGCGCGAAGTGTTTCGGGATCATTGAGACCTTCCCAAACCCGCTCGCGCGATGCCGCGATGCGGTACTCACCAGTCATATCCATAGAGCTGCAATCCCCCAATCACCTTGGATGGACGAGACGTCCCTGCTGACTGCAACGCTACAACCCTTCAAAGACAAGGGCAATAAGACCGGGGCCTAATGTAGATCAGGGATCGCAAGCAATTGGCCGCAGTCCCTCCCCTCTTGCGCTTACCACCGGAGGACGAGCCGATCCCGCTGGAACTCGTAACTGTTGAACTGACGAAGAAAGCTCATGCCAAGGAGCGAAATACTTAAGTCTCCTTGATTGACGAAAGCATTGAGATCATGGAGCTGAAATTGTCCAAGACGCACGTCACGAAGGGTGATGGGTGCTGCATAGGTCGTGCCGTTGGCACTTTGAAATGGTTCGGTAAAGTTAAGTTGAACACTGTTAAACCGGAGTCGTTCAGCATCTCGGCGATTGAGCATGGTGTGCGAAGCACCGGTGTCGACCAGGAATTTTATCGGAATGCCGTTGATATGAACGTCAGCGATAAAGTGGCCATGTCGGCCAAGCATGATGGTTTCTTCGAGATAGTTACTGCCACTCGTCGAAGCGTGGTCGGCCACTTGTGCCTGACGATCGTCGCGCACGGACCGCATCACGCGATCGAAAAGGCCTTGATCCTGCAATCCAATGAAGGTCGTACCGGCAACCAATGTCGCAAAAAGACATCTGAGCGCCCAACCAAGCATGATTTTATCCACCGCTGTTCCGGGTCCCCGGAAACGGAGTTTATGCAATTTGATATAAGGAAAGCCTAACCTGCTGACAGACGAACAAAATTCGTATAAATAACGAACGCATCATGGTAAAAAAATGCGTCGACCTGCGGTCGAAATAGGTTAAAATAGTCATGCTGGTGAAGAGAGCGTCGGGTTGAACTCATCCGAGCCCTCGTTACCCCGAGCGCGACGACCGATGGTCATGACGTTAAGGGAAGATGGACGATGAAGAAGTTTTGGTGGGGCATTTTCTTCGGCGCCCTGATCGGAGTGCTCCTCCTGGCGCCTGAGTCGAATTTTAGTTATCAGGTACGTAATCTGTTCTACACGTTGCAGGATTCCGTTGTTGCCATCCTTGACGCGGCGACTCAGGCAACCAGCGGCGTTGCGGACGGCGTTGATAATCTGAACAGGCTCTGATGCCCTAGCAAAACGTTCGGTGTCCATACGAATGGAGCCCAGGCCCCATGTGGCTGGTGATCGCCGAGCTGCTTGTCGATGGCGTACTGGCGCCCTTCGGCATTGCCTCCCTTATCCTTTTTGCAGCAAATCGGACTGTTGATGATCGGTTGAAGGCCCTTGCTCCGGCAGGGGCAATTGTTCTCGCCGTCTGCGTTGCTGGTCTCCTCGCTTTTGGTTGGCCGATCAGCGGCACGTTGAGTGCGCGCACCAAAATCATGATCGCATCGCTGATGGGTTTTGCGATCGGTATCGTCATCACATCCCGGGTTAGCGGGATAGGGCCGATCGTCCTTTTCGGGCTCGTCGCCATCGTTGTTTGGATCGGCCAACCGGCGCTGCAGCAGGAACGCTGGGACGGCATTTTTCTGGTGATGCTGGTGACAGCGGTGATGCTTTTATCAGCGCGACTCTATCGAGCTGACGGCAACACTCCTGGGCCACGACTTTTGATCATCGTGATATTTGCCGTCGGTCTGGCGATACTGGCTGCCTTTGCAAGATCACTTTCCTATAGCGTCTTTGCTTTCGCCTTGATGAGTGCCCTGCTTGCGATCCTGTGGATCGGCAAATCGACTTTACCTTCATCAGCCGTCGTCACGATCGAGGCGACCATGCTGGCACTGGTGTCAGCGCTTCTTCTCTATACCGATATAAGTCGGCTTGCCCTGCTAGTGCTTTGCACCGTTTTCGCCGCCGAACATATCGCGCGACTTGCATGGCGACATGACGGCCCGCCGCCCCAACGGTACATCTTTTCGTTCGGCATAGCCCCCGCCGCCCTTGCAATTCTCCTGGCACGGATCGACGCCGGCGCAATATCGATCTATTAACGTCTAATTTACGGAAAAACCGACCTTCAGGGAAAGGCCGTCATGCTGAAGATGCTGCTGAAGTATATTGGCGTTGCGATCGTTCTGACCCTCGCCATTGCCTACATCCTACCGGGGAAAGTCCAGGTGGAACGAGCCACCGTGATCGAGGCATCTCCAGGCGACGTCTTTCAGTTGGTGAACAGCTTTGAAAGCTTCAATCAATGGTCGCCCTGGTACGAAAAAGATCCCAACGGTGACTACAAGATTGAAGGTCCGGAATACGGCGTTGGCGCTCGGATGACTTGGGCGAGCAAGATGCCTGATGTCGGATCAGGCACGCAGGAGATTATCGAGAGCGTGCCGGACCGGCTGGTACGCACCAAACTCGACTTCGGCGAGATGGGTGATGCCAATGCCTTTTTTCAGATCGAACCACGCGGAGACGACCTCACCCATTTGGTTTGGGGCTTCGACACGGATCTCGGGCTCAATCCGGTCAGTCGCTACGTTGGATTGATGTTTGAAAGTTGGATTGGGCCCGACTACGAACACGGTCTCACCAAGCTCAAGACCTTGGCTGAAAATATGCCGGAACCACAGCCAACCGAGTGAACCCTATCTTTCCTGTTCCTGGCAGACGCAACGACCTGCCGACGCGCACCAGAGCGGGGATCAGCTCGCCGCGATAGGGCTAGGCGTCGGGCACGCTGTAGTCACAGGATTGATCCGAGCTTCGATGTCGGCTGATTTTGTCAAAGCCACCAAGCGCCGCGCTCGTGATATCGGCAACATCATCAGCAAGCAGAAACCCCTCTCGCACCAATCCTTCTGCCGCCTTGACGATCGCCGCTTCATAGCCGTCCTTCGATCCGTAACGCTCCATGATCGATGTTCGGGGGTCATCGGCACGCGTCCGTCCCTCCTGGTCATGGGCAAAAGGAAGCATTGAACCTGACCAGCGGGCCAATTTGCCGCCAGCGCCGGTTTCAGCCCGTCGGAGGTTCCAGCCGGTGCGTGTTGCCAATGGCGCAGCAATGCGTGGCAGCCGAATGCCACCGAGATCGAGGCCGTCTTCGTCAGGCAGTGGCACGTTGGTCACGAAGGACGGACCGAATCGAGCGGGCTGAAGATCAGCGATGCCTTCGGTTGCAAAACGAGGCCCGAGATCAAGACGCGGCGGTTGTAGATTGCCGGCCGGTAGCGCGAAACCGGGCACATCGGGGAAGCGGCGGAGATAGTCTTCGACTGTGCCAAGGGTGCCGGCGGCGAATGTGGGGTAAACGCTCTCGGGTGGTAAGGCGACATCGTCGACCCATCGTTGCAGGGCCGCGAGGACGGCCCGCATGCCAAAGCGATGATCGAAGTTGTTAACACAATGCTCGAAAGGATAGCGATTCTCAGAACGCCAGATTCCATGCTGGGCTCCTGCGAAGAAATAGAGCCTTGTCTCTGGCGCAAGCGGGACGTCCTCCGTCCCGTCGGTATCGGTATGCAGCAGCGACGCCGCGCGGCTCCAATATTCGGACGACGTCGAGGTGTACACGATCTTCGGTATCGTGCCGGAGGCACGCGCGCGATCCAGCATGCTCGCGCGATCACCCGTTACCGAATCCTGCACCGGCACTGTGGTGAAAGGAAAGACATCAGCGGGGTATTGCTGATCTTGAAGGTGGCTTGGATGGCGGGTCGTTTGCGCAAAGCGATGATTGAAGCTGCCCTTTCCGGCACCGGCAACATGAACGAATGCGCCATCGATGATGGCCCGTCCTCGCTCGTCCACATGAAATCCTTGCCAAAGCAGATGGTTGATCACACGCCCCGACTGCGAAATCCCGAAAATGATGGACTGGTCGAGCGTCGCAGCCACCTCCTGATCGTCAAACCGAAAGTAACTGATGGCGTCGCGGATCGACGCCAGGCCGAGACCAACCACGCGCGGATCGCGCGCTTGATAGACTACCTCATAGATCCGGCCAGGGATGAACATCTGGTCCGAGGTGATCCTGGTCGGCTGCGGCGGCGTCCTCGATGTATCGAAGTCGGACAAACGCCAGCGATCGCGCGGCACGTCATGGCGCACGCCATCAGGCTCGTCACGCCAGGAGAGACGCGCATGTGGGTCGTCCGCATCGACGGGCGGATAGCCGATGGAATTGCCCCACATGAAGCTGGCCGATTGGGACGCTTGCCGCGGCACGAACTCAGCGACGACGGGCCCTGTGATCAGTTCTCCTTGCTTTGTCGCAATCGGCAGATCGATCAGCAGGCGATCGCCACCAGCAACCACATCCCAATTCCAAGCGCTCCAAAGGAGGGTGTAACCCTTCTGGAAAAGACGACCGTCGCCGGCGTGATCGATCTGTCGCGGATTGTTGGTGTGAGCGCCGAAATTGAACATCGGCAGCATACCAAGATTGCCACGATTATTGACCTCGTAGAGCAATGTTCTGTTACCGCGTTTGGGATCGACCGGTCGCAGCAGTACGAAATCACCGGAAAAGGTCACGAGGCCGCGTTCATCCACCGACGCCCATTCGAGATCGACAACATCGGCATTTGCCGGATCGTCCGGATCCACGGCATAATGCAACCGCCCTCGAATCCGCTCATATGAACCTGCCTCGCCAAAGGCTTTGCCGTCGGCAAAGGGTTCACGCAGCAAAATCTCGACGCGATCGACCGCCGCGGCGGCGGGATGGGCCATGATGATGAGGCCGATGTAAATGAGCAGGTGCTTCAACCTCTGCATCGTCATATCTCCAGCCAGCCCTCGCGAATGTCCGGCCGCTTGTTAAGCGCTTCAGGTGTACCCTCAAATACCATCTTACCGCGGCCCATGACATAGACCCGATCGGCGATCGAAAGCGCGATCCTGAGCTTTTGCTCGACCAAGAGGATCGCGACGCCTTGTTTCGTGATTTCACTGAGCAGATCAGCAACACGCGCGACCAATTGAGGAGCAAGTCCTTCGGTTGGTTCGTCAACCATGATCAGTTCGGGATCACCCATCAGCGTTCGACCCATCGTCAACATCTGTTGCTCGCCACCGGAAAGCGCTCCCCCTAGCACGTCGGCACGCGCGCCAAGCTGCGGGAAAATCCGGAACAGATCGTCGATCCGCCAGCGCCCCTCGGATGTTCCTCGCTTCTGACCAAGGACCAGGTTTTGCCGAACCGTTAGCGTCGGAAAGATTTCACGCTGTTCGGGGACAAGGCCGATGCCAAGCCGCGCGATCTGATGCGCCTTTAAGCCAGTGATCTCTTGCCCGCGAAAGCGAACCGATCCTAAGGGCGGGACTTCGCCGATAATCGCCTTGCAGATTGTCGAGCGGCCGACACCGTTCCGACCGATCAAACTCACGATCTCGCCTTCACCAATATGAAAGCTCACGCCTTGCAGAATGTGGCTCTTGCCGTAATAGGCGTGGAGATCAGCGACGGCTAGAATTGGTTGCCCGTTTGGGTCGCCGTCGATCATGTCGTGAGCCCGCCGAGATAGGCATCTTGAACATGCGGATTGGCACGGATCGCCTCAGGCGTGTCGGTTGCGATGATCCGACCATCGACCAGAACGGAGATGCGATCAGCGAGGTCGAACACCACGCCCATATCGTGCTCCACCATGACCAGTGTCTTCCCTTCCGTCATGCGCCGAATGAGAGCGACCATAACCTCTGTCTCGTGACGGCTCATCCCGGCAGTCGGCTCATCCATCATCACCACATCGGTGCCGCTCGCGACCGTCATAGCGATCTCGAGTGCCCGCTGATCCGCGTAAGGAAGGATGCCGGCTGGGATGTCCCGCCGCGTTGAAAGGCCAATATTGGCTAACAACGCATCGGCTTCATCATTGAGCCCATCCTCAAGATCGATCAAATGCCAAAAGGAGTAGTGATAGCCACGAGTCCAAAGAAGTGCCGAGCGGACATTCTCAAACACTGAGAGGTGCGGAAAGACATTCGTGATTTGGAACGAGCGGCTAAGGCCAAGTCGGCTGATTTCATAGGCTGCGAGACCGGTGATGTCTGCGCCGTTCAGATGAATTCGACCCGCCGTGGGCTGATATTTGCCGCTGATCAGATGAAAGAGCGTGGATTTACCGGCGCCATTCGGCCCGATGATAGCGTGACGCTCGCCCATGACGATGTCGAGATCGACCGCCTGCAGAATCTCCGTCATGCCAAAACGCTTGCTGAGCTGCCTTAGGGAAATCGCTGCCGTGCTCATGGGATGTCCCGACTGACATAGGCATGGCCCCAGGCCTCTCTCAACGACGGCAGGCATCGCTTGATGCCGAAGCTACCTACTAGGACAAGGGAGACTGCGGCCAGCCAAGGCCATACCGCCGCCAAATCCACCGCAAAGCCAAAGGGCGCCCAGAGGGTTGTCCGAACGCCACTGGCATTGATCTGGTGGATCATCTCCAGCAGTCCAATCAACCCAGCAAGGGTTGCGAGAACTGGCAAAACCAACGTGATGTAGGGACGTATCAACCCTTTGAGGCGCCCGGCCTGCCAAGCGGGACGGTGCATCATCACGAGGCCGGTGATCCCCGTCGGCGCGAACATAACGGTCAGCAAGAACAGGATTCCTAGATAGAGCCGCCAGATCTCGGTGTGATGGCTCAAAACGGTCTGCAAGAGCGTCAGCAGCACAGCGCCGATGATTGGGCCGACAAAATAGCCGACCCCTCCAACATACACCATCAAAAGCACCCAGCCCGATGTTGCCAGGTTGAGATTCTCTTCGGTGACGATCTCGTAATTGATGGCAAACAAACCGCCGGCGATACCCGCGAAAAACCCTGATGCGCAAAAGGACAGAAACCGCACAACACGTGGATTGTATCCCAAGAATTCAACACGCTCCGGATTATCACGAACGGCGTTGGCCAAACGGCCGAGAGGCGTTCGTGAAAAGAGATACATCAACGCAGCCGTAAGAAAGACGATGATGGCCGTCAGGGCATAGACCTCAATCTCACTGATGAAGTCGTAGCCGAAAACCGTCGGCCCCAAGGTTCGATCGGCAGAAACCCCCTCTTCTCCTCCAAAAAAGACCACGAAGATGATCGAGCACGCTGCGAGCAGCTCGCCGATGCCAAGCGAGATCATCGCGAAGACCGTACCGGCTCGCCGGGTCGAAAAGCTGCCGATGACCACCGCGAAAAGGAGGCCAAAGAGCCCACCAATAAACGGCAACAGCGGCAACGCGATCGGCCAACCGTCATTCCCGACCGCGTTCATGACATGCACGGCGAAGAAGCCGCCGAGGCCGAAATAGGCCGCATGTCCGAAGGATAACATGCCGCCTTGGCCGAGCAGCATGTTGTAGCTCAGCGCGAACACGATCGAGATCCCCATCTGGTTCAAGATCGTGATGGCTACCGGCGAGGAATAAAGCGTGGGCAGGCCAGCCAGGATCAGCGCAAAACCGAACCACATCGCGAGCAGGTCCCATCGAAACCTGGAGCCGCGGTCCCCGATGCCTTGGCGTCGGCCTCTCAGGACGTCCGCCGACTCCTGGGCCGAACTATCGTCGGGTTGCGTCATGTCTCGCGCCGCCCCATGAGGCCAGCAGGGCGAAAGATCAGGATCACGATCAGCAGCACATAGGGAAGAACCGGAGCAACTTGCGGCAAGCGAAGGGTCCAAAGATCGCGCAGCGCATGGTCGGCATCGAAGGTGATGCCCACGATCCGAAGACCGTCATTCACCGACACATCGAATGCGATCGCGAATGTCTGCAACCAGCCAATCAGAAGCGACGCGAAGAAGGCGCCCGGGAGTGAACCGAGACCGCCGACAACAATCACGACGAAGACGATCGTTCCTAAGACGAACGCCATGCCGGGAAAGGTGCCAAGGGCCGGGCCTGCAATCACGCCGGCAAGGCCAGCCAGGGCCGAGCCGACACCAAAGACTAAGGTAAAGATCAACGGAACATTGTGGCCCAGATTAGCGACCGTCTGCGGATGGGTGATCGCGGCCTGAATGATGAGGCCTATCCGACTTCGGGTCAGCACGACAAAGAGAGCGATAAAGATGCTCATCGACACCAAAATCATGAACGCCTTATAGGCGGGAAAGTTCTGGCCGAAGAGCGTGAACAAAGGAAACTGCAAGATGGCTGGCTCATGATAATCCTTCGTTGCCTTACCCCAGAAGAATTGCACGACTTCTTCAATCAGGAAGGCCAGCCCGAAGGTGAAGATGAGCTCAGCGACGTGACCGAAACGGTGCACGTGGCGAAGCCCATATCGCTCGACCAAAGCACCCAGTAAGCCAACAAGAATTGGCGCGACAACCAGCGCTGTCCAAAAACCAAGATAGCCTGAGATCGTGTAAGCGAAGTAAGCGCCCAGCATGTAGAAGCTGGCATGGGCGAAGTTCAAAACACCCATCATGCTCAGGATCAATGTCAGTCCGGACGACAGCATGAACAAGAGAAGGCCGGTGACAAGGCCGTTCAGCAACGAAAAGACTAGAAGTTCGAGCAAGGTCTTGCCTACGTCGTTACACCTTGGCGTTGTTTGACCTTCGCCTGAGACCAACCTGCCGGCGACATGGGTCGATCTATCGTTGACGCCACGCCATCTTTAATCAAGCGTTGCCGGATTTGTCATGGGCGGTCCGCTCAACTCCCTTGTGTGTTCCGACCTCGATGTCACGACGCATCGAGCCTCCAAGAACGTCGCGATCCCCTTGGCAACATCGTGGGCTGAACACGCGTTGACCTATCAGCGTGCTCCCGTGATCAACGCGATGTTTGTGGCGGCGGGTCGCCTCGGATAGAGACACTGCGATCTCAAGGTTGAGGACGTGCTTGGAGTTGGCCCCTTGCTGCCCGAACGACCCACGCATCATCGCTCGCCAGCTCGCTGCGAAGGGCTTTCGACGCATACGGCGTCGGGACCCACCTGCTCACCCATGGAGTCGTCGTGGACGATCCAACGGTCTCGCACTCCTGGAGGCCGGCATCGTCGCTTTGAGGGCACTGACCTTACCGTTCCGGTCGCTGCATCTCGCAAGTCGTGGGGCTTTTCATACCCGCCATCTCGACAGTGCGTTCCGCCAAAAGGCCGTAGCCGGAATTGTCTTCGTCCACAACGATGTCGTTTTTGGTGTGCACCGAGACATGAAGGTCCTGGATCATTTGATGGTCATCAGGGCGCATGTAGAGCCGACCACCCAACAGACTGTCATGCTCCATGCCCTCAAGAGCATAGGCGACGTCGACAGGATCAGTGTTGCCGGCAGCGTCGATGGCCCGCGCCAGAATCTCGACGGTCGAAAAGATGCGGGCCTGGTTCACGTCGCTCTCCGGATAGACCGACTTGAACCCTTGCCAAATGTCCAAGAAACGAGGATCGGGTGGATTGCGCCGTCCCTCGTGCACAAGGCGGATGACACCTTCGCCGTTCTCGCCGAAGGTCGCGGTAATGCCATCCCAGGCGGCATAATAGGTGTAGATGGGCGCGGTGACACCGACGTCGATGATCGCCTTGCCGAGACCGACCATATCAGCGCCCCAATTGCCCGTGATCACCGCGTCGGCATCGGATGCCTTGATCTTGCTGGCGTAGGGTGAAAAGTCTTTGACCTTGCCAATGGGGTGGAGCTCGTTTCCAACGATCTCGATGTCAGGCCGTTTTTCGCCGAGCATCCTCACGGCGGCATCAGCGACCGCTTTGCCAAAGGAATAGTCCTGCCCAATGACATAGACGCGCTTGACGTTGTCGTTCTCAGCGATGACGTCAGTGAGCGCATCCATTTTAATGTCGGCATGGGCATCGAAGCGGAAATGCCAGAAGTTACACTTATCGTTGGTCAGTGCAGGATCGACCGCGGCATAGTTCAAGAACAGCACACGCTGGTCGGGATTGCGCCGATTATGCTTCTCGATCGCTTCGGTCAGCGCATTGGCGACAGCAGAACTTGATCCCTGGGCGATGAAGCGGATGCCCTCGCCGATCGCGCGCTTGAGCTGGATCAGGCTTTCCTTAGGGCTGATTTGATTGTCCATCGGGACGATCTTGAGCGGTCGGTCACCGAGCACGCCGCCCTCGGCATTGACCAGATTGTCCACGGCATATTGGAACTGATGGAGCGCCGCCTCACCCGACGTTGCAAAGGGTCCGCTCAGCGGCGCAATAAAGGCGATACGGACAGGCTCCGTCGACCAGGCAGGCTGCACCGCCGCAAGCAACGTTGACATGACCACGAAAAGAAGATGTCGAAGACCAGATCCCTGCACGTTATGTTCTCCCTCAGTGATCTCGGAGCCATCGCAGGATGCGGCATGACGGGTGGTCGTCTTTCCGAGGCTTTTTGTCGTGCCACCCAACCTTATTGTGCCACCCAACCGCCATCGACCGGAAGCGACGTCCCAGTGATTGAGGCGGCGCCGTCTGAACAAAGAAAGAGCGCTAAGCTGCCGAGCTGATCGACCGTCACGAATTGCTTGGTCGGTTGGGCTTTCAGGAGCACCTCTTGCTTCACTTGCTCTTCGGTCATACCGCGTGCCTTCGCGGTATCAGGGATCTGACGCTCAACCAACGGCGTCCAGACATAACCTGGGCAGATAGCATTAACGGTGATGCCCTCCTCAGCAACCTCGAGTGCCACGGTTTTGGTGAGACCGAGAATACCGTGCTTGGCGGCGACATAGGCCGACTTGAAGGGTGACGCGACCAGGCCATGAGCCGACGCAATATTGATAATCCGGCCCCAACCTTTTGCTTTCATACCGGGCACTGCGGCTTTGGTGGTATGATAGGCAGAGGAAAGATTGATCGCAATGATCGCGTCCCACTTTTCTGTCGGGAAATCCTCAACCGGCGCGACAAACTGGATTCCGGCATTGTTCACCAAGATATCAATGCCGCCGAAGGTCTCCTGCGCCATCGTGGCCATCGCTTGGATGTCGTCCGGCTTCATCATATTGGCAGGGCTATAGACCACCTCGCCTTCACCAAGAGCCGCCACTCTGGCGACTGTGTCCGCCATCTGATCCGATGGCTCGATGCCATTCATGATAACGTTGGCATGAGCCTTCGCGAAGTGCTCCGCGATGCCGAGACCGATGCCGCTGGATGATCCGGTAACAATGGCTGTCTTGCCCTGGAGCATGGGTCCAATCCATCCTTGGTGAGCGTTCCGACGATGCGTTCCAACTGATAGCCAGGGCCAAGCTCGAGCGCCAGCGCTTCCCGACAACCGCGACAACACAGCACCGCGAGTTCCGTCTTTACAATTGCCTACTAATTAGGCAATTGCATAAAAAAGTGCCTTTTTTGTGCATTCAAGAGTTGTCGATCATCGAACCCCACGATATGGCTGTGATTGTCGGCGTCGATTTAGCTCGATCCAAACGGTGTCAAAAAAATCAAAACCGAGGCTCCATGATGATCAACAGGCTCAACCCGTTACCATGGCTCTCTTTGATCCTATGCGCGCTGTTGGCGCTCCCCGAAGCGGCCATAGCCCAAGACGAAAGTGCCTTTAGCGGCGCAGATACCGCCTGGATTTTGACATCGACCGCCCTCGTTCTGTTCATGACGCTCCCAGGTCTCGCCCTCTTCTATGGCGGTCTCGTACGCGCACAGAATGTGCTCTCCGTCATGATGCATTGCTTTGCGATCTGCTGTGTCTGTTCGGTGCTTTGGCTATTCATCGGCTACAGCCTCGCCTTTGACGAGGGAAATGCCTTCATCGGCGGCCTCTCAAAAGTGATGCTTTCAGGTGTCGGGACGGACACGCTGGCCGGCACCATTCCCGAGGTCGTCTTCTTCATCTTCCAGATGACCTTCGCCGTCATCACACCGGCCTTGATCGTTGGCACCTATCCCGAACGCATCACCTTTCCCGCGGTCATCCTGTTCAGCGGCGTGTGGCTGATCCTGGTCTATGCGCCCGTCACGCATTGGGTGTGGGGCGGAGGCTGGCTTGCCGCCATGGGCGTTATGGATTTCGCGGGCGGTATCGTTGTCCACTTAACTGCCGGCATTGCAGCCTTGGTGATCGCAGTCTCACTCGGGAGCCGACGTGGCTTTCCCAACGAGCTTCGTCCGCCCCACAACCCTGGCCTGACGATGGCGGGGGCTGCCATTCTTTGGGTAGGCTGGTTCGGCTTTAATGGCGGCAGCGCGCTTGCTGCTAACGGCAATGCGGGTATGGCGATTGCCGTGACCCACATATCCGCTTCACTCGGCGCGCTAACCTGGGCGATGATCGAGTGGGTCAAGTATGGCAAGCCCAGCTCCGTCGGTCTGGTCACGGGCATGGTCGCCGGCCTCGCCTCGATTACCCCCGCCTCTGGCTTTGTTGGACCTGTTGGCGCTGTCATCATCGGCATCGCCGGCGGTGCAATTTGCCAATGGGTAACAGCGCTGATGAAACAGCGCATCAGGCTTGATGACAGCCTCGACGTTTTCGCCGTGCACGGTGTTGGTGGCATCATCGGTACGGTGCTGGTGGCCTTTCTGGCGACGCCAATGTTTGGCGGTCTCGGCCTGCCTGAAGGCCAAACAGCTATGGGCCAACTCGTCGTTCAGCTCACCGGACTCCTTGCCGTCGGCCTTTGGACCGCCATTTTATCCTTTATCATCATCAAGATCGTCGGCGCGATCGCCGGCCTCAGAGTGAGTGACGAGGTTGAAATCGAAGGGTTGGACATCACTGTCCACGGCGAACGAGGCTACGAACTCTAAACGGCACCGAACCACACCACCAAGAGCGTTCGGCGACAAGGCGCCGGTCGATCCGCATTATGTTTAAGCGAATCGGCGGCGCCATCGCCCTCGTCATCCTCGTGACGGCCCTCTTCGGCCTCGGCACTGGCCAATATCGAAGCTGGCTTCGTGATCTCGATTACAGCCAGGCAGTCCACGAGGACGAGTCATCACTCTCGACCGGTGTACAGCGTGCCCTCGGTGAGGACGAGATCGAGCTGTTCGTCCGCACCGAACGTCATGAAATTCGCCGATTGATCGCCGACCGTGAGGAGCTTTCGACCTTTATCGAAGAACAGCTTGCCCAATTGAAGCAGCGGCGCTCAGCCGCAAAGAAAATCGCCTCCAATGATGCGGCCTTGGTGATGCGCCTCGGCTTCGCCGACGCCGACGCCCGAGTCGAAAACTACGCCGATTGGTTCTATGAATGGAAACGCTCCTATGTGCTCCTCAAGGAGACGATCCTTTCCTCGGCGCACCGAACGGTCGCGAGCGGCAGCGAAACCTGGCGCGAGGCGGTCGAGCGCGACATCACTGATTACTTCATGCGGCACTTCACGGATCAGGTCTTGCAGCCGGAGCGACGTGAACCCCTGATCGAAGAAGGCGTGCGCAACACGTTAGAGCACGCGCACAGCAACTTCCTCAATGCCGTTTCCGATTACGATCTCCGCCTCCGGCTGTTTCTTGAAGAACACACCGCCCACTTTGACAGAGACGGCCTTGGCGACAATGTAGAGGTCGAACTCGATTGGGATTCGCAGCGTTGGAAAGCCCCACTTTATGCCGCTGAGGATCGTTCATTCGACGGTGCACTTGGCGTCGGACTGATGGTGGCATCAACCGTCGGAGGACGAGCCGTCGGCACAGCGCTTGCGCCGGTGATGGCCCAAGCCATCCGACAAAATATCGGCCGCATGGCTGCACGCACAAGCGCCCAACTCGCCACACGAGCCAGCACGACCGCCGCCGGCGCAAGCGCAGGTTCTGCCGTTCCCGTCGTCGGAAGTGCGGTCGGTGCCGCACTTGGGTTCGCTGCCGCGGCCGCCCTCGACTACATGGGGAATCGCGCCGACAAATGGCTTCATCGGGATGACTTCATCGCTGAGAATCTGGAAGCCGTGAAGGTGATCGAGGAGACCTGGCGCACGTCTCTAGAAGGCGAACTTCACCGTACCGTCGACGTATGGTTCGATGATGCAGCACGACTTCTGAATGAGCTCCGGCCGGAGACCGGTTGAACCGGTGCCTCGCTCCCTCCGTCCTAAAAAAGGAGGCTTCCCCATACGGCGGAAGCCCCTCTCTTGCCTTATGATCGCCCTCGCTCACGCGAGGGCGAGGGCGATCTCCAGGATCAAGCCGGCACGAAAGCCGCGAGCTTGTCCTTGATCTGATCCAGGATAGGCTTGATGATCCCACCGACACCCGGCACGCTCTCCAGGCTGGCGACGATGCCATCAAGGCTGGAAAGACCACTGCCAACCATCTCGGCAATCCCGCTGGCAGCGCCAGTCGGCAGCTGATCCGCAAGGCTGGTTAAGCTGTCGAGGCCGGTGCTCATCTCTTCAAGCTTCGGCAAAGCGGCCTCGGCTGAAGCGACATCAGTGATCCCAGAGAGCGTCTCGCTCAGCCCATCAAAGGCCGAGGTGAGTTCGCCACCCACGTCGATATCACCGACCATCGCCGTAACCGCCTCAAGCGTCGAACTGGCCGCATCGCTGGCTGCGCCGGCAGCGTCGCTAGTCGCATCTGTCGCAGTCTCAGCGGCAGAACCTGCCGCGTCCGTGGCAGCAGCGGTCACGGCCGTGGTTGCATCACCCGCAGCGGACGCGGCATCGCTTGCAGCCTCCGTCGTGGCCTCAACCGCGGAACTTGCCGCATCGGTGGCAGTCGCCGCCGCATCACTTGCAGCAGATGCGGCGTCGCTTGCAGCCTCCGTCGTGGCTTCAACTGCGGAACTTGCTGCATCGGTGACGGCCGTCGCTGCATCACTTGCGGCTTCTGTTGTGGCTTCGACAGCCGAACTAACCGCATTCCCTGCATCACTGACCGTCTCTTCAACATTCGTGCCGCCGAGAAACTTGAAGGCCAGCCAGATTAAGGCAAGCAGAATGATCAGTGGCAGAAGCCAACGGAACATCGAGCCTCCTGACTGAGCAGCGCCTGCAGCGGCGGCGCTTGCGCCGGATGCGACGTTGGAAGCACCACTCGCCACATTTTGCGCGGCCTGGCCAACAGCTTCTGCACCTTGGCTCGCCGCCGCCGTTGCGGTGCTGGCAGCTCTTTGTGCAGCGTCGCCGGCACTGTCAGCCGCCTCACTAACAGTTGACGCTGCTTGGCTGACCGCACCTGTCGCGCCTTCGACGACTCCGGCGACGGAACTGGCCGCTGAGCCCATCATGTCGTCGAGAAAACCTGCGCCGCCGAGCGCATCCATCAGGCCCGATGGCATCGCGCTCTGGACATGATCCTTTTGGCTCATCAGCAAACTGGCAAGGCCGCCGCCATCAAGACCCTGTTCGTTTTTCTGGCGGCTCAATACCGACATCACGATGGGGACAACCAGACCAAGTAGCGATTTCGACGAACCGCTGCCAAGGCCGCTAAACTTGCCGATGGCACCGACCAGGTTGCCGACCATGCCATCACCGAGGAGTGACCGCAGCATGTTACCGCCCTGCTCCATCACGGCAGTATGGTTTCCGCCTCCCAGCATGCCGCCGAGGTCATTGAGCAACCCATCGCCCTGGTGGTCTGCAGCGACCTGAAGCTGGCTAATGCCTTCCTCCCCTTTTGCTGCAACACCCATCAATCCACCGAGAACTGCCGGAACGGCGCCAGCGACAGCACCTGCCGTTCGATCGGCACTCTCGCCTAAAAGCGAGCCTAGGATGCCGGGAACATTTCCCCCGACCTGCTGCATCACCAGATCGACGAGATTAACTGTCATAGCGATTACGCCTCCTCACATCTCTTATGCGACTGAATTTGGTAAGCCTCGTGTGGCAATGATTGTACCAAATGCCGAAGACATGCCTTCTTGGCCGTCTCGGCGCATTCTTCGGATTAGTCTTAAAGCCGCATTCACAGCATTGTACAAGTGATTTTCGTCTATTTAAATTAACTTAGATGGATTGTTTTCCAATAGGTTAGACGTCGAAGACGGGATCGCTAACGTCGGAGAGAACGCCACCTTGGGCGACACAGATCGGTAAGAGGACGTCCGTAACGCATCGGGAAAGTCCACCAATCAGCGGTCTCACATTGCGTCTCAAATTAAGAACACAATCGAACCCTGGGAACGATCGCCGGCGCAACTCAATCCGCGGCAGTCTTATCGGACGCGGTTGATACTCCCTTTAGAAAGTCGACCAAAACCGCTGCCGGCATCGGCCTCGCAAAGTGATATCCTTGGATCTCGTGACATCCTTCATCGCGAAGTCGGTCCATCACTTCGGAGCACTCAACGCCCTCCGCGGTGACCCGTTTATTCAAGCTTCTGCCGAGATTGGTGACCGCGCGCACGATGGCCGTGTCATCGGCACTTGTACCAAAGCCTGAGACGAATGAACGGTCGATCTTGATTCGATCCACGGGCAAGTCACGCAGCAGCGCAAGGCTCGAGTAACCCGTTCCGAAATCGTCGAGAGCGATGTAGACACCACGATCTCTGAGTTGGTCCAGTTTCGGCGCGATGCCCGTCGTCCCTGCCGAAATGACAATGCGTTCCGTGAGCTCGAGTTCGAGTTTTGATGCGTCCAATCCGACATCCTCGAGAATGTTGAAAACCACCTCGATGAAGTCAGGACGTTGCAGGAACGGCATCGATAGATTGACGGCGACACGAAGATCGCAGATCCCGGCTTTCTCCCACGACTTGGCATAGGTACACGCCTCGCGCAGCACCCAAGCGCCGATGCGTTGGCCCTCACGGCTGGCCTCAATCGCATCGATGAATTCATCAGCTGTCATCAGTCCTCGCTCGGGATGTCGCCAGCGCAACAGTGCCTCCACCGCCTCAACGCGCCCTGAGCAGAGCGACACGATCGGCTGAAAATGGACCTCGAACTCCCCTTCGGCTTCAGCACGAATGAGTTGATTGATCAGCGAGTCGCGCTCTTGGACGCGAACGTCAAGATCGCGACTGAAAAAGCTAATCGCATTCCGGCCGCATTCTTTGGCGTGATAGAGGGCAAGGTCGGCCCGACGCAGCAGCTGTTCGGGATCACAGCCATGATCGGGGTAGACAGCGATCCCGATGGTCACGGAATTGTGCAACAGCTGATCATCGATGGCATAGGGTTGCGCGATCGCGCGCTGCATCTTTTCGGCGAGTGCCCGCGGCGCCTCGGCTGTCGTCGCATCCGCCTGAAGAACAGCAAACTCGTCACCGCCAAGACGCGCAACTAGATCAGTCGATCGTACGGTCTGCCGCAGCCGCGCCGCCACGAGTTGAAGCAGCCGATCGCCGATCTCGTGACCAAGCGAGTCATTGACCGTCTTGAAATAGTCGAGATCGAGATAATGGATGGCAAACCGAGTGGCCTGCCAGCCATTGGCATCGGCGAGGAGATTGCGAAGGCGCTGTTGAAACTCCAAACGGTTCGGCAGGTCCGTAAGAGGATCGTGGCTCGCCAGATAACGATGACGTTCCTCGTCGCGCAGACGCTGGGTAACATCACGCAAGAGGAGGTAGGCGGCCGGTTTGCCCTTATGAAGATAGGGCATCGACGTGACTTCGAGATCGATCGTCAATCCGTCGATCCGGCGAAAACGCATACAGGATTGTCGTGGGACCTGGCCATGCAAATCATCCTGCGCAGCGCCGAAGAAGATCACATCGCTGTCACCATCCAGACAAAAGGATGCGAGATACCGCCCCTCGAGATCCTGTTCTGACATGATACCCAAGAGCGCCGCTGCGGTCCCATTGGCAAGGACGATGCGGCCTTCGCAAATCGCGATGACGGCCTCCGGCGAATGACGCGCCAAGGCTTCGAAACGCGCTTCGCTGTCCTGCAGCGCGATCTTCGTCCGATTTCGTTCGGAGACATCACGGCAAACATTCATGATGATCGGAGTCTCGCCCGACTCGATCCTGACGGCGATCGTCTCGATTTCAACGCGACGGCCATCAAAGCGAATGCCGGTATAGGGCATGATACCGCTTGGACTGCCCGTGTCGATCACTTGCTTGATCGCAGCGCTGACATGGGCATGGTCTTCGGGAGCGATGAAGACCGTCAGCGGCTGTCCTATCAGCGCCTCAGAGGTGCCGGCACCTGTGGTGCGCACCGCCGACGCGTTGGCATAAACAATAATCCCATCACGATGAATGACCAATGAGTCGGCAATCGATTCGATAATCTGGCGAAAGCAGCTGTTCGCCGACGACTGCATCAGCTCCTGCACGAAGTCACCATCCATCATCCCCGTCTGTTCGCAAGGATCTGTCATACGGTCAGCCGCGGATTCTGATGGGTCTTGCAGCAATGGGATGTTTCTCCATGAGATCATCGCCGTTCAGCGGAGGCCCTCTCGTTCCATCACGCGGGGTGATCAGACGGCGGCATTCACAAGAACAGCCAAGGTACAATCGCAGAATTACAAAGAACTTCAAGTGATCCAGAAAACAATCGATCCGCTCACGCACAATTTACATACTAAATCCGCAATATCGATAATTTCTGAAACTGTGAGTTGTTAATTCTGCGATCTTCTCCTTTCACGCTTATATATTCTAGATGGTGATTTTTTACTGAAACAAACACGTATGGCGCGAAAAGAGAGAAAATGTACCATCTGATGTTGCACAGACTTGGCATTGATATTCTTTTTCAATTTATTCAAAAACACGCAAAATTGTATATGCCCTGCAACCAGGTCAAAGATCAATATCATAATTCGAAAAATATTCTCTAAAGTTTATTTCAAAACACCTGAATTTCACTAATAATTCTCTAAATTTATCGGAAAATTATGAATATTTCTGCATCTAGGCCGGATAGGTTCTCGACATAGGATGCCCGTCACGGACCACCCCGTCTTGATGGGAAGGACATTGAACTGATCGTAAAAGGACGACAACAAACCGATCGCCTTGCCCCTCGTCGCCCCTGGCCTATCGCCAAGCTTGATCCGTCGAACCGAGCACTGGCACTGACGACACGCGTGGTCAGGCCGCGCGATACCGCTTATAGTGCGGTATCACCGACGTTGGGCTTGGATCACGCGCGATTTGCCTGTTGTGTCGTCGAGGTCCTCGCTGGCGCAACTGACATTGTCGGCGCCTGGACCGTCGAACAGCCTTCGCCAACAGGCATATTTGCAGCTAAAGTCTGGCCCATCTGAGATCCGGCGCAGCTGCGCGCCGGTAAGCGATGAGTTGGTGCTCGGTCTTGACGCGCCCTGACACTTCGCCTTTTTGGGTCACGGAACAATCACAAGAGGTAAGATTTGATGTCTAGGGTTCATGTCATCGGCGGCGGCCTCGCTGGGAGTGAGGCGGCTTGGCAGCTTGCCAAGGCCGGCGTTGCCGTTACCCTTCACGAGATGCGTCCGGTCCGTGGTACCGATGCGCACAAAACGGGCACTCTTGCCGAGCTTGTGTGCTCAAACTCCTTTCGCTCCGATGATGCGATGAACAATGCCGTCGGCCTGCTCCATGAAGAAATGCGGCGGCTCGGCTCGTTGATCATGACCGCTGGCGACGCCCATAAACTGCCAGCTGGCGGGGCGCTTGCGGTTGATCGCGATGGCTTCGCGGGTGCAGTCGAGGCAGCGCTTGGTGCCGAGCCACTGGTGACCATTTCACGACAAGAAGTCGAAGGCCTGCCCGCCGCCGATGATGGTCTCGCCATCATCGCAACCGGCCCTCTGACCTCAGCCCCCCTTGCGGCCGCCATTCGCGATGCAACCGGCGAGGATGCCCTCGCCTTCTTCGATGCCATCGCGCCCATTGCCTACAAGGAGAGCATCAACTTCGACATCGCCTGGTTCCAGTCACGTTACGACAAGCCCGGGCCTGGTGGCACGGGCGCGGATTACATCAACTGTCCTTTGGACGAAGCCCAGTATGAGGCCTTCATCGACGCCATTCTCGACGGCGAAGGTCATGACTTCAAGGAGTGGGAACGGTCGACGCCTTACTTCGAAGGGTGCCTTCCCATCGAGGTCATGGCGTCTCGCGGGCGTGAAACGCTACGTTTTGGCCCCATGAAGCCGGTCGGCCTGACAGACCCGAGAACCGGCCAGCAACCCCATGCCGTTGTCCAGCTCCGTCAGGATAATGCCCTGGGGACGCTCTTCAACATGGTCGGCTTTCAGACCAAGCTGACTTACGGCGCACAAAAGCGCATTTTTCAATCCATTCCGGGGCTTGAAGAGGCAGAGTTCGCACGCCTTGGCGGGTTGCATCGCAACACCTTCATCAACAGCCCCAAACTCCTGGATACAGAGCTCCGTCTCAAGGCCAAGCCCCATATCCGTTTTGCGGGTCAGATTACCGGCTGCGAAGGCTATGTCGAAAGTGCTGCCGTCGGCCTTATGGCAGGTCGTTTGGCAGCCGCCGAAGTCCTCAGCCAACCGATCCAAGTCCCACCGCCAACCACGGCGATGGGCGCCCTCCTCAATCACATCACGTCCGGCGCGGATGCGACGACGTTTCAACCGATGAATATTAATTTTGGACTGTTCCCATCGCTTGAGCAAAAGATCAAAAAGCGCGAGCGCAAGCCGGCGATGGCAAGACGCGCCCTTGCCGATCTCGACCACTGGCAAAAACAATCGGCGCATGCCGCCTAAGCCGTTCCCGGATCCCGAGATCGAGACGACGTGGCAGTCGCGATGATGGCAGCTGGGCTTGGGCACCAGGGATGAGGTCGCTCGGTCGGGCCTAGAACCAGAACCGCGGATCGACGTAGCAGGCCTTTAAGCGATGCCCCTCTCGACATCGCCAGGGCAAAACGTCGATGGGGGAGTGGCGGCCCCGCGCCTGACAAACCGGCCGTGGTCGGTCACCCAGCCTACCAGGAGGGGTGATGGGCTGCTGTCGGCGAGAGTGTGAACACCTCGCAGCCATCTTCGGTCACGCCAACGGTATGCTCAAACTGGGCGGATGCCTTACCGTCCCTGGTGGTGACGGTCCAACCATCCCGCTTGTTGAGCTTGCACTCATAGGTGCCGATATTGACCATGGGCTCAATGGTAAACAACATGCCCGGCTGCAGCACGGCACCAGTTCCTGGATTGCCATAATGGAGAATGCTCGGGGCATCGTGGAAGACCTGGCCAATACCGTGGCCGCAATAATCCCGGACCACCGAGTAGCCCTTAGGCTCGACAAAGCGTTGAATGGCGTGGCCGAGATCACCGAGGGTGGCGCCGGGTTTTACGGCGTCGATACCCTTCCAAAGAGCGTCGAAGGTGGTTTTGCATAGATCAATTTTTTGAGTGACCGGCTCGTCGGCGAAATACATGCGGCTGCTGTCGCCATACCAACCGTCAAGAATGACGGTAACGTCGATATTCAAGATATCCCGCCGGCCGAGTTTCGCCTTGCTGGGAATGCCGTGACAAACGACCTCGTTCAAGGAGATACAAGTCGCTTTGGGATAGCCGCGATAGCCGAGGGGAGCGGGAGTCGCCCCGTGGTCCAAAATAAACTCGTGACACAGGCGATCGAGTTCTTCGGTTGCGACGCCCGGTTTCACATGGGCGCCGATCATGTCAAGCGTCTCTGCAGCCAGCTTACCCGCGCGGCGCATAGCAGCGAATGCAGACTCTCCGTGGATGGGAATCTGCGGGCTTCTCACGCTTTGTCGACTGACTCTCACTTGATCTTGCATCATCGTATTTCAACCATTGATTATGTCGTGATCGGCAAAGGCGATGCCAACAAGATCTGATCTTGATTGATCGAGCAATCGTAGCAAAGCGCCTCAACCCCACCTTTTAACGCGTCATCAAAGGCCTGGGCATAGACGGGATCAATGTCGTCAGCCAAGGAGAACGCGCTGCAGTCCGACCTTTGTACCACATAAGCAATAACTGCGCGTGCACCAGAGGCAACCTGCCGCTGAAGCGCTCCAAGATGTTTCGCCCCCCTTGCGGTAACGCAATCGGGAAACTCAGCTTGGCGTTCCCGTTTCAAGTGCACATTCTTAACTTCGACAAAACAGGGCGGGCGATCATCGGCTTCCAGCAACAAATCAATGCGGCAGCCTTCGTCATAGGCGACCTCCCGCCGCAATGTCGGATAGCCGGTCAACTCGGGAATTGCATCGGCACGGATGGCCTCTTCGACGAGACGATTGGGATGCATGGTATTGATGCCGACCAAACCACCATCAGCTTCGACCAACTCCAATGTCAGCGGCAATTTCCGCTTGGTATTTGGCGAGCGCGACATCCAGACGACCTCATCGGGATGATCGAGGCCGAGCATGCGCCCTGGATTGGGACAATGCACGGTGACCTCCTCACCGTTCTCGAGGAGAACATCGGCGAGAAAGCGCTTATATCGCTTGATAAGGCGACCTTGGATAAGGGGGCTCGGAAACTGCATGCCGCACACTAGCGAACCCGGTCCCGCCCCGCAATCCAAGCGGTCGCGATCCGAGGTCGTTGATGGCCGTAGCTCGATGCTACGTCTTGGGATAGTTTCGCTAAGACGCGATGGATTGGGACGTAGAGGAGATCGACATGAGCGGCACATCGGTGACGGCCTGCCTCATCATCATTGGCAATGAGATCCTTTCTGGGCGCACCGTTGATGCCAATCTCCCCCATCTTGCAAAAAAGCTTGGAGAGATCGGCATCCGCCTGGCCGAAGCACGCGTGGTGCCCGATATCGAGGGCGAGATCGTCGATGCCGTGAATCACTGCCGAGCTAAGTATACTTATGTCTTCACGACTGGTGGTATCGGGCCGACCCACGACGACATTACAGCAGCGGCCGTCGCCAAGGCGTTTGACTTACCCTTTGGGCGCCATCCTGAAGCCGAGGCCCGTCTTCTCGCCTATTATCCACCGGAAAAAGTGAATGACGCACGCATGTCGATGGCGGACATGCCCGAAGGTGCCGAGCTCATCGATAACCCCGTGAGTATCGCCCCTGGATTTCGCGTCGACAATGTCCACGTCATGGCGGGCGTGCCCAAAATCATGCAGGCGATGCTCGACAATGTTCTACCGACACTCGAAGGCGGCGCCGTCGTCCTGTCACGCTCGGTCACCGTCTTTATGCCGGAAGGCGAGCTGGCGCAGCATCTCAGCGGGTTGCAGGACGAGCATACCGACCTCGACATCGGGAGCTATCCCTTCTTCGGCTCTGATGGCCCTGGATCCACCGTGGTCTTCCGCGGCACGGAGCAGGAGCGAATTGACCATGCGGCCGAGGCATTGCTGAAGATTGCCTCTGATCTTGATGTTCGGCTGATCGACGGTCCGAACCGACATCAATAGGGACCGATCACCCACCTCTCGCCTCGTTGATCCGCATGAAAAAAAGAGGCCCGGCGAAACCGCCGGGCCGAGGTCTAGGGGTGGGGTAGAAAGCATGCAGAAGACGAAAAACAGTACTTAATCAGTCGTCTGCGATCAGCGGTCTCAAGAGGGGCCACGCCGGTGGGCTACCGGTGCTTGGGGGGGAAGCATACATGACCCCTTTGCTGAACACCGCTGATCATGACGCCACCCTAGACCACCAGCATTGAACGATTTCTGAACCGCGTGTTTATCTGCTGTTCAGCTTCATGATTTCGCGAAGGTGCCTTCGCCTGCTGGGAGACGAAGCTGTGCCGAAAGCCCGCCTAGTTCCTTGGCATCATCGAGGGCAAACCGTCCACCATAGAGGCTGGCAAGATCGGCGACGATGGAGAGGCCCAAGCCTGTTCCGGGCACGGACTCGTCCAGACGCCGTCCGCGTTTCATCACTTCATGTCGTTTGGAGGGCGGCAGCCCATCGCCATCGTCATCGATCGTCAGAACGATCGTATCGTCCTGACGCTCGGCCCGCACGTACACGCGCGAGCGTGCCCATTTGCAGGCGTTGTCCATGAGATTACCGAGCATTTCCTCAAGATCGTGACGAGCCCCTCGGAAGATCAGATGGTCCGCGCAATCGATCTCAATCGCGATGCCGCGCTCATTATAGATCCGCTCGAGCGTGCGCTTGAGATCATCAAGGGTCGTGGCGACCTCGCTCCGCGCACCGAGAATACTGCTTGTCGCTGCTGCCCGCGCACGGGCGAGATGATGCTCGACTTGCTGGCGCATCAGGTTCGTCTGTCGGTCCACCAAGTCACTCAACGCCGTCTCTTTGCCGCGCACCTCGTTGGCCAATACCGAGAGCGGTGTCTTGAGACCGTGGGCGAGATTGCCGACATGGGTCTGGGCGCGTTCGATCAGCGTTTCACTGTGATCGATCAGCGCGTTCAACTCCTTAGCAAGCGGTTGAATCTCACTGGGATAGGCACCCTCGAGACGCCGGCTTTCGCCCGACCGAATCGCCAATAGTGCCCGTTGAATGCGGAAAAGCGGCTGAAGGCCAAAGCGCACTTGGATCAAAATTGCTGCCACAACGCCCGCAAACAACACGGCAAGCGTAAAAGCAAGCAGACCGTCGAAACGGTTTTTGGGGCCCCGAAGCTCGCTTTCATCACCTGCGACCGCATACCAATAGGGCTGATCCTGTCCGGGAAGGATGATGGGTCTCACCAACACGCGTAATGTCTGTCCGCTAGGGCCCGGCACCTCCGAGAGCACGACCTCATCGCTCTCCGGTCTGGGCAGGACCAACGCTTGGGCCCAGAGCGACGATGACCGACGGACCGGCTGCTCGCTGTCGCTGATCTGCCAATACCAACCCGAGAAGGGCTGATCAAAACGAGGCTCACCAAGCTGTAGGCTGAGATCAAGGCGACCATTCTCGCCAACGGTCGTCCCGGCGACGACCCCCTCCAGCAACACAGCCAGCCTGGCATCAAAACTGTTTCTTACGGCATCACCAAAGAGCGCCGAAAGCGCAAAACCGCTGACGCTGAGAAGAAGCGCACACCAAATCGCAGCACTAACGACGAGACGAGAGGCAAGAGATTTAATTGGCGCCCCCCGGCGGCGCCAAACGATAGCCGAGACCACGCGCCGTCTGTATCACATCGACACCGAGTTTCTTTCTCAGGCGGCCGACAAACACCTCGATCGTGTTGGAATCCCGATCAAAGTCCTGATCATAGAGATGCTCGGTTAACTCGGTGCGCGAGACGATCTTGTCTTGATGATGCATGAGATAGGCGAGCAATCGATATTCCTGTGCGGTCAGTTTAATGGGCTGACCGTCAACGGAGACTTTAGCCGAACGCGTATCGAGATGCACGGGCCCACAACTCATCTCAGCGGACGCGTGGCCCGCTGCCCGGCGCACCAACGCGCGTAACCTGGCCAATACCTCCTCCATATGAAACGGCTTGGCAACGTAGTCATCAGCCCCGGCATCGAAGCCGGCTACCTTTTCGCTCCAACGATCACGCGCCGTCAGGATGAGGACGGGTGTGGCAAGGCCATCCCGCCGCCAGCGCTCCAGAACAGTAATGCCATCCAGAATCGGCAGGCCAAGATCAAGTACAATGGCATCATAGGGCTCATTGGCGCCGAGATAATGTCCCTCCTCACCATCATGGGCCACATCGACGGCATAGCCAGCATCGACCAGCGACTCCTGAAGCTGCCGCGCCAGATCCTCTTCATCCTCGACCAATAAAACTCTCATACCTAACGTTCCTTAAAGGCGTTCTCAAAAGGCGGCGGTTGGCGCCGGATCCGCTTGCTCCTCAGTCCTTAGCGCTGGCTCAGAATATCGCCGCTGGCCGCATCGGCAGTGATGTCGTGCACCTTGCCGTTCTCGCCCATCCAGCGGATTTCATACACCTCGCGGCCACGCGTCTCGACAAGCTTAGCCCCGAGGGCACGCCCGGGCAGCCGACGCTCAATCGCCGCAAGCACGGCTTCTAACGGCTTGGCGCGCTCAACCGACCTTGGCTGGCTGTCGATCAGCTTTGATGGTGCAGGCGCAATACCGAAATTGCCAAGACCGGGCAGGCGAAACCCGTCTTCGGCAGCCGCTTGACGAGCACCGAAGATGCTGATCGCCAGCAATAGGACTGTGGTGAAGACTTTCATGACGGATTTTCTACGCATCTAGCAATGAACGAAACCTGAACCAGTCGTTCACCCAATTCAACCCCAAAGCTTGGCATCTCCCCTCCTGCCAACTCGGTGACGCCCCAACGGAATGAGCGCGCGATCGATCGATGCACATGCCGTTCTCGCATCCCTCTTTTCTCCTTTAAAGCTTGAGAAAAGTCGAAAGTCGACGCTACAGGCGGTTCCTCTGCTTTTTAGATACCTTTACAGTCCGATTATATCTTTTTTGTAGGAGAGCGCGATCATGGACGCGAAAGCTATTCTCGACATTCTTATGCAAAGCGGCATGGGCAAGAGCCAGAATAGACTGCAACGGGCGGCCAGCAGCAATAACCCGCTGTTGGATATGGCTGGCTCAATGTTGGGTGGCGGCGGAGGAGGAGCCGGCGGCGGCGCGCTTGGCAATCTTGTCGGTTCGCTTCTCGGCGGTGGCGGACAGTCGGCTGGCGGTGGTGGTGCGCTCGGCAATTTGGTCGGCTCGCTTCTCGGTGGCGGCGGCGGACAAGCTGCAGGTGGCGGCCTTGCTGGCGGGCTGATTGGTAGCCTTGCCAAGGCAGCCATGTCGCAAATGGGCGGCGGCGCCTCAGGCGGCGGTGGTTTCGATCTCTCACAATTTACCACGGGCCAGATGGACAGCCAGCGCGACGAGAACGACCGAGCCTTGGTCATGATCCGCGCCATGCTCACCGCGGCCAAAGCCGACGGTCAGATCGACGCAGGCGAGCAGCAGCGAATTCTCGGTAAGCTCGACGAATCCGGGGCAAACCAGGACATGCGTCAGTTTATTCAAAGCGAGCTGCAAAAGCCGGTCGACATCGAGAGCATTGCTGCCGAAGTCGACTCCCCCCATATGGCTACCGAAGTCTACACCGCATCGCTTTTTGCGATCGATGTCGACACGCCGGGTGAGCAAGCCTATATGAACAAGCTTGCCTCGCGCCTTGGTTTGCCAGCTACGCTGGTGAAGCAGCTACACGACAGTCTCGAAGTCCGAGGCGCTTAGCGCGAGGCGGAGAAAGTCAGCACCGGAATTGATAGGATTGATCAATTCCGGCCTGCTGGCAGCGCATCACGAACTGACTGGAGTTTTCACCACGTTATGGAGAACATGACGACGAAACGCCTGATGTCGGTCACTGCCGCTGGTTTCCTTTGTCTTGTGTCAGGCTGCTCATCGATTGAAGCGTCCTTCGGCTACAATCCCGAACCACCTGTCGCCCTGATCGAAGAGGACGCCGAAGGGATCATTATCGGGCAATTTTCAGACAGGCGCGGCTCGCGCACGCACTGGCTCGGCGAAGTTCCTTGGACCTACTACTCCGTTGTTTCCGGCATCGAAGCGGAACAGCCGGTTGCCCATATCCTGCGGGATGTGTTCATCGAGGCAGCGGACGACCGAGGTATGCTGAGCGAAAGCGGCATACCGGCTAGGTATCAGATCTACGGCCAGATGACCCGCCTGGACGGTGATGACGGCGTACCAGCCACCGCGAATATTGATCTCGTGATCCGATTGCTCGATCTCGAAGATAACCGGGATGTGTACATCACCGAGCACAAGGTCGAAACATCGGCACCGCCCGAGTCAGGCTATGCCTTTGACCTCGTGGACATCGTCGAACGAGCGATCAACCAAGTCGTCGCTCAGTCACTCGACGACCCCAAACTCCGTGCCGTTCTTTTGGGGGAAGAGATCGAGGAGGGCTAGGCCGACTTAGGCAGCCCTGGGCTTGCCGCCTTCGGCAAGCACGGCACCGAGATCCTCCAAGCTTGCCAGATTATGGATCGTCCTGAAGTCGTCGACATGTTTGACGATGGCGCGTGCGCCTGTTGCGGTCGGCGCATAGCCATCAAACCGCATCAGTGGATTGAGCCAAATGAGACGCCGGCACGACTTTTGAAGGCGTTCCATTGCCTGGTCCAGACCTTCCCCGGCATCACGATCCAACCCGTCGGTAATCAAGAGAACAAGCGCCCCCTGCCCCAGAACGCGCCTGGACCAGCTACGGTTGAAGTCATCGAGACAATGGCCGATCCGTGTACCACCGGACCAGTCCTCGACGAGCTCACCAACCTTCGTCAGCGCGATGTCGACATCCCGATAGCGAAGTTGACGGGTAATATTGGTGAGCCTTGTTCCGAAGACAAAGCTGAAGACCCGGTCCCGATCATTGGTGATCGCGTGCATGAAATGCACGAGCATGCGCGAGTAACGGTCCATCGACCCCGAGATATCAGCGAGAATCACCAGGGGCGGATGCCGCTTCTTGCGCTTCTTCCGAGCCAGGTCAATCACTGCGCCACCGCCTCGTAGGCTTTGGCGCAACGTCTTTCTCAGATCAACACGTTCCCCTTGAGCATGCGCCATGAAGCGGCGCGTCGGCACAGCCATGATTGGAAGGCGCATCGTCTTGATGACCCGTTTGGCGCGCTCGATCTCCTCGGCCGACATGTCCTCAAAGTCCTTGGACTGCAGGATCTCGCGTTCGGAGAAGGTAAGTGTTGCGTCGAGCTCGATGGTCTGATCCTCGGCGTCCTCCGGCGCTTCACCCTGTCCTGGTTGCTTTTGCGGGCCGAGCGCTTCAGCGAGACGTCGGCTCACCTCGTTCTTCTCAGGCGCCTCATCCGTCTCGATCTGCGGCAACAGAAGCTGCATCATCTTTTCGAGCAAATCCGGCTTTCGCCAAAAGATGTGGAAGGCCTGATCGAAGAGTTCCCGCTGATCGCGTCGGTTGACGAAAACGGCATGGAGCGTCCAGTAGAAATCGTCGCGGGTACCGACACCAATGGCTTCGACGGCTTTGATCGCCTCAATGACCTTGCCCGGACCGACCGGAAGACCCGCAGCGCGAAGGCAGCGCGCAAAGTGCATAATGTTCGCAACGAAGCGTCCCGGCTCAACCGGCGAACGATCCGATGTCTCATCGAGATCCAAGTCAGCAATACTCCGGTGGGTTAGCCCGCTCTTGCAAGATCGGTCTTGACCTCATTCAGCAAGCGCGCCGCTTCGCTACCTTGCATCTTAGCGATGTCGTCCTGGTACTTCAGGAGTGTGCCCATGGTATCGTTGATCGTATCGGGATCGAGCTCGAGACGATCCAAGGTCATGAGCGCCTGGGTCCAATCCAACGTCTCGGCAACGCCCGGCACCTTGAACAGGTCCTCGGCACGCAGCTTTTGCACAAAGCCGACGATTTGTCGGGTCAAGCCTTCGGCAACTCCCGGGATCCGAGCATTGATGATCGCCATTTCGCGTTCGGCATCGGGATAGTCGACCCAGTGATAAAAGCAGCGACGCTTCAACGCGTCATGGATCTCGCGCGTCCGGTTTGATGTGATGATGACAATCGGCCGGCTCGCCGCTCGGATCGTACCGATCTCGGGGATGGTGATCTGAAAGTCTGACAAGATCTCGAGGAGATAGGCTTCGAACGGCTCGTCCGTGCGATCAAGCTCGTCGATAAGGAGCACAGGTGCGCCGCCGTCGCTGGGCTCTAACGCCTGAAGAAGCGGACGTCGGATCAAAAATTGGTCAGCAAAAATGTCGCGTGCCAGCGCCGTCCGATCGGTATCGCCCTCGGCCTCCGCCAGGCGGATCTCCAACATTTGCCTCGCGTAGTTCCATTCATAAACCGCTGAGCTGACATCCAAGCCTTCATAACACTGCAGGCGGACTAACTTTCGGCCGAGGGTCTCGGAGAGCACCTTCGCAATTTCGGTCTTGCCGACGCCAGCCTCGCCCTCGAGGAACAACGGCCGACCGAGCGATAAGGCGAGATAAAGCGCCGTTGCCAACGATCGGTCGGCGACGTAATTGCCGGAAGTCAGCGTTTCCAGCATGGCATCGACGCTCGCGATGCCGTTCTTTCCATGGGTCTGGTCGTTCATCAGGACGCTCTACGCAGACAGTGTACGGGTTCAAGCATGAGCACAGGGAGCGGAAGAAAGGAACCCCGGAACAGGTGGTATGGCACGCGACATGGTGATCCTCGTCGTCCCGACAAGGTCAAACATCCGACATCGCTTGATCTCGGGGCCAACACCGCCTCCCCTCGATTGGCGGTCCCAGACGTTGATGAAACCACGTCGCGACCGCCTGTCCTTTCCAGGTCGCGGCGTCGCCTGCTCGGCTGTGCTGGACTATGATCGAAGTCCGGCAATCGTTCGGGCGACGCGAGCTCCGATGCCCGTGACCGTGGCTTGCTGCCCACTGTCTTCCAACATGCCGTCGTCGCCAAAGGCCCCGCCTGCGCCGCCAAGGGCATGCTGCTGCGGGATGACCAGGACCCCGACATTGGTCAAGATTTGCCGGACATGCACGAGGCCGCGAAGCCCGCCCAGCCGGCCGGGCGAGGTGCTCATGATACCGGCGACCTTGTCGCGATAGGCGGCGAGGTTCGGCTCATCGCCCTGTTTGCGCGAAACCCAATCAATCGCGTTTTTAAGAACGGCACTCATGCCGCCATTATACTCCGGCGAGCTGATGAGCAGGCCCTGGTGATCCAGAAACAGCGCCTTGAGGCGCTGCACGGCCTCCGGTAATCCTTCATTGGCTTCGAGGTCGCCATCATAAAGGGGCATCGGGAAGTCACGAAGATCGATCACCGTGACCTCGGCACCAGCGGAGCGCGCGCCTTCGGCGGCCACGCGGACCAACTTTTTGTTCCATGATGCTTCACGTGTGCTACCGGCAAAAGCGAGAATTTTCGGGGTGTTGCTCATCGTTCTCCTGGTCCTGCTTGGATTTTGCCTCATATGATGCTCCAGGGATTTTGCGACAAGCTCACATAGGCCGACGGAGGGTAGAAAAGTGACGCGAACGCGCAGTGAGGAGATCGAGGCGCGCGCAAGCGTCATTCTCGGAGCCCTGGTGGCGGATGCCGCGGCGATGGGGCTCCACTGGCTGTATGATCCCGAGCGCATCGCCAGCATTGCCAACAAACAGGAGCCGGTTTTTCTGCCAGCCGAGGGGCGTCATTTCGAAGGCGCCAAAGGGTATTTCGCCCATGCCGGCAAAGCCGCAGGCGAACTCAGCCAATATGGTGCGACCCTGGCGCTGGTCATGCGGTCACTGATCGCTAGTGGCGGTCAAATCGATGTCCGCGACTATCAGCGCCGTTTTCTCGCGACCTTCGGCCCAGGCGGCTCTTGGAAAGGCTATATCGATCGACCCACCCGCGGCACGCTCGCCAATTTGGGGGCAGCAATCAGTGACGAGACGCCTTTGGTATCGGGTATTGATGACGATCAGATGCCAGCTTTCTCCTGCATCCCTGCCCTGATCGCCGCTGGACCGGAAGCAGACGTGTTAGAAACCGACATTGCGACGATGGTTCATGTCACCAACAACAACCCGCTTGCGACGGAGGCTGCCTTGATCAGCACAAGGCTGATCCGTGCTGCCTTGATCGGTGACGACCTCGCATCCAGCCTCGAAGCCGAGGCCGAACGCGCTGGCGACGTTTTGCAACCGCTTTTGCGCCAAGCGCTCGCCCAAACCTCAAAGGACAGCGTGGATATAGCCGGTGAATTCGGTCGCGCTTGCCATGTTCATCAAGGGCTCCCGGTCGTGTTCCACATCGTCAAGACCGCACCGAGCTATGAGAGCGGCATTCGCGCCAATGTCCTCGCCGGCGGCGACTCCTGCGGTCGATCCATGGTGTTGGGCGCGATGCTCGGCGCACGTTACGGCTTCGGCGGCGAGCGCGGCATCCCTCTTCCCTGGCTAACCCGTCTTGACGGCGGCGCTCGACTGTTTGACCAGGCCTACGAATTGTCGGCCTTTTAGCCGCCTCGTTTGACCGAGGCGGCGTGCCATGATGTTGATCGCTTGATTCGACGGACTGACGGTACGGTCTTTCGGGATGGGTCAAGATCCCCCGACCTCGGGTACGCAAGCTCGGTCTTAAAGGGACGCTTTGGACATCAAAAGACGTCAGGCGTTCGACCCAAGATCTGAGCGAAGCGGGCCCGATAGGGCTCAGACACTTCAGGATTGACCGCCCTGGCCGGTGGCTTTCCATCAAATAGGTCGATCAATTGTGTCGCCGCATATCGCGCCATATTGGCTCGACTATCGATCGTTACGCCGGCAGTGTGGGGGCTCGCAATCACCGTATCAAGCGCAAGAAGCGGGTGATCGGACGGTGGCGGCTCCTTATCCCAGACATCCAGGCCAGCACCTGCAATCTTGCCGGACATCAGCGCACGGGTCAGAGCCGGTTCGTCGATGATACCGCCGCGGGCCGTTGACACCAAAAGTGCGCCGTCGGGAAGACGGGCGAGTTCGGCTTCTCCTAGCATGCCTTTCGTCTCGTTGGTCAGCGGGCAGTGGACGGTCAAAATCTCAGCGGCCGAGAGCAGCGCCTCAAAGTCGACAGGTTCAGCTTGCCTCCGGATGATGTCTTCCGGTTCAACATAAGGATCAAAAGCAAGAACGCGACAATCGAAGACGTCCTTCAAGATGCCTGCCATGCGGCTTCCGATATAACCAAGCCCGATGATGCCAACCGTGCGTCCTTCAAGGTTGCGCCCAATCAACTCGGTGCGCGCACCCGACCAACCGCGGCGCAGCTTTCGGTCACTCTCACCGATGCGCTTCAAGAGCGAGAGAATCATGGCGATCGCATGCTCAGCGACGGCTTCTGCATTACCGCCGGCCTGATTGACCACGAGGACACCCGCGGCCGTGCACGCGTCGACGTCAATCGTGTCGACACCCGATCCATTGGACGACACGATCAGCAGGTTCGGGCAGTGCTTGAGGAGGCTCGGACCCGCACGAAGGCCCGCCATAACCTCGTCTCGCGCCGGAATTTGCTGATAGGCATGCGCATCTTTCAGGACGCCCAATGCCTGATCGATCGCCATGTCTGAAGAGATTTTGACGACCTCGAGTTCGGGCCGTGTTGCCAAGATATCGTGGGCGTTGGCGGCGGGGAAAGCGTCGAGATAGACGATTTTAGGCATGATGGTGGCTACCAATCCTCGCGATAGAAGCGTTGTAACGCCGTGAAGGCAAGCTTCTTCGTTTCTTTATCCTTATCGATCAGCCCCTTTCGATTATAGCCATGTTGAAAGCTATTTTTCCGGCGCTCTGTCCGAAAATCATACAGGATCCAGGGGCAAAACCCCTTCACAGCATCGATCCCGGCGATCGTCTTGAATTGAGCTTCATAGCAGGCGAGCATCTGATCTTCCGAAAAGAGGGCACCTTGGTTGCTGCGTCGCCCAGCAGGCGCATCAGCACCTGTTTCGGTGATCACCAAGGGGCGATCCAAATCATAGTGCTCGCCGATCGCCTCCAAATCGGCAAAATCGGGATCGTACCAACCATAATACTCATTGATTCCGACCAGATCGAGATGGGCAGCAAGCCGATCCTCAACCGTTCTGGCGGTTTGATTGACAAGGCAGGCCGCCGCGACAAGGCGCGTGGGATCGATGTGCCGTGCGGTCTCGGTCAGACGCCGCATGAAGGCGAGCCGCGCATCCGTGTCGGCATTTTCGTTACCCACCCCCCAGGCCACGACCGAGGCGCGGTTGCGATCCCGCAAAATGAGCTCACGAAGCTGATTGTCAGCGTCAGCAAACGTCGCGTCGTTGTCGAAGGCAATCGACCAGTAGACGGGGATTTCCTCCCAAAGGAGGAGACCGATCTCGTCGGCCAACTCTGCCGCGTGTTCATGGTGGGGATAGTGAGCCAGGCGCATGAAATTGCAGCCGAGTTCTTTGGCGTGGGCAAAGCGACGGCGAAGATCGTCGTCATGGCTGACACGGCCCAAAGCGTGATCATCCTCATGGACACAAATACCTCGGAACCTGATGGGCTCGCCATTTAAAAGAATGGTCTGTCCATCAGTCTTGATCTCTCGAAAGCCGACTGTCTCCGATACGGTATCGTCGCCAAACCGAGCTTTGGCGGCATAGAGCCGAGGATGGTCCGGGCTCCAGAGTTCAGGAGCTGCAGCCAAGGTCATGGCCGCCTGCCCCCTGATGACCGGGAGGCGTCGATCGATACCGAGCTCAGGCATCGAGAACTCGATCTCGCCATCGACCTCATCCGAAAGCTCGATGCTGACACCGATATGATCGAATTGACCGTTCGGCACGAGGTACAGGAAAAAATCCTTAATGAACAGTTCGGGCAGACGGATTAGCTCGATATCGCGGAAGACGCCGCCATAGTTGAACCAGTCGGTATGACGCATCGGCACCCGCACAAGATTGCGCTCGTTGTTGACGCACAAGAACAGCCAGTTCTCCGCCTGGAGCTGCTCGGTGAGTTCGACGAAGAATGGCGTCGAGCCGCCGTAATGATTACCGAGAAATCGTCCGTTTAAGAAAATCTTGGTGTCGTAATTGGCAGCCCCGATACGCAAAAAGACGCGTTCGCTTGGACGCTCCGCCACATAGGGAAAATGACGGCCGTACCAAGCGCTGCCTTCATAGTGAAAATTCTCAGGCCTGCCGACATTCCAGCATGACGGCACCTCAGCGGTCTCACCATTCCAAACGTCGTAGTCCCAAGGCGCGATTCGCCCCTCGATCGGCAGGTGGCAGTCCTTGTACCAATGCTGCCGAAGACCGGTGTCGCAGCGGTCCGTGGTGAAGGTCCATGTTCCATTCAATGATTGTACCGGCCGATGACGTGTGAAAATCATGCCATCGCTATTAAGGTTTTGGCGATTGAACGCACGATCGTAATCTTCATCATGCAGAGGCGCTTGGGCATTCGAAGCTTCCACCATCACCGCAGTACTTTCCTGGTTTGCCGTTGGCTTGATGGGGACGTTCTACCCAAAACCAGCCGTGGTTCAACGCCTGGACCGGGGTAATCGCTGAATTCTGAACAATCCAGAGCACCCGATACCAGCTGGCTTTCCAGGACAGCCTTCCCATATCTTCGAAGGAAGGAGAACCACGCCATGTCAACGCTCATGCGCGCCCTGCCATGGTCTCGACCCATTGTCGTCACGCTGATCGGATTGCTGTGTGCCAGTTGCGATCAGTATTGGCGTGATAGTGGGATCTGGGATATCGGCGAGCATCGGGGCGTGCTCCTGGATATCAGCAACTATTATCACCGCCACGCGAGAGAAGAGAACGGACGCTGCATATCACCCTATATCGACGGCGTTACCGAGGCCGCGGTGTATGATGTCAGCGACGACGTGATCGATGTCTATCTTCGCTACCGCTATCGTGACTTTTTGAATGATGGCGATGACGATTGTGATCCGAAGCGTCGTCCGCTGCGCTGTACCATCATGCGCGAGTGCCACGGCTATGCGGCCCGAGACTTTAGGATTGAGATAACGGAAAGCGGTTATGATGTCGTCGAGATGAGCAGAAGCCGGCGTCGATAATCAAGATATTGGCCTTGTTTAAGCGACCAACCTTCTACAGATATTGAGCGGCAGCCATGTTGTCAGATCGGCTGCCGGCAGGACAAAGCAGCGGACGCGCCGACGGCCCCGGGAGATTGAACGATTACGCCATTTACCAAGCCTTCAAGGTCAGCCCCTCCCGCTATCAATCTGCCGCCGCTCACGCTGGGTCTGATCATCGTCATGTTTGTCGTTCATGGTCTGACCGCGTTAGCTCCGGTGTCGGTCGAGCGTTGGACGGTCTTTCATTTTGCCTTTATTCCCGCGGCTTGGTTCATCGATGCTTGGCCGCTCTGGTCTCTTGCGATCTCGCCGCTGACCTACGCCTTCTTACATGGCGGGCTTTTGCACCTCGCCATGAACGGCGTCATGCTCGCGGTGATGGGGCAGGTTTTGGAGCGCAAGCTCGGCATGCTCAGCTTCTTCTCCGTGTTCGCCGTCGGCGCCATTGGCGGCGCCGTCGTTCATGCCCTGATCGGCGGTTCACCGGAGGTTCCGCTGGTCGGTGCGTCCGCAGGCGTGGGGGCTCTTTATGGGGCCGGTCTGGTCTTACATGGACGTGGTATTTCACTTGGACCCAATACCCGGCTCCTCCTTGCCCTAACCGGATTTTTCGTGGTGACCAACCTGCTCGGTTTGGTGTTGCCGCTGTTCGGCAATGTCGCCTATGTCGCGCATCTCGGCGGCTTCATTACAGGCATCTTCTCGACCGCTTGGCTGGTCAAACCTCGGTCGACACGGCTGCCCTAGCGGAATCGGTTCTGCCGCTTGGTGGCTAGTCCGGCCCCGGCAGCAAGGATGATGTCCGGCCCATGAGCCAATAGGCCGTGAGGCCCGTCCACTCCTTCACGGCACGGTCCAGCTCCTGCAGACGGTTACTGACATGCGGCTGCGCGATCAGGGTCAAATGGCTTCGAAAACTGGAGTCTTTCGCTTGCCGAAAATCCACCGGCACCGGGAGGACGGGCCAATCGACCTTGCGGAAAATGCCTATGGCCCGCGGCATATGCGAGGCTGACGTCACGATGAGCCAGACATCGCCGACGGCAGGCTTGGCCAAGGCTTTGGAAAAGATCACATTCTCGAAGGTATTGCGCGATTCGGTCTCCACGATAATACGCTCGGCCTCGATGCCGCGGCGCGTGTAAAACCGAAGAAGATCGGGCTCGTCATCGGTCTCTTCGACCAAGCGCCCCCGGTACCCACTATAGATCAGCGTCGCCGACGGATAGGCCTTGGCGAGCTCCGCTGAGACGGTCAGCCGCTCCGCGCTGGCGTTCAATTCGAGATGGTCTCGCCCGATGGAAGCGCCAACATCGACACCGCCTCCTAACACGATGATGCCGTCAACGGTCTCGGGCCATGCGGTTCTTTCCGGAAATCGCTGCTCGACCGGCGCCATCAGCCATTGACCGACGGGTATGAACGTGATCACCACCAAGCAGACGACCACGATCGACAAGAGCCGGCGTCCTAGACGGGGCCAGAACCCCATGGATAGGGCGGCCACCACTGCTGTCAGCAGAAGGAGATTGCTCGGCTGGATGAACACCCAGAAGATCTTTGAAATGATGAACGACATCGCCCAAGACCGATAGGGAAACCACACTCAGGCTGGACGCCATAAGGTGGATGCTGTTCCCTGTCCACCGGAAGGGCCGAAGCCTTGTGAGACCATTTGACACCATGAGCAGGAAATCCGCCAAATCCACGGCAACCACACCGGCAACCAAAGCCCTTGAGCGCATGGGCTTCGCCTTTCGGCTGCATAGCTACCCGTTCGATCCCGGCGACCTTGGCATCGGTGAGCAGGCGGCCAACGCGCTGGGCGTGGCGCCCGAGCGTGTGTTTAAGACCCTGATGGTCATCGTCGACGACAAGCGGCCGGCAATCGCGCTCGCGCCCGTTGCCACAGAAACACGCCTGAAGACCCTCGCCGCGGCGCTTGGCGGCAAACGCGCCGCCATGGCCCCGCTGGTGCAAGCCGAGCGCCTTTCAGGCTATGTCAAAGGTGGTATCAGCCCATTTGGCCAACGACAAAAGCTGAGCGCTGTCATTGATCAATCCGCAGTGGAGCATGAGAGCGTCTTCGTCAATGGCGGCAGGCGCGGTCTGCAAATTGAGCTAAGCCCTGACGATCTCGTCAAAGCCCTTGATGCTGGACTTGCTGACCTCGCCCGCTGAGCCAGCAACCACCGTTTAGGCCTTCAAGGTCAACCCGACCTCACCAAAGGCACCGAAGTTGGCGACGGCTTGCTGTCCGGCTTTTATCTTGACGACCCCGGCACACGTGCCGGTGCTGACCCAATCCCCAGCAGAGAGATGGTCACCGGTTTGACGGAGATCATTCGCGAGCCAAAGGAGCGCATTCAATGGGTGACCGAGGACATTGGCACCCGAGCCATTGGCGACGTCCTCGCCATCCACCTGCACCTGGACCGGAACGTCAGCAAGGTCGTGCTGCCGCCAATCGCTGCGACCCTCACCGGCGACGAAGCCGACATTGGCACCAAAATCCGCGGTGACGATCAACACTTTGGTGAAGAGCTCGTGAGGCAGCCGAAGCCCGATCATCTCAAAAGCCGGATGCACCATGTCCACGGCAGCGCTCACGTCGTCGAGCGTATAGGGATCAGAGCGCGCCGGCAGATCGGTTCCGAGCCGCAGCGCAAATTCCGGCTCGAGGCCGATCAAGCCATAGCCGGGCTCGTCAACGATGACACCATTGTCATAGCAGTCGGCATCAAAGAGAGGCGCACGAAAGGGGTGATCCGTGCCGAGTAGCGTCTGCGCCGCAGGGTTGGTGGCGCCGATCTTATAACCAACACGCTTGCCGCCATAAGCGCTGATCGCATGTCGCTGGATCTCGTAGGCTGTTGCTTCATCGCTCGGAAAACCGCCCGGCAGCTCGCCAAGTGCGTTCGCGTTGCGCCTGGCGTTTGCGAGCGCCTGGCCTGCTTCTTCTATATCGCCCATCATCACCTTCCCAAGATGCGTTACGGTGCGATGTTAAACAGCTGGCTGCTCGGGACTCAAGGCTTCGTCTGATGCATCAGAAGGTCGCCCTTCGGATCGACCAGCATCACCCCTGCTGGAGCACCATCCGCTTTCGCCATCGACCAGCGATCGACAAGGGTATTGAGATAGCTGCTCTGGCCGATTTTGGGCACATCAAACCATTCTTCGGTGGTCTTGACCTGGACGACACCGCCACCGATCGGCTCGATTTCCGCGAACAACTTGATGCCGGCAACGCTCCAGGCGCGACTATTGAGATACGAGACGCTGTCGCGGAACGTCTCCATGGCCTCGACATCGACCCCCACCACCTCGGGGCTTGATGCTAGAACCAGCTCGGTTGGAATACGCCCCTGATCGCCAGGATTGCGAATCGGCACAGGACTGATGATCTCCCGACCGCTCTGTCCTGTCCGGGGTTGGCTTGGATCTTTCGGCAACTTCTCCCGTCGCTTCACATAGTCGCTCATGTCATTGAGCAAGCCGAGTGGATCGGTCGTTTGAACATCGGCTCCGGGATCATGCAAAGCGCTTTTGTCGAAGGATGAACCGGCGTCGAAAGATGGGCTGGCCTTGAAGGCGTTCAGGACACTGATGGACGTTTTTGGACGATGATCAGGATCGGGCTCCGGCGGCAACGGAATCGCACTCGGCAAGGGTGTCGTCTGAATCGCAACCTCGTTTTCGAGGTTCGGCTTAAGCAGCGACTGATGCACCCAACCCAAAAGCCCATCAGCACCGACAACTTCGACATGGCGCCATTCATCTTCACGTCCACGCTCGATGACGCGTTGCGGCCAGTTCAACTGAAGCTTTATTTCGTGTCCCGGCCCTGGACCTCGCCGGAGATTGACGTTGTCGCCGGCTACGTTCCAGCGATCTCCTGGCTCCGCCACAGCCAAACTGGCGGTTAGCGGCACCGTGACCAGAAAAATGAGCGGCCAAAACATCGCCACCTCTCGTCATATCAATCATCGATTCCTGTCAAGCACCTAATCTTTCAAAGATCAAATTTCAACCATAAATTGTTTTCCATCCTTCCGAATTTCACTGATATGAGTGTTCTTGGACACATCCCAGCGATCAGAACGGCAACCAACGCTTGATCGCACGAGCTAGCTCGTGCGATGTCGATGGAGAGGGGGAGTGAGACATGCAGGCAAGTTTCGACTATCGCGGTCAAACGATTTTGATTTCCGGTGGATCCAGTGGGATCGGCCTCGCCATCGCTAAAGGCTTTCAAGAAGCCGGCGGCACAGTCTGGATCACCGGGACACGCAAGCAAGCCGATGACTATCCCGACGATTTGACGGGCCTCCACTTTCGCCAGGTCGACATGGAAGATGGCGCAGCAATTGACGCGCTGGGCGAAGAGCTTCCCTCTCTTGATGTTCTGGTGAACTGCGCCGGCAATACCATTCGGAATGAGGAGGCCTACCAACCCGACAACTTCGACAAGGTGATCGCCATCAATCTGAGCGGCACCTTTCGCTTGTCGATGGCGACCTTGCCTCTCCTCAAAAAGGGGCCAGGATCCGTCATCAACATCGCCTCCATGACAAGCTATTTCGGCGCGCCGGGCTCGCCCGGATATGGCGCCAGCAAAGCCGGTGTTCTTGAGCTCACGCAGAGCCTCGCGGTGGCTTGGGCATCGTTTGGTATTCGAGTGAATGGCATTGCACCGGGGTGGATTGAGACCAAACTCACCCAGTTTTGGCGAGAGAGCCAACGGGATCGCCTGATTCTCGAACGGACTCCGATGGGACGATGGGGTCAACCAGAGGACATGACCGGGGCCGCCCTGTTCTTGGCGTCAGACGCTGCCGGCTTCATCACCGGCATCACACTTCCGGTAGATGGTGGCTACACCGCGATGTAAGACGCGGATCATCTGAATTTTTTTACATGATTTTCATGCGAAGAGGCGATGGATTTTTTCACTATAGGCGTTTATCAACGATTCGGGGGTTTGCTTGGCTCGGCGGAACTTTTCTAAGGGCTAACAAAACTTCGCTTAAGGTCGAGGGAATAACCGGACCATTTTTGCATTTGCCATCGGAGGGGCATCTAACGCTTTACGCCGTCTCCCTTTGTCGTCCGTCAGCACGGAGGCAACGGGATAAGACAGGTCGCGTAAGCCGACCGTGCTGCCAACGAAAATGAAAGCTCCGGCGACGTCGAAACGAAGATCAGCGGGTGATTGATGGCTACAGCAGTTAAAGCGGCATCAGCGGGTATGACCGGTGCCGTACGTTCCCTGCAATGGACAATTCAGGACATGAATGGCTCGGTGGAGCATCTGGGCCAGTCGCATGATCATCTGCGTCGCGCGCAGAACATGATGGCCTGGACCACGGCTATTTTCGGTGCCCTGCTCCTCTCCGGCCTCGTATGGATTGCCAATGATATCTTTCATTTGAAAGATCAACTCGTCGATTCTGACCGCCGTTTCGACACCATGGATGCGCAAATGACGGCGCTCGGCACACGGATGGACGATCTCAATCTTGCGATCGAACAGCTTGGTGCTCAGCTCATCGCCGCTCGGGGCAATCAGGCGCCAGCAAATGGCCCGGATGTCAGTGTGCTCAGCTCACCGGTCACACCGCAGAATTTCCAAACGGCGGCCGCAGCCCCGCTTGAGGCGCAAATTCCGGATGCAGCGGCGCAGCCTCAGATTTTTCAAGCGCAACCGGCCGCACCGGTTCAGCAGCAAGCGGCGCTGGCACCTGTGCAACAACAAGCGGCCTTGGCGCCGCTGCAGCAACAAGCGCCGGCTGCCGCTGCACCGGCTCTCGCCGTCATTCCTCCTTCACCGCCGGCGCCACGCGACCAGCTCACGCCTGAAGAACTCGCAGCCCCTGCCCCCGTCCTTGCTGCGGTGGCTCCGGCTGCAGCGCCCGCGGCTCCGGCAGCCCAAGCAGCACCGGCGGCGCCCGCTGCTGAAACGACGGAAACGGCTGCTGCGCCGGCCCCGGCACCTGCGGCCGTCGCCTCGTCAGCACCAGCTGCTGGGGCCAATCTATCGGATGATCAGCTCCTCTCGTTTAATGACGATCAGATCGATCCCGCCGATGAGCTCTTGCTGCTCGACGAGAACGGCAACCCTCAATAACGATGCAGCATCTTGATGGATAGATACAGTAAAACCAAATATTCGTTATGTAATAACATAACAATATAGAGAAGAATTTAACTTGCCTGCTAGTTAAGCCTAGCCCTCTCCCCGATGCATGTTACTATTCGTGCACAAATAATCTTCAGGGGAGGCATCCAGATGCTTGGACTGCGCACAATCATGGTGGCGGCAGGGTCGTTGGTGATCAGCGGCGGTGCTGCGCTCGCCGAGTGCAGCCCGGAAAGCTGGCAGGACTGCGGTGATAAGCCGTGGGTCGATGGCAGCACGATGGAAACACCGCTCGGTGAGAAGTGGTGGCCCCATCCGATTTGGGGTGAAGGGGACGAAGCGGGCTCGACCAACTGGTACAAGAAGCCTGACGTGGTCATGAGCGCGATCGATCTGATCCAAGAAGGCGTGACCTACGAGCTTGGGCATGACTACCACGCTGACATGCCACTCTTCGGCAATCGGAAATTCAGCTTGCGCATTCCAGGAGCACCGACCGGCGGCCCCTTTGGCGCCAACATGATCGTCTGGAACGACGAGTTTCTCGCAACAGAGGTCGGCCAGGTCGGAACACAGTTTGACGGTCTGGGCCATATCGGCGTGCAAATCGGTGGCACTGGTGACCGCAGTCAGATGCGCTTTTACAATGGCTTCACCAGCGCTGAGATGGGCGGCACCTATGGTCTCGAAAAGCTCGGCACGGAGAAGCTCCATCCCATCGTTGCGCGCGGCATCCTGCTCGACTTTGCCGCGTCACGCGGCGACATGAATGCAGGCGAGTGTGCCAGCATGGATGACGTTCGGGCCGCTTTGGACAACCAAGGCATGGCCGATTTTGAGTTCGCTGCAGGTGATGCCATCCTGTTCCGCTATGGATGGGAGAAGCTTTGGGAAGATCCAGAAGCCTTTAACGCTGGTTCGCCCGGGATCTGCATGGACACCGCTCGCTGGATTGCCGAAGAGGTGCAGGCTGGTGTCACCGGTGGCGATACCTGGAATTCGACCGACCCGGTGCCCGATCCAGAGAACGAAACATGCGCGTTTTGCACCCATCAGTATCTGCAAACCCGCCACGGCATCGTCAATCAGGAAAACCTTCGTCTGAAGCAGCTTGCCGATGACGGAACTTATGTCTTTGCCTACATCTACGCACCGTCACCCGTCCGCGGTGCAACAGGATCAATGGGCTCGCCCATCGCAATCAAGTAGATCGACAGCGCTAACGTCGACAAGCTATCGTTGGGGCCGGCCTCTTCAGGGGGCCGGCCCTCTCGATTCTAGCACGGGGTAACATCGATCATCGCCATTCTCGCATGGCTTGGACGCCATGGTAGTCACATCTTGCCGGTGGGCGTTTTCATCGGCATTGCCCTACCGCCGCTTGCCGCTTTGATGCACCCCCTTCTGATTCCGGGGATCGTCGGTCCCTTCATTATTGCCCTCCTCCGCATGGATTGGAGCCGACTGGCGGCGCATATGCGCAGGCCTTGGATCCTAAGCTTGGTTCTGGCTTGGATGCTCCTCGCCGCGCCGATCCTGATCGATGCGTTGCTCCGTATGATGCCGATCGACCCTGGCCTTCACGGCGGCCTGGTTCTGATGGCCGGCGCTTCGCCCCTCATGGCCTCAGCCAGCCTTGCCTTGATCATCGGCCTCGATGCGCCTTTAGCCGTGGTTCTAACCTTCGCCGGTACGGCGCTGGTTCCCTTCACCCTCCCGCCGATCGCCCTCCACCTCTTGGGCATTGAGATCGATATCGCGATCGGCGAGCTTATGATCCGTCTCGGCGTCCTGGTCGGTGGTTGCTTCGGGTTCGCCTGGATCATGCGCCGGTTCTTGCCCGAGGGTTTTACGGACAGGCATGCAGCCCCTTTGGACGGGCTCGCGGTGATCGGGCTTCTTGTGTTTGCCATCGCGGTCATGGACGGCGTCACCGCCCTCGCGATCGAACGGCCTCTCTTTGTCCTAACCGCGACGGTGGCTGTCTTCGCGCTCAATATCTTCATGCAGATCATGGCTACGCTCGCCTTCGCCTGGCATGGTCTCCATCAAGCGTTGACGGCGGGGCTTTGCAGCGGCAATCGTAATTTGGGACTCCTTCTCGCTGCGCTAGCGGACCGCGCGGCAACGGATCTCCTGATCCTCATTGCCGTCGCCCAGTTTCCGATTTACATCCTTCCGATGCTGCAGCGCCGCCTCTATCGGCGCTGGCTTGAGCCGCAGGCCGACAACGCCCCTTGATGATCGGGGGCCCGAAAGATGGAGAGGTGTCTTGCTAGCCACGGGCGATCAACAAAAGGCCATCGACGATCTCATCGATTTTTGGTTCGCCGACACGACCAAGCCTCGCTGGTACGACTCGAATGATGCCTTCGACAAATTGTGCAAGCAACGCTTTGAGGAAACGGCTCAAAAAGCCGCCTTGGGGGATCTTCACGCTTGGGAACAATCAGCTAAGGGCGCCCTCGCCTTGGTTCTGCTCCTCGACCAAATCCCGCGCAATATTTATCGCGGCACCGAACGAGCCTTTGCAAGCGACCGGCTTGCCGTAGCCGTCACAGAGCGGGCGATCGACCGTGGCTTTGATCAGCAGCTCGATTTGGAGAAGCGGAAGTTTCTGTATCTGCCCTTCATGCACAGCGAAGATCTCACCGAGCAAGAGCGCTCCGTCGCGCTCGCCGAGGCCCTCGGCGATGAGAAGACGGTCCACTACGCCAAAGAGCACGCCGACGTGATCCGGCAGTTCGGTCGTTTTCCCCACCGAAATGCGATTCTCGGACGGCAGGCAACAGCGGAAGAGGACGCCTTTCTAGCTGCTGGCGCCAACAACTACGGCCAGACCGTCTCGACGGGTGATCAAAGCGACGAACCTTAATCAACCCAACCAAGGCCGTCATTCCACAGGGTGCCGTCCGACCACGGACCATCGGTCAACGACCGACAGGCGGGCAACAAGGGCGTAAGGATGGCGATATGCCCAGCCCCAGCCAAAAGCTGCCGCCGCGTCATCCGAACTCGCCCGCGCGCGGATGCTGGCTCTTGGTGTTGTATGGCCCCTCCGGTCACGTCGCGATCATCCCGTCTGGTCAACGTCCCATCACATAGAATTCGTCATTCGGCCGCAGATCCATCAGATGCGCCATCCGGTTGGAAAGGGCGAACAAGGCGGTAATCGCGCCGATGTCCCAGATGTCGTCATCGGCAAAGCCCGCAGCCTTAAGCGATGTGATATTGGCATCACCGAATTCACGAGGCGATGTGGCGAGCACCATGGCGGCATCGAGCATGGCTCGCTGACGAGGCGAGATATCCGCACGTTCGTAATGTGTCGCGATCTGATCACCCAGCAGCGGATCCTTCGAAAAAATCCGAAGAAGCGCACCGTGTGACACGACGCAATAGGAGCAGTGATTGGCGGCACTGGTCGCCACAGCGATCATTTCTCGTTCCGCCTTGGACAGCCCGCCATCGCGGGCCATCAAGGCATCATAATAGGCCAAAAAGGCCCTCAACTCGTCCGGCCGCCTGGCAAGACCCCTGAAAACGTTCGGGACAAAACCCGTCTTCTCGGCAATGTCTTCTATTCTTGCCCGAAGATCGTCAGGCAATGTGTCCAGATCCGGCACATCGAAGCGACTGATCGGAAAGCCTTTGTCATGATGAGCTGACATATCGTCGGTCCGGCCCAAAGAAAGAGGTTGGTTCCCTTTTTTTCAAAGGTGGCGGACTCGGCGCTAGAGGGTCAACTCCGTTTCACGACATGAGCCAAATAGAAGATTGCTCGAGAATTAACGAGAATAGGTGATGTAATTGGTCCAATAGCGTTCAAGCGACGTCAGGACCTCATTGGTTGATGCCAACTGGTCTTCATTGACCACATCGCGCGCCAACTCCATCGCGTTTTTCTGATAAAGCGCATCGACGCGCTCGCACAGTTCCAGGCCTTTCTGCGATACCTTGACCCGGGTCATTCGACGATCGTGAGGTGAACGCTCTTGTGTCAGATAGTTGTTCTCAACCAACTTCTTCACGTTGTACGAAACATTCGAGCCGAGATAGTAACCACGCGCGGTTAGTTCCCCGACGGTCAGTTGTTCGCTGCTGATATTCGACAGAATCAGAGTTTGAACATTGTTGATATCTTCAATCCCCAACCGATCTAGCTCTGTCTTGATGACATCTAGAAACCGGCGGTGCAGGCGCTCGATTAAGCGAATTGTCTCCAGATAGCTTTGCTTCACGTTGGCCTCGATTCACATGTCTGTCCGGGAACCATCTTTCTAACGAATAACGAGCATGAGAGACAAGGTTTTGCAACCTCTGTTTATATTTTTGCGGGAATGAGGCGGGCAATTCTGCAAAAATACGTCATTCCCTTTGAAGACGTGGCGCGAAAAGCATAAAGTTTTCATAAAGCTGGCGTCATAATAGCGAAGCGATCATAATGCACCTAGAGGTTGGATAAACCCAGGAAACCTCGCAAATTTGGCGATCTCTTTGCGATACTATTGTGCGCATATCATCGAGCAATGTCGACCTGCGAAGAATGTTCAGCATGGAGTCTGCTCCCTAGCGAGTCGAGTCAACAGAAAACTGCGGCATTTCGTCCTCAGGTCGGTAAAGTTGTGGGAGCATGCACGTTTAGATCGTTCAAAGCCAAGCAAGCGGCCACGATGCCTGACCTCTTCGCCGACCTTTTATGCTGCAGCCCAGGGTTGCATGATTCGGGCAACACAAAACTGGGAAAACTGCCACATCTAGGCGAAGGGGCCACAAGCGGCTATAAGCGCCGGAACGAATTTGGGAACCGAACATGTCGTCAACAACGTCTACTTCTTATACAGCATCTTTTCCCAAAACGCGGATGCGGCGAAATCGCCAAGACCTCTGGTCAAGACGCATGGTGGCAGAGCATCGGCTGGATACCGCCGATCTGATCTGGCCTGTCTTTGCCCTGGATGGGGAAAATCAACGCGAGGCCGTTCAGTCGATGCCGGGCGTCGAGCGCATGAGCATCGATCTGCTGTTGCCCGCCATCCATGAAGCGCGCGATCTCGGCATTCCAGCGGTGGCCCTCTTTCCCGTCACACCGGTTGCGTTCAAGTCGGACGACGGGATCGAAGCAACCAATCCGGAAAACCTTGTTTGCCGCGCCGTCCGTACGATCAAGGAGCAGATCCCCGACATCGGTATTGTGTGTGATGTCGCCCTCGATCCCTATACCAGCCACGGCCATGACGGGTTGTTGAACGAACAGGGCGACATCCTCAATGACGAAACGCTTCACGTCCTGACCAAACAGTCCCTGGTTCAAGCCGAAGCTGGATGCGATGTCATCGCCCCGTCCGATATGATGGATGGCCGCGTTGGGGTCATCCGAAATGCGCTTGAAGAAAGCGGCCTGGTCAACGTCAAAATCATGTCATATGCCGCGAAATACGCGTCGGCCTATTATGGCCCGTTCCGCGATGCCGTCGGATCGGCAGGAACGTTGAAGAGCAAGGGCAAGCAAAGCTACCAAATGGACCCGGCCAATGGTGATGAGGCCCTACGTGAGGTCGCGCTCGACCTCGCGGAAGGTGCCGATATGGTGATGGTCAAACCGGGCATGCCCTATTTGGACATCGTCCGCCGCATCAAAGACGGTTTCGGGGTTCCGACCTTCGCCTATCAGGTCAGCGGCGAATACGCGATGATCCATGCCGCAGGCCGCAATGGATGGCTGGATGGCGATAAGGCCATGACGGAAGCGCTGCTGGCGTTCAAACGCGCCGGTGCCGATGGGGTGTTGACCTATGCCGCGGTCGATATCGCCAAGCAACTGAAAGAGGGCGTTTAGCGCCGACGTGATCCATCGGAATGACGCGGCGGCAAAGCGCGGCTGAGCACGGGGTTATCGGGACGACAGCGGTCGCGCGCTCAATCGCCTCGATGCCAATAGGCGCCCATGTCGAAGCTGAAGGACTGCTCGTGCAAAATTGCGTTCAGTAGTGCGCGCGTCAACGGCATTTCTGCGGCAAGCACGGGATCCTTCTGCCAGGCTTTGTAGAGGCCCGGACCGAGGGCCCTTCCTGTATCAACACCCTCAACGGTTTCACCCGCAAGCGGGCCATTCAGGGCCTCCAGCACGCTATCCCCAGCGCCCAGACGCAGTCCCAGCCTGGAATTACGACCGGCATTGACCGTCACGAACAAGTCGCCGGCTCCTGCGAGACGCATGGCGGTCATCGGGTTGCCGCCAAGCCATTGCGTGAGAAGCGCAAGTTCGTGCACGGCTTGTTCAAAGACGGCAGCTGTTGGATTCATCTGCCGAGCATCGTCCTTAAAGCGATCGGGATAGCGTGACCAAGTCGCCGCCACGCCGATGGCCATGAAGTTCTTCAACGGCGCATTGGCCTCGACGCCGATAAGATCGGCGTTGGGTCGAATGTGATAATACTCAGTCTCAAAAAGTCGTTGGCAATAAACAGCCGCGTCTCGATTGTCGTGGCCGAAAACGACAGCCGTCGGTGCTCGGTTTGATAACTCGCGTGCGATGCAGGGACCGCCCACGCCGACGACTGCCGGCGGATCACCGAGCGGCGCCAAGGTCTCATAAAGACGCGGCGGCAGGGTGCGCACGCCACCATCTTCGGTGACATCGAGTCCCTTGGTGATCATCATCAGTCGGGCAATGGGCACGCCAAAGCCGAGCAAATAGTCCAGGATCCATGGCATTCCAGCGCTGCTGACACCGAGCAGAACGACGTCAGCCTTCTGCAGGTGATCCGCCGTCATCTCGTCCTGACGGAGGTAGCTCGCCTTCCCCGTCAACGGACGGTCTAACTTGGGGTGGGCCTCGCCTGCACGCATGGTCTCGATGATATCATCATCGAGTGGGCTACCGACCAGCGTCACATGATGGTCGTTATCCAGCGCTGGCACGGCAATCGATGTCCCCATGACACCTGAACCAATGATGGTGATGTCCGCCATCAGGAACAGCTCGCGGCGAAGTCGTCGAGGAGTCCGGCATCGTCGGCAAGGTCAAGCATGGTATAGCGATCCCGTGTGAAGCGGCTGTAGCGTATCGCGTCGCGCCAAAAATCCGCGGACAAACCTAGATCAGCCGCCGATACCGGCGCGCCGACGCGGCGAAGGGCGCTCTCAATATCGTCGGACCTCAGCATCAGTGGACGGAGCTCCCTCGTCAGATCAGGCCAGATCGCCGCTAGTGTCTGATTCAGGCGGTCGGTGGCCTTTTGGTCAAAATCCTTGGTCATGAAGGATTGAAGACAAGCCTCTGCGATCGCCTTGCCAAACCGCGCCTCGATAGCATCCCGATCGACGGCTGTCGCCTTCAAAACAGGCGGCGCATCCTGGTCTAGGATGTGATGATGCAGCCGGTTCATCGCGAGCGTCGCCACGCCAACTTGTTCGCCATGGGTCGTGCCGGGATGCTGATCGCCCGCGAACATGTCGATGTAATGGGAGAGCATGTGTTCGGCCATGCTGCCGTGGTGGGTCGTACCGGCAAACGCGGTGCCCAAGCCCATCAGCCCGTTCATCCGAGTGACCCGTGCGATCGCCTCGATCTCACCGGCAACGACATCCTCAGGATTGGCCATAAGGCGCGGCTCGTCGGCGGCCAGAAGGTGATAAACGGTATCCCAGTAAGGCTTGCCCAAAAGGCGATGGGACAAGAGCCAATCCACCTGCGCCGTCGTGCGGCAAACCACATCGGCATAAGCGGACCAGATCAACCGTTGGGGACAACGCCGCAAGACCTCAAGATCGACGAAGACACCTTCTGCATGAGCGGCCGGAATCGATTGCTTCATGCCATCAAAACTGACCGAGGCGGAGCCGGCAAAATGCGCCGTCATCGGTGAGGTCGGAAAGGTGGCAAAGGGCTTCTTATCGAGAAAGCTCGCATATTTCACGCTGTCATTGATGGTGCCGGACCCGACCGCCACCAGCGCCTCGGCCGATGACGTCAGGCCGCGCAGCTCCATGACCCCTTGATCCGAACATACCGGGCTTCGCCAAACGATGTCATCGATACGAAATCCCGCCGCCTTCAACTGTCGAACGATCCGTCCAGCAAGGGCATCATAGGTATAGCGATCACTCACCACAGCCAGGGTTTTGTCTTGAAAACCCAGGGATTCCAGGAGTTCGGCTTCGCGACCGTCCAACGCATCTTGGATGACGATCGATTGAAAAGGGACCGTTGCAATATCACCGGTCACGGGATGATGCCAACGGCCGGCAACAAGATCGTTCAGGACGCCCCCATAGTCCTTGGTCACGATCGGTTCGCCTCCTTAAACGTGGTCAGGTCATTCAGGATCGATTGGGTCTGCGGATAGAGCCTCTTATAGATGTCGAGCAGCTCGGCATAACGGGCCGTTTCCTCTGGCTCCGGCGCAATAACGTCGTCTGCATCGCCTGTCATCGCCGCCGCTGCCGATGCCACGCTGTCGAACCAACCGGCACCGGCTGCTGCCGCAATGCCGGCACCAAGGCTGGTCGCCTCGGCTGTCGCCAGACGCTTCACTGGCTTTGCTGTGGCGTTGGCGATGATCCGACACCAAAGGTCGCTCTTCGAGCCACCCCCAATGGTTAGGAGCTCCTCAACCCGCTCGCCGGTGACCGCTTCAATGCCCGCCAGCCCCATCGCTTCATCCAGCGCAATGCCTTCCATCATCGCGCGATAGACGTGGCCGCGGCCATGCTCGGAGGAAAGCCCGATCAATAGACCTCGCGCATCGGCATCCCAAAAGGGCGTCATCACCCCTCCCCAATAAGGCATGAGCATCAACCCGTCTGCCCCTGCCGGCAGGCTGGCGGCTTCCTGCTCTAGCGTGTGATAGATGTCGGGATTGCTTTGGGGATCCTCTTCGAAGAGCTGCTCCACCAGCCAATTGACGAGGAAGGTGCCGGTGATCAGGCAAAGCTCGAAGATGTAGCCGTCGCCGGTCAGCGAGGTCATGGTCCGAAAGGCCGGATCCGTCGCGTAGGCCTTGCCGTAGACACCGGAGACGGACGCCGTGCCGAGATTGAGATACGCCCGTCCCGGCCCGAGAACGCCTGTTCCCAGCCCGGCCGCCTGTCCGTCCCCTCCGCCGGCAACCACCGGCGTGCCGATGGGCAGACTCGTCGCTGCGGCGGCATCTGCCGTCACTCCACCGAGCAACGTCCCAGGTTGGCAAGGCTCCGCCACCTGGATATCGCCCAAGTCTAAGGCGTCCAAAATCTCTGGCGCGTAGCGCTTCCGTTCGAGATCAAGCAAGGCGGTGGGATCAGCACTCGACCAACTCGTCCGATAGGCGCCCGTCAGTCGATGAACGAGGAAACCGTGAACCTCCAAAAAGCGAGACACCTTTTTGTAGAGGTCCGGTTCTTCGCGCTTCATCCAATGGATCGAGTAGAGACAAGGCAAAGGGCCTGGGATTTTCCCGGTAAGCTGCAACAAACGATCACGTCCGATGCGCGCTTCCAGGTGGTCGACATCCGGTCGACCGCGCTCGTCCATCCAGACCATGCCCGGCCGAAGCGGCTCGCCCTCAGCATCCACCGGCACCCAGGTTTCTCGTTGATTGGCGATCGCAAGTGCCGCTGTGCGGGTCAGGTCGACCTTCTCGCCAAGAGCGCGAAGCGCGGAACAGAGAGCTTGCCACCAATCACGCGCATCCTGCTCGTAGAAGAGCGGGGCTGGATTCTTGAGCTCGATCTGGCAACGTCCTTCAGCGACGAGAACGCCCTCACCCGTCCATGCGATCGCCTTCGTGGCCGTCGTGCTACTGTCGATACCAATGACAAGATCGTTCTTCATCGTCTTGCAACCTCTTGATCGAGGCATGCCCCCGACATCAACGATGGCCCACCTCGCCTAATGCCGAAGGGGCAGGTTCGCCCACGCGTTTTGGCAAGATCAGATGTCGCCTCGCGGGCAGCATCAACTCTTGGCTCTACCAACACGCAATGTTCCCTGTCGGTGCCAACGTGCCGTTCAACGCCACATGGCCAGACATGCTCTCTAAAAATGCGCCCGCCAATCACGGGCCTTAATCCTCACGATGCACGGCTCGGCGCCGCATGGCTGTCACGACAATGCTTGGAGGGCATCTTGCAAACCCTGCTTCATCAAATACGCCTAGTTTGCCCTCGTCATCAGCGCGACGGGCGGGCCTGCTCCTGCAAGCCCGCCCGTCTTGGCTGAGATCTAGCCGCGGAACGGTGCGGCGAGTTCGTCGGTTTCCTTAGCGATCACCTCCATCGCAGCCTCCGGGCTGTCGAACTGCCCTGCGAGCAGTTCGCCGAGACGCACCGGAATGACGTTATTGGCGATCTCCGGCCAACTCGGCAGATCCGGCTCGGAGCCCATGCGGTTGTTGATGGTCCACTCAATCGCCGGGAAGTGCCGTGTGGTGCCGGCACCCGGCTTGGCCGCGGCGAGGACACGCTCATCCTTGAAGGCCGATAGCCGAACCGGTGACGCACCGCCGCCAACGGTCGAGCTTCTCGCCACAACGTCTTTCGAGGTGACCCACTGCATGAACAACCATGCCGCATCCGGGTTCTTCGAGTACTTCGACAGAGCGATCGACGAACCACCCTGGTGGCCGATATGCGGAATCTCGTTGAAGCCCGCATCTTCCGGCGCACGAACCGAAGTCTCCTCCGGCGGAATCGCCGCTTCCATGAGACCGCCACCGACCTTGCTGTCGCCGCCGTCCAGACCGGGGAAGAACTCGCCCCAGGAAATACACTGAGCGGCGATACCTTGGGCCATGGACTGCCACTGGCCATCCCATGTCCATGTCAGCGCATCGGCCGGCATGTAGTCGACCAGCTCCAACATGTAGCGAAGGCCTTCCATGCCCTGCTCGTCGTTGCCGGAGAACATCTGGTCCTTATTGAAGATCGAACCGCCGTGGGCCCAGAGCCAGATGGTCCAGTCGCACTCAAGGGAATAGTGGCCGGATTTAAGCTGGCCGGTCGTGCCGTAGATGCCATTGCCGACCTCAGCCTCGTGGAGCGCTTTGGTGACCTCCATGTACTCGGCCATGGTCGTGGGTACGGCAAGGCCGTGTTTGTCGTAGAGGTCTTTCCGGTACATCAAGATGGCGATGGGAATATCGAAGGGCACACCCATCTGCGCGCCATAAGCCATCGCAATGCCGTCGACGAGTGGCGGCGAGAAGTCATCCCAGTCGTAGCCGGGCATGGCCAACTCGGGTTTCGAGTCATAAAGCTCACGCGGATTGATGGTATCCGGCGAGAAGAGCGCCGCCCAGGCTTGATCGAGATAGTAGAGATCATAAGTGCCGAGCTGTCCTTGAGCGTCCAATGTCGCCTTTTGCAGAACCTGCTCCAAGGGCACGATCTCGATCTCGACATTGATGCCGGTCAGTTCTTCGAACTCGGACTTGAGCTCCGAGGCCACATTGGTCGGCGGTGTCGCCTCCGAGGTGTAGCGGATGGTGGTGCCGGCAAAGGGCTTGCCAACGTCCTTAAGCCAGGCGGCAACGTCGTCGGGTGTGTTCGCCATAGCCAGCGGTGTGCCGAGATTGGTCAGGCCGTTAAAGGGGCGTACGCCGCCGAGGAAGCTTGCGGCAAATGAAGAAAATCCGACGCCCGCCATGGCCGATTTGCGCAAGAATTCGCGCTTGGTCATGCCGCGTCTGGCGAATTTTCCGGCCAAGTCGGCGATATAGGTTTTTCGATCGTACTGCTTAAAGCTCATGGAAACCTCCCTGTTTGAGCTTACTGGTATCTCGCTCGCGTCATTCTTGCCGACGGTTCAATCTTTCAGTGAGCCGAGGGTCAGGCCGCGGACCAGATGGCGTTGGACGAGCATGATGAAAATGAAGCTCGGCAAGAGGGCAGCACTGCCCAAGGCCGTAATCATTCCCCATTCCGTGCCCGTCGATGTTACGAATGTGGTGATCTTAACCGGAATGGTGCGAATCGACGTTGTCATTTGGAGCGAGATCAAGAACTCGGTCCATGAGAAGATAAAACAAAGCACAGCCGTGGCAGCGATACCGCCCTTGACCAGCGGCAGCACCACCATGCGGAACACGTCGAGGCGGGTGGCTCCATCGAGCATCGCACTCTCATCAAGTTCCTTTGGCACATCATCGAAGAAGCTCTTAAGGAGCAATGTCGCTAGCGGTAGATTGATCAAGGTGTGCGCCAAGATAAGCCCGAGATGGGTATCCCTAAGCCCAATGTCCCGAAAGATGAAAAAGAGGGGAATGGCGACGGCTATCGGCGGCATCATCCGCTGTGCCAACACGAAAAAGACAAAGTGCTCCTTGGCCTTGAAGGCAAACCGGGAAAGCCCGTAAGCGGCCAGCGTCGCCAGAAAGACGGCGAGCACCGTTGAGCCCACAGCCACAATCATGCTGTCGACGATCGAGGGAATCGAATAATAGCTGGACGCGCCTCCGGTCTGACCACCGATCCCGCCTTCCAGCGTGATCCGGGACTTGCCGAAAATGGTGATCTCGTAATTTTCGGTCGTCGGTGTGAAGTCCGTATAGATCGGAACCTGATTGAAGATCGCCGTATACGGCTTGAAGGATGCCAACACCCACCAGAACAGGGGAAAGACAAAGATCAGGACGACCAGCCAGGCAAAAACATCGCGGATGATTTGGGAGCTTTGATTGCCAGGCATCAGAACTTCACCCTCGCCAGTTTGATGAAGACGAAGCACGTGACGTTCAGCAGAATCAGCGTGATCAAGCTGAGCGTTGCGGCATAGGAAAAGTCGGCGACGCCAAAAGCGCGCCCGGCATAGAAGCTCAGGGTCGTCGTCACCGTCCCCGGCCCGCCGGCTGTCATCGCATAGATGTAATCATAGATGCGGAAGAGATCGATCGTTCTTATGAGGACGGCCACGGCCAAAACGCGGCCAAGCATGGGCAGCGTCAAATGCCGGAAGGCCTGAATCGCACCGGCACCATCGATCGCCGCAGCTTCAAAGGGCTCTTTCGGCAAGGCGCGTAGACCCGCAAGCATGATCAGCACCATGAACGGCGTCCATTGCCAGATATCGGCGAGCATCACGCCAGCAAGCGCGGTTCGCGGATTCGCCAAGATCGGACTGCTGGGATCGGCCAATCCAATGAGCCCGAGATAGTAGGCAAGCACACCGAATTGGCCGTCCTCCATGAGGAGAAACATCAGCCCGGTCACCGCGGGCGGAACCACCAACGGAAGCGTCATGAGGGCCCGCAAAAGCCCATAACCGCGTCGTTCGCTATCAAGCAGCAGCGCAATCCCTAAGCCCAGCACGACTTGGATCAATAAACAGACTGCCGTGTAGGTGAAGGTGACGCTGAGCGAGCTCCACATGCGCTCGTCGCCAAAGGCCTTCAGCCAATTCTGCGCGCCGACAAACTCGACTTTTCGGGTGAAGCGGTTCTGCTGATTCATGGTCAGCCAGACCGCATAGACCAAAGGGTAGATGCCAAATGCCAGGATCATGGCGATCAACGGCGCGAGCCAGGGTAAGGGATGATCGCCGGTCAGCCATCGCGGCAGGCCTGTCCAAGACCGTGCGCGTCGCCGCTCTGATGCTAATGTCGCCAACCCCGATCGCCTCTTTGACTGCTGCTCGGCACCCTCACCGAACAGCCCGAACGTTTGTTCAGTTGGTGTACTTCTTTTACACGGTAGGTGGCCGTGTGAATTCTTGTCAAGGTTGGCGCATTTTCCGTCGGGTTTGAAGTACTCAATGTGCCGAGGCGTGGAAATTCGCGGGATCTGATGGATCAGCTATCGCCTGCTCATCAGCGGCATTGAACTAGGACGAAATTTGAACTGAAAGCCTACGCGAGAGCGTCTCAAGACGGCGAAATGGCGACTGGTCGTCACCGAGGCGAAGGCCATCCTTCATCGACCCGATCAACGTTAGACCTTCACGCCCATAAGCCTCCTTGAGGCTGCTAACAAGCCAAGCTTCGGCCTGATGATGCCGACGCTCGGCAAGCTGGCCAGATTGGAGATGGTCGCGATGCTGATCAAGCATGTCGATGAACTCGATCATCGCCTCGTCACGGCCGCTGGCCACCGTGAGGACGGGCACTTGCCAGGCTGCGGCATGGCCGGTTGCTTTGCCTGTTGTGGTGAGCGCGGCGCGGAGGTCCCGTGCGGTTTGGATGGCAAGAGCGCCGAGATCGGCTTTGGTGACGACGGCAATGTCGGGGATTTCAGCGATACCGGCCTTCATATATTGGAGGCTGTCGCCGGAGCCGGGCTGAACGCAAAGAAGAACGCTGTCGGCAACCGAGGCAATGTCGGTCTCCGACTGACCGACCCCGACGGTCTCAACGATGACGCGGTCGTAGAACGCACGCATGAGCGTGACCGCCGACGCGGTGATCGCCGCAAGCCCTCCCAAGCGGTCACGCGCCGCCATCGAACGAATGAAAACCCCCGGATCCGCGGGATCACCTTCGATACGGATACGATCACCGAGCAGAGCCCCACCAGAACGTTGCGAGGAAGGGTCTATCGCAATCACGCCAACCGTTTGGCCCTGAGCTCTCAACGCTGGGATCAGTGCAGCGATCAAGGTCGATTTGCCGACACCGGGAGGGCCGGTGATGCCGATCACATGCCCTTTGGCATTGTGGTAGGCTTCATCCAGCAGGTCGATCGTCTCCGGCGCTAACGACGAGGCCTCAATTCTCGCGAGCGCGTCCGCAAGCGCCCGTTTGCCTCCATCACGTACCCGCGTCAGCTGGCTCTCGGGCAAATCAACGCTCGAATGCAGCGGCGGCGGCCTGGGCGGCAGCGAGGCGGGCAATGGGAACCCGGTAGGGGGAGCAAGAGACGTAGTCCAGGCCGATCTTGTGACAGAAGGCAACGCTAGCGGGATCGCCGCCATGCTCGCCACAGATGCCGAGTTTAATCTCCGGCCTTATAGCCCTGCCCTGGTCCGTTGCGAGTTTGACCAAGAGGCCGACGCCGTCGACATCGATGCTGCTGAAGGGATCCGTGGGATAGATACCTTGTTGGATGTAAGTCTCGAGAAATTTGGACGCGTCATCGCGGGAGAGACCAAGGGCCATCTGCGTAAGATCGTTGGTGCCAAAGCTGAAGAACTCGGCATTCTTGGCGATTTCACCAGCTTGCAGCGCCGCTCGAGGCACTTCAATCATGGTGCCGGTCTGATAGGTCAGCTTGCCACCCGACTCCTCGATCACACTGGCGGCGACCTTATCGATCTGTGCCTTTAAGATTTCAAATTCGCGCGCCGTGCCGATCAACGGCACCATGACCTCAGGCACAACGGCATCGCCCGTTTTCTTTTCGCTCTCGATCGCAGCCTCGAAAATCGCCCGCGCCTGCATCTCGTAGATTTCCGGGAACGCGATGCCTAACCTGCAGCCACGGAACCCAAGCATAGGGTTGGCTTCCCGGAGTTCCCGGGCGCGTCGGCGAAGCGCATCGCCGTCCATACCCGAGGCCTCGGCAACCTCTTCGATTTCCTGATCATCATGCGGGAGAAACTCGTGAAGCGGTGGGTCGAGCAAGCGAATCGTGACCGGACATCCCGCCATAATTTCGAAGAGTTCAACAAAATCCGCACGCTGCATCGGCAGGATCTTGGACAGCGCCTTTCGTCGACCTTCAACCGTCTCCGCAAAGATCATCTCGCGCATCGCGACAATGCGGTCTCCGTCGAAAAACATGTGCTCCGTGCGCGATAGACCGATGCCTTCAGCACCAAAGTTCCGAGCGGTGCGCGCATCGTCAGGGGTCTCGGCATTCGCGCGAATGCGCAGCCCGCGTCGTTGGTCGGCCCAAGTCATGAGCGTGGCGAAGTCATCCGAGATCACGGGATCGATGGTCGGCACCGCGCCCAACATGACCTCACCGGCACTGCCGTTAATCGTGATCAGATCGCCCGCCTGAATCTCGTGGTTGCCCGCACGAAGCCGTTTGCTGCCATAATCGATATCGATTCCGGCCGCGGCCGAGACGCAGGCCTTGCCCATGCCACGCGCCACAACGGCAGCATGGCTCGTCATCCCACCACGCGCGGTGAGGATGCCTTTGGCGGCATGCATGCCATGAATGTCCTCGGGCGAGGTTTCCACCCTGACCAGGATGACCGCAAGACCCGCATTGCCGAGTTTCTCGGCCTCGTCACTATCGAAGACAACCTGTCCCGAAACAGCACCGGGTGATGCCGGCAGGCCCTTGGCAATCACCTCGCAGGTGGCGTCAGGGTCGAGCGAGGGGTGCAAGAGCTGATCGAGCGAAGCGGGCTCTATCCTGTCGATCGCTTCGTCTTTGGTGATGAGGCCTTCACCGGCCATATCGACAGCGATCTTGAGAGCTGCTGGTGTTGTCCGTTTGCCGGATCGGGTTTGCAGGATCCAGAGCCGCCCTTCTTGAATGGTGAATTCGATATCCTGCATATCGCGGTAATGCGATTCGAGTTTGTCAAAGACTGACGCCAGTTCCTGAAAGGCGTCCGGCATGACCTCTTCCATTGACGGAAGGTCGCTCGCGGTCGCAACTTTCATCGCGTCGGTCAGCGGCTGTGGTGTCCGAATGCCGGCAACCACGTCCTCGCCTTGAGCATTAATCAAGAATTCGCCGTAATGACGGCGCTCCCCGGTGGACGGGTCGCGGGTGAAGGCAACACCCGTCGCGCTCTTGTTGCTCCTATTGCCAAAGACCATGGCCTGGACATTGACGGCGGTGCCCATCGCCTCGTCGATATCATGGAGCTTTCGGTAGGTAATCGCACGAGGCGTCATCCAGGAGCTGAACACAGCGCCGATCGCACCCCAAAGCTGTTCTTGCACATCTTGGGGAAACGGGTTGCCGGTCTCGGTTTGAGCGATGTCCTTATAGCGTTCGATCAGATCAGCCAAATCATCTGAGGTCAGCTCGTTATCGAGCGTATAGTTATGGTCCCGCTTGACCTCTTCCAGCTGGTCTTCGAACAGATAGTGATCGATTCCGAGAACGACGTCTCCGTACATCTGAATGAAGCGGCGATAGCTGTCCCGGGCAAAACGGGCGTCATCACTTTCCGCCGCAAGCCCTTCGACGGTTTTGTCGTTCAGCCCAAGATTGAGCACGGTGTCCATCATGCCAGGCATGGAAATCGGCGCCCCGGAGCGCACCGAGAGCAAGAGCGGTTTTTCAGGATCGCCGAGTTTGGCGCCTGCGGTCTCTTCGATCGCCGCCAGTGCCTGCTTGACCTCGGCCTCGAGCTCGGCCGGGTAGCTTTTCTCATGCGCGTAGTAGTGGGTGCAGACATCGGTCGTGATCGTCAGACCAGGCGGGACCGCAAGGCCAAGTCCGCACATCTCAGCGAGATTGGCACCCTTTCCACCCAAAAGCGCCTTCATCGACGCGTCGCCATCTGCCTGGCCCGCGCCAAAACCATAAACCCATTTGCTCATCAAGCGACCTGTCGGTTGTCATTGTCCGAGACGACATCTTCGATAAGAGAGAAATCGGCGATGGTCGCGATCGAACGATGAATATTACTCAGCAAATTGAGGCGGTTTCTTCTGATGTTCGTATCGTCCGTGTTGACGATCACGCGCTCAAAGAAGCTATCGATCGGCTTACGCACATGGGCGAGCGCTGACATGGCATCGGTGAAGTCTTCCTCCTTCACCGCGCGATCGATCCGAAATGTTGCGGCGGCCAAACCATCATACAACACGCGTTCTTCTGCAGCTTCAAGAAGTGCATCGTCGACATTGCCATCCAACCGCGTTCCGTCCTTCTTCTCTTCGATCCGGACGATATTGCTGGCCCGCCGATAGCCCGCCAGAAGGTTGGCACCGTCATCGCTGGCCAAGAAGCTGCCAAGCGCATCGACGCGCGCCAGAACCCGGACCAAATCGTCGTCACCTGTCGCAAACACCGCGCTGATCAAGTCATGACGCACGCCCGACGTCTTGAGGTGAACCTTTAGACGATCACCGAAGAAGGTTAAAAGTTCGTTCAGAACCGGATCTTTTTCGACGTTGAGGTGTTGATCATAACCGGATAGCGCCTGGCTCAACGCCTGTCGAAGGGAGAGCCGGACATCGTTTTCCAGGACCAAGCGGATCACGCCAAGTGCCGCTCGGCGAAGCGCAAATGGATCCTTTGAACCCGTCGGTTTTTCGCCGATGGCGAAGAACCCGCAAAGCGTATCCAGCTTATCGGCCAGGGCAACAGCGACACTCACAGGCGCTGATGGACAATCATCGTTGGGCCCCTGCGGCATATAATGATCGCCGATCGCGTCGCTGACGTCCGTCGGCTCGCCGTGCTTTTGAGCGTAGTAGCGGCCCATCAGACCCTGGAGCTCTGGGAACTCGCCAACCATTCCGGAGACCAAATCAGCCTTGGCTAATCGTGCTGCACGCTTGGCAGCCATGTCGTTGGCACCGTCGATCGCCATCGCCAACCAACCGGCAAGCGCCTCGATTCGCAACGCCTTGTCGCCGATCGAGCCGAGCTTGGCATGAAAGACAATATCAGCCAGCTTGGGCACAAGGTCACTTAAGGGACGCCGGCCATCCTGATCCCAGAAGAACTTCGCATCCCAAAGACGGGCGCGGAGCACGCGTTCATTGCCGGTAACAATCGCATCCCCGCCGTCTTTAGCCTCAAGATTGGCAATGGCAACAAAGCGCGAGGCCAAGTGTCCACCCTCGTCTTCCAAGGCCAGATATTTCTGGTGCGCACGCATCGACGTGACCAGCACCTCGGCCGGCAGCTCCATGAAGTCGTTGTCGATCTTACCGCAGATGGCCACCGGCCATTCGACGAGACCGGTAACCTCCTCCAGCAGACCAGGATCGTCGCGCAGACGAAGACCATGTTGCTTAGCGATCAGCTCCGCCTGCCCTTGAATGCCTGTTCGGCGTTCCTCCCGGTCGAGGACGACATAGCGGCGCGCCAAGTCCCGTTTATATTGTTCGACACTTTGCACCTCAAAGGATTGAGGCGCATGAAAGCGATGACCGGTGCTCTTGTTTCCAGCAGCGACCGGTCCGAAGGAAAACGGGACGGCCGCACCATCAAGAAGACAAAGGATGCTTTGAAGCGGCCGAACCCAGCGAACGCTATGGTCGCTCCAACGCATGGACTTGGGCCAAGGGAAGTTTGCGAGGACATCGGGAATGATGTCCGCCAAAACGTCGCCTGTCGGCCTTCCGATCTTCCGGAAACGGGCGACATAGAACGCGCCCTTCTTGTCTTGTTCTTCGGTAAGCTCGTAGTCGTCTGTGCCGATCGATCGCTTAAAGCCCTCGATGGCTTTATCCGGCGCGCCGACCCGCGGTCCTTTGCGCTCGACATCGACATCGGGTTGCCGACTGGCAAGATCGCCGATGACCAGGACCAAGCGTCGAGGCGTGGCAAAGCTCTCGACCCCGCTATAGGTAAGCTCGGCATCATCCAACGCTTTGCCGATCAAGGCCGCAAGATCGTTTTTGGCCCGGACCTGCATGCGGGCCGGAATCTCTTCGGACAGGAGCTCAAGGAGAAATTCGGCCATGTTAGGCTGCCTCCCCTTCATTCAGCCTGTCCCGGCTCGCGATCCAGGCCTCGCAGCACCCCCGCGCCAAGGCGCGCACACGTCCGATATAGGCAGCGCGTTCGGTTACACTGATGACGCCCCGTGCATCCAACAAGTTAAAGAGATGGCTTGCTTTGAGGCATTGGTCATAGGCGGGAAGCGCAAGGGCGCTGGTGTTGTCGCCGGCCCCTTCGCCAAGCAGCGATGCACATTCCTTCTCCGCATCTTCGAAATGCCGGAACAGTTGTGCTGTGTCCGCCCGCTCAAAATTATGCTCGGAATATTCGACCTCCGCCTGCTTGAACACCTGTCCATAGGTGAAGCCGCGGCCGTTGAAGTCGAGATCGTAGACGTTCTCGATTCCCTGGACATACATCGCCAAGCGTTCGAGACCGTAGGTGAGTTCACCGGAAACCGGCTTGCAATCGAAGCCGCCGACCTGCTGGAAATAGGTGAATTGCGAGACCTCCATGCCGTCGCACCACACTTCCCAACCGAGGCCCCAAGCGCCTAGCGTCGGGCTTTCCCAGTCATCCTCGACAAACCGGATGTCGTGATTCTCAAAGTCGATCCCGATTTCCTTCAGACTTTGCAGATAGAGCTCCTGCAGGTCTGGCGGTGACGGCTTCATAATCACTTGGAACTGGTAGTAGTGCTGCAGGCGATTGGGGTTCTCGCCATAACGACCGTCAGTCGGTCGGCGCGAAGGCTGAACATAGGCCGCATTCCAGGGCTCAGCCCCCAAAGCACGGAGCGTTGTTGCGGGATGAAATGTTCCTGCCCCCACCTCCATGTCATAGGGTTGAAGGAGCACGCAGCCCTGGTTGGCCCAGAACTGCTGGAGCGTAAGGATCAAATCCTGAAAACTGGTCTTGGGTGATGTTGTCACGGGCGTCAATTCTGAGGCGATTCAAAGGACAGCCGGACCTTAATGAGCCTCTAAATGAGGGTCAAGAAGCGAGCCAATGACGGCGGCACTAAGTCCTACAATTGCAGCGCTCGCGCGGATCAATATACGCGCCACAACGTGGACAGGGCACCATCTCGACAGCCTTGGTATCACCGCCTGCTTTAGGCGGCTGACTGGGCTCCTGACGGCCCGACCCTTTGGCAAGAATGCCGCCTTCTTTCTGCAATCTCGAAATCAGCGAAAAGGCCTTCCAGATCGCGACGATGGCAAAGATAGTGAAGAGAATTTTGTTGATCATGCGATCATCCCTCCCCGGCTCTAGAGGCCGAAACGCGCCCAAACAGCGCGTTCTTCGAGACTGTCGAGCATCCCATCGACCCAGGCCTTGGGATCGGCGACGTCGAGGCTTGGCGCCGCGATGCGCCCGCTCAGCCGTCGCTGCCACCACGGTCTCGGCCTGGTGACCAGCGGCAGTTTGACATCCTCGCCGAAACGCTCTCTCAAAACAGCATGCAGATGGCCCAATCCGTCGATCAAGCCGATATCGCACGCCTGCTTGCCCGTCCACACCTGTCCCTCGAACAGGTCTCGGTCCTCGCCTTTCAATCGGTCGCCACGCCGCTCGCGAACCCATTCGCGGAAGTTGCCGTGGCACTCTTCCATGATCGTCTTGAGTCGATCGATGCCCTCCCCATCTTCGGGGCGAAACGGATCGAGCAACGACTTGAAGGCGCCTGCCGTGTAAACACGGCGCTCGACTCCAAGCTTTTGGATGGCGTCGACAAAGCCGAATCCGGCACTGATCACGCCAATACTGCCGACAATCGAATTGGCGTCGGCGAAGATCTCATCGGCAGCGAGCGCCAGCCAGTAGCCGCCGGAAGCGCCGACATCTTCCACAAAAGCGATGACGGGGATCTCCTTTTCGGCCGCCAGGGTACGAATGCGATTGCCAATCATCGCCGATTGGACCGGCGAACCACCCGGGCTGTTGATCGCCAGCGCCACAGCCTTCGCGCCGTTGATCTTAAAGGCACGCTCAATACTGCTACTGACGCCTTGGAAGGAGAGACCCTCGCCACGAAGGGGTGCGCCCCCTCCCCCAATGACACCGGCGAGACGGATGACAGGCACAACTGGCACACGCTTGCCAAAGGGAGGCCATCGCAAACGAGCCTTGATCGGTTCAAGCATGGCGCCGGCTTTCCTGAAACGGGGATGGCTCCGTTTTGGCTTGACGTGGTGGTCTAAGGGGCATCGCTTGACCGCCGCGCAGCACCGACGTCGCGAGATCCGAATAGCGGCCATCCGCCTCGTGCACGACGAGACCCTGCGCCAATTTGAGCGGACCTTTCGCACCCTTCCAGCCCTGGACCAGAATGCGTTTGGCCGGCCGGCCATCGGCTTTAGGCCAAAGCGGAAACACCACGATGTCCCCGATCTTGCCGTCGATGGCCGCAAGCAGGTCGGCTAATCGATCGGCGCGGTGAATCATGGTGAGGCAACCACCATTCTTGAGCATGACAAGGCTATTCTTGACCCAGTCCCTGAGCGTGAGGCTGCTTTCGACATGGGCGTTGGCGCGCTGACGCAACGGCGGCTTCGTCGCACTATCAGCCGGAAGAAACGGTGGGTTGGTCATCACGTGGTCGAAACTCGCTGCCATCAATCTTGGTGGCAGGGTCGCAAGATCTCCCGCAATCATCTCGGCGCGCTTGGCCCAACCATTCGCTTCGATATTGGCGATGGCAATGCGCATCAGCTCTCGCTGGAGTTCAATGCCGACGATACGGCAATCCGGCATACGGGCCGCGAGGCAGAGCGAGGCAGCCCCGGTTCCGGCACCGACATCCAAAATCTGTTCGCCAGGTGCGGCCGGTACGGCCGCGGCAAGAAAAATCGGATCGACCGCTACGCGATAGCCCTGCGCTGGCTGCAAGAACCGAACTTTGCCGCCAAGCAGCGCATCTTCACTTAAGTCCTGATCATCCACGTCAGACTGTCCGTCCCAAACTACTCATCATTGAGGCTCGCTTCTGCGTGTTCGAGCAGTGCTTTGGCGCGATCATAATGAGCCTCATCGACCATCATTCGGCGAGGAAAGGCACTGATGCCCCCCTCGATCCCGCTGACATGCTCATCTAAGATCACCACGTCAATACCAGCGGCGGCGAGCGTTGCACGCGCCCAGGACAAATGCACCAGATCGGTCGACCGCAAGAGTTCGCGCATCAAAAATGTTTCTCGACTTGTCATCGGCTTGCCGCAGCGTCGTTCAAGCACGCCGCGCACCTCGAACGTTGAGCGGGAACTATCTCATCAGCCATGAAAAAATACAAATATCGTTTGGCCTTCCATAGGCACTGACCTTTCGCGCGTCGCCACCGTCTCGCCCCACCGTCTCCGCTTTTTTCACGGTTCGGACGGCCTATATGATCAGAAAGATCTTGATCGCAGTTTGCACCAAAGCACTAGCGCTGCTAGCTAAGGGCCGGGGGTTGATTGACCAGGGGGACATTCGCTTGACTGCTGCCGTTTCGCCGCTTCGCGCTGAGCCTGCGCGGGACAAGCTGGAGCCTGTCCAGCATTTGGTGGCCGAGGACATGGCTGACGTCAACAAGCTCATCGTGGCGAGATTGGAAAGCCGGGTCGACCTGATTCCACAACTTGCTGGCCACCTCGTCAGCGCCGGCGGCAAGCGCGTTCGACCGATGCTGACGCTGATTGCCGCAGACCTTTGCGGCTATCGGGGCAAGCGTCACCACGGTCTGGCCGCCGCCGTCGAGTTCATCCACACCGCGACATTGCTCCATGATGATGTGGTCGATCAATCCGACCTCCGACGCGGGAATGCGACGGCCAACGCGGTTTGGGGCAATAAGCCAAGCGTCCTCGTGGGTGACTTTCTATTTGCCCGCGCGTTTCAGCTCATGGTCGAGGACGGCTCGATCCAGGTCTTGAAGATTCTCTCAGACGCATCGGCCGTGATCGCCGAGGGCGAGGTCGCTCAGCTGATCACCGCCAATGATACGGAGACCACCGAAGCCGCCTATATGGATGTCATCACCTCCAAAACCGCGACACTATTCGCCGCCGCCGCCGAACTCGGCGCCGTTGTCGCTGATCGGCCGCAACGGGAAGCGGATAGCCTCAGAAGCTATGGTGAGAATCTCGGCATCGTCTTCCAGCTGGTCGACGACGTCCTCGACTACAACGCTCGGGCCGCGGATCTCGGCAAAAATGTCGGTGACGATTTTCGAGATGGTAAGATCACGCTCCCTGTCGTCCTCGCCTTCGAGCGTGGTGACGACGATGAGCGGACGTTCTGGCAGCGCACGCTCGAAGATGGCGACCAGACCCCTGAAGACTTTGTCAAAGCCCTCAAACTGATGGAATCTCATGGCACGTTGAAAGACAGCATGAGCCGAGCTACCGACTACGCAGAACGCGCAAAAGAGGCGATCCAAGATTTTCCTGAAAGCCCTGCCAAAGCAGCGATGCTTGACCTCGTCGATTTTTGCATCGAACGCATCTACTGAACTTTTGGGCCTTGACGGGAACGACTGAGCGCGCATTCAAAGACAACGCCCTGGAACTACCGAAGGTGCTGAGAACGAGGGATTCCGCCACCGACGCCAGCGATGTTGGTTGCAGTTGATGAAAACTCGGTCTATAGACGGACGATCGGTCGCGGAGTGTAGCTCAGCCTGGTAGAGCACTGTCTTCGGGAGGCAGGGGTCGGGTGTTCGAATCACCCCACTCCGACCAACATTTCAAAGACTTAGCAATCTTAGTACTCGTTATAGATCTCGCCGATATCTGACTAATCTCGACTTGGGCCTCGATTTGATGCTTCCGGATATTGCCGGCAAGTTCGATGAACATCCCTTTTCCACCGCAATCGACGAGCTTGTGCTATGAAGCGCAAGCGCGTCACAGTCCAGCGGGTATCATTGGGCCATGGCCTAAAGCCCCTCGGTTGCGGCTGGAAGCTCGAAAGGGTGACAGCGACCCATCGCCATTTTGCCCGACTCATTGCCGAAAGGCGCGATGACGCGGACCTTCGGCAGCCGAATTCGGCGCCTCGGGCGACGGTTCAAACGTCGAATCCTCCTAACGTGAAGTCTTAGCCCTTTCGCCTGACACGCCCCTCAGCGTTCAGCAGAACCGTATGACCGAAGCATCGCACGTCACAAATTCGTGAACGGCATGTAGGGGCGAGACGTGCACTAAGACTGGCGAGAACTTTGCGAACATGCCTGACACTCAGAGAACTCTCCTTCGTCGCTGCCAGACGACTGCCAAGCATGTCCGCAAAAGGCTCAGACATAGGCCCTCCGCCCCGAATGATTTCGGGATAGGCCGGACGAGGTGGGTATCAGTTGGTGTTGAAAGCAGCAGATAGCTGCGAGGGGGCGTCATGCCCTTGCCTTCGCGCGACTGGCTTGAAACGGCCGCGCGGCCGTTTCAAGCGATGACATGAGCCCTGACGTTCCTAGATCACCGTACACTGAAGATCGCCAATGCCTTCGGCATGACCGACAAGCTTGTCGCCTCTTTGCACGGCGGCGACTCCGGACGGCGTTCCGGAAAGGATCAGATCGCCCGGCCTCAACGTAAAGAGTTCGGAGAGATAGGCGATCATCTCGGGAACCTTCCAGATCATCTGGTTGAGGTCGCCGCTTTGACGTCGCTCGCCATTGACCTCCAACCAGATCGCCCCGCTTTCGGGATGGCCGATCTCGCTCGCTTTGACCAGCGGCGTGCAGGGACATGACATCTCAAAGGCTTTACCGATTTCCCAAGGCCGTCCGAGCTTTTTCATCTCGCCCTGAAGATCGCGACGGGTCATATCGAGAGCGAGACCGTAACCGTAGACATGGTCAAGCGCGCTATCGACCGAGATATTCGTGCCCCCTTGGCCAAGCGCGACGGCCACCTCGATTTCATGATGAACGTCATTGGACATCGATGGATAAGGGAAGTTGCCGTCCAGCGCTAAATTGTCTGGATTTTTCTGGAAGAAAAACGGCGGTTCCTTGTCGGGATCGTGACCCATTTCTACGGCATGGGCCGCATAATTGCGGCCAACGCAATAGATCCGATGGATGGGAAAAGTCGCGTCCTCACCAACAACGGGCAGCGAGATCATAGGCGGCGGGGCAATCACGTAATCCATCTCAGTCCTCTTTCGGTTCACCTATCAGTGCAGCGTCATGACCAGGCAGATGCCATGCCGAACGGATGTGTTGGCGGGTTCGCCAGCGTGAACGACACGGACGCACCCGTCCATAATATCGCGATGTTGCGGTATCGGCGTCAAAGGCGCGCAACGTCACATTCGTCCGCGATCACATCAAGCTCGCGCCGAAGCGCGGCATGAAGATCGAGACCGTTAGCCAGGCACTGAGCCAAAGCGGCGGAACGGCCCTCCCCGGGGATTCGCACGGGCTCGTGGTCGGGCAACGGTTCCGATGCTCGTAGTTCTGCAAAGACGCGCGTTGCCGCCTTCGCGATCGTATCGGGATCGCCAAAGGCAGCGAGATCGATCGCGGCGACGAACTGCCCGGTATTGGTCTTGTTCTCGGTGTCCTTGGTAAAGTCGACGACATCGGCTCCCAAAGCGGCACCGTTCATCACGCCGGCAAGCAGGCCGATGGCAAGGCTAAGACCATAGCCCTTGGGCCCACCGATCGGCAGCAGAAACCCTTCGCTTCGCTTGGCAGGATCGGTCAGGGGACGGCCATCCCGCCCCACCATCCAGCCCTCGGGCATGGCTTCGTCACGCTGCGCCAGGACCTTAATCTTGCCGACGGCGGCAACCGTGGTTGCCATATCCAGCACGAACGGATCCGGATCCATGCTAGGAAAGGCGATGGCGATCGGGTTGGTACCGAGCAATAGATCCGTCCCGCCAAAGGGAGCGACATGGTTGGCGCTGCCCACGGCTGCGCAAAAGCCTGCCATGCCTGCTTTTGCCTGAGGACGGACATAGAGCGCTGCTGGTCCTGCGTGATTGCCACCACGCACCCCAACCCAGCCAATACCGGTCTGCTTCGCCTTTGCGATGGCCAGCTCCGTCGCGGTCTTGAGGGCCAAGTGACCCAAACCGTTGTCTCCATCAATGACCGCTGTCGCCATGGATTCGGTGACGATGCGAACCGCGGCGGTCGGATTGCAGCCGCCATCGCGGAGTCGATTGACATATTGGCGGAGGCGAAAAACCCCGTGGGTGTCATAGCCCAGCATATCAGCGTCGACCATCATGTCGGCGACGATGCGAGCGTCATCTTCTGGAACACCCAAGGCGCCAAAGACGCGGATGAGAAATGCTTGCAGATCGTGGGCTTGGACGGGATCCGTCATGCGTTAAACCTCGCCGCCGCTGACACTCGCTTTGTGCCAGAAGACGAAGCGACGCTGGATCCAAACGACAAAGGCAAAGAGGGCAAGGCCGACCAAACTCAGATAGAGGATGAGGGAGAAGACCCTTGGCGTGTTCAGCTGCGAAGCGGCGACCCGTATGAGCTCGCCAAAGCCCTTACCGCCGCCCAAAAACTCCCCCGTAATCGCCCCCGCCATAACGCCGACGGCACCGATCTTGAGCCCGGTAAAGATGTGAGGAAGCCCCGTCGGGAGTTTCATTTTCCACAAGGTTTGCCAGCGCGACGCCCCCATGGTCTTGAACAACATCCGTGCGTTTTCATCGGCGGCATGAAGACCGGCTGCCGTGCCAACCACGATCGGAAACGTGGCGATGAAGGCGGCGAGCGCGACTTTCGATGCAATGTCAAAACCAAGCCAAGCGACAAAGAGTGGCGCGAAGGCGACTTTTGGCATCGTGTCGATCGCGACCAGATAGGGCATGACAGCGCGCTCACCAAACACGGTTTCGCCGACCAGCACGCCTAAAGAAAATCCAATAAGGATGGCCAGCAGAAAGCCGTAGATCACCTCCAAAATCGTGATCCAAAGAGCGTCCAGCATATAGCCGCCACCCATGAGATTTCCACCGACCAAAATCAGATCCTGCAGGGTCTCCCATGGGGTCGGAAGAATGATCGCCGAGACTAGTCCAAGACGGGTGATGAGCTCCCAGAATGCGATGAACACCACGAAGACGAACAGCATGGAGACGCTGCGCGGAATGCGGTCGATCCAGCTGACCTGCTCGACCCAAACGGTATCCTGCGGCCCATCCGATGCGGCCGACGATTCAAAGTTGGTCAAAGCGGCCCCTCCCGTTCGAGGCGGTTGCGGATGCGCTCGACCAGGCTGCCGAATTTGGGTGTTGTGATCATGTCGAGCGTGCGCGGTCGTGGCAGGTCGATCACGACTTGCTCGGCGATGCGGCCGGGTCTCGGCGCCAAGACATAGACGACATCGGAAAGAATCACAGCCTCGGGAATCGAATGGGTCACCAGGAACGCTGTCGCCTGTTGATCCAGGCAAATCCGCTGCAACTCCATGTTCATGAAATCGCGCGAGAGCTCGTCGAGTGCACTAAAGGGTTCGTCTAGCAGCAAGACGGCCGGATCGGTCACCAGCATCCGACAGATCGCCGCACGCTGCGCCATGCCGCCGGACAGCTCATTGGGATAAACCTTTTCGAACCCCTTCAACCCAACAAGGTCAAGGAGACCTTTTGCTTTGTCATGAGCCGCACGCGCCGCCGTACGGCCGTCGCGGATCTCGATCGGCAGAACCACATTCTCAATAGTTGTACGCCAGGGAAACAGCGTTGCTTGCTGAAACATCATGCCGATATCGCGCCTGGGCCCGGTCACGGGACGATCGGACAGCATGACGCTGCCGGTCGACGGCGGGATCAGGCCCGCCATGATCTTCAACAAAGTGGATTTGCCGCAGCCGCTCGATCCGATCACCGAGGAGAAGCTGCCCCTGTCGAGGCGCAACGAAATCCCTTCGAGCGCTTTGACGTTGTTGCTGGCATAGGTCTTGCCCACATCAGTGAGGGCATAGACGGTCTCGACCATCGATGGCTCAGACGCAACGGCTACGGCAGGTTCCACTATTTCAGGCCTTCATTCCAAATCGCGATAAAGTCGTTGGTGTAGGCAGCCTCAAGATCGTCGAGAGGGGCGCTGAGATCACCACCTGCGACGAGGCTTTCCTGCCATTCTGCCCAGATGTCTGGCGGGAGATAACCCAGACCATTGGAGTCATCCACCGGGATGGTTTTGGCCCGCACCGCATCAAAAAGGGCTGATTGGAACGCAGGATCTTCGCCTTCCTGCGGATTGCCTTCCTTGAGATGGGCGAGCACCACATCGCGATTGGCGTCATCAAGAGCGAACGCATGCGCACGGGCAAAGGCGCGGCCAAATTTTTCGACCAGTTCCGGGTTGTCCCTGATGGTGTCCCCCATGGTCGCAAGCCCGTTGCCGAAGAAGCGCTGATACTCGGGCGGCGTGATGTCTCGGACGGGAAGACCACGCTGTGTAAGAATCGCGGCATCGGCCACAGAAGCCGAATAGGCGACAATATCGCCACGCGTAAAGGCGGCCGTTGCGGGACCGCCATCGCCGACCGTGAGGAATGTGTAGTCGGTCCCTTCAGCCAGACCCTGTCCGGTCAGAACATTCCGCGCAAAACCGACTTCTGCGCCATCGGCCGTGCCGGTGCCGACGGTGGTGCCTTTGAGATCCTCGATGGCTTGATAGTCCGAGTCTTCCGCAACGACGATGCCGAAATTCGTCCGTGCGGCAACATTGTAGATGAAGACCGCGTCCACGCCGCGTGCGCGAGCACCGAGCACAGGTGCAGGCCCAGGCCGCCCGAAATGAGCTTGGCCAGCCGCCAATGCCTGGAGGACGGATGCCGATCCGTTAACCGCTTCGACCGTAACCTCCAGCCCTTCCTCGGCGAAGTACCCTTCGCCAATCGCGACGAAGACGGGATAGGAGTTGATCGCCGATGGGCTCGGCTGAACGAAGGTGATCTGTTCGAGATCTTGCGCTTGTGGGCTAGCTGCCGACAGCGCCATGGCCATCGCGGCGCCTATGAAGAATGGCAATCTCTTGGTCGTCGACATCATGTTTTCTCCCTTCTGATCAGCTGGTTTATTGTCAGGCACAGGGTGCTGATGCCTGTGCCATCTGCTCAAAGCTTTATGGACTCGACAGGACCGCCTGCACGCTGTTCTCGAGTTTGCCAACGCCGTCGATTTCGCAAACGATCGTATCGCCATCTTTTAAGAACTGAGGCGGATCCATGGCATAGCCGACGCCCGATGGCGTGCCTGTCGCAAGAATGTCGCCGGGCTCGAGCGTGAGTCCCTCCGATAGCGACGCGATGAGCGCCGGGATGTCGAAAATCATGTCACAGGTATTGCCATCCTGGCGCATCGCACCGTTTACGCTGAGACGAATCCCGAGCGTGGTCGGATCGACAAGCTCGTCTGCTGTGACGATCACCGGCCCGAGCGGGCATGATCCGTCCAGGCCCTTACCTTTGAAATACTGACCGCCATGCCGCCGCTGAACATCGCGTGCGGTGACATCGTTCAAGATCGTGTAACCGAAGACATGGTCCATGGCCTGAGATGGCGTGATATCGCGACCGGCCTTGCCGATCACCACGGCAAGCTCGACCTCGTAGTCGATGTTCTCGGAGACATGCGGAAAGATCGGTATGGTACCGCCAGGCCCAACCACGGCCGTGGGTGGCTTGGTGAAAAAGACGGGATGGTCGGTGACACCGATCTTCAGGTTCTGGGCGCGTTCGCCTTCAGCGATATGCTCCAAGTAATTCCGTCCAACGCAAAAAACGTTCTTTCGTGGACATGGCAAGGGCGCCAAGAAACGCACGGAGGCCGCATCCACGGTGCCATCAAGCTCATCTGCTGCGGCGAGGGCCTTCCTGATCGCTTCAACGGCCTCGCCCGAGGTCCCAACAGCCTCAATGAACGTCTGCATCTCGCCGCTTGCCAGTGCTGCAACCACGGTCGACGGCACATCAGCGGCCAGCGAGGACGCCGCGCGAACAAACGGCAAGACGGCGCCGTCCCCGACAATGATCGCGGCTGCGGGGCGTCCTTCCAAATCGATGGTCGCAAGTCGCATCAAACCTCCCAAGTCGTCACGCACCCGACGGGTTTTTGTTGTTCATCGGGCTGCTTTTCGCACCCTTGATGGGCCATGCCACACAACCAGGCCATGCGCCCCCGTGACCATCATGCGACGAAACCAAGTCGATGGGGAAAACCAATATCGAAATTGATCTCGGGGATCGAAGGGAGTAGCGTTACGGGGGAGATAACGTCCTAAAAAGACGGGTTGGCTCAAGCTGGTTTCTTCATCGATTGAGGCAGGGTCTGCGATGGAGAGTGAATTCGACCAAGAGGTCGTCGAGCAAATCAAGCGTCATATCGACGAACATGGGCTCGGCCATTATCAAAAGCTGCCGCCGGAGCGGAAGTTTTGCCCGATGCTCGGCGTTTCCCGCAGCGAATTGCGCAAGGCACTGGCCAAGATGGAGGCTGACGGGCTGATTTGGCGCCATGTCGGACGCGGCACGTTCGTCGGGGCACGGCCTGTGCACAATCTGGGTGATGTCGATTTTCTCTGTCAGCTGACCAATCCGGCCAGGATGATGGACGCGCGCATGGCGATCGAGCCCGAATTGGCAAGGCTGGCGGCGCGTGACGGCTCCGCCTTGGACGTCGATGACATCCGTGCCTGCAATCTGCGCTGCAGGACCGCGCGGGAATGGCGAAGCTATGAGGCCTGGGACAACCACTTCCATTACGCCATTGCCAAAGCGACCCATAATAAAGTGCTGCTCTATCTTTTCGATACGTTCAACGTCGTCAGGCGCTCGGTGGTTTGGGAGCAAGCGCGGTCGACCAAGGGGCCGAAGCCCGACCATTTCAGCTTCGATCAGCATGATGCGATCCTGAGAGCGATCGAGGCGCGAGACACCAAAGGGGCCGCCCTTTGCATGCGTGAGCATTTACGTTCCGTTAGCGAGCGCGTTTTGCCGGCGATCTAGCGCCACCCTCGATCCCCATCGATATAAGAGCTCGACAGACCCTGATTCCGGCCACAAGCGACGATCTGCCTCGTTTCAAGTCGGCAGCAAAAATGTGAAGAAATGCCAGCTCGCGTTGTTCGCTGGTTAATTGCCCCCCCGCAACCGAATGGAAACGACCCATGTCTGTGGCATCGAGGTGGTTGATTTGCCGATGGCAGATTGCTCTCTTGGCCCTTTGCATCTTGGCTTTTGGTGCGGCTACGGATGCAAAGGCCGATCAAAATCAATCGATCAGGCTCCTCTCCGATGAGGCGGCGGACGCCTGCATCCAAGATGTCGCGTGCATGCGTGATCTCTTTGTTCAGGCGGCGTTTGGTGACAACCAAGAGGCCGACACAGAAGCGCTGCCCCTTTTCAAGTGGAACGGTCCCGTTCAGATCGGGAGCTTTTTTGGCGAAGGCATCGACGACCCTGTGCAACAGGTCATCAGGCAGTCGCTTGCTCAAATGCATCTTCTCGGGAGGATTGCAGGAAGCGATCTCAGTTTGGCCAAAGCCAACGGCAGCGATGTGATCAATTTTATCCTGCTGATCAGCGATGATTTCGCGACGGATCGTGATCGCGCGTTCTCGACACTTCTGTCCAATGTCTTCGGCGGTCATGTCGCTCTTTATGATGAGCTTTCCTCTGGTTCGTCGCCGGTTTGTAAGGGGCATCTTTTCGCCGAGACCAAAGCATCCGTCTCCGGCGGGCTCGGGCTTGTCGACGCTGGCGTTGATGCCGCCGTCCTCGGCCGCTGCCTTCACCAGGCCGTTCTCAATGTGCTTGGTCTTCGGTATCAGCTGCCGGAAACCGTCGACTCGGTTCTCAATCCGACCAGCCAACGCGACGCATGGACATCGGTTGATTTTCTCCTGCTGAAGATGCTGCATGATCCCGCCTTACGTCCGGGGATGACGCGTACTGAGGTCACGGCCATCTTTCCTAAGCTTCATCAGCGCGCGCTTAGCCCGTCCAGCTAATCCAGACACGGTGACGATCAACGGATCGATGGGTCCCCTGCCCGCCGCCGCTCTCGAGAGGGCGTCAGCATGGACGCGCCCGGACAAGGCATCATGGGGATAACCCACATCGCGGGCATCCGACCTTAGGAGCGTCCGTACGACGACCGATCGAGATCAGACCGTTTTCAAGAGTGCAGTTGCACGCGTGCGTACTCTGGTGACGGAGGCGGCAAGCGCCTGATCTGATAGACCGTCATGGCCGAGTTCATCCGCCACCGCCTCGGCCGTCTCAGCCCCGAGGTCCGCGAGCTCTTTAACGCGACGACGGGTGAACGGTGCTGCAACGCCGACGTCGCGGGCAAAGGCGTCCCAGTCGCCTTTTTTGAACGCTTCGAGTGTACCGCGACTCGCAATCTTCATCGCGAAGGTCGGCGACAGATCGGGATAAGCAATCGTGCTCAGGAGGTCGTAGAGCGGTGCCAGGACGACGCCATCGTCATGATGGAGCAGGCTGTAGTTCTTGCCATGCGCGTCAGCGTTCCCAATCAGTGCCTGGAAGATTGCCGCATCGAGCAATTTGAGAACCTGGACTGCCGGTTGCGTGCAGGCCTGCCGAATGACGTCAAAACAGGCCTTGAACGTCGGCCCACCTTCGGCGGCGTATTTCCGTTCCGGAAACACCCCCAGCGCCTGACAGAAATCCTCCTGATGAAGCCGTTTGACCCGCCCGTCATCAAGACTCTTGCGGTCGTAGCGCTCGACCAGCAGGTAGGTGCAATCGGCGACGCGACGCGCCTCCACCGAGGCCACATCAAGGTTCATCCGGGCGGCCAGTCGCATGGCGAAGGCCTCATTTTCGGTCGTCGCCTCGAACCGTTCGATCGGTGGTTTCAGAATATGCGTCGTCGGCTGGCCAGGTGCGGGTAACGCCACCTTGTTCTCAACCAGGACAACCGGCAACTTCGATTGCGCGCCAGCGAGGGAAAGTCGCAGACCGGCTTCGCCGGCAAGCATCGGCCGGCGCGGCAGTCGATCGAGCACACCGATCAAGTCGTCGTCACTCAGCGGCGTCTTTACGGTTGCATCTCCTGGATCCGGCGGCGGCTCACCGCTCGGCCACAACACTAAAGCCCCGGCCACCTCACCGCCGAGTTTCTCCAAGAGTCGAAACTCGTTGCCTTCGGAGACACCGAGTGCCGCCGCGATCGCTTCGCGTTGTCCTTCTTCCGGCAACAATCCGTCGAAAAACGGCCGTGAACGCCGCCGGGAAAACGGCTCGGGGCGTTTCGGCAGCGATATCGATAAAGCGGGCGCTGTCGTGTCGGCCAGCCATGCTTCCGAGTAAGCGAAGTGCATTTCGCCACTTCGATTGATTGAGAGACGACCGACATCGCGATCATCCCACCATACGATGAGATCGTTGATCACGACGTCGTCTCATGGGCCACACGAGGCTGCTCGATCGTTAAACGACATCCTAGTGCCGCAAGAACGCTAAGCGTCTTGCCGATCTGGGCCGTTGGTTTGCCGGCCTCGAGTTCGACGAGAAAGCGCACGCCCACACCGGCGGCTGCGGCGAGCTGGTCCTGCCGCAACCCCTGGGCGCGTCGCGCGTCACGTATCGTCTTGCCTATCTCTTCTGGTGTCATGTCTAATTTCCCGATCGGGAATATAGTGGGTTCTGAACCCGTCCGCAAGTAAAATTTTCCCGATCGGGAATATCAAACACGCTCGTCAACGAAATTCGACGTTTCATTCCCGATCGGGAAATTTCCTTTACCAACCAGCACGCCAAAACCACGCGCACTCGTGCATGGACCAGAAGATCTGGCCTTTTCGACCCCGTTTGAGCGATCTCAACAAGCGCCGACATAAGTCCCCTCAGTCAGCGACCCGTCTCATCGGGCAATTTTAAGGAGAAACGCCTTGGAATGTTTCGCCTAAACCCCGTCTTGACCATGTGAAATCGGCTAATAGTCTCGACACGTGCTCTGGAGGGGGCACACGACATAGCGGACATCCTGCTTGATTGTTGGAGGGCATAGAGATGGGCAGTCCGAGCGGCAGCGCTGGAGGTGGAACATCCAGCGGCGGGACAAGTAGTGCCGGCAGCTCAAATGGCAGTGACTCGTCGAGCGGGTCATCTTCTGGCCGATCAGAGTCCTCAAGCGATTCTAGTTTCAGCGAAAGCGTCTCCTCGACTGATAGCAGCCGGGATACCGGCGGCCGCGGTTCGCATGATCATGGTGACAACGACGACGACAATGACCGTGATCGATCATCGTCATCTTCAGGCCCCTCTGACGATCCCGGCTTAACGCCGTCTCAAAGCGAAGCGCTCGCCGAAAGCGCAGCCGTGATGGATGGCTTCGCGCTCTCATCCGCCAGCGCCGCAACGCCGGATCTGGCCGAGCCGGAAGACGAAGAGAGTTTCGTTGAACGCGCTGGCGACGCCCTCGTCGGCACAGCCCAGCTGGCTGGCGGCGTTGCCGTCGGTGCCGCAGAAACCGCTTGGGACGGTGTTGTCGGCGCTGCCGGTCTTGCCTGGGAAGGCGTCGAGATGGTCAATGACGCCGCCGGCACGGTGTTAGACACTGCCGTTGGCTGGACCGGTATCGATACCTTCGAGGGACATGCGCAGCGTAATCAAGAGCGCGGGCAAGCGATCGTCGACGGTGTCATGTCCGTGCCCGAACTACCCGGTAAGATTGCCGATGCCGCTGTCGAAGGCTGGGAGACCTTTGAAGACAATTGGGAGGCCGGCAATTATTACGCGGCCGGCAAGCAGATCGGTGGTGCCGGGCTCGAAGTCGCGACGGTGGCTGTGCCGGTGGCCAAAGCCGGATCACTCAGCAAGATCAGCAAGTTGGACGATGTGGCTGACGTAACGACGACGGTCAATCGCCAGCTGGATGACCTGTACAGCGCGGCCCCTGCCGCCAAAATAGAAATTGATAACCTCGCCCATGAGATCGCCACGGACTACGACGCGCGTGTCGCCGAGGCTCCCCTAAAATCGAGAGAGCGTGCGGTCGAGAAGACCACGATCGAGTATGGTGGCGACGCATCTAGACTCAATGATATCGCCCGAAACACCATCGTTGCTTCGCAGGACGACATCGCGTCCATCACGGCCGAATTGGAGAGCCGTGGTGCGAAGGTCAAAACCATTACGCCGGAGTCGAACCCCCTCGGCTACAGCGGCGTTAACACGGTGATTGACACCGATGCCGGGATTAGAGCAGAGATCCAGGTCAACACGCCCGATATGGTTTATGCGAAGGAGCCGGAATCAGTTGCACGCAGCATTCTTGGCGACGATGTCTATGACGAGATCGCCGAAAGGACGGGGATTGAAGGTGGGCGCGGCCATGCTCTTTATGAAGAGCGACGCAGCCTCGATGAAAGTGATATCGAACGGGCACTTGAGATTGAACAAGAGAGTCGCGACTACTACAGGAACTTCCAGTAGCGTCGAGACGGGAGCCTGATCATGGGCATGAGCAAAGCGGACTTTTTTGCGGACCATGACGTCTTCATTCTGTACGACTTCGAAGACGTCATGTTTCGGTGGGATGCTGAAGAAAGAAAAATTTTCCGACGGTTCAGAAATGACGACGTGGAGCAAGAGGTATCCCACGACAATAAGCTCTTCAACGATGCCACCCTTTATGGCGACGTCATTACCAAGGAGCAGTACTTCTCAAGCCCAAAGACGTAACCTCGTTTCCTCGTAAGCAGTGCCGCCTTCTAGGATCGCAGCGCGCTTTTTGGCAACGGCACGGTTCAATTCGAGTCGAGGCGCCCTCTATCGTCTGCGCTCTTCGAATCGCCCTCGCCCTTCAATGCGTCAATCTCAAAAAGCTCCGGGTCCGGTCGAGACGTGGCGCGTTCAGGATCTCATCCGGTCGACCGGATTCAATGATGTTGCCTTGATCCATCACGCAGATGCGATCCGCCGCTTCGCGTGCAAAGTTCATTTCATGCGTAGCCAGGATCATCGTCATGTGCTGCGCTCTTAGCTGGCGAAGGACGTCCAGCACCTCACCGACAAGTTCAGGATCCAACGCCGAGGTGACTTCGTCGAACAGCATGATCTCCGGCTTCATCGCCAAGGCGCGAATAATCGCCACCCGCTGCTGCTGGCCACCGGAGAGTTGGTCCGGATAGTGCTTCATACGGTCGACGAGACCAAATCGCTCAAAGAGGGATGTGATCTCGCCTTTGAGGTCAGCACGCGCACGACCGCTGACGCGCCAAGGCGCAAGCATGACATTCTCTTCAGCGGTCATATGCGGAAAGAGATTGAAGCTCTGAAACACGAGGCCGATGCGCTTGTGGATCGGTCGAGGATCGAGGCCTGGTCTTGAAATGTCCTCGCCATCCAGGACAATCATACCGTCATCAATCGGTTCGAGCAGATTGATACAGCGAAGCAGCGTCGACTTCCCCGAACCGGACGGCCCGATCAAACAGATCATCTCCCCTGCGGCGACATCGAGAGAAAGGCCGTCAAGCACGCGGTTCGCGGCATAGCTCTTCACAAGGTCAACCAGGCGTAGTTTGGCGGTCATGAACGCGCTCGGTTTTGCTTGGCGAGGAGATAATCGGCAAAGCGCGTTGCCGGGATGGTGATGATCAAGAAGATCACGGCCGCCCCCACATAGGGCGTGAAATTCGCCAACAATGACTTATAGACACCGGCTTGGCGAAGGATCTCGACGGGTCCGATAAACGACAACAGCGCCACATCCTTTTGCAGCGCGATCAACATGTTCATGTTGGCCGGAACCACACGCCTGATCGCCTGTGGCAGAATGACAAAGCGCATCACGTCAGCATGGGCCAGGCCAAGAGACCGGGCGGCAGCGCGCTGGCTTTCGTGAACGGACTCGATACCGGAACGGAAGATCTCGGCGACATAAGCGGAATAGGTCAAGATCAGCGCCAGCGAGCCCCAGATGTAAGGGCTGTTCCACGGACGCGGCAGACCGAGACCAGGCACGCCAAATCCAATGAGATACACGATCAGAATGACGGGAACGCCCCGGAAGATATCGGTGTAGGCCATACCAAACAGCCGGAGCGGGAACAGCGCTGGTGAGCGCGCGTCCCGGCAAAGGGCAATCACCAGGCCAAGAACCGCAATCGCTGGCGCACACCAAAGAAAGATCAGAATGTCCAGCATGAACGCTTGGAGCAGGCCGGGCAAGGTCTCGATGAAGATGGCGCCGTTGAAGAAGCTCTTTTTGACGGCGTCCCAGCCAGGCGCCATCGGCACCAGCAGCACCAAAGCCCCGACAACCAAGAGGGTGCTGCTAGTGGCAATCACGAGGCTTCGGCGACGGGTCCGTCGTTCAAAGGCCTGACGTGCGGTCAACCGTTTCGCTGTCATGGAGACGGTCGCGAAACCGATGGCTGCTTTAGTCGATCACCGGGACGCCGGTCGTCTCTGCCAACCACTCAGCCTCGATCGCGGCGAGCGTCCCGTCGGCCGTCATGCTGCTAACGGCGTCATCAACGCAGGCCTTCAAGGGATTGCCCTCTTCCATCAGCAAACCGAATTGGTCTGGATTCTCGCTTCGATCAGCCGGGAATTGACCAAGGACGACACCGTCATCGAGCACGACCGCGCTCAGATAGAGTGCTGTCGGCAAATCGAATAAGGCGGCATCGATTTGGTTGGCTTTCATCGCTTCAACGACATTGGTGCCATCGTCATAGAGCAAAGGCTCGGCATCAGGCGCGATGATCTCCTGAAGCATCGGGAGAGCCGTGGTATTGGCATCGACACCCCAGATCAAGGTCTTCAGTGACTCGAGCGTTGCGCTCGCTTGGTCCGCCGTTGGCTGACGCACGAGGACAGCCATTGCCGCGGCATAATAGGGTGCCGAGAAGTCGACGACCTCATCGCGCTCCGCCGTAATCGAGAATTGCTGAAGGTTGAAATCGAAATCCTTCGGGCCGGGCTGGATCGACTGATCGAAGGAAGCTGATGTCCAGGTGACGGCATCGGCGGCAAAGCCCATCCGCTTGGCGACCTCATAGGCCACCGCACCTTCGAACCCCTTCCCCGATGACGGATCATTGTCAATGACCCAAGGGAAGTAAGCGGGGTTGCCCGTCGCAATCGTCAGTGTCCCATCCACCAATGTCTTTCCATCCGAGCAGTCGGAAGCGGCGTTGGACGGATCGGCGAACAAAACGACGGCGAGTCCGGCGATCAAGGCTGACGGCACAGTGTTCGGCTTCATAGTGGCCTCTTGCGAATGAAGGGTTTCCGTTCACTCAAGGCTACCAACAATGCTGTCGCTGTCCAGTGACCCCACGCTTTGACCTCAGGTTCGGTCATGGCGGCACTCACCAACCGATCGCCGCCGGCAACCAAAGTGCCAAGCCCGGAACATTGAACAGGATGGCCAACGCGACCAGCTGGATCGCAATGAAGGGCAGCACGCCGAGATAGATCGCCTTTGTCGTCACTTCAGGAGGGGCGACACCCTTTAAAAAGAACAAAGCCCAACCGAAGGGAGGCGTCAGAAACGACGTTTGCAAGTTGAGCGCGACCAACGCGGCTAGCCAGACCATGTCGACGCCTGCTTCCTTAAAAAACGGCAGCAAAAGAGGCAGCGCGATATAGCTGATCTCAATCCATTCCAGGAAGAAACCGAGCACGAATAAGAGCACCATCAAAAAGATCAAGGCACCGGTCTCGCCGCCCGGCGTGAGCGCCAACATGTCCTTCACCAACGCTTCACCATCAAGCCCTCGAAAGGCGATGGAAAAGACCTGAGCAGCGATCAAGATGAAGAAGATCATGGACGAGATCCGAAGCGTGCCCTCGCCTGCTTCCCAGATCATTCTTAGGGTCAAGCGTCCATAAATCGCTGCAACAACGATCGCGAGAACCGCGCCGACACCGGCGGCTTCTGTCGGTGCAGCCAGCCCGCCAATAATCGATCCGAGGACACCACCAATCAGCAGGAGTGGCGGTGCCAGGGCTTTGATCGCCGCAGCCAACAGGGCGACGCCACGCACGTCCTGCCGCTCTTCCTTAGGGATGGGCGGCAGCATCGCAGGGCGAAGAACCCCAAGGCCTAGGATGTAAGCGCTGTAAAGCAGGGCAAGCATCAGGCCCGGAAGGAGGGACGCTGCGAAGAGCGTGCCAACACTTTCCGCCATGATGTCGGCGAGCAGGATCAGGACCAGGGACGGCGGGATGATTTGGCCAAGTGTTCCCGAGGCGCAAATGGCGCCGGCGGACACACCGGGATCATAGCCGCGCTTTAACAGGATCGGCATGGTCAGAAGAGTCAATGTCACGACGGTGGCACCGACGATTCCGGTCGATGCCCCCATCAGCACGCCGACCACAATCAGCGCCAATGCCATGCCGCCATGCAAACTGCCGGATAGTCGGCCGACCACGTCGAGCATGTCTTCGGCGACCCGCGACTTCTCGAGCATGACGCCCATATACACAAACAGCGGAATCGCCAAGAACTCATACTTGGTGACGACGCCATAGATCCGTGCCGGGCTAAGATTGAACAGAAAGTCGCCAAAGCCCATCCAGCCAAAGACAAAACCGGCCGTCGCGATTCCGATGCCGACCGGAACGCCGCCGAGAAGCAACAGCATGAAGGTCAAAATCATGCCAATCGCGAGCAGTTCATCCAGGCTCATGGTGCGGTTGACCGATCGGCGAGGATCGCCGCATGACGGATCGCCTTGGCAAGACACTGAAGCGCAAAAAGCGCGAACCCAATCGGGATCATCGCTTTCAGCAGGTAGCGTCCCGGCAGACCGCCGGGATCAGGCGATCCCTCGCCCAACGACCAGGAACTCTCCACGAAGCCTGCCGAATATTTGATAAACAAGAGTGCCATGACGATGCCGCAGATCATCGACATCAAGTCGAGCCAGGTCTGCGCTCGATCGGAAAGCTTGTCATAGACCATGTCGACGCGAACATGGCCGTTTTCCAGCACCAAGAGGGTGATGCCGAGAAGCGCGATCGGCGCCAAGAAATGCCACTCCAGCTCCTGAAGAGCGACAGAACCACCGCCGACGAGATACCGGCCTAGAACATTCCAACCCACCAGGGCTATCAGTGCCAATAGTAAGGCCGTCGCGAGCTTACCGGCCGCCCATGTGAGGGTGTCGATACGATCGGCCAGAGCCAGGGCCCGTTTCCAAAATCGGTTCATCGATTCGATGACATCATGCCAGCGCTATTAGGCAGCCCGAAGCCGGACCGAGAGGGACGCGCGGGCATGGATGCCCACGCGCCAGATCGCCCATCACGCGTCGCGCAATTCGCTATGCCAGACAGTTTCGGAAGCCGCCGCCCACACGTCATGCTCCTCCTTGAAGGCGAAATAGCTGTCCATCACCTTTTTGAAGGAGGGATCTTCGGCAGCCAGCTCCTCATAGACGGGACCCATCTCCTGCTTCAGGGCGGCGACAACGTCTTTGGGAAGCGTCCGCAGCTCGGTGCCGGTTGCGGCGAACTCCTTCAACGCGGCCGCGTTGTTGGCTTCAGCCCAGCTATGCGAGATGACGTTGCACGCGGCGCAGGCGTTCTCGACGATCGCTTTGAGATCGTCATCAAGGGAGTCCCAGGCCGCCTTGTTGATCGCAAGCTCCGTGACCGTCGTCGGCTCGTGCCATCCCGTGGTGTAGTAGTACTTCGCCGCCTTGTTCAGGCCGAGGATCTTGTCCTGTGCCGGCCCGACCCATTCCGCAGCATCGATCACACCACGCTCGAGCGCCGGAAAGATCTCACCGCCCGGCAAGAGTTTTACATCGACGCCGATCCGCGCATAGGCTTTTGCGGCCAGTCCGGGAATACGCAAGCGCAGCCCCTCCATGTCCTCGATCGCATTGATCTCCTTGTTGAACCAACCGGTCATTTGCACGCCCGTCGCGCCGACAGGAAACGCGACCAAACCGAGGGGTTCGTAGACTTCGTGCCAAAGCTTGATTCCGTCACCGATGTAGAACCAGGCATTCTGGCCTTGGGTCGACATGCCGAACGGCACCGCACCGAAAAACTGAGCGGCCGGAACCTTGCCGGCACCGAAGTAACTGACCCAGGCATTGCACTCGACAACACCCTGTCGTGCGGCGTCGAACCCTTCGAAGGCCGGTACGAGCTCGCCGCCGTGATAGACCTTGATGTCGAGACGCCCATCCGACATGGCCCGGATGCGGTCCGTCAGGTCGGTGAGCGAGCCTGGCCCCACCGAATAGAATGGTTGCCCGGGAGGAAAGGCCGTCGTCATCTTCCATTCGATGGTCGCCGCCTTGGCAATAGCCGGTGCTGCTAGCACCCCAGCGGAAGCAACGCTCGCTCCCGTCAAAAACTCTCTGCGCTCCATGAGACCTCCCTCGAATGTTGAGACGTGCTGAGCACCCTTGTTTCGATCTGGCGTCTCAAGGCGCTTGATTGCCTAACAATCGATCACCTCTTGAGAACTGCACAAAACACGGGCAAAGCAACTTGTCATGTCCCGGCTGTCATGCCAGACAATCCGGGAACCCAAAGCACGAGTTGCAAGAACGATGCCGCTCTCCCAACATCACCGTTACCCATTCTCAGCCCTACCGGATCGACCGCCGTTCGATTGGCCGGGCGGCGCAAGACTGGCGGTCTATATCGGCATGAACCTCGAATGCTTCGCATTCGGCGAAGGTTTGGGCGCAACGCTCGCTCCCGGCGGTCCTCAGCCGGACGTCCTGAATTATGCCTGGCGTGACTACGGCAACCGTTCCGGCGTTTGGCGCATGCTGTCCCTGTTTGATGAGCTCGCCTTCCCGACGACCGCCTTGGTCAATGCGGAGATGTACACGCACGCACCGCGCGTCATCGATGCCTTCCGCCAGCGGGGCGATGAGATCGCCGCCCATGGTCGCTCCAATGCAGAACGCCAAGGCGACCTCGCGGAGACCGAGGAGACCAGGCTTATCGCCGAGACGACAGAAGCGATTGACAAGGCAGAAGGCCGTCGCCCCAAAGGCTGGCTGGGCCCTTGGATCTCGGAAAGCCGCGTGACCCCTGACCTCCTCGACGAGGCCGGGTACGAGTACGTTTTGGATTGGTGTCATGACGATCAGCCGGTCTGGATGGCGACACGCTCGGGCCGAATCCTTGCCGTACCTTATCCTCAGGAACTGAACGACATCCCACAGATCGTCGCTCGCAATCGCGAAGCCGCCGAGTTTGCTGATATGATCATCGACGCCTTCGACATCATGTTAGCTGAAAGCGTGGACCATCCTCTGGTCATGGGCATTGCGCTACACGCCTACATCATGGGGCATCCCCACCGCCTGAAGCATCTGGCAAGAGCACTTCGTGCGATCAAAGCGGCAGCCGATGATCGGGTTTGGATCACGACCGCCGGTGCGATCAACGACCACTATCGAACGATCGCAACCGATCGGTCATAAGCTCGCTCAATCCGCCGGGTGCTATCCCATGGAAGCTGACGCGGCTACTCGGCAGCGACGGGCGCGGTCGCTGCCGACGGCAGGCGCTGCGGTAGGGCGATGACGGCAGCCAAGATCAACAAGGCTGCACCCGCGAGAATTCGGAACAAGACGTCAAACCCCCAGCTATCATAGACAAACGCGATCAGGGGGAGTGAGGCGGCCAGCACGGTGAAACTGACGACATAACGGACGCCATAAATGCGCGCCCGCGCAGCGCCGCTGGCCATCTTGCCGATCATGAAGTCGTTAATCGGGATTTGCCCAAATGCCCCAAACATGAAGCCAAGCGCCACAGCAAGCGCAAAACCATCGGTGAGGCCGGGCATCGCTGTGAAAAACACAATCTGCAGGACCGCCATCGCGATGAAGACACGGCGGGGACCATAGCGATCGAGCATGGTGCCGACCACCAACTGCGCAAAAGACGCCATGGCAAAGACGACAAAAGCAAGCGAGCCAATCGCCGTCGCAACATCGCCCTGCTCACCCCCCGCCGTGCCATCGAACCAAGCTGCGAGATCAACGGCCAGTCCTTGCAAGCGCTCGTCAAAGATTTTCGGAAGAGCAAAGGTCGTGGACTGAAAAATGATGGAGGAGACTGCCGTCGTGAAAAACACGATCAATGATACCCGGAACAAAAGACTGCGCTCGAGCCCGCTGACCCCACCGCCCGTCTTCGGAGCATCTCGATAGGATGCGGTATGCTCCTCCCATATGTTCCGGTAACGCAAGGCGAAGTAGACGATGCCGACAATGATCGACAAGATCGCTGGGACCACAAAGGCCATACGCCAACCGCTATGGTCGATCAGATAGCCGGTGATCAGCGCAGCACTCGCCACGCCGAGATTCCCCCAAACACCGTTGGCGGCGATGCGCATGCCGGTATTGCGCCACTTCATGGTGACGATCGCCAGACCGACGGGATGATAGATCGCCGCAAACATGCCGATGGCAAACAGTCCGATGCCCATCTGGAGCGGCGTCGTGGCAAAACTTGTCAGGATGGACACAATGCCGATCCCGACGAAAAACACGCACATCATGCCGTCCCGGCTCCAACGGTCCGCCAGCCATCCGGCTGGAAGGGCAAAGGCTCCGAACGCAAAAAAGCCAGGCGTCGCATAAGCCAAGAGTTCGGCATAGCCGACACCCCATTCCCGATAGAGGACGAGCGCTGCGACCGTGGCGAAGATGAGCGTGAACAAGTGATCGAGAAAGTGCCCAATGTTCAGCAGCAGAAAATAGGCGCGATCGCGGTTCATGGCTCTCATCGTTCCCGAGATGATCGAGCTGCTACGATAGCAGGCAAAGCCCACTCTGTGACAAGTGGCGAGGTCGACGGGGCCCCTCTTGCAGGTCAGGACTGTCGGCTTTGATGCCGGCAATCCTGCATCTTTCAGGGTCTTGGGGAGACCACGCCCCGCCGCAATGTTGCCTAAGTCTCGAGATCTTGGCCAAAGGCGATGTCATAGCCGTCGAGGTCCTGGATCCCAAATTCCCTGCATCCATAGGGTTGCTCACAGAGCTCATAGTCGATCGTGGCGCCCCGGTCCTTAAGCTCCTCATAAAGGCGCACGACATCATCGACCCAAAAATAGATGTTCCACATATTCTGAACCACCTTGTAGTGAGGCACGATCGCAGACCTGTCCTCGACCTGGCTCAGCATGACGATATGACCATCCCGACGCGGCATGCAGAAACGTGCAGGCTCACCCCAATAGCGTTCGAACGCGAAGCCGACTTTATCGCGATAATATTCAGCCGATGCCACCACATCCGCCACCAGCAAAATCGGCGCGCTGCCGATAATCTTTGCCGCCTTCATGATGCCAATTCCTCGTTTTCGGGGAGCGTTACCTCGCCGCAAATCTTAGCATTGCTGCACCGTCAAAACAAACGTACTCCGTTCGACCGAGAATGGCCTGCACACCGAGGGGTCATCGCGCAAGAGCTTCCATGCCAACGATCATGCAAATGATGAGAAATTGCGCTGAACACGTTGTTTTCTCGAGCATTCATGATCAAACAACATCATGGAGATCCTGTTCTTAGCCCTACGGAGCAAGACGGCCTTGCAACGGGAAAACAATTGCTCTGGTGCGGCGCCATGGCGTGCTAGCGGTCACCGCCCGACGTTGATCCAACCGACAGCCTCCGAGAGGAAGAAAAGCCCGCCAAAAGATCGCATCGCTCACTTTTCTCAAAAGACCGCTCCAAAAGACGGGGACCAAGGACCATGTCTGAGGGGATGGCGTTCCCATCGAGAAAGGAGACTGTGGTGAAAAAGAAACCCAAGAAACGGAACAGCGTTGCGCGAGCCCTGACATCCACCCTGTTCCGACAGCGAAAGCGACCGAGTAAGAAACTCTATCAACGTCGCGCCAGAACCAAAAACGCCGGTCTGAAAAATCAGACCGGCGAACGTCTTTGCAGCCGTGGGACAAGCAGCATCCTATGGCAACCAACAGATCACTGACCGCCTTCCCGCCGTTCTTAGGAAGCCCTATCGAGCCAGCAACTCACACAGCGTTGCTCACCCGCAGCCAGAGCCCCCTTCTGCACCGATCACTCATTGGCCTCTGGCGGCAGGAATTCGACCTCGTGCTCCGCTGACAGCCGAACGACCTCCTCGACATCCTCCAAATTGTGCAGCTGGTCAAAGAGCTGTTCCAGCATGCGCGCCGGAGACACCCAAAACAACGCCCTTACCGGTTTCTCGGACTTATTGAAGTAGCCATGTGGAATGCCACGCGGCATGCGCACCAGATCGCCGGCCTTCGCTTTGAGCCACTCGCCGTCGAGCTTGAGATCGAGCTCGCCTTCTTGCACGAGGATGAACTCGTCCTGCGTCGGATGGACATGGACGGGCACGAACTGGCCGGGATCGCTGTTGGTCTCGAAGGCGAAGGTCGACTCACATGTTGCCTTCGAGAAGTAGACTTGGCCTAGGATATTCCAACGCTTACCCGCAGCCCCTTCGCCATTTGGCGTAACGCCTTTGTCCAGCTCTGTTGGCATGGTTGCCTCCCCTCACTTCGGGCGTTTGACACAATCGCCCCTAGCTAACGCGATCACGATCTTGCGGTCCACCCAGGAGTCACGAAACGCCTGCCTTCCCTCAACCAATGGCGCGACGAGGCGCTTGCGTTTTGTACAAGGACCGGTGATCTCGCCATTGTGACGTCTTGTTTGCAGTCAGAAACATGGCTAGCACACATAGTGCTCGTCTGTTCACAACATTCCTCACATGGGGGCCTATTCATGGTCGATGCCTTCAAGACAGCACTTGGCGCCCTGAGCTTGGGTCTCATCGCAAGCGCTGCCTCCGCACAGGATTTAAAGACATTTACCGTCGCCGGAGGATGCTTTTGGTGTGTCGAGTACGACTTCGATAAGATACCAGGGGTGGTCGAGACCATCTCAGGCTATACTGGTGGGACGGTTGACGATCCGACCTATCGGCAGGTGACCGCTGGCGGCACCGGGCATCGAGAGGCCGTGCAGATCACCTACAATCCGGATCAAGTCAGCTATGAGGATTTGCTCAAGGCTTTCTGGTCATCCGTTGACCCGACCGATGCCGGCGGCCAATTCTGCGATCGGGGCGAATCTTATGAAACGGCGGTCTTTGTCGCCGATGATACCGAGCGCGGGCTTGCCGAGGCATCAAAGATCGCAGCCGCCGAGGCGATCGGACAGGAGATTGTGACACCGATCGAGGACGCAGCGACCTTCTTCCCGGCCGAGGATTATCATCAGGACTATTACACGAAGAATCCGGTCCGCTATAAATATTACCGGTGGTCCTGCGGACGAAATCAGCGCGTTGAGGAGGTTTGGGGCGACCGCGCCTATGAGGGAATCCCGAAAGCCGCTGACAGCAGCTAGTCGTCACCGGACCGCCATCGATGGCGAGGGAAAGTGGAGATAGATAGCGACAACGAGGCGATGCCACCGCCTGGTGCACGCTGCGCATCGCCCGGTGACCGATCGTCTTACCAGCGCTTGTTGGAGGCGGGAGCATGATGGCAGACGCGACGTTGCTTGAAGACACGACAGTGCCGGCCGGTCACCCCTGGAGCCGGCGGCTCGAAGAGGGTGACAGGCTCCGTCTGGTCGACCTGGAGGGCCAACAAGCCATCGATTTTCTGTGCTACAACGCCGATGACCCCGAAGAGCGCTACCACGCGCCAAACACCATGAAGCTTCAGCGTCAGATCTATTTAGGCAAAGGATCGTCACTTTGGTCGGTTCGCGCCCGCCGGATGATGACCATCATCGATGACACTTGCGGCGGTCATGATACGATTTTTGGATGCTGCTCTTTTGCGCTTGACGAAGTGCGCTACGGCCAAACCAATCCGAGATGCTGTCAGCAGAACTTCGAGGAAGAGCTGGCGCGCCATGGCTTGGGACCGCGCGATGTTGTTCCCAATGTGAATTTCTTCATGCGGGTGCCGGTGGCCGAAGACGGCCAGGTCGCAATCGTCGATGGCCTCTCGAAACCCGGGGACCATGTCGACTTGCGTGCCGACATGGATGTGCTTGTCGTCCTGTCGAATTGTCCGGAAGCACTCAATCCCGCGACAGGGTTGCGCCCAACACCGATCCAGGTCACCGTTTATCGACCGACCGAATCCTCGAGATGAGCGGTTGAGGTCCCATCCCCTAGCCAACCACGGCCAGCGGATGTTGATCGACAAGCGAACACCGAAGAGCATCGCCCGGTGCTGCGGAGAGGTAGCGTCGCGCAGGCCCCGATCATCGGCACAAAAAAGTGCCAGCCTGCTTGTTGAGGAATGAAGCAGGCCGGCGGAAGACATCGGCGGAGCTTAGGGTTCGTTCACCATCGCAGCTCTTCACCAAGAAAGCCTTAAGCGACATCGGATTGTCCTCGCGAACATGCCGTCTTTCTGACGCCTGAGCGACGAGCAAGACCGATGTCGTCCATGCCAACGTCGAACCCTTAAACGGTCGAGCTCGCGGGACGGATATTTTGATTTTGGCGAAAGACATTCTCCGGATCATAGCGAGCTTTAAGACCCTGAAGGCGGCCAAGGTTCGCGCCATACGCCGCTTGGCTTCGCCCCTCACATTCAGCGATGAAATTAACATAAGCGCCGCCATCCGCATCCTCGTCCAGGCTTGCCCCGATCTCCTCGATCCAAGCCAAGCAGCGCGCATCGTCAGCTGAGGATTGCCAGCGTGCGCCGGGGGTGACGATCACGCCAGCGTCTCGGTGCGGAAAGGCCATCGCATCGACGCCAACATCCGCAATCGCGCCGCCGAGCTGACAGATGAGCATGTCGGTCTCCGGCGTCGGCATCGTCGCTGCGAAGGCCACAAGCTTGTCGATGGTGATATCAGGCAACTCTCTGAAATTGCTTGATTTCCAGTAGTTGCGCAGCCCCTTCGCGTAGGTCTGATCAAGAATCTGCTGGGCGTCGGCATACCGCATCGGACCGACAGCATGACCAATCGCCTCACCACCCTGCAGAGAGGACAAGATCGCCTCGCCGTCCTCGGGCGAACCGGCATAGCACTGCATCAACGTTACGACCTTTGTGCCGTGATATCGTTCCTCCAAGAAGGGAACCGGCGGGGCCGTCATCAGATCTGCCCAGACGCAGCATTCTCTCGGCGCCTCCTTGATGAAGGCGCTATAGCGCCGGAGCACGTCAGCCGCATCCTCGAGACGGTACATCGTCGGGCCGAACAGGATGGGATCCGGGAGCTCATGCAGCCTGAACAGAAAGGACGTGGCGATACCGAAATTACCGCTGCCGCCGCGAAGGGCCCAGAACAGGTCGGCGTTACTCCGGTCGCTCGCGGTGATTATGTCGCCGTCGGTGGTGACCAGGTCGACTTCGAGGAGATTGTCGGCGGCGAGGCCGTGCAGCCTGGCAAGCCAACCAAACCCGCCGCCAAGGGTCAGTCCGGCAACGCCCGTCGATGATACGACCCCGCCGGGGGTGACCAGATCGAAGGCGCTCGTTTCATGGTCGAGATCAGCGAGCGTCGCGCCCCCTTGAACGCGGGCCGTGCGCTGCGTGGGGTCGACATGGACAGCGCGCATCGAAGAGAGATCGACCATCAGGCCGTCATCAGCAACGGCGGTACCGGCGACATTATGGCCGCCACCGCGGACTGAGATCTGAAGGCCGTTCGCTCGACCAAAACGCACGGCAGCCACGACGTCCGCCACGCCCGATGCCCGAACGATCACGGCGGGGCGTCTGTCGATCAACGCGTTCCAGATCGACCTCGCTTCGTCATATCCTTCATCGTTCGATTGCAGAACCTGACCGCGAACATTGGACCTCAATGTCTCAATGTCATTCATGGCGCTTACCCTTCCAACATCGTGTCATGTCGACATCCCTTGGCAGCCACATTGATCGGATGCGCAGCGCAAAAAAACTGAAAAATCTGGAGTACTACAGATTTTGTAGTTGCGAGCGTCCGCCGAGCTTGCAAACCTCATCCTGGTCTTATCGCGCCAATCTTGGGGAGGAGGGTCATGGCACGGGGTTATGGTCAATATTGTCCGCTGGCGTTGGCAGCGGAGCTACTTTGCGAGCGCTGGACCCTGCTGGTGATCAGCCGCTTGATCGACGGCTGCACCCGCTTTAACGACATTCACCGCGGCGTGCCGCGGATCTCGGCGACACTCCTCACCAAGCGTCTTGCCGAACTGGAACATGCTGGCCTGATTGTTCGTCGCCCCTTGAAGACCGGTCGCGGTTATGACTATGGGCTGACCGAGGCCGGGGCGGCCCTGGAATCGATCATCATGGACCTGGCCGTCTGGGGCCAGCGTTGGTCGAGGGACATGGTCACGGATGACCTCGACCCGGCATTTCTGGCCTGGAGCATGCACACGCGGATGAACACCGACGCCATGCCGGAAGGCCGGACCGTCATCGAGTTCGAATTCTCCGGGATCGATAAAGGGTTTGCCCGCTTTTGGCTGATCAACACCGATGCCAAGGTCGACATGTGCTTGAAACATCCCGGCTTCGATGTCGACATCAAGGTGATGTCGGATATCCGCCGTTTTGTCGAAGCCTGGCGTGGTTTTCGCTCGATGCGGGATGAGATTGCCAACGGCACCATCCGGCTGGAAGGACCGGCCGAGCTGAAGCGTACCTTTCCCGATTGGCTCTTACTCAGCGCTTTATCACCGTTTCCAAGGCAGCGCCCCGGCGACGAGCGGGCCCTGATCGAGAACGCTCCATCGGCAGCGTGAGCAGTCTCTAGCCGCCTTACGCTCACCTGCCGTTCCGCGCCGTCAACGACGGTCTTCCATTGCCGTTGGCGGCGCATACCATCCTGCCGCAGCCGGTCCGCGGTGACGCCCGGAATCTCACGTAGATTTCATCAGGCCTGATGGGCAACCCATCCCGTTGTTACAAAAATCTCGTCCCTGATCCCTATATAACCAACCGTGCGATCGCTCATCTGTCCAAGGATTTAAACCCTGATGGATATGTTGCTTGGCTACGGTGCTGGTCTGTTAACACTCATCAATCCCTGTGTTTTGCCGGTTCTTCCTCTGGTGCTGGCATCGGCTACGCATCGTGGCAAACACGGGCCGCTCGCGCTCGCTGCGGGCATGAGCATCACCTTCGTGGTTCTTGGTATGACCGTGATCACGGTCGGCAGCTCGATTGGGCTGGACGAGCGTCTGATGAGCCAGATCAGTGCTGCACTCATGGTCGCCTTCGGGCTCGTGCTGCTGGTGCCGAAGCTGAATGCCCAATTCGCCTTGGCAACGGGTGGCTTGGCTGAGCGTGCCGACTCGCAGGTCGGTGACCTTCAACAATCCAATCTCGGTGGTGTTTTTGCGGCAGGCGCTCTGCTGGGCGCTGTCTGGTCCCCTTGCATCGGCCCAACCCTCGGCGGCGCCATATCGCTCGCCTCACAAGGGCAAAGTCTTGGTTATGCCGCGACGATCATGATCAGCTTTGCGCTTGGTGTCGCAACCGTGATTGTCGCGCTTGGCTATGGGACACGTGAAGCGATCCGCAGCCGACAAAGCTGGCTCCAGCCCCTTGCTGAGCGCTCTAAATCCATCATGGGCGTCGTACTGGTCATCGTCGGCCTCGCGATCCTTTTCGGTCTGCATCACATCATCGAAGCCTGGCTCATACAGGTCCTGCCGATTTGGCTGCAGGATCTGTCGGTTGCCTTGTGATCGCCGATGACGCCCGTCCCGTTTCCCAACTGTCCCCTATCCCTTTTTCTAATCTGACCAAGGAGTCCTATCGATGAACCGTCGCCATGTTCTCGCCCTGACCACCGCCGCCGTGATCGGCTTGGCCTTACCCGCATCCGTCAAAGCCAGCGATACTGTGGATTACACACCGGGCCTGATCCAAAACGCCCTCGCTGACGGCAAGACCGTGTTTGTCGATTTTGCTGCCGACTGGTGCTCGACCTGCGCGCGTCAGGAACGGGTGATCAACGAACTCCGGGCCGAAAATCCCGCCTATGACGAACATATTCTGTTCGTTCGCGTTGATTGGGACGACTTTGGTCGTGAAGAGGTCAGCACGTCGAGAAACATTCCACGACGCTCGACATTGCTCGTTCTTCGAGGTGACGACGAGCTTGGTCGCATCGTCGCCGGAACGGGGGCCGATGAAATCCGGGCCCTTTTGGACACGGCCCTCTCCGCAGCCACGTCCTAAGTTTCGGACCAGGGCAGCCAACGTCAGGGTTCGCTAGGGCGGCCCTGATCGTCCTGAGGGCATCATGGTCTGGGGTCGATGCATGGCCATGAGGCTTGGCTCAATGGCCCCTCACCTTCCAAACGTAAATCCGCGTCCGGCGATCGACGGTGGCTGGCAGGCGCTGCCCGTCAGGACCACCGTTTGATCCGCAGCATCGGCCAGGCGCACCTGTCAATAAGCCGTGAGCACCATCACGAAACGTACTTGAATGTGGCCTCGATCACATTCATCCACGGGATGATCGAGATATTTGGTTTTCTATTCCTCATCGTTTCGATTTTCTGTGGAGTTTTTGAACCATGACATGGCTCATTTCACGCGTGCAACACCAGCCCCTCAAGCTGCAGATGATGGGATTCGCAGGCCTCATTGGTGCCATGGCTTGGCTCTTTGGTGTTGTCGGACAGCTTGTTGCTATCTCGTCGATTGCCTTGGTGGCATTGGGGACATTGATGGCGCTCTGGTCGATCCGAAAGCCTGTTCGTCCCTAAGCGGGATGGTCATTCCGGCTCTGTGCCCAACTTGAACCATCGATCCCGGATCGAATGAGCCGATTGGTCAGCCGGCATGGCATATTTTCCTCGCGCACGCCTTCGATCCTGTGCGAAGACGTCCATCGAGATCTCGATGATCGTTCATGATAGTGACGAGGCAGTAGCAGGCATGCATATTGGTTTGATCGGCGGCATCGGACCCGCCGCAACGGACTTCTATTATCGGCATCTGATCGAGGCCGCCGCCAAGGCCGAGCGCGCTCTTGACCTGACCGTCGTCCATGCTGATGCGCCAACACTGCTCGCCAATCTCGCAACAAACGCCGATGACGCACAAATCGCGATCTACAAGCGCCTGGCCGAGCGCCTTCAACATGCCGGAGCCGAATGCATGGCAGTCACCTCGATCGCAGGCCATTTTTGCATCGACGCCTTCGTGCCGCTGTCGCCTTTGCCCGTCATTGATCTGACGGCCGCTCTGAGATCAACGCTGGAAGCCAGCGGTGTCCGACGGGTTGGCGTGCTCGGAACTAAGACAGTCATGGCGACGAAGATGTACGGGAAGCTCGGCGCCGTCGATGTCGTTGCACCGCCCGGTGAGATGCTTGACCAGGTCCATGAAGCCTATGTTCGGCTGGCGACGACGGGCCGGCCGACAGACGATCTCCGGGATGTCTTCTTTGCTGCTGGAGCGCAGTTGGTTGGCGACCTCAAGGCCGAAGCCGTCCTTCTCGGCGGCACTGACCTCAACGTCGCCTTTGATGGTCAGAACGCTGGCTTTCCGATCGTCGACTGTGCTGCCATCCATATCGAGGCCATTGCACAACATCTCTAAGTCCGTGATAGCGGAGCCCTAAGAACGGGTTCGATCCGGTCCCCCACGCGCGACGATGTCTTGAACGACCGTGTGGCGTTGCCCCGAAGCGACAAGGCCTCCGCCCCACGTCTGTCGGCATGAACGACAAAAGGAAGGCCCTGGTATGTTAATGATCGTCCAGCGATGGCGAGCCTTGGGTCAACATCTTGCGGATCAACATCTTTTCTGTCTGAGTAGACCGACACCATCGCACGCCTCACATGGCAGGCCATCACGGGCAAAACGATATGAATACCATCAGCTTTGGCCCGCAAATCCGCCAATCCCCCTTCTTTGACGCCACCTTGAAATGGGGCGCCAAGGGCTATTCCGTCTACAACCATATGTTCATCCCGCGGGATTTCGGCGATCCGGTCCAGAATTTCTGGAATTTAATCGAGCGTGCCATTCTTTGCGATGTGTCGGTGGAACGTCAGGTGGAGATCACGGGCCCCGATGCCGCTCGCTTCGTGCAATGTCTCACGCCGCGCAATCTCTCAACCTGCCAAGTCGGCCAATGCAAATATGTGCTCCTGACCAGCCAAGAGGGTGGCATCATCAACGATCCGGTGTTGCTACGGCTTGGCGAAAACCACTTCTGGCTCTCCTTGGCCGACAGCGATGCCTTGCTCTGGGCCAAAGGGGTTGCGACCTTCGCTGGCCTCGACGTCGATATCAAAGAACCTGATGTGTCACCTCTGCAGCTGCAGGGGCCTCAATCACTGAGCATCATGCAACGGCTGTTCGGTGATGATATTGAAAAGCTGAAATATTATTGGCTCATTGAAACCACCCTGGACAGCATCCCCCTCGTGATTTCGCGAACCGGTTGGTCCAGTGAACGCGGCTATGAGCTCTATCTCCGAGACGGCAGTCGAGGAAGCGAGCTTTGGGAACGGATTATGGCCGTAGGCGAGCCCTTAGGTTTGTCGCCAGGCCATACATCGACCATCCGACGGATCGAAGGCGGGATGTTGTCCTACCACGCGGATATGGACATCCATACCAATCCCTATGAACTCGGTTTGGATCGTCTCGTCGACTTGACCATGGAGACGGACTTTATCGGCAAAGCCGCGCTCAACGACATTCAGGCAAATGGCGTCGCGCGTATCTTGGTTGGCCTCGAGATTGATGGGCCAGCCTTGGAGGCCCCCAATACCAAACACTGGCTGCTCTCCCTAGGCGCGGAGACGGTTGGCCATATCACATCGGCGGTGTACTCACCCCGATTGAAACGCAATATCGCCCTTGGCTTCGTCGGTGTTGCTCACAACAGGCTTGGTCTACGGCTTAAAACCACGTCCGAGATCGGGGAGCGCAACGTCACCATTGTCGAAAAACCGTTCTATGACCCGAAAAAGCGACTGGCGACATCCTAAGATCGACAGATGTGTCCATCGTCCATTGGGGGCAAGCGCTTGATCATTAGGAGAGCCACCAGCCACGATGAAGCCGACGTGCGCGTCTGCGCAGAAGAGGCTTATGCGCGCTATGTCCGTGCCATTGGACAGAAACCTGCACCGATGGTTGCCGACTTCGCATCCCAGATTGCCAACGGTTGTGTTTATGTCGCCGAGCGAACCGGTGAGACGATCGAGGGCTTCATCGCGTTTTTCCCGAGGACGGATCACATGTTCCTCGAGAATGTCGCTGTTAGAACATCGGCTGCAGGGAAAGGTGTCGGCAAAGCGCTCATCCGCTTCTGTGAGGCTGAGGCCATCCATCAGGGCTTAGCGAGCGTGCAGCTCTACACCAACGAAAAGATGACGGAAAATCTCTCGATCTATCCTCACCTCGGCTATGTCGAGACCGACCGCCGCAGGGAAGACGGCTTCAACCGCGTGTTCTTTGAAAAACGGCTGGATAAGCCGACATCAAGTGATCGTTAAACCGTCGCTCAATCCAAGTGCGATCATTGCCAAAAGATCATGAGCAAGAGCGACAACGTCCAAACGACGGCCTCGGAAAACTCCGACGCCTTTGCCTAAGACGGCACCATAGCCGTCTCAGGCAGGATGAATGGCATCACCACGACATGGAGCCGGGAAATCGGCGCGTTTTCCGTCGCACGCCGTGCCAAGGTCCGGGACGAAAAAGTCGTGCTCTGGAACGGGTTCCGGGATAGCGTTGCGGAGAGCCAGGCCGATCACGGCCGGTGAGATGTCACGGCAAAACTGGGGAGCATCATCCCAAGACGTGTCATCAGGAGATAAGAGCATGAAGAGTCGCGCTGGGCGATGCCGCCTGACCTTGGCCATCTTGGCCACCGCCATTGCTGTCACGACCTCGGCAAGCGGCGCTGAGTGGCCGACCCGGACGACACCCAGGCCGGTGACAACGGAGGGTGTGCCCCACATCCAACTGAACGTCGAACCCTTGCCGGAGCTGACGGCCGAACTCCTGCGACGCGTTGAGCAACTTCCTCATGTCGACGTGCGCGACACTGTCGTCTCGTTGCCAGGTGCAAAGGGGTTTTGGTTGGCGGACGATTTACCCCTCGAACGTCCGGACGTCATCGTCGGCGGCCGAGAATTCGCCCATATTCACCCCGACGGTAGCTTGCATGCCTCCTTGAATCCCAAGACAGCCCAGGCAGCGATTGAAGCCGGCTGGGCCATCGCCCATCCCTGGTCGAGCAAGCGACAGGGATGGGAGGGATTTGTCATGATCTACACGCCCCTATCGGAAGACGAACTCGACGTCACCTTCCGGCTGATCCAGGACTCCTATACGTTTGTCACTGGGAGAGCGTTGGACGACGAATGACGATGAATGATGGGGGTTTTCCCAAAAGGCATCCGTCCCTCGGTCCGACAGTCTTCTAGGCTCAGCCGCTATGAGCGGGCGGCCTCACGGACAAAGATCGCATTGTCGATCTTGTCGAACGCATTTCGATAGATCTCTGCATCCAAAAGCTGCTCATCCTCCGCCGATATCTGGCCCGTTTGGCCGGACCGACTTTGGCTCTTGACGAAGCTCAGACGGACTGACGTCCGTTGGTCAGCAAACGCTTCGACAAAAGCGGTCGCTTTGGTCTGGACCGTCACCACGCCATACTCGTCGTCAATATCCAGCAGGGCATCGAAAACAAGGTCGGTAAACGTCTCCTCGTCCTTCGATCGGGCCAAGCCCGCTGCTGAAATAAAGCCCGTCTCCTTATCAGCACTGCTGATCGTGTAACCCAGATCTTGAAAGACGGAAATGACGCTGGCGAAAGCCGTCGCTTTGTCGGTTTCGAGTTCTCGTTGCTGCAGCGACTGAATCTGCAGCGGTGTGAGCTTCGGTTCGGCCGGCTCATCCAGTAGCTCGGCACAGCTGGCCATAAAAAGAAGCAAAGGAATCAGACAGAGTCGTGCAGTGCAAGGCATGGTTCGTCTCGACGTTAGATGAGGCTTCGGTTCAGAAATTGCTCGACCGGCTGCGGAAATCCGTTACGACGTCCCGCTCATCGAATTTGAGAATCAGGGTGGTCATGCGCGATGTCTGCTCAAAGCCCGACGACGCGCTGCCTGCCCCGGCAAGAAGGATCGACCAGGCACTGTAGTTCGCGGAGTCTTGCGTCACCGTCGCCGCCCGCTGATACGACCAGACTTCCTGTCCATCACCGTCAATGGTCGTGACATTCGGCGCACCGAACGCCTGGAGGATATCGGCCTGAGTGGTTTCACCGACCTGCACTTGCATCTGCACATTCCCGTGGGTGAGGTCATTATCCTGGGCCGTGATCGGCCCGGATGGAGCATGGGATGTGCATGCCCCGAGCGTTGTCGCCAAAACAAGTGTAAGGATTAAGGGTCTCATCATGAATTGTCCCCGCATGGATGGTTTCCTTGATGACCCTTCCCTCCTAAACGCCGCGACTTGAACAACAACTGAACGCCATCGAGGAAGCGATGGCGACGGCGTGGCAATTGCACGCATTGCTCGGGCGCCGGCAATAACCAACTTCAATTTGGTATCTGCGTATCTCATGGCCCCTTGCCGATAGAGAGGCACCAAATAGGTGAAGACGATGCAGGTAAAGAAGACCGAGCTTGCCGCCTCCAGCGCCTTGCACGCGCGTCGAGCACCCGGCGATTTCCTGGACTGCTACACCGTTGATGCGACCATGTCGGTACGCGACGCCGCCGACATCATCACCGACTTTCCCTCTTGGGCGCGGATGTTGCTGGTCGTTCGACGGATCGTGACCACGCCGTTTGGCCTCGACAACGATGGCCCTGCAGCGGCGGATCGCGTGGGCATCTTTCCGGTGGAATCGGAAACGGGCTACGAGCTCATCGCAGGCTTTGACGACAAACACCTCGATTTCCGCGTGTCGGTGCTCTCGGATGACGAGACGATCAGCTTGGCCACCTGGGTGGCACCCCATAATCTCGGCGGACGCCTGTACCTAACAGCCATCATGCCGTTTCACGTCGCGATCGCCCGTGATGCGCTTGCACGCGTCGGGCGGGAGGATCACCACCTGCGAAGACTGCATCAGCCGAGATCGGTCTGAGGTCGCGGCCAAGAAGATCGAACAATCCATATCCCCGCGCCATCGCGCGCGCCAAGACGTGGGCCTATTGCGTCTCAAAGAGACCCGCTCACGTCCATGACGATGTCCGGTCGTTCGGGCGAGCCTCGCTCTATCAAGGATCCTCTTAGGTCCGCAGCGCCGGCAGGCCTACGCCCGTCGCCTCAAATCCACCGTCCGCCGCGATCGTCTGGCCGGTAATGTAGCTCGCCTCCGGCGTACAAAGAAACGCGATACATTGCGCAATCTCATTCTCAGTTCCATAGCGATTGAGTGGGATCGCATCATGGTAGGCGTCAATAATCTCCTGGGTATGCACCGCCATCGCCAGTTTGGTTCTGACGGGGCCGGGACAGACGCAGTTCGCGCGGATGCCAAATTCACCGAGCTCAGCAGCCTGCTGCTTTGTAAGGTGGATGACCGCTGCTTTCGACGTGCCGTAGGCCACCCGCAAGGTCGATGCGCGAAGGCCGGAAATGGAGGCGACGTTCACAATGCAGCCCTTGGTGTCTTTGAGCGCCGGCAAAGCCGCTTGCGATACCAAAAAGGTCCCGTCCAGATTGGTTGCCATGACATCACGCCAACGGCTGAAATCCGTCTCGTCAATGGGCCCAAAATCCGCCACGCCGGCATTGTTCACCACCGCATCAATCCGGCCGAACGAGGCCAAAACGGCTTTTGTCATATCGGCGACCTGATCGATCTTGGAGATATCAAAATCGAAGGCCTCGACGTGGTCCAGCTGATGCGCAGCGGCCTGAAGAGCTTCGAAATCGCGATCCACCATCGCCACTTGCCAACCTTGCTTGACCATCAATTCTGATGTCGCAAACCCGATCCCGCGGGCGGCTCCGGTAATCAGCGCAACGCTGTTCGTCATGGCATTCGTTCACTTTCGTTTCGTTCGTGGATCGATATCCGCATACCGCCCCCTAGCCTGTCGACAACGGGCTCTGTGCGTCTCCCATTGCCCCTAAGGCGCGTTCCAGATCGGCGCCTTACCAATGCGCTCTAGCAAGAAGTCGATGAACACCCTCACTTTGACCGTCAGGACATTGGTTCGGGGATAGGCGAGCCACAATACCGTGCGATCATCCACCTGATAATCTGGCAGCACATGGACAAGCGAACGATTGGCGAGCTCTTGATAGACGCTCCAACGAGAGTTGATCGAGATACCTGCCCCGGCCATGGTGGCGATCTTCTGACTGTGGCCGTCGTCGATGGTCAGACGACACCCAGCGCCTTGGGGATCGAACAACGCCTTGTCGCCGTTTCGGCTAACCAGTGTCCTCGGTGATTGATCCTTGAACGCGATCAGTTTGTGCGAGGTCAGGTCATCCGGCTCCATGGGCGTCCCATGTTTTTCAAGATAGCTCGGCGACGCGCAAAGGAATCGCTGGTCATCCGCAAGTTTCCGGCAGATCAAACTGGAGTCCTCAAGCGGTGCGCTGCGCAGCGCCAGATCGAAGCTGCCCTCGATCAAGTCGAATTGTGTATCGGACAGCTTCAGATCGAGGCGAATCCCGGGATGACGCTCAAGAAATTCAGGTAAGATCGGCGCGATGTAGAGTTGGGCGAAACTACTTGGGGCAGCAAAACGCAGCATGCCTGACGCTGTCGAGCTCTCAAGTCCAAGCACCGCGCGGGCCGCACGCTCCTGGGCCAGGATCTCTTTTGCATAGGCAAGAAACTCTTCACCCTCGACCGACAGGGCAACCTTGCGCGTCGAGCGGTGCAGCAAGTCCGCACCCAGCTCGTTTTCCAGCTTGGCGAGCTTGGCACTGGCAACAGCGGGAGCCATGCCGAGCTGCCGACCAGCCGCACTGATATTGCGTTTTTCAGCCGCCAGCACAAAAAGCCGGACGCTTTGCGTGTCCATGTCATTATGTCCAAAATACGAATTCTGAAACAAGAAATCAGCCATTTATATGGATTTTTCAAGGTTTATCTTGGGGAAGTTGCCGCAATCACCGACAGATCTTGGGAAAGACCATGACCTATTATTCCGTTCTCGCCGTCACCCCGACCACCGAAGACTGGATTCCCGACTATATCGGTCCGGCCAATAGGCTGGTCGCGAAGCATGGCGGGCGATACCTGGCCCGGACAGCCAATCACGAACAGCTCGAAGGCGACGCCCAAGGGGCTGCCTTGCGTATCATTCTAGAGTGGCCATCAAAGGAAGCCGCCCTGGCGTTTATGAACGATCCTGACTATGTACCCCATCTCGAGGCACGGACCGCTGGTTCGACGAGCTATCATTTCCTGATTGAAGGTAAGGACGACCTTGCCTAAGCGGCGTTCGCGACGTCCGTCTACGAAACCCGAACCATCCCTTTGTGCTGGGCTGGTGTTTCCGTGCTAGGAAGCCAGCCAGCGTTTTGACGTTTTGATCGAGGACCTATCATCATGGCGAAGACCATTCTATTGACCGGGGCGACCGATGGTATCGGGCTGGAGACGGCAAAAAAGCTGGTTTCAGCGGGCCATGAGGTGCTGCTGCACGGTCGAAATCCCAATAAACTGAAGGATGTCGAACAAGCGCTCAAACAGATGGGCGGCGCTGGAAAGGTCCATTGTTACGAGGCGGATCTCTCCCGCATGGTCGAGGTGGATGCGTTGGCCAACGCGGTTGCCGAAAATCATGCCAAGCTTGATGCCTTGATCAACAATGCCGGCATTTTGAAGATGGCCAATCCGATAACCGACGACGGCCTGGATGTGCGCTTTGTCGTCAACACACTCGCACCCTATTGGCTGACCAAGCGCCTTTTGCCGTTGCTGGGCAGCTCGGGGCGGGTCATCAACCTGTCATCAGCAGCACAGGCGCCCGTCGATCTGGCTGCGTTAGCAGGACAAAGGCGCCTTGACGACATGGCGGCTTATGCGCAGAGCAAGCTTGCGATCACCATGTGGTCGCAACATCTGGCGAAGGCAGAAGAGGGCAGCGGCCCCGTCATCATCGCTGTGAATCCGGGCTCCTTGCTCGGCAGCAAAATGGTGCGCGAGGGTTTTGGCGTGGCAGGTGGCGATCTCAGCGTCGGTGCGACCATCCTGACACGGGCCGCGCTGGATGAAGATTTTGCCTCCGCTTCCGGCAAGTATTTCGACAATGATCAAGGTCGGTTCGCCTCACCCCATCCCGATGCGCTCGTGCCTGAAAAGGTCGAGAGCGTCGTGCAGGCCATCGAGGACCTCTTGGCAAAACTCGTACACTAGGATCGCGCATGCCCTGAATACCGCGGTTAGCAAGGCGCGATCACATGGCGACCCGATCGAATCTGTGCTGAGATGACCGCACAATCACAGGGGGGACACGGGCGGTGACGGGCAACACGTCAAGACCGGTCTATTTCGTCGCAAGCCATAAGGTTCTCGACAGAAAGACGCTGAATGACATCTACGTGCCGAAGGCTGTCGATTGCCTGAAGAAATTCGATGTCGAGATTCTGGCGGTCAACGAGCATGTGGAGGTGGTCGAGGGACAGACGGGCCATGATCGCCTGGTCATCCTGCGCTTTCCATCACGGGAAGAAGCGCTCCGCTGATATCACTCTGCCGAATATCAATCGATGATCAATCTTCGCCTCGATTCGGTTGAGGGGGTTTTGTTGCTGGCGGAAGGCCTTTTGCCTGAAGACTTGGCGGCCGCAGAGCCGATGACAGCCTCGGCACCGCCATCCGGTCATGTGGCGCCGCCCATGCCGGCAGCGGCCGCGCCGCCGATCACGCCGGGCGCAGCTGACAGTTTTCGCTCCGGCGAACTAACCACGACCGGGTTCGAGGGCTGGTCAGAAGAGATCATGCGGGAGTTTCAAAACAACAAGTACAATGGCGAGATCGGCACGGATCTGGTCTTCGAAAATGACAGCGTGCGGGTCTGGCACATGACCTTGCAGCCCGGCGAAATGATGCCGGTGCACCGCCATGTTCTTACCTATTTTTGGACCGCGCTCACCCCTGGCCGCTTCCTCCAGCGCACCTATGATGGCACCACCTATGAAAGCGACTATCAGGCGGGCCTGACCCATTTCTACGATGTCGGCTGGAACGAATTCGCGCTGCACAATCTGGAAAATGTCGGCCATACCACCATGGTCTTCTGTGCGGTCGAGCTGAAAAAAGAGAGCAAGAATCTGCCGCTCACGCTTCACAATTGTCGACCGACATGGGGTCCAGCGGCACCGGTCGCAGCGACAGCTCCGCAAAACGGAACTTTTGCCGACAATTTCCGCTCGGGCGAGCTGGTGACATCGGGCTTTCAGGGCTGGTCAGAGGCGATCAAGCAGGAATTCAAAACGAACGACCTCAATGGCCGCATCGGCACGGATCTGGTCTTTGAGAACGACCGTGTCCGCGTCTGGCACATGACCTTACAGCCCGGCGAAAAGATGCCGGTCCACCGTCACGTCCTCACCTATTTCTGGACAGCCATCACCCCTGGCCGCTTCCTCCAGCGCACCTATGACGGCACCACCTATGAAAGTGACTATGAGGCCGGACTCACCCATTTTTATGATGTCGGCCCTGGCGACTTTGCGCTGCACAATCTCGAAAATGTCGGCCATACCACCATGAACTTTTGTGCCGTCGAGCTGAAGAAAGAAAGTCATAATCCGCCGCTGCCGGTCTAGACCATCACACGATACTTCTGCCGAACGTCCCGATGTGGCACCGCTGGGCCAGATCAGCGTTCCCCTTTCATGCGAGACGCGCGAAAGGCCGAGGCTGGCCTTGGCCTCGCTGACACTTTCTTGTCCGTTCTTCGACACATCCGTGATGCGCCGGGAATGGGCAACACCTAGGGCTCTCTCTCAGCACCGCCAATTCCCGCCATCACGCCCGTCTCAACATCCATGATGGCCAATAAAGGCCTAGCAACGAGCGGCCTTAATTGCAGATGGGCACATCACGGCCGACCTCGCCGAGAGCCAAAAACTCATCGCGCGGAAAGCCGAGGGTCTGATTGACACCAGGGATCACCTTGATGAGCTGGTTTTGCAGATTGCCGCCCTCACCTTCCACAACCTCGGTCAGGAAGATGTTGGCGATACCATTCCGGTTTTCATCCAGGGTGACGGTGCCCGTCGGCGAAATGAGTTCGAGAGTGGAGAGGGCCTCCCTAAAGGCGGTCTGACCGTCCGAGAGGTCGCCGTCGACCGCGTTCAGGGCCTCAATCATCGCCTTGGTCGCGGTGTAGTAGGCTGTTGCGAACAGCGACGGGCTCGGGAAGCGTTGATCTTCCGGGAAGGTGTCCTGATAGAGCTTCACGAACGCCTGCCAGGTCGGATCGTCCCAACTATCCGCCTGCGGTCCGGCGGACGGCGTTCCGATCAGCGCTTGTTTGGCTGATCCCTTCTGCGACAGGATCGTCTGATCGACGGTGATCGATCCGGCGATGAAGGGCGTTTCACCGCCGGCCTGCTGATATTGGTTGAGGAAGTTGACGGCATCGCCGCCACCAAGACCAACCCAAATGGCGTCGATATCATCAGGAAGGGCTGCGATGATCGAGCCGTAGTCCTTTTGTCCGATCGGCACCCAGAAACGCTCGGTTACCTCGCCGCCGGCAGCACAAAACTCGGAGAGAAAACCGAAGATCATGGTGTAGGGAAAGGAGTAATCCTCACCGAGGGTGGCAATGCGTTTATAGCCCTTTTCCTCAACGACATAGGTGCCTAGGCCGGCCATCCACTGGGCGCCGTCTGTTGAGAACCGGAAGAAGTTCTCGGCGGGATCACGAAGGGTGGTGTCTTGGGCGGCAGACGAGCCGTTGATGAACGTCGTCTGTGGCTGCAACTTGGCATAATCCTTCATCGCAAGGCCCTCGGAGCCCGAGAGCGGACCGATCAGCACGGCGACCTCATCCTGCTCAACCAGTTTTCGTGCTGCGCGAATGGCGCTATCGGGACTGGCATCCGAAGATCCTTTGATCAACTCGATCGTATAGCCGCCGGCGGCGTATCCAGCCTCCTCCAGCGCAACTTCGATGCCACGCATCGAGTCCTCGCCGAGGACCGTAAAGGCCCCTTCGAGGGTCGCCAAACCGCCGACTTTGAGAGTGCCCTTGTCCTGAGCAACCGCGTTCGCACTCAAGACGACAAGAACCGTGGTCACGGCCATCGAAATACGACGCATTATTCGCTCCCTGAATGTCATTGTTATGATGGTCATGAACGCATAAGCGTCCATTGGACACGATACCAAAGACGTAGCGTGATACGTTTTTTCAGACTGGAAGCAATATCAACCAAAGCCCGATGTTAAGGGGACGGCGCGTTCGGTCCCTAACGGTCGCCCAGGCCTTGCATCCAGATGAGGCCGTCGACAACCCATTCCGCCGGAATGCTGTGACCACCTGGATGCAGGCAAAGCTCGAGGTCCCTGCCCGACGCACAGTCAGACCAACGCTCACAATCATAGCGGCCATGGCGATCACGTCCTTCGGGACGCACACCACATCCGTTCAGCTGCTTCAATAAATCGAAGCCGCTTGGAATCGGCATCGAGTTGTAGATACCCACGCGATCGAAGGCGACGACGCGATCGCTTCGCCCGTGGATATGACGAAGATTGACCGGACCGGTGGGACAATGGTCTGGATTGGAGTGCCAAAAGCCGCCGGCGATCGGCAAATACGCTCGAAACTGATCACCGGCATAACAGGCGACGTTCCAGACCATGGAGGCGCCGCGCGAGAAACCCGATGCGAGTGTCTGGGACGCGTCGATCGGCCAGCGCCGACGAACATCGTTCATGACCGCCTTGACGTAGGCGAGCTCATCGCGACCCCGTTCAGCACGCCCCTCCCCGATCTGACGCCAATAGCCGGTTTGCGCAAAGGGTGCCAAAAAGATGGCACCACGCCTGGTAATGCCATCGACCAGCGCACGATTGCGGAACATGCCCTCGGGCGAACTATTCCAACCATGGAAGAAGACAACCAACGGAAGCGGCTTGGTTCCGTCCCAATCGTCGGGCAACTCAGCGAGATAGTACCCCTCATCGACCAGGCAGCGTCCGCCCTCGCCGCAATCCTCCGCGGTCGCTGCCCATGCGACGACAGAGATCACCATCATGATGCCAAAAGCCAGAATTCGCATGCGCCGCATTCTCCTCATCGCTGCCTGACCAGCATGGTCGTTCTTCCACCCGAACGACACGGATGGGAGCAGCCACTCGTGCTCAATCCTGCCCATTCCATGACGATCGGCATCTCACAATGCCTTGAGCAGAGGCGTCGATGCAGACTTGTCTGATCTCATGGGTGTGAGCGTAACGCGACCAGGTTGGAGACGATGAGCGCTCCGATCACGACAGCGCCGCCCACAAGCGCCCACAATCCCGGATCTTCGCCAATCACCGCCCAGGCCAAGATGGGTGCTAGAACCGACTCGAGCAAAATCAGGAGAGACACTTCCGCCGAACTGATGAAGCGAGGCCCCAATGTCAGCAGGCATGTTGCCACGGCGACGAACGTGCCATGGGCCAGGATCAACGGCCATTGCGTCTCGAAGGGGGGCAACGGCGAGACAAACTGAGCGATGACAAGAGCTGCACCGATATATCCAATGGGGATGGCCGCAACCATCGGTATTTCCTTGACCTTGCGCAGGGCGGTAAGCGCAGCGGCAAAAGCCACGGCAACATAAACCGCCCAAAGATCGCCTTGCCACGAAGACAGGCCTGTTTCGCCAGAGCCATAGGCAATGATCCCCATCCCGACCAGCACGGCCAGCATGGTGACCGCCATGCGCGTGATGATCGGCTCGCTTAGGAAAATCCTACTGAAAATCGCTGCGAAGACCGGTGTTGACGCGAGGATGAAGACGGCGTTGGCGACGCTGGTATAGGTGACGGCAAAGACAAACGCCGGGGCCGTCGTACCGAGAAGTAAGGTGTAGATTAAGCCCGGCCAGCCCGTGCGAAAAATGGCGGAGAAGCCGGCAACGCCTTGGAAAACCGGGACGACAAGAAGAATAATCAGCCCCGAAATCATGCCGCGCCAGAAAGCCGTGACCAACGGCTCCGCATCGATCAATCGTACAAAGAGCGAGTCAGGCACGACGAACAAAACACCGAGCGTGGTGATGATCAGTCCTTTGAGATGGTTGTTCATGATGCGGGCATAGGATGGGTTTCCATACGAACGGCAAACGCCGCTCGTTCTGATATTCTTCAATACGGGCGAAACGGCCTCAAAACAGACGAAGACAATGAAGGGCCAGCAAAGACCTCAGATTTTTTGATCCGATCGAAGCGACGTCGCCGACGACGAGCCCCGTCGTTTGAGCGTGCGGTCTATCGACCGACGTTCATCGAGACTCCAAGATCGCGTCGTCGGTCGAATGGCCCTCTAGGGCCGTACCAGCGAACTGCAGCGATTGCAATTTCATTCCCAAAGTGAGACGCGCTGTGACATAAGCTCAAAGCACTCAACGTATTTTCTACAAATTTGCTACGTATTCTAACGATAAGAAGCTCTCCCATGATGTGGCACACATTTTGGTTCTCCATGATGAGCGGGCTGCCCATGCAAGGTCACGGGCGAAACTCATGAAGCCTTTTATTGAGCCAAGAAGCCTAGCCAAGGTCCAGCTTGCATTGGCCTCTAAGGATATGACGTTGCCGATCTCATTGACCAGATCCAGACAGCCTCGTTCAGCCGAAAAGGCTGGGCCTTGGTCCGAGCCATTCGACAAGAGGAAGCGGCCATGGTCGTACATCCTTTTGGGACTGCCTCTCTGCATCCTATCGCCGGGATCCGCGAAGGCATTCGACGTCACATGTCGGAAAGGCCAGGCTGTTCTTCGTATCGAGGTGGTAACGGAAGATGACAAGAGGGGCCTCCCCTGCGACGTCATCATCTGGTCGACACCAACCCAACAGCGTCGCCTGTGGCGGGCAGAATTCGAGGCTGGCTTTTGCGAAGCCAAGGCACAAGCGAAGGTCAACACACTCGTCAATGACGATCAATGGCGATGTCACGCCACGGATCCACCGGCTCCGAGCCACGGGCTGACCGGTCGACATCCGGTCATGTGATCCGATGACCTATCACAATGTCTTGTCGGAAAATCCGGGATGAATGATCGAACCATCAAGGAGACATACCATGAGACAGGCGACGCTCTGCCCGTTCTCCTTGGCACCGTCAGAGGTCCGGTCAAGGCTATCGATCCTGCTCCCTGTCGTGTTCGGAGATCTGTCATGTGTCGTTCTCTTTCCTTGATGGTTGGTATGACCTTGGTTGCCGCCCATGCGGCAACGGCGAGCGCTGCCGAGGTCTCCTTTAGTCCACGCCTTAGCGCTGGCCTTTCCTACTATCAACTCGATTTGGACGGTGCGATTGTCGTTGGCGACGATAGTGTCGACGACATTGAGTTCAGCGACCTCCTGTATTTTGTCGGCGGCGGGCTGACCCTGACATACCGTCGGTACTTCGTGGATGTTTATGGCCAGTATAGCTTTGCAGGCGAGGATGAACTCGACCTCGATATCGTCGCTGGTGGTGCGGCGATCGACGACCTTGCCCAAGATTTTGAGTTCGATCGCATCGAGACTGCATTAACCCTTGGTTATCGCGTCACCGACCAATTCGCGACGTTTGTGGGCTTCCGCTATGCCGATGTGACCTTCGACGGCAGCGGGTCAATCGGCGCCATCGCCAGTGATTTTTCGACAGACTTCAACCAGAAAGGCCCCTTTGTCGGCGCAAGTTATGTCGTGCCGAAGACCGTTCTAGACGGCACCGTTGTCGTGAATGGTGCTGTTGCCTATTTGTTCGGCGATCTCGACAACACGTTCGAATCAAACGTGCTGGCGAACGACCTCAATGTCGATGTCAATGGTCGGGCCATTGGCGTCAATGTCGGTGCAAGTTGGGTGAGACCCCTGACTGAAGACGTTAATCTGTCCATCGGCACGGACCTAGCGCGATATGACTTTGACGACGATGATGGCCAATCAGATTTTGATGAGTTGATCGCGAGATTGCGGACTGAACTGCGCTTCAGCTTTTGAGTTTGATCGGCCTGTCCGTCCCTAAAAGGGGCTGACAAAGATGAGCGGCTTAGCCCGGCTGTCTTGCTCGCCGACCGGCGGCGCCAGGGCCACGTCACCCCGCTGCTCATTGGACTGACGAGCCTTGGTATCCTCGAGGTTAGCCCGCTGATTGAGGCGCCGTGCTTCGGTGGAATAGGCCGCGGCTTGCGTTGCAAATCGACCGTCAATCGATGTGATGGCAGCCCCTAAGCCGGCTAAGGAGCTACTGGCATCGCGCAGGCGCCCCTCCTCGATCATGTCGTTAATTTGCTGTCGTTTGTCGTTGATGACCTCGTCCAACACCGCTGTTGCTGCAGCCGAATCGAACGACAGATTGATGGCCTCGGTCAGCGTTTCGATCGCATTAGCACCCGCCGGCTCCAAGAGCTGGCCTCGATCGCGCCATCGGGCAGCCTGCAGCATCAGTTGACGATGCTTGGTTTGCCTTTGGTCGAGGGTACCGAGTTCAAGGCGCAGCGCCCCTTCTGGATCGGCCACAAGGCCAAAACGTCCGGCGAGCGCGTCCATGCGATTATAGATGCGCGACGCGTCATCATAGCGCTGATCTTGTAAACGCTGGTCAATGAGCGATCGATAACGCCCGACGATTTCACCAGCGAGCCTTTCGACCTCATCATGATCCTCGCCAATCTCAGACGACAATGCCTCCAAGTAACCCTGAGCCGAGATTTGACCTTCGGGAGCAACCGTCAACCTGCCCTGATCGATCGCGGCCTCCGTCTTGCGGATGAGTGACGCCCAAATGTCCGGTTTGATGGTGTCTGCCCAACTTGAGGCGCTGGATCGATCGCTGGACGTCCAGATATCGCCGATATCCCTCGCCTCGAGCGATGTCTGCAACTGGTTCACATGACGGAGAGCCAGAATGGGTTGGTCGATCTCAAGATAGCTTTGAGCACGGCCCCTTTGTTGATTCACCACTTTCCTCAGAACAGCCCGCGCGTCTGGATCGCTTGGGGCCACGGCAAGTCTTGCTGCCGCTAAGTCGAAGGCGTTCGTCTCAGGGGGCGAGAAGAGATGACCATCCTTCAAGGCTTGACGCATTTGCTCAATCAGACCGTCGTCGTCCTGAGGAACCGACGTGGCATCTTCGTCTTGCTCGAGCGACGTCTGCTTGTGACGATCGATGGGTGAGGTCGCTGGCGCTCGCTGACGTTCGTTCTCGACGCTAGCGGCCAAGCTTTCCTGGGCGGGCATGGTCAGTTGCCGTATTCGCTCCCTGTTCAAGCGCATCGCTTCAAGATCGGAGCTGGCCATCGCCTCTCTGAGTTGCTTTGAATACTGAACCAGCCGCTCAACCTTCGATCGCCTGATCCGATCACGCATCACCTGAATGGTTGATATCGACAACGCTTCGGAACGCGCAAGCCCCTCCACCAATGACGTCGCCGAAGCAAAATCATCTCGGGCTAGCATCGCTTCGAGCGTCTCATGATGAGAACGCTCATCAGCCTGTTCAGCAGCAGTCGCCTGGGCAAGGAGAAACGGCAGAGATTGTTGGCTCTCGCGCAAGCCAGGGGCACGCTCGGCAGGGACGGTCTGGTGCGCGAAGGCGACGGATCCGTCAACGGAATATCGGTCTCTAAGCTCTAAGGCTTCCAAAGATGCCGTAGAGATGAGCAAGACACCCCAAAAAGTAGAAAGCTTCCCAGAATAGCGCATACCATTGTCCGATTATTCGCTCGCACTCAATAAGACAGCCGGCGGGAGTATGGCAGCGCATGTAATGGAACCCAAGGGGCTCAGGAGCATTCAATCATGATAGGACAATCGTGATGCTCAAGACTAGAGCGATATGACGACGAATGGGAGCGACTCGTCGTCCAATCTCGGTCTTCAAAAAGGAACCTGACCCGCCTTGGCATCAGCGGATCAGGTCAAAGTGGAGTGGGGATCGGTATGCTGTCGCCCCGCTACTTCGCGAAGCAGCTTTCAACGACGGTGCGATTGCCGCTGGATTCCTGAATCACGAGGCCAAGTTTGAAGTCGCTGCCAGTAGCAATCAGCTGGCTTGGAACGTCGATCGACGTTTGATCCGAGCCGAGAACGATGGTGAAGACGGCGTTGTCCAGGGCCTCATTTTCCACGACGACCTCATAGAGCTCGACGTCGATCGGCGCGCCGATCGTACCGATCTCTGGATGCGAACTATCGACGGGATCCCAGGTCACGGTCACATCGCTGCCGACGGTCGGGGGCGTCTCGACCTCACAATCCAGGGGAAGCACTTGACCATTGGCGGCGATATTGGCCGGCGGCGCCGGCAGCAGATGGGTGATCGGCACCTCGCTCTCAAGCTTGCCGCGACCCGTCCTTTTCGCTGAAACCTCGTAGACGCCTTCCGGAAAGCGCGCGAGAAACGCGTCCGGCGGAAGCTCGTCAAAGCCGGGCTCCGCGCTTTCGAAGAAAATCTCGTTCAGACCCTGTTTTGCCAGGCCGCGTGTGGCGCGAACCTGGAAGATTTTCTTACCTCCGGGACTTTCAATTTCGAGGCGTTGCCAGGGGTCCCCGTCAATCAGCGCCTGAAGGCCAAGATCGCCATCGGTATCGTTCAATTCAAAGAAAACATCGGCCACGGCGAACGCGGTTTCGTTCTCATCGCCTTGGTCCGCGGACAAGCTGCTGGAGATGGCAAGCAGCAGGATGGCCGACGTCATCAAGCAGGCGGTCGTTCGAAGCTCGCCCGGCGTGCGGCTCTGAACGCCTCTTGGCTCGTCGTAAAAGGCCCATGAATCGTTGGCGTGCTTAGGACGTCTTTTGGCAACCATCGCCATTCTCCTGAGATTGAGGTGACGCCTGATCGTCCGAACAAGGTGCTCACGTTCGGCAGGCCGGCACCGCTCAGCAGTGGTCCGTTCTCATGGATCGGTAAATCTGACATCTGTTCGATGCTGGTGATGTCTACACCGTTATCGAACGCCTGTCGGATCGCTAACCCGCTTTCTGGATCGCCACGGATTCGCCCTCATCCGACGCCAGCAGGTCCTCGAGGAAGTAGGCGGAAAAAGCTGTTTTACCTGGCAGGTTAGCCTTTTGGTAAATCGACTGCGCTTGCTGTCGCACCGTGGCCTCCGCGGTGCCTCTAAGGGAGGCGATCTCTTTGTGGCTAAGGCCTTTCAAGATGAGCTTGCCGACATCTTTCTCTGCGGTCGTCATGCCCCAGCTCTCGAACTGACCGTCCATCTCGTCACGAAGGCCGGCGAGATGGGCATTGGCTTTCGCGCGCCAAGCCTTGCCTTCGACACGGGCCACGTCGAGATCACGAATGAGGTTCAGCTTCTCTTCATGCTGGAGATGCATACGCTGAAACAGGAGGGCCAACCCAACCGTAGTCGATACCATCAAGAAGAGGCCAAGGCCATCGACCATCACATCGACAAGCTCGACGTCATCGGTCTCGGTTACAATTTCAAGCAGCATGAGGAGACAAAACGAGCCAAGACCGATGCCCGCCAAAAGAAAACGTGTCTCCTTCTCTCCAAGCTTCGACATACCCCCTGCCCACTCCGATCTGATGCTGCTGCCAACCAGCGATGCGTCAAGCCGGCAGCAAGCCAACAGACAACGGCAGCCCGGTCAGGATAGACCGCTTGGCACGCTTAAACCATCCAGATCCTGAGGCGGCGAGGCTTTAACAAAATCAGTGCCTGCGATTGACTCATGCCTGAAACCTCGCCGCCTATGACGCCCTTCCAGGATCATGCTTACCGCTATGGAGACTTAGTTGACCTCAATAAAGAAGGCAGCCCAGGGCCAAATCCCCTCTTCCTCAGCGACAATCGTCTTGTCCTCACCTGGATCGAAGACAACCCAGACCGGACCCCGCTGCCCGATGTTCATCAACTCACCATCCTGCTTGATCGCGACAATCCAGGCTTCGTTGGCGAGGTCCTCAGGTGACAAATCCACGGCAAAACCGTCCAAGGCGAGAACGGTCAACGAACTCGGCGTGGCACCGACAAGATCGAGAACGTCAGCCAGAAGCGGACCGGCTAACCGAACAGGCCTTGGCCAGGGCTCATAATTGACCTCGACCTCGCGCATACCAAGCCCTTCGAGCATCGCCACATCGAATTCAGCCGCGTTCTGGAATTGTCGTTCATGGTAGTTGGTAAAGGCGTCATCAAACGCGTTGAAAGCCGGTCTATTGGTATGCTCAATCTTTCCGGTCACCGTCAAAATGACCGGCCCGCTCGCCGACGGTAATTCAGCAGCGACGACGGATCCCTTCGGGTTCAAAACGACGGCAATCATGACCAAAAGCGCATATCGAAATAGCATCATCTCGCTCCTCCCAAGGTCATTGTTGTCAGCTTTGACTGGCAATTGATCCAGATAGAGACTCCTATCCACAGCGGAGGTCAGCGATAAACTTCTCTCCTAGTCGCACTCCTCTGGGCAATCTCAAATGATGTATTATCAATTGCATCTGCTTCTAGCTGGAAACAGCCGTATGGTGATAATTGCAGGAAAAAATCTACCGAAGATTTTAGACTGAATTACTTGACTTGTATTAATCATTGATTTTCAACCAAGTCTTCGGCACTCTTTCGTCGCTTTTTGTATCAATAGTTTGCAATATGTTGCGTTTTGGTTGATAATTTATCGATCTTTCTCTCGGGATAATTTCTGATCGAATATTAGCGGCAACATTGATTGCACAGATGATAAGGGAGAATAGATTGCGGCGTCTTTGGATCTCGTTGGGCTTCGCGCTATCCCTGATAGCGACGCATGTTCGTGCAGAACTTCCAGCGCCGCAGGGAACAGTCCTGCTGACGATCAGCGGCCATATTGGTGAAACCAACGTCGACAATCGCGCTGAATTCGACCGCGACATGTTGCAAAGCATTGGCGTCGTCGAATTCGAGACTAGGACCCCTTGGACAGAGGGCGATGTCAGGTTCACCGGCGTCTCCGTCGCCGCCTTGCTGGAACGGGTCAACCCGAGCGGCGCCTCTGTGCGTGCCGTCGCCGCGAACGACTACGTGGCCAACATTCCCATCGCCATCCTCCGGGATGGCGGCGCCATTTTGGCGATGCAAATGGATGGCGAGCCCCTCACGCTTCGCAATAAAGGTCCGCTTTGGATTATCTTTCCTTGGTCGGACAAGCCGGAACTTGATCGCATCGAAATTCACAATTATGCGGTCTGGCAACTCCTTTCCATGCAGATCCAATGAACAAGCAGAAATCTCTTGCCATCAAGACCTATGGCATTCTGATTCTTGTCGTCTGCATCTTTGCGATCTCGATGGTCCAGAGCCTACGCGAAATTCGGCAGGGTCAATCCTTCGCCGCCGAGACCATGGCGCTCGACTATTGGAATGCGTCCCAGGCGCGTTTTGAGCTGGAACGCACGCTTGGCGCCCTGGATGCCTTCGCTGCAGGATCGGAGGACGTCACCAAGGATGAGCTGCTCCGAAGGATCGACATTTTCTGGAGCCGCATGCCGCTGCTCTTCAAAGGCGATCAAAGCCGTGACATCGTTGCCTTTACCGATGCCGAGGTCACAGCACCCGCCATCATGGCGCGCATCGATAGCCTCAGCGAGCAACTCCGTACGTTTTCACGATCGGACCGTGAAACCTACGCTGGACTCCGCCAAACCTTTTTGTCCTTTCGCGAGCCCATTCAAGACATCCTGCTACGGATCCATCACAAGCATGGTGTCGGTCAAACCACGCTGAGCCAAAAGATCGGCGAGCTCCATCGGCAACACACGCTCTCCCTGATGGGAGCCCTGATCAGCGGCATTGTCCTGATCTTCCTCTTGCTGAACGCGATCAAGGCCGCGCAGCGTGCACAAGGCTCAGCTAATGACGCACGCGCGGAACTCGAAGGGGTGATCAATGCCCTGCCCCTGTCCGTCGATGTCGTGGATAGCCAAGGCCGTCTGGTCCTCTTGAACGCAGGCGCAAGGACAGCGCGTGGTATCGAGGACGGCGCTGGGATCGGCCAGCTTCCGCGTGACGTCGGTTCGATCAATTTATTGGACGAGTGCAACGACAAGGTCTTGTCTGAGGGCCAAGCCATAGCGGCTCAGGAAATTGCCCTCAATCATCCAAAAGAGCCCTCGAAAACCTGGTTGGTGTCCAAGGTGCCGGTGGCCGGACGATTGGGTGATGTCAGAAAAGTGCTGACCGTCGGCGTGGACATTACCGAACAGAAAAATGCGGAAAGCCGCATCCGCTACCTCGCGCATCATGACACGCTGACCGGCCTACCGAATCGCACCTACCTCCAAGAATACCTGACCTTAGCGCTCGATCGATGCGCGCGTGAGAACCGACAACTCGCCCTCCACAGCATTGATTTCGACCATTTCAAGGAAGTGAATGATCGTTTTGGGCATGAAGCCGGCGATCAGTTCCTGGCCGCGGCCAGCCAACGTCTTCGAACCTGCTTACCCGCCTCCTCCGTCGCCGTCCGTATGGGTGGCGACGAGTTTGCGGTAATTCAGGAAAACTTCGCCGACGCCAATGACGTCCACGCGCTCGCGAGAAAGCTCCTCGAGGCATTCAAGGAACCGATTGCCTTCGGTGGACAACAATGGTTCTCGACGATCAGCATCGGCGCCAGCTTCTCAAAGGAAATCGGTGCTGACCAACAACAGCTGCTCAAGCGCGCCGATCTCGCGCTCTACGAAGCCAAGGAGTGCGGCGGCAATGCCGTCTTCTTCTATGGCCCCGCCATGCGCCGACGGCACGCCCATCGTTTTGGTATTCAACAAGACTTGCGCAGCGCCATCGCGAATGAAGAATTGGTCCTTCATTACCAGCCCAAGGTCCGCCTCAGCGATCATGAATTGACGGGTGTCGAAGCCTTGTTGCGCTGGCACCACCCGGAGAAAGGCGCGATTGAGCCGTCCGTTTTTGTTGCTGCAGCGGAAGACTGCGATCTGATCGCGCCGCTCGGTGAATGGGTCCTGCGAAAGGCCTGCACCCAATTAGCGACATGGCAGCAGAGCGGTCTTGACCCACCACCGATCGCCATCAATCTCTCGGTCGCACAGTTCCTGCGCCAGGACATGGCCGGCTTGATCAAGCGGGTACTCGATGAAACCGGAGTCTCACCGTCGCTCCTGGAGTTGGAGGTCACCGAAAGTGTCCTTGTCGAGCATTCCGGGCGCATGCGCGATATGCTCGGCGAGCTTCAAGCCTTGAAGCTCGGCATCACCTTGGACGACTTCGGCACCGGGTACTCATCCCTAAGCTATCTTCAAAGCTTTCCGATCGACAAAATTAAAATCGACAAGGCGTTCGTGCAGCCCATCGCAGTTGGTGGCGGCGATATCTCGATCATCCGTGCGATTATTGCGATGGCGCATAGTCTCGATATTCAGGTGATCGCTGAAGGTGTCGAAACCGGCGCGCAACATCGCGTGTTGGAGCTCATCGGTTGTGATGAGATTCAAGGCTTCTTGATTGCGCGCGCCCTCCCGCCATCGACCGTCGTCGATTGGCGGGCGCCTAGTCGGAGCGTCATCGTCGATCCCTTACCGTCCGACGACAAGGACCGAAACGTCGTCACAACGCTCCACCGAAGTCGGACCGGCTCCTAACAGGCAACGCCCGCCACCGGGTCACAGAAGAGCTCTTGGCAGGTACACCAACGCCGCGTTTTGCAATCGCCGCCGTTAAGCCTGCTTCCGGCACTCTTCCTCAATCAATTGCTTGTAGAGGGCGCGCAACCTTAAAAACACAGGCCCGGCACGCCCATCGCCAATGACACGTCCGTCGATATCGAACACCGGCGTCTGCGCACCAAACGTGCCGGTCAAAAAGGCCTCGTCGGCACCATAGGTATCCACCAAGGAGTAGTTCCGCTCTTTAATCGGAATGTCATTCGCCCGACAAAGATCGATCACCTTTTGCCGCGTGATCCCGTTCATGCAGTAGTCACCGGTCGACGTCCAAACCTCCCCTTGGCGCACGATGAAAAAGTTGCAGGCATTGGTGGTGTTCACAAAGCCGAACGGATCGAGCATCAGGGCTTCGTCATAACCGGCGCGCACCGCATGATTGAGCGCGATGATGCAGTTCAGCTTGGAATGAGAGTTGAGCTTCGCATCCTGGGTCAATGGCAGACCACGATGATGTGGCACTGTAAACAGACGCACACCCTTAGTTGTGACGTCGTCACGCACACGCGAGTGCTCGGCAATAATGACGATGGTGGAGCCGTAGACGCTGAGATGCGGATGCTGGAAGGGTTTTCTCTTGCGTCCACGCGTCACCATGAGCCGGAGATGGACATCGTTCTGCATCTGATTGGCGGCAAGGGTCGCGTCGATCGCAGCTTTCAGGTCATCGCGCGTTTTGCCGATATCGAGGTCGATATACAGGGCGGCCTCGAAGAGACGATCGAGATGTTCGTCCAGGAAGGGAATGTGTCCGTTATAGAGCCTCAGCCCCTCCCAAATACCGTCGCCGAGCATAAAGCCGCTGTCATACACCGACACCTTGGCGTCTTCCCGAGGGAGGATCTCGCCGTCGACATAGATCAGGATTGCGTCGTTGCGCGCGTCCTCTTCGGCCTCATGTGTCGAGACATGGTCATCCGGTCGAGCCATCAATGAACCTCAGCAAATAGACCGGCGGCGCGCTCGGCATAACCCGTCTATCGCGCCGCCGGACGATGCACTATTGAGCGAACAAGAGCTCACGCTGGATGACCGGTGAGGCCTTGGGATCTAGGCCAAACTCCGTCAGGAACTCTTCGTACCAGCGCTGCGTGCGACCGGTTTCATAGTAGTAGAAGATCGTATGGCTGACCCAATCGCGGAACGTCTTGTCCGCTTCGCGCCGGACAGCGATTGACGACGGCGAGCTGAAGGCAGGCGTCGGAATCACGATCTTGCCGGAACCAAATTTCTTGCGCGCGGCAAGAAGTGGTGGGTGGAACAACGAGACAGCATCGACACGACCCGACTGGAAAGCCGCAAGCGCAGCGCCATTGTCAGGAAATCGCTGGATGTCGGCATCGGGAATGGTTCGCGTCAGAAACTCATCCATGCTGGTCGCTTGAGGCACGGCGACCTTGACGTCCGGCTTGTTCAGATCAGCCCATGTTGCAACCTCGAGATCGTCCCGTGCGAGCACCGCTAGGGAAATGTAGAGAAGTGGCTGGAACGGATAGTCAACCACCATGGCACGCTTGGGCGTGGCATCGAGAAACATCATGTCGATCTTATTCGCCTGAAGCGCTGCGATGGCCGTCGCCCAGGTGACCTCGACCATCTCGAGCTCGACTTCCAATTCTTCCGCCATGGACTTGCCGACCGAGACGATCAAGCCGCTATCCCACTCGCCGGTGGTCGGATTCTTCGAATACCAAGGCGGCGCCTGGGTCACACCCATGCGGAGCTTGCCACTCTCCAAAATCGTATCCCAGGTCGATTGCTCTTGCGCTGATGCTGCACTTGCCAGCATGAACCCGGCGATGATCGCGATCACCCCTCGAAAAAATCTGGTCACGTTAAGTCTCCTTTCGTTGTTGTTCTATGCGCGGCCTGAGCACATCAGTCCGGCAGCTTGAAGAGCGAGTGTCCTTCCAGAAACTCGCGCATCCGTTTTGTTTCAGGCGCTTTAAGCACCTGGTGCGGTTCTCCTTGTTCGAAAATCTTGCCCTCGTTCAAGAACAAAATCCGATTCGCGACATGATAGGCAAAGCCGAGCTCGTGGGTGACGACGATCATCGTCATGCCTTCATCGGCAAGCTGACGCATCGTCTTCAAGACTTCGCCGACCAGCTCCGGATCGAGGGCCGATGTCACCTCATCGAAGAGCATGACATCCGGGTCCATGGCGAGCGCACGTGCAATCGCGACCCGTTGCTTTTGGCCGCCGGAAAGCCTTGCCGGATAGGCGTCCGCCTTGTCCGCCAGGCCGACCCGATCGAGCTGGCTGCGCGCTTTCGCTTCAGCTTCAGCGCGCGGGCGTTTGAGAACCGTGACCTGCCCTTCCATGACGTTTTGCAATACCGTCATATGCGGAAACAGATTGAAATGCTGAAAGACCATGCCGATGCGGGTTCGAAGGGCACAAAGATCGCGTTCACGGTAGTGGGCCTTGCCGTCGCGATGATCACCGATGCGCTCACCATGGATGATCACCGAGCCGTCCGAGGGGATCTCCATGAAATTGATGCATCGAAGCAGAGTGCTCTTGCCGGAGCCGCTTGAACCCAGAAGGACGACGGTTTCACCGGTATCGACGGTCATGTCGATGCCATCCAGCACAACCAGCTCGCCGAAACGTTTTTTGAGATTTTCGGTTCTCACGATCTCGGTCATGGCGCTCTTCAATCACTCCGTCTCATGACGCGCTCCAACACATAGGTTCCTTGGACTACAGGGTAGAGCACGAGGAAAAATATCAGGGCCACGGCCGTGTACGCCTCGATCGGGTTGAAATTCAGATCGGCGATCAACTTGGCCTGGTTCAGGGTTTCGACATAGGCCACGACTGAAGCGAGCGTCGACATTTTGAAAACTTCGATACCGCGATTGGTCAGCGCCGGCAAAACCCGTTTGATCGCAACGGGCAAAATGATCCGTCGAAGCGTTTGGCCATAGGTCATGCCGATCGCTTTACCGGCCTCCCATTGGCCGGGATCGATCGACTGGATACCGGCCCGATAGATCTCGGCAGAAAACGCCATCGTGTTCAACGAAATACCGAGAACTGCCGCCAGGAACGGATCGACCTCGATACCGGTGAGGATCGGGAAGGCGTAGTAGAACCAGATGATTTGCACGAGCACCGGCGTGTTGCGAAACACCTCGACGAACACGGTTGATGGCCAGCGGAACAGACGGGACCTTGCATAGCGCCCCATGCCGATGATCAGCCCGCCCGCGAGACCGAGCGTGACGGTGACGACAAAAATGACGATCGTGCCCTTCACACCGACCCAAAGAACAGGCCAGTTCTCAATGATCGTTGCGAAATCCCAGTTATGCTCCACGTCAGCGCACCGTGCTTTCACCGGAGCGTGCAAGACGATGCTCGACGGCGATCGAGAGCTGGCTGAAGGTGAAGATGAGAACAAAGTAGATCAGGGCGACAACCGTGTAGACCTCAAGGGGCCTAAACGTCTTTTGCGCCAGATCGTTGGCGTAGAACATCAGATCCGTGTAGGCGACCGTCGAGACCAAGGTCGTCGTCTTCAACAATTCGATCGATCGCTCCATGAACGCGGGGATCATACGCTTGATCGCTTGCGGCAGGATGATGCGACGAAGCGATTGGCCGTAGCTCATGCCGATCGCCTTGGCCCCTTCCCACTGCCCCTTATCAATCGAGAGGATGCCGCCTCGGAAAATCTCGGCAAAGAAGGCGGATGATTGAATGGAGAAGGTGACGATCGCCGCAATGAAAGGCGTCATGCGCACATCGATCAGGATCGGAAGTGCAAAAAAGAACCAGAAGAGTTGCACGAGCGGCGGCGTTGTCCGAAAGAACTCGATGATAAAGGCGGCAATCGCAGAGAGCGGCCTAATGGTCGAGAGCCTGGCCAGGGCTAGCGTCAACCCGAGGGGCACACCGAACAACAGAGCCAATGCGGTCACTTTCAGCGTGTTGATCAACCCGAGCAGGAGAAGATCAACGTCTGAAAAGACCGCCAAAAAGTTCCATTCGACCATACGTTAGCCCATCGGCTCGCATTCCCTGACCTATTCGACGCTAGTCAAGCACAGCAAGATTGTCGACAATCTCAGCAGTGATCGAGCCGAAAACTTGCGGGGAGCGACTATGGACAAGCCAAACATTCTTTTCATCATGGCCGATCAAATGAGCGCCAAGGCGCTCTCCTTTGGCGGCCACAAGGTGACCAAAACGCCGGCGCTTGATCGGCTGGCGGCGGAAGGCGTCGTCTTCGCAAACACCTATTGCAACTCGCCGCTTTGCGGGCCGTCCAGGCTGTCGATGATGTCCGGCCTCTTGCCGCATAAGGTCGGCGCTTATGACAACGCGCCCGAGTTCCGCGCCTCGCAGCCAACCTTTGCGCACTATCTTCGTCTTTCCGGTTATCTCACCTGCTTAAGCGGTAAGATGCATTTTGCCGGCCCTGACCAGCTCCATGGCTATGAAGAGCGCCTGACCACGGACATTTATCCGTCCGACTTCGGCTGGACCCCCAACTGGGCTGAGCCGGAAGCGAAGGTGGCGTTTCAAAATATGCAGAATGTCATGGAGACCGGGCCCTGCGCGCGCTCCCTTCAGATCGACTATGACGATGAAGTGACCTATCAAGCGATCCGCTGGCTCTATGACCGCGCCCGCGATCCAAACGATCGCCCGTTCATGCTCACGACCTCCTTTACCTCGCCGCATGACCCCTATGTCGCCGAACCCGAATTCTGGGACCTCTATCAACAGGAGGACATCGATCTGCCCGAGGTTCGGGCGATCGGCCACAATGAAATGGACGCGCATAGCCGGCGCATTTATGAGCACTACTCGATCGCCGAAGCGACCGTGACCGATGACGATCTTCGGCGCATGCGCCAAGGCTACTACGCCTCGATCAGCTACATCGACAGCAAGGTCGACGCCTTGATGACCGCACTTGCTAAGGCCGGTCTCGCCGATAACACGATCGTCGTCTTCGCGTCCGATCACGGCGACATGATGGGGGAGCGTGGGCTCTATTATAAAAAGACGTTTTTCGAGTGGGCTGTTCGAGTTCCTTTGATCGTTTGGTCGCCGAAGCGCTTCCAGCCGAGGCGCATCGAGACGCCCGTCTCGCTACTCGACATCTTACCCACCTTCCATGAACTCGGTGATGGCAAGGCCGAAGACATCTTGGAGGCCGACGGTCTATCCCTGGTCAGCCTTCTTGACGGAGGCACGATCGGCCCCCGTCTGATCGCGAGTGAGTTCCTCGCCGAAGGTGTCTTCGAGCCGACCTTCATGCTGCGTGAAGATCGCCACAAGCTCTTCTACAGCGAGATCGATCCGCCCCTGCTCTTCGATCTTGAGGCCGACCCGGTCGAACGCACGAACCTTGCCAGCGAGCCTGCCCATCAAACAACACTCGACGCGCTGACCAAAACAGCCGCCAAGCTCTGGAACGCTGGCGAGATCAGAGCGGCGATCATCCAGGACCAAAACCGTCGCCGCCTGGTGCAGCGCGCGCACAATATCGGGCGCTCGCCGACGTGGGACTTTCAGCCGATGACCGATGCGTCGTCCCAATGGGTTCGTGCCGGCAAGTGGACCGCAGAAGTCGAAGGCAAAGCCCACTTGCCCTTGTCTCAACGCTCAGAGACGTAGCGGCATCCCAACGCAGAGCCTGCCTTGGTTGTTGGGGCTATCCTGATTGAGCATTGAGGCGTCGCCTTGATCGCCGCAGCGCTGCATCGATCATGGTCGAGCTCGATCAGAGATAAGAACTTTTAGAAGAAAAATTATCCTATAATATCTACTTTTAATTGATTTTTTCGCCGCATGTCGGCAAGTTCATCCGCACGATCTTTGTCGCTTCCCCGACCATCACAATCCGGCGAAAGAGTGAAACGCGTGCGATTAGAGCGGAGTCACTATGCGAAGGTCCTCTTGGTCCTTTTGCTCATAACGTTTCCCAAGGTCACCCTCGCACAAGCCATTGGCAGTTCTTATTTCGGTATGGCTGGCGGCGCTGTCTTCTACCGCCCGAACGAGATCATGGATCATGAACTCGACTTCGATTCAGGCTTCGTCGTTTCCGGTCTAGCAGGCTACATCTTCGGCTCGGTACGCACCGAAGCCGAGATTTCTTATGGTCAATCGAGCCTCGACTTCGGCAACAGGGACGAGGAGCTGACGACGCTTCGCGGTACGGCGAGCTTACATGTTGATTTCATCGGCGTTGGCAGCACGAACATTCTTCCCTATGCGGGCATCGGTGTCGGCGTAGCGTCTCTTGCGTTCGATGACGAGATCGATGATGACGACCTCGCCATCACCGGTCATGGGGAACTCGGCGTCGCCTTTGCTGCCGCATCATCGTTCGACATCGTGGTGGCCTATCGATTTGAGCATTTTGAAACGGACATCGGCGACGTCGAAAAGGACGTTCAAGCGCATCAGGTGCGGATGGGTATCCGGTTCTTTTGAGCACCTGATCAGACGATCAAAACCCTAGCGTTTAGGGTGAGACCACAAACGTCCGCCATGGCCGGCCCTGCGATGCTGCGCGCCGGCCATGTCCTTGTTGTCTAAGCGACCTTCCCGACCGGATGCGACCGTGCTGCGAGAAGGCGAACCCGCATCCGATCGATCAACCGCTCGACATCATCTCGATGAACACCATCCCGGTTCATCAAGCGCTGAACGATGGGGTCATCCAACATATCGTTGAGGGCAGGTTCAATGCCAGGCTCGTGCCACGGTTTATCGAAGGCATGGAATTGTTCTGCGTGCGCACGACTCTCGGCCAAGGGAACCTCACTTTGAATGATTGGGATATCAGGCAAAAAGATTGGGAAGGGGAAAACCCCTTCGCTAGAGATAGATATGGAAAATTCTTAAAGCAATTTCTAGTATTTTTTTGACCGGCAGGAACTCAAATTAGAGGTTGTGCTTTTTGGGTCAACAACCATCACCGACAAGCATGCCTGTCGCCCCTCATCGGCACCGTGACGTCCCCTGTGCTGGGACACACACGCGTAGGGCTGCCGGATCGGTCATCCCCATGGCATCGCGTCAAGAGACGCGGTTTCTACCGATAAGACCGACGGGTCAGTGAGCCCCCAATCGCCGTTTTCAATCTCGCCCTAAGGTGAGAATGCCATCGGTTGTCAGGCGATCAGCAGACAGGTGTGCCATCGCCAGTATGAGGTCTGTATATCCCAGCTGGGTGCCCCCCGCACAACCCTAAATCGTCAGATCGGCAACGCCGGTAACGCACCAACGCCGAGACGTTGAAAGCGCCCTGCATTGGACGCGATCCCACCACCCAAAGCAACTCTACCAACAGACCGTCGGTCTCCGACGTCAACAAGCCTCTTCGTCTCATTCGCCCACGGTGCCAAGGCTCGTCATCGCTCCAGTTTTATATCACCAATGAGTTGAATTAAACTTTCAAATTGATTACTAGAGATTATAATACGCGTTATGGTTTAGATACGAGATGGCACGTGGCGATGATAGCTAAGGACTCCCTGCTTGGACTTCCCATCAGCCAAGCCAACACCGTTGAGCATACGCTCCGTCACATCAAGACATGCCTTGCCGAACGCCAAAGCTGCATCGTGTCCTTTATCAACCCCCATTCATTCCATCTTCGGCTGCATGACCAAGCCTATGCCAACGCGCTTTGGCACTTTGACCTGGTCCTTCCCGACGGTATCGGCGTCGCGATGGCGGCGGGCTGGATCAATCATGCCGACATCGAACGACAGAGCTTCGACGAGACGTCGCTGTTTCACCCCGTTCTCAATCAGCTCAATTTGATGAAGAAGTCCGTCTGCATCATTGGCTCAAAGCCAGGTGTTGCCGATCGCGCTTCTCAGAAGATGCGAAAGATCTACGGCGATATCGACTATCTCGGCGCGATGGATGGCTATCACACCTTTGATGAGATCGCGGATTGGGTGGCAGCACGTTCGCCCGACGCCGTCATTGTCGGCATGGGTGCCCCTCTTCAGGAGAGCTTGTTGCTTCGACTGAAACAGCAGGGATTTAAGGGCGTCGGCTTTACCTGTGGTGGCTTCTTGGATCAGTACAGTATTGAGACCCAATACTACCCGGCCTGGATCAATCGATACGAGCTTCGCTGGCTCTACCGCCTTCTCAAAGAGCCGAGCCGTCTCTGGCGACGTTATCTCATCGAGTACCGTACGTTCATGGTTGACGTCGTTTTTGCCCTTGGCGCGCGGCTTCTTGGCAGGCGGCGCGAAGAGGGGCATCTGTGGCTCGCCAGGCGCTATGCAAGAATGGGATCTTGACCCAGATCTAGGACCTCGCGATGCACCGGTCGCGCGATCGTAAATTCACCCATGGTTTCTTGAAAATAGACTTATAACTCTTTATGATTGAATTTTAGCGCGACGCACGGTGCACTTATGACATGGTGGGGCGATCAGCCAGTGACGGGCTGGAAGGGTAGCATGGTCCAAATGATGAGCCGCGCACCGTCTCGGCGCCTGGGCCTAAGGCACCCTGGCGAGCACGCCCCTCGTCAATCGTGTCGTTCCTGAGAACCGACCGTTCATGTCCCTCACCGACATGAAGCTTTTGGGCAAATGGCCGTTAGCGATGGAAGACTCTTCCGAACAAGACCCCTTGGCCCAACGGACAGAGCGTGAGGACTTACAGCCCTCGGCGATCGCCCGTGTTTGGTGGTTTCACCGCTTTATTGTTATCCTGACAACCGTCACCTTTGCCTTGGCCGCAATTGTTTTTCTGGGTCTACAAGAACGGCAATACACAGCCGAAGTCCGGATCCAACTCGATGAACTGCCCAAGCGCTACATAAAGATCGGCAAGCGAACGGCGACGGATCCGCGGCAAAACCCAGTCATCGGCACAAGCCTTGCTCTGATCTCGTCAAGGGCCTTTCTTCGCGACGTTGCGATTGGCACCGAGCTCTTTTCCGATCCGGAGTTCACCGGTGATCAACCCCGCTCGTCGTCCGAGGGCATCAGCAAGGCCGCCCGAGAAAATGACGTGATCGATGCGCTGTTCGATCGACTAACCGTCACCCAGCGAGGCGGCTCGCACGTGATCTCTATCGCCGTTACCTCCAGGGATCCCAAAAAGGCGGCGATCATCGTCAATACGGCGGCGCAACTGTTCATCGCGGCAGAGCGGGAGAACCAGAAACAAAGGGAAGCCAAAGCGATGACTTGGCTTTCAAGTCGGATTGAGAACGTCCAAGAGAAGCTGGTTACCATCGAAGGGCAGTTCTTGGAGGTTGCCGGCGAGCATGCCATTACCGGGCTGGATCTCGACGCTTTCGTCGAGCAAACAAGCGGCGCCCGTCTGGCCGAACTCACCACCCAACTCGCCGCCGCCAAGGCGGAAGGTGCGGATCTTCGCGCTCGCTATCATCAATTGAGCGATGAAAACATCGAGAACGGTGCAGCACTTGCCTTGTCGTTCGCCAAGTCACCTGCCCTTCAAGATTTGGTTCGTCTCGAATCAGAACTGCAACAGCGCCGTGCCGAATTGAACGGAGAGCTTGGCCCACGTCACCCCTCGATGATTGGTTTGGCGAACGAAATCGACAACACGCAACGACTTATCAAAAACGAAACGGCGCGTTTAAAAAACCGCATCGGAAGTGATCTCAGCATCAATACGGCGCGTCAGAATAAGATCGAGCAGCAGCTCTCGACCCTCAAGTCCGAAGTGCATGAACAAAGCGAAGGCACGGCCGAATTTCTCGTCCTGAAGCAGGCTTTGGATACGGAGAGAGGCCTTCTGAGTGATCTCCTCTTACACCGCCAGGAAATCGAACAACGACAGGCGATGAAGCGGGCCCGAGCGAAAGTCATCTCACCGGCGAGTATTCCCTATCGATCATCCCACCCGCAGTTCTTTCCAATCGTTCTGATCGTCGCCATGGCGGGCTTCGTCATGGCACTTGTCACGATCTTTTTGCGAGACCGATGGGTTTCGGACTTTGGCTTTAAGAACATGGAGGACCTTCGGCGCTCAGAGCTCAATCCTCTTGGCTATGTGCCGGAGCTTCCGAGCCATCAAGCGCGAGGTCAGTCCGTCGCAGACTATGCCTTTGCCAACCCGAACTCGGCCCAGTCTGAATCGATCCAACGCATCCGGAGCCGTATCTGCACGATGGAATCGCTTCGATCCCATCAGGGTGCTGTCGTCCTGGTCACCTCAACAGAACCGTTGGAAGGCAAGACGACGACGGCTGTGATCATGGCACGACAAGCGGCGATGACCGGGGCAAAAACGCTGCTTATTGATGTCGACGTTCGAAATCCTGGGGTTCACGCGGCCTTGGGGCTTAGCCCATCGGCTGGCTTATGTGAGCTGTTTCAAGGACCTGTCGGTGGCGACATTTCGCTGTCCGAAGATCCAGAAACACCCCTCTTCATCTTGCAGGCCGGAACATGCGACGCCAACTCTCCAACCCATGTGCGATCGCCAGAGATGGGCGTTCTCCTGGACGAACTGCGCTACCACTATGATTGGATCTTTCTCGACTCGCCGAGTATCAGTGCCGTTGCCGATGGCCTGGAGCTCGCACGCCATGCGGATACAACTCTTCTCTTGACCCGTTGGCTCACCACGACACGAGGTGCGGCCCAAATCGCCATCGAACAACTTCGTGATGTCGGCGCGAACCTGGCTGGTGTCGCGTTATCCCGCGTGGATATGCTCGCCGGTAGGAAGTACCGTCATCTCGATGAGATCGGCTATTACGGCTATTACAACAATCGAACGCAAGTGAGCGCTCAGTAGGGCGATCTGCCCGAGCCTGCTTGTCGATGAGAGCCTTTCAAACGCGCCCCTCTCCTACCGAAACAAACGCTGCCCGGTCGCAACGGCGCTGATGCCTTGTTGACGCCTGCCCACCGAAGGCCAACGAAGCGAAGGCACGTTCCCAGAGATTGCGAAAGAATATGACTCTAGGTTGATTTCATGCTATGGATACAACTTAAACGATAGTGAGGTGGACATGTTAGAAACGCCGAGTGACGTTGCGAAGACAGGACAAAGCCTTGCTGAGAACGGCCCCCTCCTCCTGGTCATGGAAACGGCCTTGGCACTCGTTGCCTTCATGCTGTTGAGCTTCCTGGCCCTTTTTGCTTCCGGCTATGTCCGCACCTATTTTCGATCGCGCTGCGATCAACGACTTGCTTCAAGTCGCTTAAAGGGACGTTCTGGGAATACGATGCCACTTCGCAACGCGGCACCATAGGCGACGGCTGTCCGCGGCATCGTCAACAGGAACACGGGCTTCAGCCCACCCACCTGTCAGGCCTCCGTCAATGGCTAGCTTTACCGGACCTCACCATCAGCCAGACGTCTGGAAGGACGAGTGCTGACTGCAGCAGCTGTCGTTCACTTCTGCCTCTGAACGCAAACCTTCCCTCGATCGTTACCCCGTCAATTCCGATAGTAGCTATTGTCGGTGCCGGGATAATGGCCGCTTCCGGTATAGCCATACCTGGCCTGCTTCTTGAGATTGACCTGCGTCAGAACGGCGCCGGCGATTTGCGCCTTGCATCGCTGGAGTTCCTCGACAGCTTCCGCTGCGATATCGGCATTGGTGCTATTCCAACGTGCGATGAAGACCAGGGAGTCTACAACTGCCAGCAAGGCCTTGATGTCACTCAATCCCAATGACGGCGGACCATCGATGATGATCAGATCATAGCGATCCCGCATGGTCTTGAGAAAGTCGCTCAGTCGCGATGATCGGAGAAGTTTCCCCGGATCCTTGGCCGCTGATTGCAATCCCAAGACGTGGCAGCCGAACTTCATCTCGACGATCGAAGGCTCGTCATCTCCGTCCTGACGACGCAGATAGGCCTCAAAGTTTGATGGCTTGCCTTTGGCCTCATCGTCATCATCATCAACGTCGTCGTCTAAATCGAGCAAACCGTAGACGCTTGGATTCCTGAAATCCAAATCGAGCAGCAGCGTCTTTTTCTCATCCAAGGCCAGCATTGTTGCGAGGCTGGTTGCGAAGGTTGTCTTGCCCTCATTCGGCACCGTTGACGTCACCAGCACCACTTTCGGCGCGCTCTCCGCCTCCGAGGTGATCATCAGCTGTGTGTAGATCGATCGTATCGACTCAGCAAAGCGCGACGCGCGCTTCCGTCTCAGATACTCATGAAATCGGCGCTGATCCCGTTCCTTCTCGCTCAGATGCGGCACGCTGCCGAGAAGGTTGATCTTGAGAGATTGCGCGATTTCTTTTGCATTCCTCAGTTTCCGGTCTGTTTTGTCGCGAAGAAAGGCAAGGCCAAAACCGACCGCGGAAGATCCAACAAGGCCGAGGAGTGCGAGACGAAGAGGACTACTGCTCGATGGCACCGTCGGCGTTTTTGCCGATGCCACAAGCCTTGTATTGGCCTGAACGATGGCTTCCTGCTCGCGCGTTTCCTTAAAACGCACCAGGAAGTCTTCGTAAATTCGCCGGCTTGTCTCTGCCTTACCCTCGAGCAGGCGCAGTTGAATGGCGGCATGATCGGTCGACCTGTCAGCCTCATTCGCAAGCTCGGACAGATTGTCCATGTCTTGATCGAGGGACCGTTCGCGCTCGCGAAGAACCTGGAGTTCATTGGCGACATTGGCAACGATGCGATCGGTCTCCAAACGGACCCGATCTTCGAGTTCTGCCCGCTCTTCATTGAGCGCGATGATTCGTGGATGGTTTTCACCGAAATCCAGGCGAAGCTCGGCTTCTGCTTTCCGCAGGCGTGACTCTTCTTCCCAGAGCGATGCCATATGCGGCGAACGAAGGACTTCGGTCAGCGAATCGATATTCGCGCCATTTCGTCGAAGCTGTTTGATAAAGGCCAGCCTCGCCTCTTTCTCCTTCCGCTCGGCGCGCGTGCGAATCAGAATCGAGACGAGATCGGAGAGCCTCTCATCAGTGATGCTCGTCTCATTATCGACGGCTGTTGGATTTTGGATCCGGTAGCGATGAACCGCTTCCTCAGCTTCGAGGAGCTCACCTTCCAACTGCTCAAGACGATCCTCCAGAAAGCGGCTTGCATCACCAGTGATGGTCCGACGTCGCTCGGCCTCATCCGAGATGTAATACTCGGCAAGATCGTTCGCCGTCAGCGCCGCCTCTTTTGGGTCCGTCGATGTGTAGACGATATCAATGATGAAGGATCGGCCTTGTTGGACAACCTTGAGGCCCTCCTGTATCACCGCAGCTCGATCAGCAATGACCCGAGAGAGGCTCAGCCCACTCTCGCTTTCCCCGCCATCGGCTGCGAAGGCCGAATTGGTAGCCTTCGTCTCCTCATCCACAGCATCCTTCATCAATTGAAGCTGTGACAGAGCATGCATTTCCGACACTTCAGCGACTTGGTCTTGGCTGACAAAGCCCTCTAAGAAGCCGCTCGATTTGAGAAGGTTAAGTTGTGTCTCAATCGCACCAGCATCCGACCCCACAGCCTCGACAACGCTGTCCAAATCGACAACGCGGTGCTCCGGTTCGATCAGGATCTGGGCAGTCGCACTATAGGTGATGGGCTGATGATAGCCCCAGACGGACGCTGCAGCGGTCCCAAGGACGATAGATGCTGCAATAATCTCCCATCGTCGCCTTGCCAGTCCCAAAATCTCTTGGAGAGACCAGCCATCATCCGTAGTCCCTTCAGGGTATGGCGGATAAGCGTACCTATAATAAGCCGCTATTTGGGAGTTTTCGTCCTCTCCTGGGGATTTCGGAGGCATGATAAACCTTCCAGCTTCTAGAAATAGAAACGGGAAGATATAAACTTTAAGGTGTTTTGTCCACTGATGAAAAACAACTTTAACGTGCAAAAATTCGTTGACTCGGCGTTGAAATAGGAACCTGGTTTCTGCACACCGTCAACCGCTTCTTGGAGCCTCAGCGGGCCCTGCCATCAGCGTTCATGCATACAGATGAAGCCCGGCTGTTGTGGCTCATCCACCCGCTTAGTCACGGTTGGATACCCCAGTGTGCACGCTGATCGGGCGATCTCTTGGGCGGCCGTTTAGCCGGAGTGCCTCTTTGCAACGACCTGTCACGAACGACATCTCACGAAGGTGCCGTCAAGGATGAGAAGCTCCGGATTGGATGATGCGTTTCTTCGAATGCTCACCGATGGGAATCGAATTAAAGAACGCACCCAAAAATCTAATGTTGCAAAACTTTATTCGTCTATAAGTTGTAGATCACTCGCTCTCAACGTAAGCTCTGCCGGCCTCGTCGCCCGAGGCGAATTGCATTTTATCATTGATGAGCCGGTTTATGCAGGTAAAGACGACAGAAGATTTCCTCCTCAAATGCATTTGCTTTCTGGTACCTGCCACCATCGCCTTCCAGGTCGATGTCGGCAGCCAAATTTTCCTCGCTGAGCTTATCCTTCCCTGTGTTGCCGCCATCGTTTTTCTAAGACGACGTGTTGCACGGCTTAGCCGGGATCTCAGCTTAGTCATGAAAATCGGCTGTGCTTACTTTTTATGTCAATTTGCATCCGATCTATGGAACGAAACACTCTATGAGCAATACTCTCGAGGATGGGCGCGGATTCTTCTCTTTTTGCTCAATCTCGCCTCGATCTACATCATCGTTAACAATAATCGATCCAGACTGATTCTCTTCTGCCTGGGTTTCGCGCTAGGACGAGTCTGGATTACCTTCGCTGGTCTCGAGGGCGACGTGATCCCTTGGAAAATCGGCCTGGCGAAGCCCGTCGCAATGTTGGTCATCTTGCTCTGCGTGGTCTTGCCGATGTCGGTGACATCACGATCATACGTCTCTGCACTCGCTTTGGCGTGTCTTGGGCTGTTCGATATCCTCATGGACTTCAGGTCGCACGGATCAGTCCTGCTTCTCGCCTCGATGATCCTGCTCACATCGACCTTCATTCGAAAGCAGCCTGGCAAAAGGCCGACGATGCGGCTTCATACCGCGTTGGGCTTGTTGCTCGGCGTCACGATCGCAGGCCTCGCCGCCTCCGAATTTTATCGTCATGCCGCAACGTCGGGATGGCTCTCAGAAAACGCGACCAACAAATTTAAGATGCAAGTCGAAGACGCCGATGCGCCGCTGATCATCGCCGGCCGAAGTGAGGTCCTCGTCTATTTTGAGGCGATCTTCGATTCCATTCTCATCGGACATGGGTCTTGGCCACGAAATGCATATTACGCCGACATGCTTGCTGAGCGGCGATTTGATCGAGGTCTGAGCAATAGTCCTGCCCAAGCCGCCGACGATGCGATCCCTCTTCATTCTCATATCTTTGGTAGCTGGATTGAGGCTGGCCTTGTGGGGGGCCTGTTCTGGGCGAACATCCTGCTCTTGATCGTTCGATCCCTCCTACGGTCAAGCGAGGGACGAAGCGAATTGCGCCCCCTTTATCTCTACGGCGCCATGCTTCTCGCATGGGACATTCTGTTCTCGCCCTTTTCCGGCTTCCGGCGGTTGGAAACCGCGTTGCTCCTAGTGATCTTGCTGCGATCCCTCCTGCAGCGGCAACCGCAGATGCTGTCTCGACGGTTCATGAAGTTCCGTCGATCACGGACGAAGCAAGGTCTCAGCGAGAAGCAACGACGCCGCGTCCCGCTTCGGTCTCGCCGACGACACCGATCGCGGAGCTATCAGCCTGTCTAGACGAAGACAACAGATAGGAGCGCTAAATTAGCCCCTCAGCCTTGAAGCTATAATGCGTTTGTCGGCCGACAATGACATGGTCATAGAGATCGATGTCGAGAGTTTCGAGCGCCATTTTGACCTTCTTGGTCGTCGCGATATCCGCTTTCGAAGGTGACGGATTGCCCGTCGGATGATTGTGGGCAACGATCACCGCCGAAGCGAAGAGGTTGAGCGCTCTTGCAGCGATCTCACGCGGATAAAGAGGTACGTGGTCAACGCTACCTTGGGCGCTCTCTACCTTAATCAGTCGGTTGCGCCGATCGAGGTAGATCGCGAGCATCTCCTCGACTTTGAGATGCTGCATCCGCGCTCTTAGAAACTTCAGTAAGGCATCGCCAGAGCCGATAATTGGGTTTTCCTCAATCGTCTCGTGCATCACGCGCTCAATAGTCAGCTGAATCGCTTTTAGAAGACAACAAGAGCGAGGCGTCAGATCGTCGATACGGGTCAGCTTTGATGGTTCTGAGGCGAGGATCGCGCCTAAGCTTCCAAACTCATCCATCAGCTTGTTACTGGCCGATGAAGGATTGGAGAGAAAGGAGTCATAGGACAGGATCAGCTCGAGCAAGTCATCATTTTGAAAGGCATTCGGCCCAAGATCCAGAAACCGCCGAATGCGCGCTTTGGGAAGATCACTTTCAAAAAAGTCCGCATTCTCTTCGGCAAGTCCGAAGACCTCACCTCTGGCCTCCTTGCCCAAGGCCTCCAGAAAACGCCAATAGGAACCGCTGTCCTGAAAGACCCAAGTCTGGCTCTCGCTCAGCCATTGGGCACCCGCTTCTTCGAGGATGCCGCTTAGCGGATAGGTAGCACCATGAAGCTCGGCATAGACACCTCGATCACCCTCCCCTGCTTCCGCGTGAAGCTGAAATTGGGCAAGGAGTTTCGCATGGGGCAGAAGCTCGCGCATTTAAGCCTCGGCGAAAAGACGAGGACCTGGAATCCAATGGCCTCCTGATGCCGCGATGGAGGCGAATGACAACCGGAAGACGCCTCGCTTCTTTGTGTATGGGGGCAAACCCAATCTCCCATCGTGATCGTCGAGCCATGTCTCATAGAAAGGCTTGAACAAAAATTCAACCATTAATTGAATTCGAGACTCTGACCAGTCCTTCCTGTGGCTCGATCGGCTTCACTTAGCTGTCGACGACTCCGATCGACACCGTCGATGATGGCCTCTTCTGACGAACCCTTTTTATCTCATGGAGACGCGCTGGCGATGTCCCTACTGCGTTGCCGTGACAACCGTCTTCTCGTGTGGGAATTCAGGTTGCGCTGTCGTCTTTTCGAGAACCCGCTGCCAAGCTTTGAGAGACGTGCTTGGCGCAAAGCGCCAATCGAAGGCTTGTCTCGCGTTCCTCGACATCATGGCGAGTTCGTCGCCATTCTGCATGACGTTCACAATCGATTGACGCCAATCGCCGATTCGATTTGGCGAGAGCGTGAGACCGAAGCGTGATCGGTAAATGTCCTTTGCCATGTCGCTATCCAGGTCACCGATGAAAGCGACCGGCCGTCCTGCCGCGAGAATGCCGTAGAACTTTGAAGGGGCGATAAATTTCTGGCAGCCACTTCGGAGACTGATCAGATGAATATCAGGTGCCGAGAGGCTAAGGCTGAGATCGCGTCGGGATTGGTAGGGTTGGAAGACAACATGATCAAAGCCCTCCGCTCGGCATTGTTGCTGTAGCCATGTCATCCCATGTCCGGCACCGATGAACAGCATCTTCAGCTTGGGAATGCCGGCAAGCTCCTGCACGAGCCTATAGACACTTTCAGGAACATGGGCCCGGCCCAGATTGCCGGAATAGCCAATGACGAAATCTTCCTGGAGATGCCACTTGTCCCGCAATGTGTTCTCATCTTTGGGAATCGGCGTTATCTGTCTGTCGCACCAATTGTTGATCACCAAGACGCGGTCGCGATGGATCCCTTGATGAAGCAGTGTGAGGCGCATTTCCTTCGAAATTGCGACGGTGTAGTCCGCCCGGCGAAGCGCAAAGTTTCGCGCAGCAGAAAGCAGGCTTCGATAACCGGAAAAATGCGATTGCTTCATCAGTGCATAGGCCACTTCTGGGAAGAGATCCTGGCACCAATTGACGAGCTTGGCACGCCGCAACCGCGCAGCCATAAAGGCAAAGAGCTGGATAAAAGGCGGATCGGTCTTGGCGACGACGATATCCCCAGCCCTCAGAAATCTGATGAGGGCCACCATCGCAAACAGGTTGAAGGTCACGAGATCGAGGAGCCGGCCCAGCATTGACGAGCGGTCATAAGCCGTCGTCCAGACGCGGTGAATATTCACGCCGTTACACTGCTCTGCACCCTCCAGCTTTTGATCGGCCGAGGAATAGTGAAGCCTGCTGGTTACAACGGTGACGTCCGATCCGTTCCTTGCCATATGCTCGGCAAGATCGGTGAGCAACTGCCCGGTTGCCGACTCGTCGGGCCAGTAAAATCGATTCACAAAGACAATCTTGGATCGACGTCCTGCCGAGCCGGAATATAGGTTGCCTTGCATCCAGAGAACCTCGTACTTCCAGAGAACTACGAGGCAGAGTCCGCCCATCGTTTTATTTCAGCTCACTCGTTTAACGAGCTTTCGCGTTGATCGATAAATCCCTCAAATTTCCAATTACATTCGACTACTCACGACATCAAGACTACTTGCGCCCTTTGCGCTTTTATTCACTTTCTCACCATTAATCACAGTATCCACCGTCATGATCATAATCTTCAAATCGAAAAGCAAGGAGAAATTTCTAATATAGTAAATATCAAGCGGCATCTTGAGATCATTGTCGATCTTTTTTCCACCATTAACTTGCGCCCAACCGGTAATTCCCGGGCGAATACAATATCGCTCCGCAAGTGTATGAGCTTCCTTTGGCATGTCCCGTGGGAGCAACGGTCGTGGCCCAACCAAACTCATGTCACCTTTCAGGACATTCCAAAGCTGAGGGATCTCATCAACCCGCGTTGCCCTAAGAAGGGATCCAAACCACGTGATACGCTCGTCATCAGCCAAAGACCGCCCCTCTTTATCGATCGGCGGCTTCATCGTGCGAAATTTAAGGAGACGGAACTCGCGCAGGTCTTTACCCGCACGGACCTGGACAAAAAAGACCGGCGCTCCATCCGTCAGATAGATCACACAGCCGATCAGGACCAAAAGCGGTGACAGGAGAAACAACGCCGTCGAGGCAACAACAACATCCATCAGGCGCTTCATCCCGGTATAGGCCTTCCGCCCCGACCCAGGAGGCGCCAGATCCAGGACGGACGCGTGCGATCGGTGGTCGAACTGAACGGTCTCGATGTCTCTTGACCGCAAAAGCGAGAGGTCGGTTGCCACCAACTCTTGAATCTGAACTGCGTCTCTCTCGGACCGTGAGTCGCCGAGCATTATGACCTGTGGCGACCGTCCGGTTACCTCCAAGGATGCGAAGATCTCCTTGAGCTGCCGCGTACTACCCAGGATTTCGACACCATGCAGCAGCCTTCCCCGTTCGGCATCATCGCTAATGATACCGACGAGATCGGCATGGAACCCGTGGACGCGATGGAAGGCTTGGATCGCCGCTGATGCTTCGTCCAGGTTCGCATGGATGACAACCCGATGGGCTGTGCCACGCTGCTTGCTGAGCCGACGGCGCTGATAGGCCTTGACCATGCTGCAGTAGATAATTCGGGTACTGCAAAGCCCAGCAAAGGCAATGGCCCAAAACAAAATCAGGACAGAGCGTGACACGCCATTGAGGCGATCAACGAAGAACATCGCAAGCAGGAACAGCGCCACGATGACGAATAAGGCTTTCACCACCGTCAGCAGTTCGTCCGACGATGCATAGCGCCACATGCTTTGCTGAACGCGCATCAGCCGCCAAACCAACGGTGTGATGATGAGCAATAAGACAGTGCCGTAAATGGCGGGGAAGACTTGATACGGACCCAGATCGAAGTTTTCACGAAGCGCGATCGCGATCGGAAACGCAACGGCGACAACGATGATATCGTGCGCCAAGATGAGGACTCGTCGACTGCGCGGCTGGGCCAGCCAACTACCGAGGGAACGCATCATCGGCGCTGCATCTCCGGCTTGAAGGGACGACGGCGATGCACTGCCGACACCACGGATTGGCTGTTAGAAATCTTGAAAATGCACCCATTGATCATGCATGTCTCTGCCGAAAGTCCATATCCCGAATCTATGATGGGATATCGAGGCAAAGCAACCTTAAAGTGCATTATATTAGAAAATAATGATCTTATAGGTTGTATTCACGCAGAGACCGTATAACGTCTATCCTACTTGAATTATAACGTTTTCAGTAGAAATGGGGCTTTCAGGCGCCCTCTGTCACGACTCCCTTCAACGGACGTGAACTGACGACAATCCAAGTGAATTCTACCTGACCAAGACGACCAACAAGGCATCTGGTCTTCTGTCAAAGAGATCAGCCGAGTTTGGCCCAATCTCGGGGTCCCTGTTCATCGAGAACCTGGAGGAGATAGCGGCCGTAATCGGTTTTGAGGAGCGGTTCGGCCAGGGTCTCCAGTGCGGCATTGTCGATATAGCCGAGGCGATAGGCGATTTCTTCCAGACAGGCGATTTGGAAGCCCTGACGCTGTTGG
>JANQPX010000020.1 GCA_028285265.1 Geminicoccaceae bacterium
CATCCAGCCTTGGCACGGGCGTGATTCCATGATCGTCCACACGAATGACTTCAAGAGTCTTGATGTCGACCACGGGATTCAAACCATCGATCGGGTGAGCATAGAGGTTGTCATTCTCGCTCGACTTCACCCAACAAAAAGCGTGGCTGAGATGCCGCCCCTCTTCGCCGTCTACGCCAAAATTACCGGCGGACCATGGATCGACGCAGATCAGCGACATGTCAGTGAGACCACGCTTTTTGCAAGCGTCGATGAAGCGCGGATCCTTTTTGACGGCGTCCTCAATCTCCATAAATTCCTCGAGTTGGATCATCGGGCAGGCATCCGCGACATGATCCTTGGTCAAAACTTTCCCGTCATCGATCGATACGGTCAGGCGCCAAACGCCGACAACGCCTGCTTTGAACACGTTGACCCGCGCCTTTCGGGTCATCGGATCTCCAGACGCGAAAGCCCGGACAACCGACTTAGGCGGCTCGAGAAGCTCGATCATTTCGAAGCGCAGCGCGTCGCCAAGCTCTGACATATCTTGCCGAATGACCGCTGAGACCACGCTGATCTCGTCTTTGGTAAGCGGTTCGAGAGGGTGCAAGGGAGTCACACTCCCGACCCCAATGCCTCCTGCCGCCTTGTCCATCGTATCCGCTGCCATCTCTTCTTCTCCCCAAACGCGTTCCTATGGCTGACGCCAACGCGAAGCATCTCTCACATTGTTTGCTCCTTGAAGAGCAAATGTGATGCCAAGGAGTGTATGGCAACAAACGCCTTTACAAAACCGCTCACGAAGAGCGCCTTGGCGTCGTTCGGCAGGCATGACCATGAGAATTCCAAATTGACACCCATGCTTTGTTCTTTTTGGTGGTAAGTTGTTGTCAAGAATCGATCGTCATCTTCAGGAACGGTTTTTTTGAACGACTGCAAGATGGTATGCTTCATAGGCTCAGATGAGTTGGACATGGTAAAGTATTGCTAGCGAAATACACATCATGAGGAGGTGTTTATACTCGCTTGGACATCAATACGACGCTATTGCTAGTGCGTTACGTTCGCAACCTTACGCAACCCCAGATGATCATTGAATTCGTTCATCCACGTCGCCATCCGTTAACGTAAGAAGAAGGGCGCCAGCGTCGACTTGGGCGCCGGGTTCAGTCAAGATCTCGGTCACAATGCCGTCCTTAGGCGCCGTCAGCGTGTGCTCCATTTTCATGGCTTCAAGTACGATCAAGGCGTCCCCTTTGCTGACCTTTTGGGTCGCCTCGGTCATCACCACTTTCACAAGACCTGGCATCGGCGCCAAGACATCACCGCTTTCTTCAACGGATCTGCCTTCGGTTTGCAAGGCATCGGGAACCTCGAAATGGTGAGATTGACCGTCACTGAAGATAGCAATCGTTTTGCCAACACGGACCGCGCTTGCCGTCATACGATGACCGGCTGTCGTGAGCGCATAGTGATGATCGCCAAGACACTCGACCTGCAATTCGAAGCTTTCATCGCCACCTATGATGCGAAAGCGATTGTCGCTGATGAATCTTATTCGACGCTCCAATAGATCGAGGGCCTTCAATCTAACGGTGTATTCCGCGTCGCCCCAATGCCGCCAGCCACGGCGCGAGGACCAAGGATCGAGGTCGCCGTGAGATGGCAGAATGCCACTTGCTAACAAGCCGGCCAGTGCCACGACTTTGTCAGAGGCAGGCGGATGTACAATCAAGTCGTCCAGATCACGCGCGATCAGGCCGGTATCGACGATCCCTTTATTAAATCCGTCATGCAACGAGAGCGCCGAGAGGAAACTCAGGTTCGTAACAAGGCCACTGATGTTGGTCTCGGCGAGTGCCTTGCGAAGCTTAGACAGGGCCATTTTGCGATCGGGGCCGTGCACGATCAGTTTTGCGATCATTGGATCGTAGAATGGGCTGATAACATCACCCTGACGAACGCCGGAGTCGATGCGCACAGGTGCAGGTTCAAAGGTTCGGCCTTCTGGAAAAGCGAGATGCTCAAGCTTGCCGATCGCCGGCAGAAATCCGCTCGGTACGTCTTCCGCATAGATTCGTGCTTCGAATGACCAACCTTGGATACTGAGATCGTCCTGGGTGAAGGGCAGGGGCTCTCCCGCCGCGATGTGCAGTTGAAGCTCGACAAAGTCTTGCCTGGTAATCGCTTCCGATACTGGATGCTCAACCTGAAGCCGCGTGTTCATCTCCATGAACCAAAAGCCGTCCTCGCGGAGACCTCGGCTCCCATCCGCGATGAATTCAACCGTACCCGCGCCGACATAGCCGATGGCGCGCGCCGCCTCGACAGCGGCCTGGCCCATAGCAGCACGCACCGCCTCTGGCATATCAGGGGCAGGCGCTTCCTCAATCACCTTTTGATGGCGACGCTGTAAGGAACAGTCCCGCTCAAAAAGGTGCACGACATTGCCGAGACAGTCAGCAAACACCTGGATCTCGACATGACGTGGTTGCGTGATGAATCTCTCGATGAGGCAGTCTGGATCACCGAAGCTCGCTGATGCCTCGCGCCTAGCCCCTTCGAGTGCTGCCGCAAAGTCCTGCGGCTCTTGTACCAAGCGCATGCCCTTGCCACCGCCGCCAGCGCGCGCCTTGATGAGTACTGGATACCCGATCCTATCCGCTTCGCGCTGGAGCCTGCTAACATCCTGATCACCGCCGTGATAGCCGGGTACCACCGGTACGCCAGCTCGTTCCATCTGAACCTTGGCTGCATCTTTCAGGCCCATCGCACGGATGGCATTGGCGGTCGGTCCAATGAAGACCAATCCTGCCGATTCCACAGCCTCGACAAAGGCAGGGTTCTCGGAGAGAAAGCCGTAGCCTGGATGGATTGCTTGGGCAGATGTCGCTTGTGCCGCTTCGACAATGCGCCCGATACACAAATAACTCTTAGCAACCGGCGCCTCACCAACATGCACGGCCTCATCCGCCATGGCGACATGCTTGGCCTGTTGGTCGGCATCTGAGTAAATCGCGACAGTACGCACGCCGAGGCGGCGTGCGGTAGCAATGATCCTGCAAGCGATCTCGCCTCGATTAGCAACCAGAATTTTCTCAAACATCATTGTTTCCCCCTACATCCGGAAAACACCGAAGCGGGTCTCCGGAATAGGAGCGTTCAACGCCGCAGATATACTCAGCGCTAAGGTCTCACGGGTCTTTCGCGGATCAATGATCCCGTCATCCCAGAGCCGTGCCGAGGCATAAAGGGGATGGGACTGCTCCTCAAACATATCGATCGTTGGTTGTTTGAAAGCAGACTCTTCATCGGCAGACCACTGACCGCCTTTTCGTTCGATCGCATCTCGTTTAACGGTTGCGAGCACGCCGGCGGCCTGCTCACCGCCCATGACCGAGATGCGACTATTGGGCCAGGTCCAAAGGAACCGAGGAGAATAGGCTCGTCCGCACATGCCGTAATTGCCGGCGCCGAAGGAACCACCAACGAGGAAAGTGACCTTCGGGACCTGGCTGGTCGCAACCGCCGTGACCATTTTCGCGCCATCTTTGGCGATCCCCTGAGCCTCATATTGTTGGCCAACCATGAAGCCAGTGATGTTCTGCAAGAACACCAGTGGAATCTTTCGTGTCGAACAAAGTTCGATGAAATGTGCAGCTTTGAGCGCGCTTTCAGAAAACAACACACCGTTATTGGCAATGATCCCGATGGGCATGCCCATCACATGGGCGAGACCCGTAACTAATGTGGCGCCATAGCGTGCCTTGAACTCATCGAAACGCGAGCCGTCGACGATGCGGGCAATGACTTCCCGGATGTCATAAGGTGTCTTCAGGTCGGCCGGGACGACGCCCAAAATCTCATCAGGGTCATAGACCGGTTCCTCCGGGCTCTGCAATGCAAGCGGGTTCGGCTTGGTGCGGTTCAGTCCAGCGATCGCTTGGCGTGCGAGGGCAAGAGCGTTGAGGTCGTCATCCGCGAGATAATCGGCAACACCAGAGAGCCTGGTATGCACGTCACCGCCACCGAGATCCTCAGCGCTTACCACCTCACCAGTTGCAGCTTTGACGAGCGGCGGTCCGGCCAAAAAGATGGTGCCTTGCTCACGCACAATGATCGTGATGTCTGACATTGCGGGCACATAGGCGCCGCCGGCAGTGCACGAGCCCATGACGACGGCGATCTGCGGAATACCCTTCGCAGACATGGTCGCTTGGTTGAAGAAAATACGCCCGAAATGGTCGCGATCAGGGAAAACTTCATCTTGGTTTGGCAGATTGGCGCCACCACTGTCCACCAGATAGACGCAAGGAAGGTGATTCTGCTCTGCGATTTCCTGCGCGCGTAGGTGCTTTTTGACGCTCATCGGGAAGTACGTACCGCCTTTAACCGTAGCATCATTGCAAACGATCATGACTTCGATATCTGAAACTCGCCCAATCCCCGCAATGACACCCGCACAGGGGGCCGCCTCCTTATAGAGGCCATGCGCAGCCACACCACCGATTTCAAGAAATGGTGATCCCGGATCGAGGAGCTGTACCACCCGGTCTCGTGGCAAGAGTTTGCCACGAGCGACGTGACGATCCCGGGCCGTATCACCACCACCTTTGCGAGCCTTGGCCATTGCTGCTTCGATAGTGCCTATCAGCCCCTTGTGCGCAGCGACATTGGCACGAAACGCCTCGGAACTTATCGAAATCTGAGATTTGATCACGGCCATAACGATGTCGCCACTTCGTTGACATTGTTGAGGCATTGGCCAATTTGGCGAAGCATCGCTACTGTTCCTTGGCTGCCATTGGGTAGGTAAGTCCGACACTTTGTACGACGGCGCGCTCATAGGTTTCGATTATCGCGTCCCGCGCCAACCGACCGTCCTCTCGATACCAGATCGTGATACCTGTTAGCATCGCGAGAGTAGCCCGTGCATGGACAGCCGGATCTCCAACGGTAAATCGACCTTGATCCTTGCCCTCAATGAGGGTTTTTCTAAGAAAACCCTCATAATGATCGCGCAATACGACGACGCGTGAGCGGTTGTCCTCTTCAAGGCTACGGATTTCATAATAGGCGAGAAAGACATCCTCTTTGTAGTCGAAGTGGATTAACAGATGGTGTCGAGCAAAGAGTGTCAGGCACCTGACAGGACACGCCACACCATCAAGGATTGTTGTCATCTCGCCGACGACCCGCTCCATGTGCCCTTCCATGAGATCCGCCAAAATGGTCTGTTTGCTGGCAAAGTGATTATAGATGGCACTCGGGCGGATCCCGACGGCATTGGAAATGTCTCGCATGGAGACCGCTTCATACCCACGTGCCGCAAAGAGGCCCCGCGACTTGTCGAGGATCTTCCTCTTTGTGTCCAGCTTCATCTTTTTCCGAAGCATGCGGGATTCTCGTTAGTGAACGATCGTTCATTCATATAATCCGTTCACACTGCAGAAACAAGCCGCCTTTCCGAACCAGCATGTCTTTTGGGCCTGCAGCATATCGGCCCTATCGAAGCTGGCTTGTGGCCATATCGATGAGTTTGAACAACGTTGACGTTTGAATCGCTATCGGAGGCAGATGTCGACAGCATCTTGATCTTGGCGCTTGGCGCGGAGAGCATGTCACGTTGAACTCAGCTGCGCTTCGATGATCGCAACCATGCTAGGAAGGAATCGACATGACCACAGAGAGCATTGACACGCTTGTTGTGGGTGGTGGTCAAGCCGGTCTGGCAATGAGTGAGCATCTGAGCCATGGCGGCCTACCGCACCTCGTTCTTGAGCGGGATCGAATCGCAGAACGGTGGCGAACCGAACGATGGGACTCATTGGTTGCCAATGGCCCTGCATGGCATGATCGCTTTCCAAGCATGGAGTTTCCTGATCTCGATCCTGATGCCTTTGCATCAAAGACGGAAATTACAGATTATTTTGAGGCATATGCTGAACAGATTGCAGCCCCCGTTCGTTGCGGCGTCGAGGTGATTGCGGTGAAAAGGAACATCGGCCGACCCGGCTTTCACGTCGAAACATCGGCAGGCGGTCTTAACGCCAATAGCATTGTTGCGGCGACCGGGCCATTTCAACGACCGATCATCCCGGATCTCATTCCTAAGTGCGCCGAACTCTTGCAACTTCACTCCAATGCCTATCGTAACCCGGAGCAGCTACCGACAGGTGCCGTGATGGTCATCGGGGCAGGCTCCTCGGGTACACAGATCGCGGACGAACTCCTGCGTTCGGGCAGGCGTGTTTATCTCTCTGTCGGCCCCCATGATCGCCCACCTAGGAGCTACCGTGGCCGGGATTTTGTCTGGTGGCTCGGGGTGCTCGGCAAGTGGGACGCGCAGGCCACCCCAGGCAAGGAGCATGTTACGATCGCGGTGAGCGGCGCCTATGGCGGCCGTACCGTCGACTTTCGGCGACTTGCCGATGATGGTATGACGCTGGTCGGCATGACGACGACCTTCAAGGATGGCGTGCTGAGCTTTGCGCCGGACCTAGCGGACAATCTTCTAAATGGGGATGCTAACTATCTGTCCCTCCTGGACGAAGCGGACTCTTGGGTTGTCCGCAATGGCGTTGATCTCCCGGAAGAACCAGAAGCGCGCAAAGTCTGTCCAAACGCAGACTGCGTGACCAGGCCCATCCTCGAACTCGATCTCGTAAAAGCCGGCGTGAGCTCGATCATTTGGGCAACAGGTTATGCCCTCGACTATAGCTGGCTCAAGGTCGACGTCTTCGATGAGAATGGAAGGCCGAAGCACCTGCGCGGCATTACGTCTGAGCCCGGCGTCTATTTCCTCGGCTTGCCCTGGCTATCGCGCCGGGGCTCATCCTTTATTTGGGGTGTTTGGCATGATGCCAAATATCTGGCAGAGCACATCCTGACGCAGCGAACATATCTAGACTACCGTCCGTCTTCAAAACGCATCACCGAAACGGCATAGGTTCGAACGGAGTGCCCCATGGCCCATCAACGTCTTCGAAAGTTCAACACCAGGGACACTTATCCTGAGCAGAATCTTGACAATGATCTCTGCCAGGCCGTCGTCACCAAGGGAGGCAAGACCGTCTATCTTCGCGGCCAATGCCCGCAGAACCTCGACGATGCCAAGAGCATCGACAGTCATGATCCGGTAGAGCAGACTCACAAGGTGATGCAAAATATTCGTCAGTTGATCGAAGAAGCCGGCGGGCGTATGGAGCATCTTGTAAAAGTGGTCGTCTACATCACCGATGTGCGTCATCGCGAAGCGGTCTACCGTACCATGGGCGAGTACATCAAAGATGTGCACCCGGTATCGACCGGTCTCGTTGTCTCTGCCTTGGCGAGACCGGAATGGCTCGTCGAAATCGATGGTACGGCCGTGATCCCTGAGGAGGCATAAGATGACCTTTTCTGTGGTTGCACGCTGCGCGGAAACCGGCATGTTTGGTGTCGCCGTGTCCTCATCATCGCCCGCTGTTGCGGCTCGCTGTGCTTATGCCAAAGCCGGCATCGGCGCAGTCGCAAGCCAGAACATCACCGACCCGAGACTCGGCACGCGCGCCCTTGAGCTGGTGGCGCTCGGTGCAACGGCTGAAGAGGCCGTCGAGATTTTGCGCAAGACCACCCCGCATATCGACTATCGCCAGGTTACGGCTGTCGATGCGGCGGGACGAACCGCGATCTATTCCGGTCCGAAGGCGTTAGGCATTTGGGGCGGGGCCAAGGCAGATAATGTCGCCTGCGGCGGCAATCTGCTCGCGAACGCCAGCGTGCCCGAGGCGATGGTCGATGCTTTCATAAACTCGTCCGATCATCTCGGCGATCGCCTGATCACAGTGATGCGCGCGGCGCTAGCGGCAGGTGGTGAAGAGGGGCCCGTGCATTCTTCAGGTATGAAGCTTGTGCGCCAGGTCGCTTGGCCTGTTGCTGATTTGCGTGTGGATTGGTCGGAGAATTGTCCGATCGAAGAGCTAGCGGCACTTTGGGAACGCTACAAGCCTCAGCTTGAGGCTTATGTTACCCGAGCACTGAACCCGTCGGATGCGCCGAGCTATGGCGTACCTGGCGACGAATGAGACCATCGGAGACGACCGCTACCGTCTAACGGTGCTTCTCGACCTTACGTGGCCGGTTGTCGCCAAATCATCCAGAAGACGCGCTGCAGCAAGTCTGCCTGACATCGTCGCCATTGGAATGCCAGCGCCGGGATGAACGGACCCCCCAGCGAGGTAGAGGCCAGGCAAGCGGGAACAGGCGCCTGGCCGCTGAAAAGACGTGAAGGCACCGTGATTGGCACGTCCATAGAGGGCACCGTCGCTGCCGGGAAACAAGGCTTCGAACATAGCAGGTGTCGTGATCGCTGCTCCCTCTGGCGCGGCTGAAAGCCCGCATGACTTCAGGAGGCCGAAGGTTCGCTGCTCAATCGCCTGCATGTCCAATGCTTCGTCACGCAAACCGGCAGGAGCGTTGATCAGTACGAGTAGATGATCGCGCGCCTGGGACTGGGCACAGATATAAACCGTCGGGGCGTCGCAGATGGTTCGGCGTCTAAAGATGGCGTCGAATTCCTCTCTGTAGTCTTCAGCGAAAAAGACGTTGTGGTGCTCCAGCGGAAAGCCCGAGGTCTTGGTTTTCAGACACCAGGTGATCGCTGAAAGCGACCGGTCGCGTTCGGCGACGGGCTCGGCTGCAGAGCGGGCAGCATCGGTCAAAAGCCCGAGCCCCAAAGCCGAGGCGTCGCCGTTGAAGACGATAGCGTCGGCCTCAAACCTTTCACCATTTTCTAGCACCACGCCGGCTGCCCGACCGCGGTCGACCGTGATCTCTGCGACATGCGCACCGCATCTGAAAGTGGCGCCCTGGCGCTCAGCGACATTCTGCATGGCTTCGGCGATGCGTCGCATACCGCCCTTGACCTGCCAGATGCCATCCTGCTCGACATGCGCGACCAGCATCAGTGTGGCTGGCGCCTGAAATGGCGAGCAGCCGGTATACGTAGCGTAGCGGCCAAAGAGCTGGCGAAGGCGTGGATCCTTGAAATACTCGCCAAGGGCAGCCCACATGGTCTTCATCGGTGCGGTCCTTATGAGAGCACCGAGATTGGAGAAGCCAACCCGTCGGACAAGGTCGAAAGGCGAGGGGCGCTCGGCGGCAATAAAGCTTGGCTTCAGCGTTTGGTAAATCTCACGGCTTCGAGCACAGAACGCCAAGTAACCACGGGCTGCGTTGGATCCTGCGAAATCGCCAATCGCTTCGGCAGAGCGCTCGATGTCGGCGAACAGATCAAGCCTTCCACCTTGCTTCCAGGCGTGCCGTGCTAGGATATCCGATGGGAAAAGCATCAACTCGTTTTCGAGGGATGTACCCGCATCCTCGAACAAGCTCGAAAAGACCCAGCGCATCGTAAAGACGGTCGGTCCGGCATCAATCGGGCTGCCGTCGACTACCACTTCACGCATCTTACCGCCGGGCGCATCGGCTCGCTCGAGGACCGTGACATCGGCGCCTTCACGCGCGAGATCCATCGCGGCGGCAAGGCCGCCCATGCCGGCACCGACGACAATAACCCGTGGGGCGGTCATATCGACGACGTCAAGAAACTGACTCAGCCGGTCGCGCTGGTCGCGTAAGCCATCCCAGCTTTCGCCAATGGTAGATGATGATCGCTAGTCCCGTGATCAGCGGCACGGACCAGAGCATAGGGCTGAGTGCCAATTCAGGCATCAAGCGGACGGCGCCAAAGGCGAAGAAGGCGGTGTATACTGAGATGCCGGCACCGACCAGGCCCTTAATGTGCTCCTTGAGCCAGGCCTTGGGGGCCGGATCGCTTTTGAACATAAAGACCGTGTTGGTCGCCGCAGTGGCAAACCCGATTATGGACATGCCAATCATGAGGGGTTGATCAATCAACAAGCCCTGGATTGCGCAATTGAAGGCTGCCGCGGCGAGCACGATTTGCAGTGCTACATTGTGCCAGGCGCGATTCCCGGGATGGTGGCGTTTATTGTCAATGCAGAGTTTGCCATACCAGGCGAGATTGACGGTAAGGATGGCGAGATAGAGCATCATCCAGCCAAAGATACCGGTCACCATGGCAACCTCATCCAAATGCGGGTGCGTCCCGACAGGATCGATCAGGGTGCAGATCGAGATACCCGATGCGATGGCGCCGGTTAGCAGCATTGTATTGACGAAGATACGCCCGAACCGCCGGTGGTTGATACCGCCCTTCTTGCTGATCACTGGGATCCAGAACGAGATGAGGCCAATCGTGCCGGTGACGATATGTCCGACGACCAGGATTTCGAATGGCCAATGCATGAACTGTCTCCCGATTACGTCAGACCATTCTAGAACTTTATGCCAGTGTTTTGTACCTTCCCCCGCGGAGCAACATTCTGAATTCATGAGAAAAGATCAGAAATGCCAGAGGTTGACATCTACCGCCCGCCGAGGCCGAAGCCGCTCTCGCCGATCAGAGCGCTTATCCGGGTTGCCTTGTCGGGCGACGGCAATCTTTTGGGGCTGGTGCCGGCGGAAGCCTATCGAAAACCTGCAGGCTATCTAGGCTATTCCAGACGCTCGATTCTGATCGTCAATGATCCTGATCTAACCCGTGGGATCATGACCGATCCGACCGATATTTATCCCAAGAACGACCTGATGGTCGGCGCACTAGAGCCCCTTGTGGGCGATTCGATTTTCGTCTCGTCAGGCGACCGCTGGCGGCGGCAGCGGCGGATGATCGATCCTGCCTTTTCCCACATGCGCATCAGCCGTGCCTTTGCGTCGATGAGCGCCGGGATTAATGCATACGAGAAGCGCCTCCGAGAATCCGCCCTGAAAGGCGCACCTTTCTCGCTCGATCTGGCAATGAGTCACCTAACCGCTGACATCATTACGCGGACCGTGTTTTCAACCTCGCTTGAAAGCGACACGGCGAAGGAAGTGTTCGAGTCCTTCTCCGCCTTTGAGCGCAGTGTCGCTCACGTTGAGCTGAAGCGCTTGATCGTCGATCCGCCCTTCAAACGAATCCCGCAACATGAACACGTGCTCCACGCCTGCAAGCGCATTCGCCATCATCTTGGCACACTTGTTGATCGGCATCTCGAACAGAAATCCAATGGCGCGGGCTGCGGATTCGATGATATTGCATCTGCGGTGATTGCAGCTCGAGATGAGGCCAGTGGCGAGTGCTTTTCGCGCGAGGAGCTGATCGATCAGCTCGGGGTGTTTTTCCTTGCTGGTCACGAAACGACGGCGAGCGCGCTAACATGGGTTTTCTTCATTCTCGCTACCCGGCCCGAAGTGATGGCAAAGGTGCGTGAGGAGGTCAAGCGAGTGGCAGGTGATGCTCCCCTGACCTTCGAGGACACGAAGCGCCTAGTCTACGTCAAGAATGTCTTCAAGGAGACGCTTCGGCTCTATCCGCCAATCACCTTCATCCCCAGAGTCGCGGCTGAACCGGTCAGAATCGGATCATTCGATGTCAAGAAGGGGGCCATGATCATGATCGCACCCTGGGTGATTCACCGTCATCTCGACTATTGGGAAGATCCCGACGCTTTTGACCCCGATCGTTTTTCGCATGAGCGTGAAAAGACCATCCGGCATGGCACCTATCTACCATTCGGGATCGGTCCGCGCGTTTGCGTCGGTGCAGGCTTTGCCGGCGTCGAGAGTGCGCTGATCATCGCGCATCTCGCACGTCGCTTCGATTTCTCTGTCGAAGATGAAGACAACGTGCGGCCTGTAGCGCGCCTGACGACCCGACCGGCTGACCAGATCACCTGCCGGGCCACGCTTCGATCATCTTGAAACAAGGCAAAAGAAAGACCGGATGGGCGAACCCATCCGGTTGAGCATCAGGGAGGCAACTTGGTGTCGCTCAGGCGACCTGCCGTTTCAGGCCACATGCGGCGAAAATCGTTTCGAAGGCGTGCATCAGATGGTCGATGTCGGCGTTGGAATGCATGGGTGATGGTGTCAAGCGCAGACGCTCAGTGCCACGTGGCACGGTCGGGTAGTTGATGGGTTGCACATAGATGCCGAAGTCATCCATGAGCATGTCGCTGATCATCTTGCACTTTACCGGATCACCGACCATCACCGGGACGATATGGCTTGGGTTCGGCATATGCGGGATGCCGAGCTCATCTAGACGTGCACGCACTTTGGCGACACGCTCCTTCTGGCGCTCGCGCTCGATGCTGCTCACCTTCAAATGCTGGATACTCGCGATCGCGCCCGCAGCGACAGAGGGCGGCAGTGCTGTCGTAAAGATGAAGCCGGAGGCAAAGCTCCGAACGAAGTCGCAAAGGGCAGCGGTGCCGGTGATATAGCCACCGACCACGCCAAATGCCTTGCCAAGGGTTCCCTCGATAACCGTGAGACGATCACAAAGACCCTCGCGCTCAGCGATACCGCCGCCGCGTGGTCCGTAAAGACCGACCGCATGAACCTCGTCGAGATAGGTCATGGCGCCGAACTCATCCGCAGCGTCACAGATTTTCTCTATTGGCGAGATGTCTCCATCCATGGAATAGACGGACTCGAAGGCCACCAACTTTGGACGATCCGGATCGATCGCTGCGAGCTTCTCGCGCAAATCCGCCACGTCATTGTGTTTGAACAGCACCTTCTCCGCGCGGCTATGGCGGATGCCTTCGATCATCGAGGCATGGTTTTTCTCGTCTGAGAGGATTACGCAGCCCGGCATCTTGGCGGCAAGTGTGGAGAGGGACGCCCAGTTCGAGACATAACCTGACGTGAACAGGAGAGCGGCTTCTTTTTGATGGAGGTCGGCAAGTTCACGCTCCAGCATCACATGGTAATGGTTAGTGCCGGAAATATTCCGCGTGCCACCCGCACCGGCACCGCAACGATCGATCGCCTCATGCATCGCCGCGGTTACGGTTGGATTCTGCCCCATGCCGAGATAGTCGTTCGAGCACCAGACCGTGACCTCGCGCTCACCCTTTTCGTGGTGGTGTTTGGCTTTCGGAAACGTACCGGCCTTTCGCTCCAGATCCGCGAAAACGCGATACCGGCCCTCCTCGCGAAGGCTGGCCAGCTGGTCCTGGAAAAAGTGCTCGTAGTTCATTCTTCTGTCCTCCAATTCAGGACCATGACAACGTCAAGCGAGTGCCGGTTTGATACCGGCGGTTTTGAAGGCAGCCAAGAGGCCATCTTCGTCTACAGACTTTCCGATCGCGACAACGCGTGCGGTTTCGTCATCCTTAGCCGCAACAGCTGCCATCGTAGCGCGACCACCAACGACACCGAACTGTACCCAACCGCTACCAGCGCGCGCGATTCCTTTGACACGGTCGACCTCGCCAAAGTCACCAGCGGCGATTTTCTCTAGCAACGGACGCAAACGCGATGCGTCAAATGAGCCGGCCAGGGCAGTACTCCAGGACTTCAGTCCAAGCGCCACGTCCAGATCGTGGGCATGACGATGATCATGACCGTGATCGTGCTCATCGCCTTGATCGTGATCAAGCACCTCGTCCTGGTACACATAGCCGAGCGGGCCGTGCACGACCATCTTCTCATGATTTTGGACCTCCACTTCGGAACGCTTGCCCGAATTTCTTGAGGCTAGACTCCAATACCAGAGGGCGGCCCCAGGCACTGGCAGTACAAGGAACCAGTGCTCAAGGATTGCAAATGCCAATAGGACGGTGAGAAAGGTATGCCCTGCGGCCTCAAAGGCCGATGCATCAGCTACGAGCGCCTTTTGTCCGAGGATCACCGCAACAACCGTTGAGATCGTGACGGAGATCGGGAAAAGCAGATTCATCGGTTTCTTTGTGAGGTAACTCTTCAGGAAGCCCAAATGTTCCGGCAAAAACTCTTCATCCAGATTGCGCACACCCAAGAACACATTCAGCTTGGCACTCAGCTTCATCGCCAAGAGCATTAGAAAGGTCCATGTGCCGACCTGATTGGCGCCGCCCCAGGTGAGCCAGATGATGGCGATAGCAGCAACGACAATGGCCAATTCATGCCAAAGGCAGGTCTGCACCGCATACCCGAAACGCCGCCAGCCAGAACAGCCATCGGGGCAGGGCTCACTGCGGGGGCCGGTAACATAGCCCATATAGAAGGACATTTCCTGCCAACCCCAGGCAAGCAGGCCAAAGGTGAACGCAAGGTACGCACCGCGTATCGACGTATCATTCGCCGTCGTTGCAAGGCCCCAGAGGCATACGACTAGGATGATCGTCGCGCCAAGCATGCTCCAGCGAAAAGTCCGCTTAGGCAGCCCATCCAGATACATGATAATGCCGGTACTGAACCACCAGACAAAGAACGCGAACAGTGCTGGATAGACATGCTCGGTCAAGACCGTGTCCCCCAAAGCCTACCAGGCAGGCGAGAGCCGAATGGTCTCGGGCTCTGGCACTTTTTTCGGTGACATGAAATAGAGGCGTGCAAAGGTGGTAGCGGCAGCAGCCATGCCACCGACGCGTTTGATCATGCCACCGAGACCACCCTGAGCCTTGGCCTCATTGATCCGAGCGTTGATCTCAACCAGCTTTTCGAGACGCTCTTTGAACAACGGGTTGTCCAAATCCAGCTCGACTGGGAAGACCTGACGCGAGATCTCGGAGGTGATCTTGAAAACCTGAAACCCGTACTCAGAGGGATCGACGTTCAAGGCTTTGTGGAACACCGGGCGAGCGCGGTCCCGGACATACATCGTTGCGAACACGGCAAGTAGGAAAAAACGCACCCAGAGCTTGTTGAACCCAGAGAGATATTGTGGGTTGGCATGCATCAGGAGCGCGAAGGCCTCGCCATGACGGAACTCGTCGTTGCACCACTGCTCAAACCATTTGAAGATCGGGTGGAAGCGATTTTCCGGGTTCTTCTCAAGATGGCGGAAGATGGTGATGTACCTGGCGTAGCCGATCTTCTCCGACAGGTATGTAGCGTAAAAAATAAACTTCGGCTTAAAGAACGTGTATTTCTTCGTCTTCGTCAAGAAGCCTAGATCAACACCGATATCGTAGTCCTTGAGCGCCTCATTGATGAAGCCTGCATGGCGAGCTTCGTCTCGGCTCATATATGTAAAGAGCTCCTTGATGTCCTTATTTTTGATGCGTTTCTTGATCTCGGCATAAAGCACGCAGCCGGAGAATTCCGCGGTGAGCGAGCTGATCAGAAAATCTAGAAATTCCTTTCGGAGATCTTCGGGAAGTGACTTGATCGCGTTATCGAATTCGGGCGTTCGCTTGAAATGCCCCTTGTTTGGATCGGCTTTCATCTCCGCCATCAGCTTGTCCCAATCCTCGCGGATAGGCTCAATGTTGAGGCGGTCCATCGCCTTAAAATCGGTGGTGTAGAAGCGCGGCGAGAGAATCGTGTTCTCCTGCGCCTTCTGGGTCGAAAAATTCGGGCTCCGGCCAGCGGTAGCTGCAGTTGCAGCGGTTGGGGCGGTCATAACTTCTCTCCCGAGGTAAAGCTGAATTCGCAAAGCTCCATGAGCTCGAAACGCCCGGTGAACTTAGCCCAGCGCCGTCCCAGCCAGGTGGCCTGGCGGACAGTCGCGATTCGCTCAAAGGTGCCACATTCGCCGAACGGCACTTCGATCGGCGGACCGTGCACTTCCACCTCGTCGCCGGGCTCGATCTTCACCTCTTCCTTGAAGGTGACATGAGCGTGCAGGCTCTCATTCGTGTGTTCGATTTCGATCGTGCAGGGCACGTCGAAGACTTTCTTGCTATCCATAAACATGACGATCATCTGTCCGATGCTCCGAGTATGACGATCATCTATCCTATTGACCGGCTGTCATCAAATGCTCAAAGGCAGCAAGGCTCGCTTCACCGAATGCCGTAAGGTGGATTTCGCGCCCGGTCTCAAGGTCGCCGAGTGCTAAGCCGCCTTCCTCGGTGCGGCGAAGTCGAAACGCCTGGCTTTCATTTCCGCCCATGCCGATGCGCTCCTTCGCCATGCCACGAAGAACGACGCGGGCAAAGCCGTTGGTGCCGGGCTCGAACGTTGCGATCGCTCTGTTCTGGTCCGCATCTATCACGGCGACACTGCCGTCTGGCCGATCCTCGAAGCGCAGATCTCGGCTCTCCTCCTCAACCGCAGCACTGATCGGCGCTGGTGCCCAGGCCGGTCGCTCGGTTCCCGCGGGCAACCGTTTAGACACCGAGGCGAAGACCATCGCTGTCACCGCCATGAACCCCGCACCGATCAGAATTGGCGTTGGAATGCGAGCTCGATATTGAAACCTTGCCATGGCTCTTTCCTCAGGCCGTCGCCAGCTTACGCGCGCGGGCCGGATCGGCGGAAAAGCGTTTTGTCGGAGTGGGTTGCTTCGGCAGAACGGCGCGCCCCTCGGGCACGGCCTCAATCATGGCATCCGCCAGGATCGCCGCAACCCTGTCAACATTCGCCACGTTGCGGAGCATCGGCTCTGGCTTGACCATCCGCCACGGACGTGTGTGCGGCCACAGGTGCAACCATGCAATCTTGTCGTTACCCTTGAGCATTAGCGGAATGTCGCCACTACCGTCGCCATGCTTTCTAAGCGCCGCTGTCTCGATCTTCGTGAACGGCAGATTGATGGTGATCGGCACCGCAAGACCGAAACGCATGACCACGCGACGGTTGGTGATGGTGTAGATCGTCGAACGGGCGAGACCGTAAGCGAGTGCCGAAATAATCGCAAAAAGGGCGGCGACCAGCAGCAGCGGTACACCCAATGACTGCAGCACACTGAGCGTGCCAACGCCAGATGAGAGGCCGCTTACCACAACCCAGCCGAGCAGGATGGCACAATAAAGCGCTACCGGCTTGGCATGGAAGAGATGGCTCGCAAGGCCGATCCAGCCAGGCTTGCCCTGCCAGAGGATGTTTTCATCCTCTGGCAAATGTTCTGGCAAGCCCGGGACGGGCTCGAAGTCGAAGTCGTCGTGATCACTCACAGCAGCGGCTCCTGTCGCTTCGGATCTGCATAAAGCGTGCCGCCTGCGTAGTAGGCCATGATTTTGTCCTCTTCGAGGAGCGTGACCTGAGTTGCTCGAGCGGTCTTCGGAACGCCTGCGAAGTGTTCGCCGTAGATCGACGTCACGCTAACACTTCCGGCCGCCTTACCTACGGGGCGTCGCACGTCCGCCATGGTCATCGGCACCAGGACCTTGCGATCGCTGTCGGCGAGGGCGACCTCGAGATACCGGATCAAATGTTCGGATTTATCGATCCAAAGATCGCTCACGGTGCCGACCTCGGCACTGTCACCAGCGATCACTACAAGGCCACGCAGATCGACCTCACCTTCGGCAGGTGCGAATTCCTTTGCCGAGCGAAGTGGCACGATCTTCGGTTCGCCTTCCGCTGTGAGGTCCGGCGTATCAGCCCGCTCGGCCCATGACGCAGGACCGACACCATCGACCATCGGATCGCCGGTCGGCACGAACGGGGCACCTGGCCAAACCTCGCGCTTCTCGATTTTCATCTCACGCTGCTCAAGTTCAAAGTTCGGAGCCTTTGCCGTGCCGCCATGTGGCAGCTGGAACGTCTTTGGCTCCGGAATGAAAAAGAAACCGCGCGGCTTTTGTCCCTCAGGTTCCGCGATGAGGGGATAACCTTCTCGTCGGTCTTCTTGGCGGAGATAAAAGATCAGAACAATAAAGAACAGCCAGAAGAGATAGAGACAGATCTGGGCAAAATCGATATTGCCTGCGATGTGGCCAATGTTCATGACGTTTACTCCTCCAAACGGGCCTAGCCTGGAAACTGGGCGAGGCCAAAAGACGAAGACGGGCGTGCTGGCGTGGCATCGGCACGGCGCACCAGCGGGCCGATGGCGACAAGGGTCGCGAACAACAAAAAGATCTCGAGATGGTAGACAGCACCATATCCTGTCGCAGGGCTAACGAGTGCGGGCCCTAGAGCCTCTATCTCTGCGAGATGACCAACCACGTCGCGTATCATGCCCCCAAGAGCGATGGCGACACCGGCTGCTGTTGCTTGAACGGCCCCCCAGGCTCCAAGAGCGAGGCCACTCTTGCCTTCGGGCGCTAAGTCCATGGCTGACGTCAACATGCCAACGGCAAAAAGCCCGCCTCCAAGCCCGATAAGTGCTGTGCCGATGCGAAACAAACCAGCAGACTCGAGTGGGTCAGCAAGAATGACTGCGGCAAACGCGAAGAGACCGATGACAGCCCCTAGGGCCGCGATCCGAAACGGATCGCCACCCTTGGATAACCGCTTCGCAGCATAGGCAAAGCCGACAAGAGATCCTGAAGCTAGAATAGCAGTTAAGAGCGTGGTCTGGCTTACCGAGAGGCCGAGCACCTCGCCGCCATACGGTTCGAGCAAAATATCTTGCATGCTGAATGCAGCAGTTCCTAAGCCCACCGCAACGAGGGTGCGGGCCGCGCGGGGATTCTGGCGATACTCAGTCCAGGATTCTTTGAAAGAAGGGCGTTCGCGGTTGGGGTCCGTCAGTTTTGGATTTCTGGGCTCCTGCTGCCATAGAGCGATGACATTTAGGAACAATGCCGCAACGGCAGCGCTCTGAAGAACCTGAATCAAGCGAACGGGATGGAAGTCCTGGAGCGCCCAGCCGAAAATAATCGAACTTCCGACCATGCCCAGCAGCAGCATGACATAAAGGAGCGCAACTACCCGCGGGCGCGTGTCAGCGGGCGCGAGATCGGTTGCAAGGGCGAGGCCCGCGGTTTGCGATGTATGCAGACCATAGCCGATTGCGAGAAAGGCAATGGCTGCTCCGGCATAGCCAACAATGTTCGGTCCCCCATAAAAGGGATCTGAAAGCGTCATTAGTGCAAAGGGCATGACGCCAATACCACCGAACATGACAAGCGTGCCAAACCAGATATAGGGCACGCGCCGCCAACCCAGAACGGAAGGATGATTGTCCGAACGGTGACCGATCAGCGCTCTAAACGGTGCAAAGAGTAGAGGTAGTGCCACCATCGTCGACACCAACCAAGCTGGCACGGTGAGTTCGACAATCATGACGCGATTGAGGGTGCCATTAAGCAAGACAAGTGCCATACCGACGGACACCTGGAAAAGCGACAGGCGCAAGATGCGACTGAGTGGCAATTCTTTGGTTGCCGCATCCGCGAAAGGAAGGAAGTTCGGTCCGATCTGGGTCCACAACTCGGCAAACTTGCTTTGGCGAGCGCTCATGCCGGCACCAATTCCAGCGCCTGGGAGGTATAAAAGCCGCTCGAGATCTTCTGCGTCCGCCCCGATTGCCAACTCTCCAGTCGCTGATCACCTCCTAAACCAGCCTGCAGAGCGTCGGCAGCAACCGGTTCAATTGCAGGCGCGCGATCACCCTTTGGAAACATGCGTCCAACAGTGTGCATGAGAGCGAGGGCCGGCGTGCGCGGTGCAAACGTGAATAAAAGGCTGGAGCTCGTGCGCCCTGCCAAACCCGCAAGAACATCAACGATATCATCGGCCTCATAATGAATGAGGCTGTCCATCGCAACGACATAATCAAACTCACCAAGGGCCGGATCGAGCATGTCGCCAGTGCGAAAATCGATCCAACCTTCGCCGACTTCCTCAGGCATGCGTTGCTTGGCAAGATCGACCATGGTCGGCGACAGATCGATCGCCAAAACTTCGGCACCGCGCTTTGCCGCCTCGACCGAAAGAGCACCTGTACCGCAACCAGCATCAAGCACGCGAGCACCACGCAAATCATCCGGGAGCCAAGAGAGCAGCGTCTCCCGCATTGCGTCACGGCCTGCGCGAACGGTGGCCCGGATCTTGCCAACCGGTGCATCCGACGTTAGTCGCTCCCAAGCATCTGCCGCCGTCCGGTCGAAATATGTCTCAAGCTGCCCACGGCGTTCCTGGTAGGTAAGGCTTTGCATCAGTCAAATCCCAAGAAGTCGAAGATATCACGGTCCTTCATCGGCGATGCGGTCAATGGCTCCGTGCCGGCCCAAAGCGTGGCGGCAAGACGCAAATACTCATCTTTGACGGCTTCGAGCTCCGGCGTGTTGTCCATCTCAAACAGGGTCGACTTTTTTAGGCGTGAACGCCGGATCGCATCGAGATCGGGGAAATGGGCAACTTTCTTTAGTCCAGTCGCATCATTAAACCGATCAATCTCATCGGTCCCGGCACTCCTATTGGCGATGACTCCACCGATGCGCACGTCATAGTTTTTCGATTTTGCAATGATTGCGGAAGCAATCCGGTTCATAGCAAAGATCGAGTCGAAGTCGTTTGCCGTAACGATCAAGGCGCGCTCGGCATGCTGCAACGGCGCGGCAAAGCCACCGCAAACCACGTCACCCAAAACGTCGAAGATCACCACGTCGGTGTCTTCCAGGAGATGGTGCTCTTTCAGCAATTTGACGGTTTGACCAACGACATATCCACCACAGCCCGTCCCAGCTGGTGGCCCGCCCGCCTCGACGCACATTACGCCGTTATATCCCTCATAAACGAAGTCCTCGATCTCAAGCTCTTCAGCGTGAAAATCGACACTTTCTAGGACGTCGATCACCGTCGGCATTAGCTTCTTGGTGAGCGTGAAGGTGCTGTCGTGCTTGGGGTCACAACCGATCTGCAGAACGCGCTTGCCGAGCTTGGAAAAAGCGACTGATAGATTTGATGAAGTCGTGCTCTTACCAATGCCCCCTTTGCCGTACACCGCGAAGACCTTGGCTCCTTCAATGGCGTCACGAGGGTCCATCTTAACTTGAACGCTGCCCTCTCCGTCAGGAGGAGATGTTGGTGTACCACCTCCACCTCGGGCGATTCCTGGCTGCTCGTAAACTGTCGCCGTCATGCCATGGCCTCCGCACTGACTCCTTCGAGCCTATCTTCGAGTTCTTCGCCTGCATCCTTGAGCGCTTCGAGTGTCGCCTCATCAGGCGTCCAATAGTGACGCTCATGCGCTTCGAGCAGGCGGCCCGCCATTCGGGCCGATGCTTTGGGATTGAGATCCGCAAGACGTCGCCGCATGTCCTTGTCTAGAACAAACGTCTCGGAGAGCTGCTTATATACCCATGGAGCGACCTGGTCGGTTGTTGCGGACCAGCCCATGGTATTGGTGATGTGGCTTTCGATCTGACGGACGCCCTCGTAACCGTGCTTCAGCATGTCTTCGCACCATTTCGGATTGAGCATGCGGGTTCGTGTCTCCAGCGAAACCTGTTCGGAAATGGTCCTAACGACGTTCTTCCCTCGGGTCTGATCGCCGATATACACGGGCACGCCGTCGCCCCCCTTCGCGCGCTTTACCGCCCGGCTTATTCCACCGAGCGTATCGAAGTAATGATCTAGGGAGGTCACACCCACCTCGACCGATTCAAGATTTTGATAGGCGAGTTGCACGCTCGAAAATACGCTGTTGAGCAGGGCAGGCTGCTGAGCGCATGTGCCGTCGCGACCATAAGCAAAGCTCTTGCGCTTGGCGTACGTCTCAGCGAGCTCGTCCTCATCGTCCCAGCAAGAACTTTCGACCATCATATTAACGTTTGAGCCATAGGCACCGTCGGCATTGCTAAAAACACGAAGTGCCGCTGTCTCCAGGTCACATCCATGCTCGGATTGGTAAGCAACGGCGTGTTTTTTGACGAAGTTTTGCTCGTAGGATTCATCAGCTGAAGCTGCTAGGAACGCCGCCTCAGCAAGCAGCTTGGTCTGAAGTGGGAGCAGGTCACGAAAAATGCCAGATAGCGTCATGACCACATCGATGCGCGGCCTTCCAAGTTCGGCAAGCGGGACTAACTCAGCCCCTGCTAACCTGCCAAATGAGTCGAAGCGAGGCTTTGCACCGATCAGGGTTAACGCCTGAGCAATGGGATCGCCTTCCGTCTTCAAATTGTCTGTACCCCAAAGCACAACGGCAACGGTCTCCGGAAAGCCATTGCCCTCAGCCGCGTGACGGGCGAGCAACTGCTCAGCCTGTCGTGCCCCAGTGAGACAGGCATAGGTGCTCGGCAAACGGAATGGATCGAAGCCGTGAACATTGCGCCCAGTGGGTAAAATCTCAGGTGAGCGGATCAAATCGCCTCCAGAAACTGGACGGATAAAACCACCGTCGAGCGCGTGAATAAGAGCAGGAAGTTCATGTTCTTCAGCCAACAGCTTCGCGGTCTCTGCCAATGTCGCTAGGGCTGTCTCGTCGGCATTGTCATGATCTGCGCGCGACACCTGGCGTGGATCTGCACCATCAATGATCGCTTCAATGCTCGCTCGAGAGATTTGAACGTCAGCATTCGCCTCCGCTGACGCTGCCAGCATCTCGATTCGATGTTCACGAGACATCGGATCGCCGACCACATGGAGTCCTGAGGGAATGAGTGTCGTTTCAACTTCGTGAATGGCAAGTAGAAGGTCATTGACGCCTTGCTCTGCATCGTTGGACCAAGTTGGAAGATCCAATTCCGATGCTTGTGCTTTGATCACCTCGGCGAGTTCAGCGAGCTCGCCAACAGCGTTGGGTGGTAAGGTACGGAAACGCTCAATCGACGCCTTAAGTTCAATCAACCCTTTGTAAAGGCCAGCAGCGGCGATTGGCGGTGTTAGATAGGAGACCAGCGTCGCCGCAGAACGGCGTTTGGCGATCATGCCTTCGGATGGGTTGTTCGCCGCATAGAGATAAAGGTTCGGTAGATCGCCAATGAGCCGGTCTGGCCAGCAAGCAGCACTCATGCCTGTCTGCTTACCAGGCATGAATTCCAATGCGCCATGGGTGCCGAAATGAAGTACAGCATCAGCTGCGAACGTCTGCTTCAAGTAGCGATAGAACGCACAGAAGGCGTGGGTCGGCGCAAAACTCTTTTCGAACAGCAGACGCATCGGGTCGCCTTCATATCCGAAACTTGGTTGCACACCGACGAAGATATTTCCAAACGAAGCGCCTTGAATGAAGATCGACCCGCCATTCGTAAGCACCCGTCCCGGTGCAGGTCCCCATTGTGCCTCAATCTCGGCAAGGTGAGGCTCGTTTCTGACATGATCATCGGCATTCACCATCGCATCAACGTTCGCATCGGTACCGTAGCGGTCGGCATTCCCCTCCAAGATGGATCGCCGCAACGCATCGATACTATCCGGGACGTTGACAGTATAACCGGCCGATGCCAGCGCCTTGAGCGTATTGTACAAAGAGTCGAAGACCGAAAGCAGCGCTGCGGTGCCTGTGGCGCCAGCATTCGGCGGAAAGTTAAAAAGGACGATTGCTACTTTGCGCGCAGCTCGTTCCTTTTTCCGTAGCGCAATGAGCTTCTCCACCCGCGCGGCTAGCATGTTGGCACGCTCGACATGGACCTCCATGTCACGCTTCGCGCCAACGCCCTCCGCTGCTATGCCCATCCGACCGCCAACGACCATCGGACCCGTGGCACCGTCGAGTTCCGGGATGGCCACCATCATGGTAGTTTCGAGCGGCATCAGGCCGCTATCGGAACACTCCCAGTTATCGAGAGACTGAAACTCCACCGATTGGGCCGCAATATAGGGCACGTCCAAAGTCGCAAGAATATCTTCTGCTGACTTGGCGTCGTTATAAGCAGGCCCGCCGACTAAGGAGAAGCCAGTCAGCGACACCACGGCATCGACCGTTGCCTTCCCATCCTTCATGAAAAATTTCTTAACGGCGGGTCGAGAATCAAGACCCGCGGCAAAGGCGGGGATCGCATCAAGGCCGCGGGCCTCGAGAGCAGCGATAACACCGTCATAGTGGCCGGTGTCGCCGCTGAGGACGTAGGAGCGCATCAAGAGAATGCCGACTTTACCTTTTCCAGATGTGGCAAAGGTCGGCAACTCATCAATACTTTCGCTGATCCGTGACTTCGATTTTGGATGATAGAGGCCGGTCTCGGGATAGACGATAGGCTCTTGAACGTCCAACGTTCCGAGCAGTGCCTTGCGTGGACCAGCGGCATAGCGGCCCACAAGGAAGCGCACCATATCGGCGATATTCTGTTCGGAACCAGCAAGCCAATATTGCAGGGTCAAGAAGTAAGCGCGTAGATCCTGCGCTTTGCCAGGAATGAAGCGGAGGATTTTGGGAAGACGCCGCAGCATGCGCATCTGATTTGCGCCTGCATCTGCTGGTTTTTTCGTATTGCTCCGAAGCCGCTTCAGTAAAGAAACAATGCGTCCTTGCTGCCCTCCCATGGTGAAATCGCCTAGCTTTGTGAGCTTGACGACTTCACCCGCCGAGAGGCATCCAGCCATGGCATCACATTGATCGCGCCGGGCTTTCAACCAGGGAAGCACTGGATTGATGTGCTCTTCCATGAACAGCATCGAAGCGATCACAATATCGCCGCGTTCGATATCCCGTCGACAACGTTCGAGTGATGACGGATCGTCGCGCCAATCCGACGCTGCGTGCAGCCGAAGTTCCAACCCAGGAATGTCGTCACGCAAGACTCTCTCTGCGCGTTCGGCCGCGCCTGCAAGATGACGATCCATCGTGACGATCACGACATGCACCGGCATCGGATGATTGGAGCTATGGCCGGTCTTCATCATATCAACGCCCGAAATGCGCCTTGGCTTCATACAGCGTCTCCACCGTAATCACCGCACAACCGCGATCACGAGCGAAACTCTCAGTGTTTCGCCGTGCCTTCCCGCGCACAAAAAAGGGAATCTTCTTTAACTCTCGCTCGGCCTCATCCGCCCAAGCGATCGCGCTAATCGAAATCGGGGGCTGGGTTTCATTCGGGGAGGTCTGCGTCTCCTCTGAGGTCAGATGGGAGGCACCAGCCCGGTCATGGAATTCGTGATCTTCGCGGAACATCGTCAGCAGATGCTCCTCCAACCCCATCATCAGAGGATGGACCCAGGTGTCAAAAATGACATTCGCACCTTCAAAACCCATTTGAGGCGAGTAGCGTGCGGGGTAATCCTGAACGTGGACTGGAGCGGATATGACGGCACAGCCTATGCCTAGCCGTTTGGCAATGTGGCGCTCCATCTGCGTGCCAAGCACCATCTCCGGCTGCAAATCTTTGATGGCACGTTCGACCTCGAGGTAATCGTCAGTGATGAGAGCTTCGAGCCCCAGACCTTGTGCAACCTCACGAACGTAGCGTGCGCGCTCCCGTGAGTAGCTGCCCAAGCCAACGACCTCGAACCCCAGCTCTTCCTTGGCGACCCGAGCGGCGGCAATCGCGTGAGTACCATCCCCGAAAATAAACACTCGTTTGCCAGTAAGGTATGTACTGTCGATCGAGCGCGAATACCAAGGCAATCGGGCATTGGCGGCATCGAGTGCACGCATAGCATCGACGCCAGCGAGGCTCGCAACCTCCTGAATGAAGTCTTTTGTGCCACCGACACCAATCGGGATCGTCGTTGTAAATGGTTGCTGAAATTGGCGCTCCAGCCATTTCGCTGTCGTCTGTGCAATCTCGGGGTAAAGCACGACATTAAAGCTGGCTTCCGGGATACGCGTGATGTCATCTGGCGAGGCCCCCATAGGCGCTGTCACGTTCACGCGAATGCCCATCATCGCGAGGAGAGAACTGATCTCCTCGACGTCATCCCGATGGCGAAAGCCGAGTGCCGTTGGGCCCAGAATATTGCAAGATGGAGGGTCCCCAGCACGACGCTTGGTGTCCTGCGATACCAAGCGTCGTGTTATCTGATAAAGGGTCTCAGCTGCTCCCCAATTCTCCTTTTTTTGATAGGATGGCAGCTCGAGTGGCACGACAGGAATGTCGAGATTAAGGGCCTTGGCTAGGCCGCCGGGATCGTCTTGGATTAACTCCGCCGTGCACGACGCGCCAACCAAAAGCGTTTGGGGCTGAAACCTTTCCACGGCTTCTCTTGCCGCGGTCTTGAATAGTTCTGCCGTGTCGCTACCAAGGTCGCGCGCTTGAAACGTTGTATAGGTGACGGGTGGCCGGTGATCCCGCCGTTCGATCATGGTGAACAGCAAATCCGCATAAGTATCACCTTGTGGTGCGTGCAGGACGTAGTGGACGCCGTTCATGCCCGTTGCGATGCGCATCGCGCCGACGTGAGGGGGGCCTTCATAGGTCCAGACGGTTAATTCCATCGTTACACCGCCAATCTCGTACGCCGATCAAATGGCCTCGCGAACAGCTCAGCCAGGTCAGCCGCTTGCTCGTAGCCTTGCACTGGGGAGAAAAGAAGCTCGATCGACCATTTCGTCGTGAGGCCAGCTGCTTCGAGTGGATTCGCTAGCCCCAAGCCACAGACGACTAGATCAGGCCGAGCCTCACGGCATCGGTCGAGTTGGCGATCGACGTCCTGACCTTCGGAGAGCACAACACCGTCTGGTAAGAGCACAAGTTCCTGCTCAAGATGTTGGCGGTGCAAATAGGGCGTGCCCACTTCCGTCAACTCCATCGCGATTTCGCGCGCGAGGAAACGCGCGAGTGGTAGTTCAAGCTGACTGTCCGGAAAAAAGAACACACGCTTTCCGCTGAGCTGCGCGCGATACCGCTCGAGCGCGTGTTCAGCACGAGCTCGTGGCGCGGCCACAACGTCATCGAACGTTGTTGAACCGACACCGAATGCGTCCGCAGCTGCCTTCAACCACAGCGTGGTTCCCTCGACCCCCAACGGAAAGGGAGCCGATATCCGGCGTGCACCACGCTCATCAAGGGCTCTTGCCGTATCGCCGAGAAAGGGCTGAGCCAACAGATAGCGGGTCTTAGGACCGACAGGGGGCATATCGCCGGCACACCGCGGCGGCAAGAAGCGCACTCCCTCAATACCAAGCTGCTCAAACAAGCGTACGAATTGATCCTCAACAATGTCGGCGAGCGCGCCGACCACAAGAAGGGAAGGCGGCGCCTTGTCACCTTCGGGGGGGAGCGTCGGAACCAGGGAACTCAGGCATGCGTCCTCGCCCTGAGTAAATGTCGTCTCGATTCCGGAACCGGAGTAGTTCAGGATTCGAACATCTGGTGAGAAGGTCGTCGAAAGGCGTTCGGCCGCACGTTGCAGATCGAGCTTAATGACTTCAGAAGGGCAGGAGCCCACAAGAAACAGAAGCTTAATGTCCGGACGTCGATCCAGCAGCTGGCGAACGATTCGGTCGAGCTCATCGTTCATATCGGCAAGACCTGCCAAGTCCCGCTCGCCCATGACGGCTGTCGCAAAGCGAGGCTCGGCAAAGATCATAACACCAGCGGCGGACTGGATCAGATGTGCGCAAGTTCTCGAGCCGACCACCAAAAAGAATGCATCTTGGATCTTTCGGTGAAGCCAAATAATGCCGGTTAGACCGCAAAAAACTTCATGCTGCCCCCGCTGTTTGAGGACCGGTCGTTCGATACCGGCATTGCTCGCGCAGCCTCCGTTCACGCTATCATCAAATCGGTCGTAGACCGTTTGCCGATTGACCGCAGTCATTGAGCGTACTCGACCATGATCGAGGGCTCTTCGCGTGCATCAATCGCTGCCTGCTCTAGCCGGGCGCGACGGAGCTTCAAAAGGAATTGCACCGCATTCACGACATAGGCTGCATAAGCGGCAAGCGCCAAGATCATCTGCTCAAAGGGAGGAAGCCAACCGGTAAAAAGGACAATGAGATACGCGGTGTGTAGGGCCAGCACTGCCATGCTGAAGACGTCTTCCCAGAAAAACGCAGGGGCGAAGAGATACCGCCCGAAGACCACTTTTTCCCAAATGGAGCCGGTGATCATGATTGCGTAAAGCACCAGGGTCTTAAGCACGATCGATAGACTTGCGATCCAGAAGCCATCGCCTGTCCAGAGATAGCGAAGCACGAGAATGAGGCTGATCAGAAAAACGACGAATTGCACAGGAGCGAGAATCCCCTGAACGAATGTCCAAGACGTTGCATCACGCCGTCGACGTTCTTCCTTCGTATAGAGCTGGCGGGTTGTCTCTATTGGCAACCGCTGCATGATGCCGTGTGCTCCCAAGCGTCCCTGAACTGCCTTTAAAAGCTACTGCGTGGGATCATAGAGTGTCAACTAAAGTTTACGTAAATACAAATTGACAATTATGAAGCTCTCGGGATATGGCGGTAATACAGAGTGCCTGAATCCGGCAAGATTGTCGGTTTCGATAAAGATTATCGACGGCGCTCTCTAGTTGGGATTGAGATTGACCTGCCCCCGGGTGTACGTTGTGTACAAAGGGGGGCGTTAGAAATGGCTGACACGAGGCGGCTCATGACGTCACTGGGCTTCTCAGGAGAGATCGAGGCCGCTGATGCTGACGAGCTGATCAGAAAACGTCGGCGCCAACGCAAGGATGGATCATTGCTGGCGCAGCGATTGGCGGGCATCGCGGGAATTGTCGAAAGTCAGGTAGTACCACGCCTGGTCAACTCTTATCGTGCCGATACCCTTATCCCCGATGAGCCGGAGGCTGTTCTACCGGAACCGGAAGCGCGGGTTGTCGAACGTCTCGCTGATCTGACCGTTAAAGACAGTTCAGCCGCCAAAGCGCAGGTCCAAGCGCTTTACGATGATGGGCTCCCCATCGAGGCGATCTATCTCAATGTGCTGGCGCCAACAGCCCGCTTGCTTGGCAAATACTGGGAAACGGACCAGATGCATTTCGCCGATGTCACGATCGGTGTTGGTGTCTTGCAGCAAATGCTGCACGATTTTGAGGCTGCATTTCAGGTCGATGCCAAGGCTTGGCAACCAGGGCTGCGTGCTCTGTTAATGCCGGCGCCTGAAGAACAGCACACCTTCGGGCTCTTCATGATAGGCGAGTTTATGCGACGGGCGGGATGGGACGCCTGGACGGGACCGCTTCCCCCCGCGAAAGAACTCGAGTTTCTGATCAAGTCGGGCGAGTTTAGCGTTATCGGTTTCTCGGCTAGCTCTGACAACCGTTTGAGCGATTTGGCGGACACAATCACACTGGTTAGGCGCCTGTCGAAGGACCATCCAATCTGCATCATGGTCGGTGGCTATGTCTTTGCTGAGCGACCAGTATTGGTAGAGAAAGTCGGGGCTGATGGAACAGCAAGCAATGCGAAGGATGCCATCAAACTCGCACATCGCATGAATACGAGACGCATTAAGCATCCATAGTGGATGCGCGTAGCCGCCAATAGACGATGGGCGGATTCAGCATTTGGAGGTCCTGCTTGTCGTGAGGCAGTTTCGTTCAGTTCAGGAGTCGTTGGGCAGTATCGACGTCGAAGCAACCGCAAGGTTGATTACGGCGGCAGCCGACGTCGCGCTGGTGCTGAACAAGGACGGCATTATTCAAGATTTCGCCTTTGACGGTCAGGAGCTTGACTTCAAAGGCGCTGACAGTTGGCTTGGCAAGCCCTGGATCGATACCGTTACCCGGGAAAGCCGACCAAAGGTTGAGGAGTTACTGAGGAACGCTTCTGATACATCGGGCCCATCCTGGCGACAAGTCAATCATGCCTCGAGTGGGGTCGTCGACATTCCAATCTTATACGCAGCCGCGGAAACGGGTGATGATGGCAAACTCATCGTCATTGGCCGGGATCTACGCGCGGTCGCAGCCCTGCAACAACGATTGGTCGACGCGCAGCAATCGATGGAACGGGATTATGCGAGGCTTCGCCACGCTGAGACACGCTATCGGCTTTTGTTCCAAACTGCCTCTGATGCCGTTGTCATCATTGATTTGCCGGGACGACGGATCCTCGAAGTCAATCCTGCTGCAGCGCGCCTCCTCGGTGATCAGGCCGATCGCCTGGCTGGACGGATCTTCGATGAGTGTTTTGAAAAACGGGATCGGGGAACCGTTGCCGATCTTCTGATCGCCGTCGGGACAGGCGGACGGGAAATTGAACGAACGGCATCTCTCTCAAGGAGTCTTGGCAAGGTACACTTAGGAGCATCACTGTTTCGCCAGCAACAAGATACCCTCGTCTTAGTCCGACTCTCACCAGCGTCCGAAGAAGCCGTCGAGCGGACCCTGCCACTCTCGAAGCACAAGCTGCTGAAACTAGTGGAAAGTGCGCCTGACGGTCTGCTTGTTACTGATACGGATGGCCGGATCATTGCAACCAATGGTGCATTCCTCGATCTCGCAGAGTTAATCAATGAGGATCAGGCCGTCGGTCAGTCGCTCGATCGTTGGCTGGGCCGACCAGGAGTCGATCTACGCGTCTTAACGGGCAATCTTAAGGATCATGGATCGGTCAGGCTCTTTGCGACACAACTACGTGGCGACTATGGGACCAGCGCCGATGTCGAAGTATCGGCTGTTGCTTTCACTAATGGCGAACAGACCTGTTACGGATTTACGATTCGTCATGTCGGCGCGCGCGTTACGTCCCCGTCAGCCGCAACTCGAGTTCTTCCAAGATCGGTTGATCAAATGACCGAACTTGTTGGGCGCGTGCCACTCAAGGAACTGGTTCGAGACGCAACAGATGTTATCGAGAAGCTCTGTATTGAAGCTGCATTAGAACTTACCGGTGATAATAGAGCCTCCGCTGCAGAGATGCTGGGACTCAGTCGCCAGAGCCTCTATGTCAAGCTTCGACGTTATGGCATGGCCGACATCGCTACAGAAAATGGCAGTAGCTGACTCGGCCATCACCTCCCGACAAAAATGTAAACTTTGATTGACACACTATGGTGTCAATTTTAGCATGAAGCCTGATGCCGAATGCAGGGAGGCATGTCTTGCCGGCGGTTCTGGAACTCCTGAAACCGATCACCTGGTTTCCACCGATGTGGGCTTTTGCCTGCGGCGTGGTTTCGTCTGGCCTGCCTATGGCGGAACGTTGGACGTTCATTGTCATGGGCATTCTTCTAGCCGGTCCTCTAGTTTGCGGTACAAGCCAAGCTGTCAACGACTGGTTCGACCGGCATGTAGATGCGATCAATGAGCCTCACAGGCCCATACCCTCAGGCCGCCTGCCTGGGCGCACGGGGTTTTACGTCGCCGTCATCTGGACTTGTGTCTCCCTCCTGGTCGCCTGGTGGCTTGGCCCCTGGGTGCTGGCGGCCGCAATTTTCGGGCTCGCCGCCGCCTGGATGTACAGCGCACCGCCATTCCGTCTGAAGCAAAACGGTTGGTTCGGCAACACCGCATGCGCGGTTTGTTACGAAGGTCTTCCCTGGTTTACAGGCGCAGCCGTAATGGCGGCAGCCTTTCCGGATTGGCACATCATCGCGATTGCCGCGCTTTATAGCTTTGGTGCGCATGGCATCATGACATTGAATGACTTCAAATCTGTCGACGGCGATCGAGCGATGGGTGTCCAATCGTTGCCCGTCATTCTTGGCGTCGATCGGGCCGTCAAACTTGCCTGCATCGTTATGGCAGCGCCTCAGGTCCTGGTGGTTGCCTTGCTCTACAGCTGGGACCAGCCGCTATTCGCCCTTGCCGTTGCCGTGGTTCTGATCATCCAGTTGATACTGATGGCCAAGCTTCTTCGACGACCGAAGGAACTCGCGCCCTGGTATAACGCCACCGGCATCTCGCTTTATGTCAGCGGCATGTTGATCTCAGCTTTTGCACTTCAACCGATCCTGGAAACAGGCACATGAGCCGATGGGAGTTTATGCGATGAGCCAAGCTCACTATCTCGGCTGGTTTGGCATCGTTCGCCTTGGTCTTGTCCAAACAGCACTAGGCGCCATCGTGGTTCTCACGACCTCGACGCTCAACCGGGTCATGGTTGTCGAATACGCACTGCCGGCCATCCTACCCGGTGCACTCGTTGCCTTGCACTATGCGGTACAGTTATCTCGCCCTGCCATGGGCCATGGCTCTGACATAGGTGGACGACGGACCCCATGGATCATCGGCGGCATGGCCTGCCTTGCGAGTGGAGGCGCGCTCGCAGCGCTGGCAACCGCCCTCATGGCGACTCAGACCTTATATGGAATCGTCTTGGCCATCGTCGCGTTTGTGATGATTGGTGCTGGTGTTGGTGCCTCCGGCACAACACTTTTAGCACTCCTGGCAAAACGGGTTGATCCGAGACGTCGCGCCGCCGCGGCCACCATCGTCTGGGTCATGATGATCGTAGGCTTTGTGATCACGGCGGCTACGGCGGGTCATTTCCTTGATCCCTATTCCTCGGCCCGATTGGTCACCGTCACGAGTACGGTCGCGGTTCTGGCCTTTCTTCTGACATTGCTGGCCGTCTATCGGATCGAACCACGTGGCCTTGAAAACGGGTCAATCCATAAGCTAGCCACCCCTTCAACCGCGTCTGACACAGGCTTCAAGGAAGCACTTTCGGAAGTCTGGGCTGATCCTGAAGCTCGCCGTTTCACCATTTTCGTGTTCGCCTCGATGTTGGCCTACAACACCCAAGATCTCATCTTGGAACCCTTTGCCGGTACGGTCTTCGGGATGACGCCAGGAGAATCGACCCAGCTTGCAGGTATGCAACATGGAGGCGTGCTCGCTGGCATGATTCTGGTCGCGATCGCGGCGAGCGCAATCGGCGGACGCATCCTAGGTTCCCTTAAAATGTGGACCGTCGGCGGTTGCATTGCTTCGGCAGTTGCCTTGATGGTTTTAGCATTTGGCGGGCTCTACGCACCTACGTTCCCGATTGAGGCATCCGTGTTTGCACTCGGGTTCGCTAACGGCGCCTTTGCCGTCGCAGCGATTGCATCGATGATGAGCCTCGCTGGCAAGGGGCGTACGAAACGCGAGGGTATCCGTATGGGACTTTGGGGTGCAGCCCAGGCCATTGCTTTTGGTCTTGGCGGTTTTCTCGGTACGGTCGCAATCGATATCACGCGTTTGATTTTCGAAAACGTTGCTGTCGCCTACGGCATCGTCTTTCTCGGTGAGGCCTTGATCTTTCTGGTCGCTGCCAGGCTCGCCGTCGGTATCAGCCAACCCAATGCTGCCGAAAACGGAATGCGCGCAACAACACCTGGCGAGGGGTATCTCGCAGGCCTCAGTTAGGATCGTTAAGGACAGTCACAAATGTCTGATATCTATGATGTTATTGTTGTTGGTGGTGGCCCTTCCGGGGCAACAGCGGCGGCAGAACTGGCGCGGCAAGGTCATGCTGTGGCCCTCCTTGATCGCGCCGGCCGGATCAAGCCTTGCGGTGGTGCCATTCCGCCTCGTCTGATTGAGGACTATGCCATTCCCGACGGCCTTCTCGTCGCCAAGATCACCTCGGCACGCATGGTATCACCGAAAGATCGGTCCGTAGATATTCCAATCGAGGGCGGTTTTGTCGGCATGGTCGACAGGGACGTGTTCGATGAATGGCTACGCAAGCGTGCCGCGGCAGCTGGAGCTAAGCGCTATACCGGCTCATTTGAACGGTTCGAGCGCGATGATCTGGGCCGACCGCTCGTTCACTATCGTCCTGAAGGGAGCGCGCGCGGTGGTGAACTCAAGACCATCCGCGCTCGTATTGTCATAGGAGCGGACGGCGCCCGCTCCAAAGTTGGTCGCCAAACCATCGACGGTGCGGAGCGGACACCTTGCGTCTTTGCCTACCATGAAATCATCGAATCGCCGAAACCGGGCACTGGTAAAGACTTTGATGGCGCGCGCTGCGACGTCATCTACAATGGCGAATACTCACCCGACTTCTACAGCTGGGTGTTTCCTCATGGCAATTGTACCAGTATCGGGACAGGGTCCGCTAACAAAGGCTTCTCACTTCGGGGCTCGATCGAGGCCTTTCGTAAAAAAAATGGGATGGTGGATTGTAAGACCATCAGAAAGGAAGGGGCCCCGATACCGCTGAAACCACTTCCGCGCTGGGACAATGGCCGAGATGTGTTGCTTGCAGGTGATGCTGCGGGCGTCGTTGCGCCAGCTTCTGGTGAAGGTATCTACTACGCCATGGTTGGCGGTAGTCTTGCCGCCGACTCGGTCAACGAGCTGCTGGCAACAGGTGATGCGCGTGCGCTCAAGCTCGCACGAAAACGATTTATGAAAAGCCACGGCAATGTCTTTCGCGTTCTCGGCATGATGCAGCGTTACTGGTACACAACGGACAACCGACGGGAACGATTTGTTGCGATCTGCAAAGACGTGGACGTGCAAAAGCTGACGTTCGATGCCTATATGACAAAACGTCTTGTCCGTGCAAAACCGATGGCTCACATGCGCATCTTCTTCAAAAACATTGCGCACCTCACCGGCCTTATTCCCGCCTAGGTCGCAGGCTTAGCACTGCATGTTCAAGAAAGAGCGCGGGCAGTCGAAGTCCGGTAGAAAGACGATAGAAAAAGAGGTGAGATCGATTGCAACCGCTTTTTGACAACGGCGACATCGTTCTCATCATTTTGGTCTTAGTTGTGATCGAAGCGGTTGCGCTTACCGTACTCTATCGGAAGACTGGACGGGGCATCCCCACCATCCCGATGCTCGCCAATCTGGCAGCAGGCGGTTGTTTGATGCTTGCCATTCGTGCCGCTCTGCTCGACCACCCCTGGACTTGGATCGGATTTCTGATGGCTCTTGCTCTTGCTGCCCACCTCATCGACTTCGGAAGCCGCCTCCTCAGCGGTGCCCGATGACCACACTTCGTCTCGAGGCGTTCTTCGACCGTCCGGCCAAGGCCTATGGAGTCTTTCAGGATCGTTTTGGCCGCCCACGCCGCCTTTTCAACGCGGACGTCGAGCCAAGTTTTGAAAACGGTGTTCTTACCCTTGAAGAGAATTTCACCTTTGATGATGGCGCAAAAGAGCAGCGTATCTGGCACATTGAGCCGAAAGGGGACGGTGTTTATCAGGCAAGGGCCAATGGCGTTATCGGAACAGCACGAGGACAAGTAGAGGGGCCAGCGCTGCGATGGCGCTATATCTTTGCCCTCGACATTGGGTCACGTGTGTTGAACGTTCAATTCGATGACTTCATGTGCCAACAAACCGATACCATCTTGATCAATCGCGCAATCGTCAGGAAATGGGGTATCCGCATCGGCGATCTGACGTTGGTCTTCATCAAGTAGCCTGAACACAGCGGCCTTCTACTCGCTTGAAGCAATTGGCATCGAAGTCGCATTCGCCTAGCTTAATGTGACTTGGCAAGGTTTTTTGACGTTCGAATTTTGAGCACAATGATGGTAGGCAAATCTCAACGACTGTTCCGGACTTGGCAGCGCCACGTATCTGGGCTCTCCCTTTGTTGTTTGATCGCGTTCATTTATGCGCAGCCCACTCTCGCAGCGGGCCTCGATCAAGCCTTCACCAAACCCGAAACGGCTGAGACATGGGGCGAACGGCTTGCTGCCTCCATCGGCTACGAAGGCTTCGCTAAGAGCTATGCACTCGTGGTGGGGATTAGCGATTATCCCGGTGGTTATGGAGACCTTCCGACCAGCGAAGACGCAACGCGAATGGCGGAATTCTTGTTTGAAGAAGCCGGCTTTGACCATGTGCACATTTTGACCGAAGAGCGCGCGACCAGAGATCGAGTCGCCGAACTGATGAGCGAAGATTTTCCAAAACTCGTCAAAGCCAACGACCGATTTTTGTTCTATTGGTCAGGTCACGGCGACACGCGTGATATCCCTCAAGGACGTCGGAAGGCCGGCTATCTTCCGTTTTATGATACGCCGCCGGGACGGTGGTCACGCATGATCGCGATGGAAGATATTCAGCGCTGGAGTGATTTTCTCAACGCGCACCATAGCCTTTTCTTGCTAGATGCTTGCTTCAGTGGCCTTGCCGGTCTGGCGCAGAAATCAACACCACAAGAATGGACAGTCCAGCGTCTTGCGCAACGGGGACATCACCTCATGAGTGCCGGCACAGCTGAGGAGACAACGATTGCCGGAGACCGTTGGCAGGGCAGCCTATTTACACATGCCGTGCTGGAAGGACTGCAGGGTGCAGCAGATAGCCTTCCGAATGACGGGATCGTCACACTAACAGAACTCAAGGCCTACGTTCAGGATAAGGTCTTGTTTGAGCGGCGGACTGCCCGCCATGAAAACGAAATCACACCGCAACTTCGGGACTTACAACACAATGCCGGCGAGTTCTTTTTCCTAACGGGGGAACGGGTAGACCTGGATAAGTTCATCCAACCAGATCTCTTTCCGGATGACACCACCGAAAAAGGCAATGGCGAGCAATCTTCCGACCAAAAAACCGCGGGGCTCCCCACAAACCAGTCAGAGTCGTCGTCGACCCGGCCTGTGATTGGCCCATCTTCCTATGACCCGCTGACGTCGTTCCGTGACTGCGAGACTTGCCCGGAGATGCTTGTGATTCCTGCTGGAGCATTCTTCATGGGATCACGTTCATCCGAACCAGGAAGTTCCGACCATGAGCGGTCACGTCATAAGGTGAATGTCGAATCTTTTGCCATTGGAAAATATGAAGTGACGTTCGACGAATGGGATGCCTGCGTTGACGCTGGCGCCTGCGACCATCGTCCTGACGACCAAAGCTGGGGGCGCGGGAAACGACCAGTCATCAATGTGAGCTGGAACGACGCGAAACAGTATGCAACCTGGCTAAGTGGGCAAACCGGCGTGACTTATCGGCTGCCGAGGGAAGCTGAATGGGAATATGCGGCGCGAGCCTTTCCTACATCCAAAGGTCCCAATGCACCTGCTTATGCATTCGGCAATACGATTACGCAGCAACAAGCGAATTTTGGAGGCCTTGTCGGTCAAACTACTGACGTCGGCAGCTACCTCGCAAACGCTTGGCTCCTACACGACATGCACGGCAATGTCTGGGAATGGGTCGAGGACCGCTGGGACGAAAGCTACGACGCGCGCGTGCGTCGCCAGCGGGACGAAAGACAGCAAGAGATAAGAGGTGACGTCGTGTCATCCGACATCAGCGCCATTCCTAGGGTCCTCCGCGGTGGTACCTGGCTCAGTCTCGCCGAGGAGGTGCGGTCCGCTAATCGTTCTGCCCAACAACCGGATAATCGGGACGATAAGATAGGCTTCCGCGTTGCTAGGACGCTCACCCCTTAGATCATCATGCCGCTTCGCTGAGAGCGGCGATACGATAGTCGCCCAAGCAGTCGCAATGTTGACATCTGCGCTAGGAAACGAACCAGATCATGAATTGGCACTCTCGACGTCTTTTCCGCTGGTCATCGATGGTCTCTCTTTGGAACTTCTTCGTCGTCATCGCATCATTATTGCCGATGGTCTCGGCCCAAGCTCAAACTACTCTCACGGTTGCCTATCCGCTCGACACCACGGGTATCCTTAAAGAGGCACTTGCGGATCTCGACGAACGACTCAGCCGACGCAGTGACGGACAAGCCCGCCTGAACACCATCATCCTGCCTGGAGGTGACGCGCAAGAAGGGGTCCGACTCGTCCATGAGGGTAAGACTGAACTTGCCCTAATACCGGTTGGCGAGGCCATCGAGCTCAGCGACAAATTTGCGGTCTTTGAAGTTCCATTCCTGTTCGACAATCTTGGTGCTGTCGACCGATTCATCGATACGGCAGAGGGACAGATCGTGCTGCAAAGCCTCCGCGAATACGGTCTTGTTGGCCTTGGTCTCGTCCACAAAGACATGCGCGATATCAAAGGGGCAGGCGTAAATAGCGATCCACAATCGCTCCGAGGCAAATCCTTGGGCGTTGATGAACGGGCGAACATCCGGCCATTCGACTCACTCGGAACACGGTCGATTTCCCGTCCTAGCTCTAGCTCCCATGACCACTTCCTTGCCGGAAGGATCGATGCCATCGAGACAACGGTACCTGATCTTGTCAGAAGTCGTGATCTCCAAAGCAAAGGAGAGTTGGTTGTTACCGACCATCGCTATGAAGGGTGGGTCTTGGCCGCCAATCGCGGCTGGCTTCGCAGCCTATCCGAGACGAGCCGTCGACAACTTAGGGACATCTTACAGACCTGGCTCAGTGTCCAGAGTGATCAGGCAGACGGAAGAATTAGCGATCAACTCGCTGGCCTAAGCACCTATACAGACCTTGACTACCGCGACAAGGAACCGTGGCGTGATGCCTTTGTGAGAGCACTCAGGCGTTATATTGAGCTGATCGGCGCCGATATCGTCGATGCCGCCCGTCGCGCTAACATCATGTCGCAAGGCCCGAATGAGTTGGTGGCTCCGGAAGATCACAGACCTATGGACTTAAAGCCGATCCAGCGGAAGGCACGCCAATCGCAAACGCCACTTCCATGGGATGCCGAGAACCAAGAGGACTTTACGCCGGTCCAACTCTTGTTCGGGACAGACAGACAGTATCAAGACCGGGATGATCGACCGACCTTCACCGGCGACCGTGGCCGCGTTCTCACGCTGGGCAGTGTCGTGGTGACCATTCCGCGAACCCACGATCTCGGCGCGATCGAGCGCCCATCATCATATCTGTTTGGCTTGATAACGCTGAGTGAAGACGAAAGAGAACATATCGTCATGCGGGCGCCCGTGGTCCTTTCTGAAGAGGAGTTCACCGCTGAACTCCGCACGATGGTCAATAAGTCGGCGGCCAAGAAACAAGCCTTCGTCTTCGTGCACGGTTTTAATGTTACCTTTGACGAAGCTGCCTGGCGCACGGCACAGATTGCTTACGATCTCGAATTCGATGGGGCCGCCCTCTTCTATAGCTGGCCGTCTCGAGGCAATCCCGAGGCTTATGTCTACGACCAGGATAGCGCACGGCAGGCGCGAGATACGCTCCAAGAATTTCTGGAGTTGGTACGCTTTCAGTCCGGCGCCGATGTCGTCCACCTGATCGGTCATAGCATGGGCACCAATCCTCTTATGGAAGCCGTTTCAGAAATGTGGGAAGACCGACCGGCAGACGACGCCCGTCCGATCTTCAACCAAATCATCCTGGCAGCAGCCGATATTGACCGCGATGTCTTCTTTGATCTCGCCGAACAAGTGGATGGTTCAGCCGAAGCGTTGACACTCTATGCATCTGCCAAAGACCGTGCCCTAGAGCTTTCGGAGGCGATCCGCATGGGCAGCGCATTCCGAGCCGGTCATGTTTCAGATGAGGGGCCGACGGTTCATGACGCCGTCGACACAATTGATGCCACGGACCTGAATACGAGTTACTTCGCGCTTGGCCATAGTGATTATGCTGAACATGTTGAGCTGATGACGGACATCCGCGAACTCTTTGCTAAGGGTACCCGCCCGCCAGATGCCCGAACCGAGAAAATGATGCCGAGGCCTGGTGCGGACAATCATACCTACTGGGTTTATCGGCCGTAGGTGGGTAGGCCGGCAGTAATAGCGATCGATTTAATAGTCAGGCGTTGCGCTACGATCAGCCCAACCGGCGAAGATGCGTTCTAAGAGCACGACGATGTAGTAAAGTAGGATGCCCAGGAAGGCGAGGGCAATCAGCACTGCGAACATGAGCGGGTAGTCGGCGTTGATCTTGCCGCTATCGAACAGATGGCCAAGGCCTTTGCCATGGGGCTCGACGATCTCCATGAGGTTAGTACCGATAAACGCGAGTGTCACAGACACTTTCAGTGCGCCGAAAAATTCCGGAAGCGTTTTCGGAAGCGCGATCTTGGTGAAGATCGTGAACTGGCTAGCACCAAGTGATCGAAGGATATCCCGATACTCTGGCTCCAGGGTCGACAGCCCGATAGAGACCGAAACGGCGATCGGAAAAAACGAGATCATAAACGCGATCAACACCGTGTTCACATCGTGCCAGCCGACGAAGATCAGCGCGATGACTGGAACGACCGTAGCCTTCGGAACCGCATTGAAGCCGACCAGGATCGGATAGAGCGCATCACGCATGATACGGCTAAAGCCCATTATCATCCCGATAAGAGTACCGACGACAACGGCAAGACCAAGCCCGGCGACGGTTCGCCATAGGGTCTCCCAGCCATATTGGAGGAACAGCCAGCGATAGGTCCAAAAAGCCGGCACGAGATCCGAGGGTGAGGCCATCTTGTAGTTCGGCCAGTCATTAACCCAAACGATCCACTCCCAAAAGGCAAGAAAGGCGACCATGCCGACCAACGGCACTAGGATTTTCTGCAGCGTCTTGCCGCTCATGCCACCTCGCTCTCACTACGACCTTGCGCAATCTGGATCTGGTGGCGAAGCTCAGCGAGCATCGCCGTCGCTTCTGAAGTGTAGAGATCGTCCAGCGTTCGCTCCGCGCCGAGTGGCACGTTCATAACATGTTGCGCCGTGCCGGGTCGGCCCGACATGACCACGACCTGATCGGCGAGGAAGACAGCTTCGCGTAAGTCATGGGTGATCAGTAGCGTAGTGAAGCGCTCCTCCTTTCGGAGAACGTGCATAATTTGCCAGAGGTCTTCGCGCGTGAACGCATCAAGCGCACCAAAGGGCTCGTCTAAGATCAGGACTTCGGGATGGTGCACGAGAGCTCGGCAAAGTGAAGCACGCTGGCGCATCCCACCGGACAGCTCAGAGGGACGTTTTTCCTCAAATCCTTCGAGCCCTACGAGATGGAGAAGCGATTCGGCACGTTCGATTTGTTGACCACGCGACATCCCCTTCGCCCCAACGATTTCGAGCGGCAGCAGCACGTTCTTCAACACCGTCCGCCATTCGAGGAGGACAGGATTTTGGAAGGCCATGCCCACTGTCTTTCGCGGTGAGCGCACGTCCTCGCCATGCAGTCGTACGGACCCGCTGTCCGGCAACATCAGACCGGCGATCAGCTTGGTCAGTGTGGATTTTCCGCAGCCAGAAGGACCGACCACGGCGCAAAAGGCCGCTTCCGGCACGGCGATATCGAGATCGCGCAAGACAGGAAGCGGCCCTGTGTCGGTGCGGTAGGCATGGGTGACGCCAGCGATCTCGATCAGATTGCTCATTTCGAGTGGCGGCGCTCCAGCCTACGGTCTGGATTGGAGATCTTGCTCAACCCTATTCGAGCGTCAGGGTCGATGCATCGGGCAGATAGGCATCGGTGAAGTAAAGCGAGGCGTCCGGCGGCGTGTTGAACTCGTAGGTCTCGCCGATCTGCTCCAACGAAGCCGCGAAACGATCAGCATTGATCCCGCCGATGCCCTTTTCACGCGTATAGTCCGTGACGACATTGGCATCAATCGCAAGCTGAAGGCGGCGGGTCTCGAGCTCGACGTCGATCGCCGGGTTACGCTTGGCAATCATCTCGGCTCCGGCCGCGGGGTCCGCAATTACGTCACGCCAGCCCTTGGCCACCGCGCCTAAAAAGCCGGTAACAACATCGGCATTATCCTTGGCGTAGTCTGTGTTCACGATAATCGCATTGCCGTAGAGGCTAAGCCCGTGATCAGCCATAAGGAGAACGACGATGTCATCCTCGGGAACGCCCAAGCGGACAAGGTTAAGGTAGCTCGAGAAGGAAAAACCGGTGATCGCATCGACATTGCCCTCAGCAAGCATCGGCTCACGGGTCGGGAAGCCAACTGGCTCGACGGTGATCTTGCTCATGTCGAGGCCGTTCGCCGAGGCGAAAGCTGGGAACTGTGCCCAGGCACCGTCAGGAGGTGGTGCGCCGAGGATCTTGCCTTCGAGGCTGGACGGTCCCTCGATACCGCGGCTGGCGCGCCCCACCACGGCAAAAGGCGGCTTGTCGTAGATCATCATAACCGCAGTGACGGGCGCACCCGGATTTGCATCCAGAAACTTCACCAGGCTGTTGATGTCGGCAAAGCCAATGGGAAAGGCACCGGTCGCGATTTTCGGAATCGCGTCAAGCGAGCCCTTACCCGGGGAGATCTCGACCTCAAGCCCCGCCTCGGCGAAGTGCCCATTGTCGATTGCAGCAAAGTAAGCAGCGCTAGGCCCCTCGAACTTCCAATCCAGCGCGAAAGGAACCTGCGTTTGCGCATAAGTTGATGACGCCGCGAGGACGCTGGCGATCAATCCGAGAAAGAACCTTATCATGTTTCGCTCCCTACGATTTGCATCTCGAAGAGGTCATTTAATCCTGCATTTGTCAACGGCCATACAGCCTGTTCCCAAGGGAAGTGTCACGGGTCACACCCGTTTGCATTAAACTGCCCATTGCCGGTCTCGAACAGCGTCGTCGTCGCCCAAGCGAGGCCGAGCTGATCGCCGGAACCAACAGCGCAAAACCACCACCAGGCGCAAAGCGACGCGCGTCCAGCCTGCCAATGTTGCCAATTGGCGGCAGTGCGCTCCTCGCAATTGGAAACAGGCGGTGACATGCCGGCGAGCCGGAGCAGCATTGCGTGCACTGCGCGCATCTGCCTGCCGGATTTGGTGGCGTAGTTCGGATCGTCATAGCCCCACCAGTCCCAACAGCTATTGGGATTCGAGAGCGTCGCGTGGGCTTCCGGAAAGAGGACGATGATATCGTTGGCGTCAGCCCAACGGCGATAGCCTGTCTTGGTGCGGAACTGATCACCGATGAGCTCCGTTGTCTGCTTACAGCCATGAAAAGCAATGTGTACCCGGCAGGCCGCACCGGACGCGCAATCGGTCGGCAGATAAATAAAGCCCGTGTCGTTCAATCCGTGGCGCTTCGGGTTGGCGAGAAATGCTGATTGGTCGAATTCGATCAACTGACCGCTGGGCGTTTCCGACGGCGGATCCAGCGGACCATAGATGTGCTGAAAAAGATCGCCGGCCTGGTCATAGTCGCAGTCATTGATGAACGGGCTGTTCGTGGTGCCGCAGCTTGGTCCTTGGTTCTCCGTGACAAAAGCATGACCGGCGGGACGATCGTCGACATAGCGGATTGATGCTTCTGGCAGGCCTAAAAGGCGATAGAAGGCAACAGTCTTATCAACGACCGACTGGGTTACGGTGTGATCTTCAGTGCCGGAGAAGATATAGACCCGATCATCGGTGAGATTGGCAAGGGCGTCGATCGCGCCAGTTTGCGCAAACGATTCCGCCTTATCCAATAATTCTGAGGGGTCCGGTGCGCCGAAACCGGTTTGCATGCAGCGACTTAACGCGGTCGTGAGCTGCCCGTCCGCACAATGGTAGGGGCCGCCCGCAATGATCGCTGCCCCTATGAGATGTGCGGAGAAAGCGACATGAAACTGTCCCGCCATATAGGCGCCGGACGATAGGCCGGAGACTGAGCTTTCGCTGAGGTCGACATTAAACGAGGGCAGGGGATCGGTAGCTTGAGCGATGGGGGAACCGACCAGCGCGGCGAAACACCATGCAACGAACGGTCGTATCATCACCTCTCAATCCAATTGTTAGTTAGGTTGACCAAGCAATAATGGTGCGTCATTCGGGGCGTCGGAATTTCCTTAGCCCCTGGGCGCATTCAGCTATGCAAGTCAAGGGCCAACCAAACGTTCTTGCGCCGCTTGTCGTCCTATTTGCCGATGATCCTCGTCCTGAGGCGCACTGACATATCGTCTATGATGTAAACGGTCAGAATGATCAAGAAGATGATCGACCAGGCCTCGTGCCACCTATAGGCAGCAATGCAATCGGACAGAATAAAACCGATGTCGCCAGCACCAACGATGCCCAAGATGATGCCGGAGCGGGTGCTGGACTCGAGCCGATCGAGTGCTAGGATCGCGAACGTTCGTTCAGCATCGCTGGAGTGGCGGACCATGGATATGATAAAGCCGTGGTGGGCGATCCGGCTCGACGAGCACATTTGTCAGCACGTCGAAGCGTTCGATCAGATTAAACTGCTAAAAGATCATGGCGGACTGGGCGCACCAAAGGCGAAGCTCGTGACCTTTCAGCGCCGTCACGTTTCGCCCCGCGGTCGGATCGACGAGGCGATTGATCAAACTGAGAAGCGTTGACTTGCCGGCGCCAGAGCGACCAATGATCTCGACCAACTCGCCCTCATCGACCTTTAACCTGACATCATCGACGGCACGCACGTCACCGAAATGTCTCGACAGGCTGCGTATCTCGAGCATCGGCACCTCACTTGAACTTTCTAGCCTTGCATTCAGCGGTAGCGGAACTTCGTGCTCACCACGTGACGTTCAGCGGGCAAGATCATGCGCACTCCGTGGCAGGGCAGTTACAGTGTAAAATGCCCACCTGATGGTCCGAACGATCTCGCCTTCAATCCGCGATGTCGGACTTCACGCGGTGGTTCATCGCAAATGATTGCTGTCATTAAGCCGGTAGGAACAGTAGAACATGACGGCATCCAGGGTGACCGAATGGAGTAATGATGGCGGCGAGCCAAGGCGCGATTTACAGGCTGGTGATCGATGGCGCCTCCGCCTTCAGTGAGATGCCCAAAGCCAAGCGGCATCAGCTCGCTGTCTGGTTCCTGATCGCAAGTGGCGTGGCCATGGCTGGCATGATGAGTTCGGTGAAGCTGGCCGTCGAAAGCTTGTCCCTTTGGCAAGTGATTTTTCTGCGCTCGGCACTGGGCGCGATGATACTTGCGCCAATCATGATCCGGTCCCGTGTCTCCTTCGCACCGAACGGCAAACTCGGTCTCTACAGCCTGCGTGTTGGCTTTGCTGTTGGCGGTATCACCTGCTGGCTCTACTCGATCGCGCATCTGCCGCTCGGCATCGCGAGCGCACTGACGTTCTCAAAGAGTTTGTTTCTCCTATGGCTCGCAGCGCTTCTTCTCCGTGAACAGCTAACGATGCTCAAGGTTGTTTGCACGGTGATTGGCTTTGCCGGCGTGATCCTTGTCCTTGATCCGACCACCAGCGGCACATCACTTTTTGCTGGCTTGGTCGGCATCGCTGGCGCGCTCTTTGGCGCAGCGCTCACGATCGTTGTCAAACGCTTGTCCGCGACAGAGCCAACGATCCGGCTAATGTTCTATCCGTTGGCGACAGTCGCCTGCGTGTTCGCCATTCCAGCCTTTGTGACTTGGCAGGACCTGGATACGTACTCGCTGACCGTTGTCATCGGTATGACGCTCTGCGGCTCGGTGAGCCAATGGTGCTTCTTGAATGCCTATCGTCTTGGTGAGGTTTCAGCGCTTGCACCGGTCGAGTATTCGAGGCTGGTCGCCGCAATTATTGCCGGATTCGCTATCTTTGGTGAGGTTCCCACCTGGATTGCAGTTGTCGGCATGGCGCTAGTCATCGCCTCGACCTACGCGACCTTCCGCTGGAGCCGCGTCTAGCCTTGGATGCGATCGCTTTCAGTCACGGTCCGTGTTCTAGCGTCACGTGACGCCTTTCCCTAGCGGATGTGACGAGCGCATCAATGAGGCGGTGAACCTGAAGCGCTTCTCTGCCGCTGGGGCTGGGCTCACGATCCTCGTCCAGCGCGTCCAAAAAACTCTCGATTAGACGCTGATGCCAGTCATGGGGGAATGCCATGGGATCGGCGCCACCTCCGCTGCCGGTGGTCTCGCCGACATGTTCAGTCCGACCATCGGTATAGTGGAGACTTAGCTGACCGCCAGCCAGGTGGGCCGTTCCTTTGTCGCCGGAAATGGTAATGCTCTCCTGGCTTCCGGGGTAGCAGGCCGTGGTCGCCATGATCGAACCGAGCGCGCCACTTGCGAAACGTAGGCCGCCGCCAACAAAATCCTCGCTTTCCATGTGGTGTAGTCCGCTGGTGCCGGCGATCGCCGTGACCTCTTGAACAGGTCCGGTCAAGCTTAGCATGAGGTCCATGCTATGGATCGCCTGGCTGATAAGCACGCCGCCGCCGTCACGCGCATAAGTCCCACGTCCAGGCTCGTCGTAATAGCTCTGCGGACGCCACCAAGGAACGGTGAGCTGCACGACCTGGATGTTTCCAAGAGCCCCTTCGTCCAGCTTGAGCTTGAGCACCATCGAGGCATCTCGAAACCGGTGCTGAAAGACTATTCCGAGCTTAATCCCAGCGGTCTCGCAGTGCTTGACGATAGCTGCTGCCGCTTCCGTCGTTCGTTCGATTGGCTTTTCCATGAGGACATGCTTGCCGTGGCTTGCCAGTCTTTTCACGAGCTCTTGCCGTGCGTTGGGTGGCGTCAACAAGATGACCGCTTCAATTTCAGAATCGTCGAGAATATCCTCAATGCGGTCGACGGTGCGCATGGCAAAGCGTTTCGCAAAGGTCCTCCGGCGCTCTTCACTTGGGCTAAAGACGGCGCGAACGTCGACCCGATCACTGAGCACAGCCAGGCTCTTGCCATGAGGCATCGAGGCCATGCCGAGCCCGATGACGCCAATTCCTCGTCTCTTCGTCAATCAAACCTCCAACGCTAGAGCGCCAATTCTAATCCAAAACACGAGCTTGCCAAAGCGAAGGAATGGGGTGCGGTTTTTTCGGCCGAATCATGGAATGATCGCTGATAGGACACTATCCTCGTGATGAGAGCGCCTATCGGAGGGGATGCATGGAAGACTGTCTTGATCTGTCGCATGAGGTTGTGACGCCGCCGACTGATCTGGACGGCGATGTGCGACAGCGGGGCTGGGTGGCGGATGAGCTATCTGGCGATCCATGGTTGATCGAGATCGACCGTGCAGCGGCGGATGATATTCACCGCCTTATCGCAGAGATGCATGCAAAGCCGTTGCCGATGTTGCTTCGCACACCTGATCGCTTCGGCATACCGTCACTGCGAGCCGTTGCTGCCAACGCGAAGTCGAGGCTAGATCAGGGAATTGGCTTCGTTGTCTTCGACCGTCTGCCCATCGACGACTATGAAATCGACGACATTCTCGCCTGTTATTGGGTTTTAGGTCAGCTTCTTGGCCCAACCGTCGCCCAGAAGTGGGACGGGACGATGATCTACGATGTCACTGACACGAAGCGCGCCTATGGCTATGGCGTCCGTGGCTCGGCGACAAACGTCGAGCTCGTCTTCCATACCGACAATGCATTCGGCAATCGGGTCCCGGACTATGTTGGTCTTCTCTGCAAGTACCCGGCTACTTCGGGTGGGCTCAGCCGCTTCTGCAGTCTCTACTCCGTGCATCAGCGGCTGGCTGATGATTATCCAGATGCGCTTCGCCGCCTTTATCAGCCCATGTATTTCGACCGCCAGGCCGAACATGAGCGTACTGCGCCCAAGACGTCCTTCGCCCCTTTCTTTTCCTGGCGGAACAGACGTCTTCGCTGCCGGGCGAACAGTTCCTTAGTTCGAAAGGGCTATGACGTCGCCGGCAAGGTTATGGACGATGATCTCGAAGCAGCGCTTCATGCGGTCGATCGCGTGACCAGCGCCGACGATCTCTGGGTCGAAGCGCCCCTTAAGCGCGGACAAGTCCAGTATCTGAACAATCATGAGCTCGGCCACTATCGGTCCGAATTTATAGATGGCGACACCCCTGCAAAGAAGCGTCATCTCTATCGCCTTTGGAACCGATCCGAAGGTGACCGGACATATGATGGCTAGATTAGCTGGCTTGCGTTGACCGGAACGCCGAACCTGGTCAGTATTTTCTCAGGAAACGACTGTGGTTCAAAAGAAGAAGAACCGGAAAGGAAAGAGATACATGCTTATTGAACGGCGCCTTCTTGCAGCCACTGCCATTGGCACAGCGGTTTTGGCAACGGCGCTGCCAGCGCTTGCTGCCGACCAGCTGAACGCACTGGTCTGGTGCGACCATGCCGATCCCGATCTCCTGCAACCTTTCGAGGACGCCAACGACGTTCGTGTGAACGTCAAAGAATATGAAGGAACGGGAGCCGGCCTCGCGATAGTAGATCAGTCTCAGCCCGGCGATTGGGACGTCATGGTGATCGATTCGGTCGATGTCCCTCGTGTTGCCGGGACGGGCCTCTTCGCCGAGCTTCAGGACGACCAACTGCCACTCGCAGATCTCTTCCCAGAAGTCGTCTTAGACGACTTTACAACACTTGACGGCAAGCGATATGCGATCACGGAAAAGTTTGGCTACAATTCGATCAGTTACAATAAGGATGCGGTCGACCCTGCTGCGATGACCTCGCTCGAAGGGCTCCTCAGTGAAGACTACCAGGGCAAGATTGCCATCTATGACTATTATCTTCCGGTGATGGGCATGGCAGCCCTGTCACTTGGCAAATCAACCGAAGATCTTAGTGCTGACGATTTGCCGGCGATTAAGGAGCTGCTCTTAAAGATGAAGGCAAACGCTGCCCTTGTTGCGGATGTCGTCGGTAGCCAGACAGCGATTGCGACCGGTGAGGTCGACGTGCTGATAGGCGGCGGTGAGTGGGTCACTGCAGGCCTTGCGCAGGAGAATCCAGCGCTTGAATTTGCCATTCCCGATGAGGGCGGCATCCTTTGGTCGCAAGCATTGGCCATTTTTGCCGACAGCGAGCGGCAGGATTTGGCTTTGAAATTCATACAATATGTCATGAGCCCAGAAGGCCAGGCGCGACTTGCGACATCTTCCTGTTATTGGGGCATGCCAGCGAACACCAAAGCCGCTCTTTCCGAGGAGGAAAAAACGATTCTTCGCTTCGACGAGCAGGCAAGCTTCCTGGCTAAATCTCAGCTCTATCCAGCGCCCGATGCTGACCTCGACAAGGCGATGCAGGACGTTTGGACGGATATGCTGCAAGCCCAGTGAGCTGGCCTGAGCCTCGACCTCGGTGCGTGTCCAGCGTCATGTACCGCTGAGCGATGGTGATTGCTCCTAGCGGTCGAGGTCTTACGACGGCTTGGCTCCTTCTCATGCCGGCGCTTGGATTCGTGCTGCTGTTCTTCGTTGCCCCGTTTCTTGCGATGCTGCTGACAAGTCTTGGCAAGGTGACGGAGAACGGCATCGTTCCATTGGTGGGTATTCAGAACTACGCACAATTCTTCGAGAACGCGTCCTACTGGCAGGCGCTGGTGAACTCACTCGAGGTCACCATCATCGTGGTGGTGATCTCGGTTTTACTGGCTTATCCGTTCGCCTGGATCCTCGCGGAACGTGTGCCAGAGCGACTTCAGCGTCTCGCCCTGATGATGGCCGTCCTACCCTTTTGGACCTCCTATGTTGTCCGTTCCTATGCGTGGTTGCTCGTACTTGCGAAAAAAGGCGCAGTGAATGAGGCTCTCTTGGCGCTGGGCCTCATTGCCGAACCGTTGACGCTCGCCAACACGAGGACGGCGACGGTCCTCGGCTTTACCCATTTTTTCGTCATGCTGCTGACGCTCACCATCTACGCTAATCTAAAGCAGCTTTCCCCGAATTATCGTAAAGCCGCCGCCGACCTCGGTGCGTCTGGCCTGCAGACCTTCTGGCATGTCATCCTTCCGCTCACGCTGCCAGGAATTATGGTTGGCGGCTTCCTGACTTTCGTTCTGTGCATCGGTGACTACATCACCCCGCAGATCCTTGGCGGAAATAACGAGCTTTTGATGCCGCAGCTGATTATGCTGCAGATCGGAAGACGTGGCGACTTTCCGCTCGCCTCCGCGCTCTCGATCATTCTGATGATCGTGATTTCGCTTGCCTACCTCAGCACAGCACGATGGCTGAGGCTGGAGCGCGCTTGATGCGGCATGACCACCAACGCCTCATCGACTGGCTGGCAGGGTTTTATGCTCTGTTAGTCTACGCTTTCATCTTCCTGCCGGTGGCAGTTCTGGTGCTGTTTTCCTTCCAAGCAAGCCGCTTTCCCGTGCCGCCCTTTACCGGCCCGTCGCTTCGTTGGTATGCGGATGTAATGAGCGACCGTCGTCTTACTGAAGCATTGGTCAACTCGATCGCGGTCGCGCTTGTCTCATCTGCAGTCGCCGTCCTCCTTGGTTTCCTCGCGGCTTATGCGCTCGCGCGCTATCGTGTCATCGGCTCACCCTTTTGGCGAGGCCTGCTGACTGCGCCCCTGTCTGTGAGCTATCTGATCATCGGGATGGGCCTCCTTATTCTGTTCAACCAGATTGGCATGCCAAAATCGCTGCTCGCTGCGGGCTTCGGTCATGTAGTGATCAACATGCCGCTCTGCTTCGCAATCATTTACAGTCAGATGGGGGAGCATCAGGCCAATGTAGAACGGGCCGCCCGCGATCTCGGTGCTGCCGAATGGCAGGTGTTGACCCTGATTACGGCGCCGATGCTCTGGCCAGCACTCTTCGCAAGCTTCTTTCTCGCCATCACCTTTTCCTGGGACGAGTTCGTCATCGCCTTCCTACTTACCCGCTTCGACACCACGTTGCCGGTCGAGATCTGGGCGTTGTTGCGCTCAGGCCTTAACCCCAAAACTAATGCGGTTGGCAGTCTCGTCTTTCTGGTCTCAATCGTAATGGTGCTCCTAGTCGAAGTCGCCGTCCTCAGGCGGCGGACACGATGAGCGCTCTCATTACGATCGACGGCGTGTCACATGCTTTTGGAACCAACGTGGTACTTGACGACATCGATCTCACGATCGAGCCGGGGTCCTATACGGTACTGCTTGGCCCGTCAGGTTCTGGGAAGACGACACTGCTTTCTATCCTGGGTGGCTTCCTGAGACCGGACCGGGGCTCCATCTCGCTTGGTGGCGAAGACATCACGACAATGCCGCCCGCAAAACGGCCGACCGCGACAGTTTTTCAGGACTATGCCCTTTTTCCCCACATGACGATCGCCCGCAATGTCGACTTCGGCCTCCGCATGCGGCGCATGCCGTCGCTCGAACGAGAAGAGAGAGTGCGGGCGGCGCTTTCTCTCGTTGGCCTCGACGACTTCCGTGAAAGAAAGCCACACCAGCTGTCAGGCGGACAACGCCAGCGCGTTGCCCTTGCAAGAGCGCTCATTATCGAACCAAAAGCGCTTTTTTTGGATGAACCGCTCGGCGCACTCGATCTGGCACTGAGGCGCCAAATGCAGGACGAACTGAAGTCAACGCAGCGGCGCGCCGGTGCCGCCTTTATCCACGTTACCCACGACCAGGAGGAAGCGATGGCGCTCGCCGACCAAGTCGTCGTGATGAAGGCAGGGCGGATCGAAGATACAGGGACACCGGAGCGTGTCTACAGGAGACCAGCAAGCCGTTTCACAGCAACATTCATGGGCGAAAGCATTGTTGTCGAAGCGCGAGCCCTTCATAGCGAAGGCGATCGGCTAACCGTGGAGACGTCGTTTGGCACTTTCAGGGTCAATGGTCATGCCGACTTCGGTTCATCAGTCGCAATCGCGGTCAGACCTGAATCGATCGGCTTCGGAGCGGCAGGCGGTGATCGCCGACCTTTCTGTGAAGCGCGCGTCCAGGATATTACCTTCCAGGGCAGCTTCAAGCGCATCCGCCTCAAGAGCGAGAACGGCCAATCCATCACGGCGAAACAGACCAATGATGTCGGTGCCGTTGAGGGCCAGTCGGTGGCGCTCACCATTCGGGAGGAGGATCTGGTACTATTAACGCGATAAGCGATGGGAGTTCATGACAGATGCCTGTCCCCGCCACCGATTGGTACGAGACGCTTCATTTTGCTGATGACGTCACGCTGGTCCATGAGCCCTGGATTGTGCCATTCTACCGCTGCAATATGTGGCATGTTCGCGGACGTGATCGGGATCTTCTGTTTGACAGCGGACTGGGTCATTTCAGCTTGCGGCAACATGTGCCGCTGGTCACCGAAAGATCACTGATCGCCATTGCTAGCCATAGTCACTTCGATCATATCGGTTGCCATCATGAATTTTCCCAACGAGCCATCCACAGCGCCGAAGCTGCCATCCTTGCTGATCCCAGGAACGACCTAACTCTAGCTGACCAGTACGCCACCGACGAAATGTTCATTCAAAAGCCTGAAGGCTGGGAGTCCGCTGCCTATAGGATCAAGCCAGCTCCCGCTGGACGCCTTCTGACAGATGGGGATGTTATCGATCTTGGCAATCGTGTCTTCGAGGTCATCCATACGCCTGGCCACTCGCCAGGCGGTATCGGGCTTTTTGAGAGAAAGACAGGAATCTTTCTCTCCGGTGATATCATTTATGACGGTCCTCTCATCGATGACACCTATCATTCTTGCGTCGACGTCTATGCAGAAACGCTCGAACGATTACGCATACTCCCCGTGACACTCATCCATGGCGGCCACTTCCCAAGCTTTGGTCCTAGTCGTTATCGCCAGCTGATTGATGACTATCTTGGTGGTCGACGAAAGGCAGGTTGTCATCTCCCCTAAGATCAAGTGAACCAGGCCAGCTGAGTTTGTTGGTCACCAAGTTCCGGATGTAACGCCGCCATTCTGATTGACGTACCTCAGATTGAAATCTAAGATCGCTGATCAGGAGAGCGTTGGTGAACAAGCCCACAGTACACGACATTGCTAAAGAAGCTGGCGTCAGTTTGGCGACGGTAGACCGAGTCTTAAATGCCCGGCCAGGCGTTCGCAGCGTGACGATTGCCAAGGTCCAGGCCGCCGTTGAACGGCTTGGCTATGTCCGCGACACCTATGCCGCCAACCTTGCACGGCAACGACGATATCGTTTCGCATTTATTCTTCCGGAAGGTCCAAGCCAATTCATTGACACCCTGAAAGGGGCTCTGAACGAGGCCTATGCGTCACAGGTCGCCGATCGAGTCCTCTTAAAAACGATCTCTGTACCATCCCACGATCCCCATGCCATTGTCCGGTCCCTACAATCCCTTAATCCAACACAGCTTGATGGCGTCGCGATTATGGCGCCAGAGACTCCCCAAGTGCGCGACGCCATCGCAAGATTGAAAGGTGAGGGGCTCGCGGTCGTCGCTTTGGTTTCGGACCTTCCAAACTCAGATCGAGACTATTTCATCGGCATCAACAATATCGCTGCGGGTCGAACTGCAGGGCTTCTAATGGGCAGATTCGTCAACGAATCCGGGGAGATATTGGTTGTAACCAATTCAATGCAGTCCCGGGACAGTTTGGATCGACGCCTAGGCTTTGACCGAGTCATGGCCAATGATTTCCCACATCTGACCGTGCTCCCTTCGGTCGAATCTTTTGACGACTCCGAGCGCATGATGGCGGTCATCAAAGACGTCATATCCAATCGACCAGCGGTACGGGGCATATACTCGATGGGCTTTGGCAACGGTCCGCTGCTCACAGCACTTCGCCAGACAGGTGCGTTAGCGGGACTTACGGTGATTACCCATGAAGTCACACCAGCGACACGGCAAGCACTTCTCGAAGATGACATCGCGGCCGTCATCACGCAAAATGTCGGCCACCTCGTTCGAGGTGCGATGCGCGTTCTGCGGGCTGTCTGTGACGAAATTCCAATCTTTGAGGCTCAAGAGAAGGTGCGCATCGAAATTGTTCTTCGGGAAAACCTTCCCTAGCCCTGGTTTCTTCGACACCCCCTCACATTCCGATGAGATTAATGTTGGTTGCATGAGCTCCTAGACATTACGTAAACCCGAGTCTCCGCCAATTCAAGGCTGTCAAAATAAGCGAACGGATCGGCAATTCTGGCGTAGACAAGAGGTACGTTCCTCATTTAAGATCTACGCTATGATCGGGCGCTGATGCGACCCGATAACGATAAGGTTCTTAAGAGGAGGCGACGAATGAAGACAACGCTGACATGTGCCGCTGCATTGATGACGGCGGCTGCCGGCCTCTCCGTTGGCGAAGCCAAGGCGGATGATTTGACACTATGTTGGGCTGCTTGGGACCCGGCGAATGCTCTGATCGAGCTGTCGAAAGACTTTGAGGCAAAGAGTGGCCACAATATGAGCTTTGAGTTCGTTCCCTGGCCAAACTTTGCTGACCGCATGCTGAACGAGTTGAATTCGGGCGGTCAACTCTGCGATCTTATGATTGGCGACAGTCAATGGATCGGGCTTGGCGCCGAGGCGGGACACTATGTGAAACTCAATGATTTCTTCGACGCTGAAGGAATCACGATGGACGACTTCATCCCTGCGACCGTTACTGGTTATGCCGAATGGCCGAAAGGAACACCAAATTATTGGGCGTTGCCAGCGTTCGGTGACGTCGTCGGCTGGACCTATCGGAAGGACTGGTTTGAACGTCCGGAGTTGCAGGCTGAATTTAAGGAGACCTATGGCCGCGATCTCGGCGCTCCGAATAATCTCGATGAATTAAAAGACATCGCCGAATTTTTCCAAGGCCGCGACATCGACGGCACGACGGTCTACGGTGCGGCCATCTACACCGAGCGCGGTTCCGAAGGTATTACCATGGGCGTGACCAACGCGCTCTACAACTATGGTTTCTCCTATGGCACTGATGACGAGCCCTACAAACTTGATGGCGTGGTCAACTCTCCCGAAGCCGTTTCCGGGCTTGAGTTTTACAAGGCATTGTATGATTGCTGCACGCCACCTGGCTCATCAGACTGGTACATGTCTGAGAATATCGACGCCTATAAGTCTGGACAGGTCGCACTGCAAATGAACTTTGCGTTCATCTGGCCCGGCGTTCATGCGGATCCGAATGTCGGCGGCGACAAGTCAGGTTACTTTCCAAATCCAGCCGGTCCAAGCGGACACTTTGCCCAACTTGGTGGGCAGGGAATCTCGGTTGTATCCTACTCGGACAGTCAAGAGGCGGCACTGGAATACATCAAATGGTTTGCACAGCCTGAGATCCAAAAGCAATGGTGGGAACTCGGTGGTTACTCAGCGCTTCGCGCTGTTGTCGAAGACCCTGGCTTTGCGACCAGCCAGCCCTATGCACAAACCTTTCTCGACTCCATGGCCATCGTAAAAGACTTCTGGGCTGAACCTGCCTATGCGTCCCTCTTACTCGCAATGCAAGATCGCGTGCACTCCTATGTGATTGCAGGTGAGGGCACAGCCCAAGAAGCTCTCGACGGCCTGGTCGAAGACTGGACCGAGGTCTTCGAGGACGAGGGCAAACTCTAAATCGGCAATCGATCGGCTTCGTGCGCAGGGCTAACGGTTTTGCCTAACGGCCCTGCGCGGCTGCCGCAGCTGCAAGGAAAGATCCTCTCATGTCCGACACAGCCATGGAGCGTGTCGCCAGAGCGACGCCGCCATCGGTAGCGCGCCGGATCAAAGGGCTCTCTGATAGGTCTATCGCCTGGATCTTCGTTGCCCCAACGATTTTCTTGTTGTTGGCCGTTAACATCTTCCCGCTGATCTGGACGATCTGGCTAAGCTTCACGAACTTTCGAGCCAATCGCCCCAATGCTGAGGTCAAGTGGGTCGGGCTTCGCAATTACGAACGCATCCTTACCGACAGCGATATCTGGCTGACGATGCAGGCCACGGCGCACTTCCTGGTCTGGACCATCGTCATCCAAGTTCTTGTTGGCTTCGCGCTCGCATGGCTCATTAACCAGAAATTCAAAGGAAATGATCTTTGGACGACAATCATCGTTCTTCCGATGATGCTGTCGCCAGCTGTGGTGGGAAATTTTTGGACGTTTCTGTACCAGCCGCAAATCGGTCTCTTCAATTACGTCATCGCCTTCGTCACTGGCGCTGATCCGACAAGCTTCACGATGATTGGCGACGTCTCTCTTGCGCCCTGGGCGATCGTGATCGTGGACAGCTGGATGTGGACCCCCTTTGTCATGCTTATCTGTCTGGCGGGACTCCGTTCGATCCCGGACTCGATTTACGAAGCGGCTGAATGTGATCGAGCATCGAAATGGCGACAATTCTGGACGATCACGGTGCCGATGGTCCTGCCGTTTTTGATGCTGGCGGTTTTATTTCGCGGTATCGAAAACTTTAAGATGTTCGATCTGGTCGTGCAGCTCACTGGTGGTGGTCCGGGCTCCACGACCGAACTCACTTCAATCAACCTGAAGCGCGAAGCCTTTGAGAAGTGGCGTACAGGCTATGCGTCAGCCTACGCCATCATTCTCTTCGTTACGGTTTTCGGGCTCGCGTCTATCTACGTGAAGGCGCTGAACAGGGTGAAGGAAAGATGAGCAGTTTTTCCGTCACTGAGCCATCGACCAAGCAGAAATGGATCGCCGGTGTCCTCGTTATTGGCTATGCGCTCATCACGCTCATGCCGCTTTTGTGGATTCTCAGCACCGGCTTTAAATCATCGACGGACTCGATAGCCTATCCACCGAAGATCACTTTCGAACCGACGCTCGAAGGTTATGTCAACCTTTTCACGACGCAAACGCGCCAGTCACAGGACTATCTCGCTGCGAATCCGCCAGAGACCTGGTATGAAGAGATTGTCCATGCGAAGGGCATGGTGATCGCGGGGCCATCGCGTTTCGGCGAACGCTTTATGAACTCGGTCATTATTGGCTTTGGTTCGACTTTTCTTTCGGTTTTTCTCGGTACGCTCGCCGCCTATGCTTTTTCGCGTTACCGTATCCCGCTAAAGGACGATCTTCTGTTCTTTATTCTGTCGACCCGTATGATGCCGCCCATAGCGGTTGCTATTCCCATTTTCTTGATGTTCCGCACGCTGGGCTTGAGCGATACCCATGCTGGCATGATTCTCCTTTACACCGCCGTCAACCTGTCCCTTTCCGTGTGGCTTCTTAAGGGTTTTATCGACGAGATTCCACGTGAGTACGAAGAAGCCGCGCTCATCGATGGTTACACACGCATCCAGGCCTTCTACAAGGTGGTGCTGCCTCAAGCAGCAACAGGCATTGCGGCGACAGCGATTTTCTGCCTGATCTTCGCTTGGAATGAGTATGCGTTTGCCGTCCTGCTGACTTCGGGTACGGCACAAACAGCGCCGCCCTTTATACCAACAATTATTGGGGTAGGTGGGCAAGACTGGCCTGCCGTGGCCGCCGGTGCGTCGCTCTTTCTGCTGCCCGTGATGGTGTTCACGATTCTCTTGAGGAAACATCTCCTCCGCGGCATCACCTTTGGAGCAGTGCGGAAATGAGCGCATTCATCGATGGTCTGCTTCGCTTTCGTCGCGGTCCCTGGGAAATGGTGGCCTCTCTGCTTATCGCGCTTGGGGTGATTATGCTGATGCAACCCTATGTGCTTTGGGCCTTCACCTATTCCTTCATCGTGACGCTGATCGGTACCTTGATGTTCATCGTCGTCAGCCATTTCCCGGAGTGATCGATGGCGGAGATCAAGATCGCGAATCTTAAAAAAGAGTTTGGCAACTTCACCGCCGTGCAATCCTCCTCGTTCACGATTGAGGACGGTGAGTTCTTCATGCTGCTCGGCCCCAGTGGCTGCGGCAAGACGACGACGCTCAGGATGATCGCAGGTCTTGAGCTGCCGACGTCGGGCGAGATCTTCATCGACGGTGAGGAAGTCGGGCAAAAGCCTGCGAGCGAGCGCGACATCGCCTTTGTCTTTCAAATGTTTGCGCTCTATCCGCACATGAATGTCCGGCGCAATATCAGCTACCCACTGACTAGCCAGGGCATGAAGAGGGCTGAGGTCCAGGAAAAGGTCGCGGAAGTTTCGCGCATTCTTGGTATAGAGAACATTCTAGACCGTCCCATCAGCAGCTTATCTGGTGGCGACCGTCAGCGGGTGGCGCTCGGCCGCGCCATCGTTCGCCATCCCAAATGCTTCTTGATGGATGAACCACTTGGAGCGCTCGATGCCGAGTTCCGAGAGCGCATGGCCGAAGAACTACGCAGTCTCCATGATCGGATGGGTGCAACGACTGTCTATGTCACTCACGATCAACTCGAAGCAATGCAGATGGGCGATAAGATCGTGGTGATGAATCACGGTGTCATCGAACAGTTCGGTACGCCTCAAGACATCTATGACAAACCGGCCACGATGTTCGTTGCGGACTTTATTGGTTCCCCACCAATGAATTTCCTAACATTTGACGGCACCCTCGAGCAGACATCTCAAGAGATCCGTCTGGACGGCAAGAGTCTACCGATCCCAATCGCCCGCGAAGGCTTCAAGGGGGCCATGGTATATGGCGTAAGGCCAGAGCATGTTCAGCTGTCCGATCAAGCCGACTACAGAGGCGAAGTTGTCGCTGCAGAATATCTTGGCACAACGCAAATCGTGACTCTCACGACAGAACATGGGGATGTTAAAGCGCGCATTCCTTCGGATCAGACAACCAGAGTAGGAGAGACTGTTGGCTTAAGCTTCAACGGCCGAACAGTGACCCTGTTCGATGCCAAGGCTGGGCGCGCCCTACATTCAGCGCTGAACGAGGGCATATTGGCTAATGGCTGAGGTTTCCCTGACGAACATCACCAAGAGCTTTGGCACGACCCGAGCTGTTGAAGACCTGACATTGACCATCGACGATGGAGCGTTTGTTGTCCTGCTCGGACCGACCGGCGCTGGCAAGACAACAACGCTGCGTCTTATCTCCGGGCTCGACCAACCAGACCTGGGCGATATTCTTATCGGCGGCCAATCGGTCATCAACGAGACGCCAGCCATGCGCAATGTCGCGATGGTTTTCCAACAGTACTCGCTCTATCCGCATATGACAGTTCGCGACAATCTCGCCTTTCCGCTGCGCTCCCCAATGTTGAGGACACCAGAAGATGAGGTTGTCCGCAAAGTCGATGAGGTCGCTGAAGTCCTCCGCATTCGGCATAAGCTGAATGACAAGGCGACGACGCTGTCGGGCGGCGAAATGCAAAGGGTTTCGATCGGTCGAGCACTTGTGAGAAAGCCATCAATCTTCTTGATGGACGAACCGCTCAGCTCACTCGACGCCAAGCTCCGTGCTGATCTTCGGATCGAACTCAAGCGAATTCATGCCAGCCTTGGCGCAACGCTGCTCTATGTCACCCATGATCAGATTGAGGCGATGACTATGGCGACTAGCATCGGCGTCCTCGATCAAGGACGTCTGGTGCAATTCGGGACGCCGCGCGATGTCTACGAGAATCCTGTCAGCCTCTATGTAGCAAGCAGGCTAGGGCAGCCGAGGATCAATACATTACCTGCAGATGTTTTCCCAGGCGCGCCAAAGGGCGCAATGACCATTGGTCTGAGGCCCGAACATATCCAACAAAATGAGGGGAAGCCTTCCGAGGTGACTCGCGTCGAACATCTCGGCGATCAGACCAGGCTTCATCTGACACTGGAGGGACACCCCATCGTCACCCTCACGGATGTTCACACCACGCTCAAACCCAACGATATCATCTCGATACAACCAAGAAACGCTCTCTATTTCGACGCACAGGGCCATCGGATCGCTTGAGGAGGACGAACAATGAAGCAATTCATAAACGCTAAAGAATCACTTGTAACCGAGGCGATTGATGGCACGTTGCGAACCGCCGGCGGACGGCTTGCGAGGCTTGATGGCTATCCGCATATCAAGGTCGTTGTCCGCACGGACTGGGACAAATCCAAAGTGGCTCTCGTTTCAGGTGGTGGCTCGGGACACGAACCAAGCCACGCCGGCTTTGTCGGTCAAGGCATGTTGACGGCAGCAGTTTGTGGTGACGTCTTTGCATCACCGTCAGTTGACGCGGTGCTTGCCGGTATTCTCGCCGTGACTGGTAAGGCTGGCTGCCTCCTCATCGTTAAGAACTATACGGGTGATCGTCTGAACTTTGGCCTAGCCGCTGAACGCGCTCGTGCGCAGGGCCTGAAAGTCAACATGGTGATCGTTGATGACGACGTTGCACTCCCAGATCTTCCCCAGGCAAGAGGTGTCGCTGGCACGTTGTTCGTTCATAAGATCACAGGTGCCCTCGCCGAACAGGGCGCTAATCTCGAAAAGGTAACGGATGCAGCCAATCGCGTAATTGAGGGAGTTGTTTCCATTGGCATGTCGCTCGACACGTGCACCATTCCAGGTTCGCACAAGGAAGACAGAATCGGACCAGGGAAGGCCGAGCTCGGTCTCGGCATTCATGGCGAAGCTGGCATTGAACAGGTCGATTTTTCCAATGCACGGGATGCCATGGAGATGGTCGTTGAACGGCTAGCGCCAGCGATTGGTCCGGGGCCACATGTGGCGCTCTTGAACAATCTTGGCGGAGCCACACCGCTGGAGATGGCGGTCCTAGCTGAGGAACTGACAAGGTCCCGCCTGGGTGAGCAAGTTCGGTGGCTAATTGGACCTGCACCTATGATGACATCGCTTGATATGCAAGGTTTTTCGGTATCGTTGCTGCCAGCAACCAAGGCCGACGAGACGGCCTTGGCCGCTCCAGTGGCCCCTTGGGCTTGGCCCGGCTGTGTTGCTGTCGGCGATGTTGCCGTGGTCGCGTTGCCTGATGGATTGACGCCGATCAAGCCCACGCCATCTCAAAATGACGAGGTGCGGGCCTTTATCGAGCATTGCTGCAGCATCATGATCGAGGCCGAATCCGATCTGAATGCATTGGATGCGAAATCGGGAGACGGCGACACAGGCAGTACATTAGCGACGGCGGCGAGAGCGCTAACAGGAGCACTTGATCGCCTACCTCTTGCCGACCAAACACAGCTTCATCGCGCGATTGGGCTTGAACTCAGTCAGACCATGGGGGGGTCGTCCGGCGTCCTCCTCGCTATTTTCTTTGCCGCGGTCGGTGATGCGTCTGCAAGTGGCAAAGACATCGTCGATGCCCTCAAGGCCGGGCTCACACGCGTCCAGCAGGTTGGTGGAGCACGTGCAGGCGATCGCACCATGATCGATGCACTGGAACCGGCGCTCGACGCCTTGCCGCGAGGGGTTGGTGAAGCGGCTTGCGCGGCGCGAGGTGGCGCCGATGCAACCGCCAAGATTACAAGGGCGCGCGCGGGGCGGGCGAGTTATCTTTCAGAAGATAGTCTCGCAGGCCACAATGATCCCGGTGCTGAAGCCGTCGCTCGACTATTCGAAAGCCTAGCTGAGAGGAGCTAGCCAGCGGCCTCGGATTTCATGCCCCCTACTTTCGTAGTGGTCCATAAGTTCATCTTCCCACCAAGAGAAAGATGAGATCTGGATCGGTGCAGGGCGTTGTCGATGCGCGCGCAAGGGGTGGGTATCAAAATTTCGGTCGAAGGTTTGGATAGAGATCAGTCAGAAGGCAAGTCACGCACTGGATTCTTCGAGCGTGATGAACGCTATTGGTATGGCGAAGGCTGGCGCAATCTGAGGCGTAATCTCGTGCGTTTGTGCCTTCAGGAAAGCGGCGACCTCCTGAATGTGCTCTGTACGGAAAGCGCGGCGTCGACGGATGTTGACCAGGCCGTCCACGTCTTCGTCGATCGGATTCTTGTTGCAATCAGCGAGCACACGCGCCGAACGCCGCATGCTGACATCTGGCGTCATAGCCTTCGCCTTCTCGCCATGCCGGACGCGCTAAGCTCTGGGCTGCGACGGCAAAAAGAGCATTTCACTTCTGCGAATCGCGACCATGATCCTGTAGCGATGCTCGGCGCTGCGTTGAAAGCCCATTTTGAGACCATGAGGCGTGACCTTCAGACCGAGCACAGTCCCCATCGATTGAAGGTCTGGGAACAGATCGATCGGGTCAGCCGGGACATCCGCGGGCTCAATGATGATCCCTCAGTCATAAGAACGACTGAGCATCTGGAAGCGGTACTGTCGGCCCTCAAGGAACGCTACCCAAGTAGCCGCAATCTGCCGCGTTCGATCGGAACTCTCGAAGGGTACTTTTTCGAGTTCAGTAGCTACCACCAGCCAGAACCATTAAACAGTGAGCTCAGCCTTGACCTGATGAATGATGAGGCGCAGACGACCTTCGATGATCTCGACTTGCTCGAGGACGTCACAGGCTTCAAGCCTGACCCAATTGGTTGTTTCGAAGCGCTCCGCAAAGATCACGCTGAGGCATTCGCCGTCGCGCATCGATTGGCAGGAGATCTCCTGCCGGAGATGACCACGACCTTTACCAGTGCTCGTGCCTATTATCTCAGCCATGGCATAAGCAAACGCCGATTCTATCGCTTATTGAGAGAGGCTACGAATCTCTTGATTACATGTTTGCAAAACAAGATTCAGAGAGTGTCATGATGAGGTCCCCCGCAGATGCCCTATTGCTTGACCTGTTGAATGGGCAAGTGGACTCCGGCGAAGGGTTGAGTCTGAGCGAGGCACGAATTGAACAAGCGCTCACAATCGGTCCTCGATTTTCTGACAGAGAGAGCCACCTGCTCTGGCGTGCGCCGCTTGCCCGTGCTAGCTTGCGCCGCGTTCGTGATAGGCTCTGTCAAGACGTTGTCAAACATTGGCAGTTGGCAGGAATTGAGCCTGTAGCTGAGTTCAAGGCAGCTGCCGACGATATTGATGAGGTCATTAAAGTAAGAGGGAATGGCTTTTCACTAACAATATTTCCAGATACCGATCCCACCATGCCTTGGATCCTGTCGCTTCAAATCGATAGCGAGCTGCAAAGCGACATGCCGACAGGACTGCGGTTTCAGCTTTTGGACAGCGGTGGAATGGTTTGGCTCAAGGGACGCCCTAATAGCCGAGGAGAAATTAATGAAGGTTGGTTTGATACAACCACGTCGCCACGAGCGCGGCTTCTCGCTCACCATCTGCGACTAACTCCAATCTAATTCACAAACATGTATAGGCCATCCACACAGCCCCATGAGTGACGTATTCTTTCCTATTGTTGGCTGCGGTGGTGCGCGTATTGCGACCGTTCGCTGCGATTGCCTGAACGCTAAAGACTATCCCGCCGGTCGAGCATTAGTCCTTGCGCGAGATGAGCAGGAGATTGAGCGCATCCTTGCTGACGCGCGATCCGGTGAACCAACGGGTGCCGAAATTGCGAGACCGATTTGGGTCCGTTTCATGCCACAGCAATTCACGGGAAAAAGCTATGGCTTGGCCTTAGCGCTGGCAGACAAACGGGCACGCTACCGCTCCAAGTTTACAACCCCAAATGACCGCATCTTTGCAACAGGCCTGATCATTGAGGACGGTTTTGGTCGCGTTGGCCAGGTTGAAGCCTTTGAAGAAAAACTGAAGGCAATCGTCGACGATGCCATGCCAGGCAACATTGTGATATTGCCGCAAGAGAATGTCGACGCCGCCTCCGTTCGAGAACAAGGGTTACTTGATCGGCTCATATCTCTAGGCGTCATCTGCCGCGTGATTGCAAGGCTGGATGAGCTTGCAGACCTCTACGCTTCATTGGAAGAGTCATCACGGATTAATGCCCCTCCAGATGGCACAACGGACGAGAGGCAACCAGTCTTTTCGGCGGCCGGACCTGCCAGCTCAAGGGGTGGTGTTGAAGAGCTTGCTCTTCAACCCGAAAGCAGGCGGGGCTCGGCGCTGAGCCCACGCGGGCTCGCGATGTCTTTTGTTGTCATGTTATTGACAGGATTGACCGCCTTCGCTGCAGGCAATTGGTTTGGTGGCGCCAGTCTTGTGACATCCTATGCAGGCGAGACCGCGTCTACAGAGCAGGGTGGTGGCGAAAATCTTTTGCAAAATCCCTCCTTCGAGCAAGGAGAGGGACAACAACCGGTTGGCTGGATCACCTTCTCTCGCGGCAAGCATGACCACGCCGATTATGTCAGATCCGGTGGCATTGATGGCTCACTGGTGTTGGAACACCGAAGCGAGAAGGCTTTCTATGTCGACACCCACCAAGTGCTAAATGTGCCAAAGGGGTACTATGCATTCTCTGCCTGGGTGAGTTCGGAGGGCGACCGGAAAGCCCATCGTATGCGAGCGAGGGGCGATGATGCTGTCGAGATCGACATTCCAATCACTGCGCCACATAGTTTTCAGGAACTGAGCATCCATTGCATCGAAGTGACCGAAGGACGCCTGGCCGTCGGATTCTACATGGATGCTTTCAAGACAAGCTCAGCTGCCTACGACAAGGTCGAAGTTGTCGAGAGTTCCAGGGCTGCCGATGGTAGCGATTGTGCTGAAGCTGGCTCCACCGGCGATATATCGATGAAGGTCTTTGATGGCGAGAATCTCGTGGAAAACCCGTCCTTCGAGCGAAGTCACGATCAGAATCCGATAGGTTGGGGCACATTCTCACGTGGCAAGTATGACCATGCCGACAGCGTCCAGCCAGGTGGAATCGATGGATCCTTCGCGCTGGAGCATGGCGGTGACGAGGCCTTTTACGTCGACACCTATCAAGTCCTTTGGGTTCCGAATGGCTATTATGCCATGTCAGCCTGGATCAACACCGATAGCGTCGACAAGGTCAATCGGATGTATGCGCGAGGCGACCACGTCATTGAGCTGGACATTCCCAAAACGGCAGCCGGTGGATACCAGCAGCTTCAAATCCACTGTATCAAGGCGAGCGAAAAGAAGGTCGTGGTAGGCTTCTACACCGACACGCATCAGGCCAGCGTGGTGTCCTACGATAATGTTCAGCTTGTCCAACATGATCAAACAGCAGATGGAACCCGCTGCGCCGAGAGCTAGCTAACCCGTCTTGGATCAATGGCTCTTTTCTTCGTGGCAAATCGATCAAGACTCTCGGCGCAAATGTCTTGTGAGGCGTGCTTCCAAAAGATCCCAGCATCGTCGCAACACCTCGACGATCGCGAGATAGAGAAGGGCCGCCCAAATATAGACTTGAAAGTCGAAGGATCGTGAGAAAGCAAGCCGGGTTTCGCCCATCAGATCGAACACCGTGATGACGCTGGCGATCGCCGATCCTTTGAGCATCAGGATGATTTCATTACCGAGCGGGCGAAGCGCAATGATAGCTGCCTGCGGAAAAATGACCTTATAGAACATCACCGCATCGGAGATGCCTAACGCCCACGCTCCTTCACGCTGCCCTCGGGGGATGGATTGAATCGCGCCCCTGTAAATCTCGGCCTGATAGGCTGCAGTGTTGAGTGTGAACGCGAAGATTGCGCAGTAAATCGCTTCTCGGAAGAACCACCACAAGCCAAGATCTTCAAGCACTGGCCGGAATTGACCTGCGCCGTAGTAGAGGAGAAAGACTTGTGCAAGCAGCGGTGTGCCGCGAAAGAAATATACATAAGCATAGGCGAGCGCGCCAATCATTGCGTTCTCGCTCATACGTGCGGCTGCGATCGGAATCGACAGTATTGCGCCTAGCAGAATCGACGTGCCGACGATGATCAACGTCGTACCAAGACCACCCAGCATTCTCGGGCCATAACGGCCGATGAACTCCGGATCGTAGCTCGAAATGAAATTCCAAATGATCGCAAGCGCAATCCCGATCCAGATGCCAGTTAAGAGATAGCCGACAATCCGGAGCCTGGTCCAACGCATCGTTTGGGGCGGCGGTGCTTCGTCGTCGATGGCTGCCATCAGCGAATCTCACCACGTCGTGTCCAACGATCGACGCCGCCAAGTCCAACCGAGGATATCATCGAAAGCACTAGATAGATCATGCAGGCGACGAAATAGAAGAAGAACGGCTCCTTTGTGCTGCCAACAGCGATGTTTGTCTTTCTCAAGAGATCATCGAGCGCAATGACAGAGACGAGGGCGGTTTCCTTCAAAAGGATCAGCCAGAGGTTCGAAAGTCCGGGCAGAGCTAGGCGGATGAGTTGCGGCAGGATGACTAAACGCATGGTCTGAAAGCGGCTCAAGCCAAGGGCGTGTCCAGCCTCATATTGTCCCGCCGGAATACCACGAAATGCGGATAAGAAGACTTCGCTAGAAAATGCCGAGAAGACGAGGCCAAGTGCGATGACGCCGGCAACGAAGCCCGAAACTTCGACGTAGACGTCGGTAAAGAGCCCTACGATCTGCTGAAGCAGGATCTGACCGCCATAATATACAATGAAGAGCGTGAGGAGCTCAGGCACCCCGCGAAAGACCGTCGTATAGACGTTAGCGGCGAATTCGAGACTACGCTCGCCCGAGTTCTTGGCAAGTGCAATCAAGAACCCAAAGGCCAAGCCAACGGGTAAAGTTGTCAAGGCAAGCTTGATCGTGAGCCAGGTTCCAGTGGCGAGCTCGTCACCCCAACCTTCAGGGCCAAAAGCGAGAAGCTCAAAGAGTTCACCCATGAACAGTTCCATCTCTCAGAGATGTCGTGAAAGGGCCGGCGAGAGGCACCGACCCTTCCCGCGAACCGCTAATAGGCTGAGAAGTCGAAATACTTGTCGTTGATCTCCTTATAGGTACCGTTGGCGAGGATGGCCTCAATTGCAGCATTGAACTTCTCGCGAAGCTCGTCTTCTCCCTTACGGATTGCAATGCCTGCTCCTTCGCCGAAGTAAGCGGGGTCATTGGGGAGAGCGGCCAGGACTTTGCAGCAGGCACCATCATCGGTCTCGAGCCATTCACTGAGAACGACAGCGTCGGCAACAACAGCATCGAGACGGCCCGAGACCAAATCAAGATTGGCCTCGTCTTGTGTCCCGTAGAGCTTAATGGAGGAATCACCATATTCACCTTCAAGAAAGGTGGCATGGGTCGTCGAGGACTGGGCACCAACCGTCTTGCCGGCCAGTGTCGTGGGATCAGCGGCAGACAGATCAGAATCCTTTGGCACGATCATCGCAGGCGGGGTCGAATAGTACTTGTTCGTGAAGTCGACTACCTCTTTCCTCTCTTCTGTGATCGACATGGAAGCGATGATGGCATCGTATTTATTGGCGATTAGAGCGGGAATGATGCCATCCCAATCCTGAGCGACGAATTCGCACTCAACCGCCATTTCTGCACAAAGTGCTTTGGCGATGTCGACGTCGAAGCCTTGAAGCTCGCCATTTGAATCGAAAAAATTGAAGGGTGGATAAGCGCCTTCTGTGCCAATGCGAACTTTGTCTTGACCGATGACCGGGCTCGACATCGCGGCTAGAGCTAGCACACCTGTGGCGACTTTGACGACGAAACGCATGTTGACCTCCCATTGGTCGTTGGCTCTGTTCGATTTGTCGGATGTTCTGACCATGGCTGCTTACCCTGCCATCGTCGAACAACTTAGTTCATGTCTCCGCAATTCGGTCGGGAATGCAATACCGAAATTGAGAATTTCCCGATGGTGCTTCCCAAATGCTGAAGTTGCCGAGGAAAGACAGTTTGTGTCGGGCGTTGTCAGCTCGGTTATCCCACATGACCAGCTACGTCTAGCTACATCCCTATAGTGAAACTCTCTTTTTAATCTCGCGTTTTCGACGGCTTGTCACTTTGTTTGCTCTTATGGGAAAGTGAGTGACGACTTTAATAGTTGTAAATTTGATTGGAGATCATTTGATGTATCGAGTTTCTCTTGCTGCTACCATGGCCATTGTCTTGACTGCTTGTGCAACGCCGCTTGAGCAGGCGATGCAAGATGGGTGGCGACAACTTAGCGGTGCGGAAGCCATTGACCTGCATGCACAGGGGTTGGTTGTCGAAGGGCCAACCTGGACCGCCACCTGGACGACAGACGGCAAAAAGCATGTGAATTCGACACAAGGTGTCCGGGAACTTCGATGGGAAGCGCGGGATGGTCAATTCTGCCAGGAGCTTTATCGCAGTGATCAATGGGACTGCGGCGATCTCTCGATCATCGCCATTAAGGGTGATCTTTACCGGTCTTTCAATGCAAGTGGCTCGCTCAGAGACGAAGGTAAGATCGTGAAGAAAGGCCCCTAGGTCTCTCACTTAATTTGCCGGTCGTTGAGGAGCTGTCCTTCGAAACAAAGATCGAGACCACTCACGGATGCTCTGGAAGACCACATAGAGCACTGGAATGAAGAAGATCCCAACAAAGGTGGCGAATAGCATTCCTGCAACCACGACAAAGCCCACGGAGACCCGGCTCGCAGCCCCAGCACCGGTGGCAAACACCAATGGCATTACGCCGAGAATGAAAGAGAGTGCTGTCATCATGACGGCACGAAAACGGAGCCTCGCGGCCATCAACGCGGCGTCGGTGATTCCCGCCCCTTCGTCGCGTCTTGCCTTGGCAAACTCGACAATGAGGATTGCATTTTTGCTGGCAAGACCGATCAGCATGACGATGCCGATCTGTGCGTAGAGATTGTTGTCGAGGAAAGGTAGCAGAGCGAGTGGCACGAGGGCGCCGAAGATGGCGATGACCACCGAACTCACAACAGAGAACGGTAGCATCCAACTCTCATATTGAGCGACCAAGAAAAGATAGGCGAAAATCAGGGCAAGGGCAAAAATGATCGCTACGAGACCAGCTGCTTCCAACTCTTGCGATGACGTCCCTGTCCACTCGATACCAAACCCATCGGGGAGTGCCTCGGCAGCGACACTCTCGAGTGCGGCAATAGCCTCGCCGGTGCTTCGGCCATCCGCTGCAGATCCATTGATCCCGGCTGACTTGAGCTGATTATAGCGTGTGATCGACTGCGGCCCAAGAATTGGCTCGACGTCGATCAGGGTGCTCAGCGGTACCATGTCGCCAGTGGCATTTCTCACGTGGATCCGGTCGATATCATCAATCGAGTTTCGCTGGTCAGCCTCGGCCTGAATGACGACGCGGTACACTTTGCCGAAGAGATTGAAGTCGTTGATGTAGAGTGAGCCGAGATTGGCCTGGAGAGTTCTAAAGATCTCAGAGATCTCCACGCCAAGCGTCTCCGCCTTGTCCCGATCCACCTGTAGAAAAAGCTGCGGCACATTGGCTGAGTAGGTGCTGAAGATGTCCTTCAATGAGTCACTCTGATTTGCCGCAAAAATAAGACTTCGAACAGCTGCCGCTAATTCTTGGGGACTCTTGCTTTCGTAGTCTTGAAGTTGGGCCTCAATCCCACCGCCCGTTCCTAGTCCCATGATCGGGGGTAGGGGAAAACCAAATGCGGTTGCTTCGGGAATCGCAGCAAGTTTTTGATTCACTTCCCCGAGAATCATGAACCATTGAAGCTCGAATGCTGTCCGTTCATCCCAAGGTGCTAGAATGGGAATTATAAGCGCACTATTCGAAGCGGCTCCTGCGAGAATACTAAAGCCAGCAACTGAGATCACATCGGTAACGCCGTCGGTATCCAGCAGCATCTCGGTCACCTGATCAGCGACTTCCTCTGTTCGGCCAAGCGATGCGCCATCCGGCAGTTGAACATTAACGAAAAAGACCCCCTTATCCTCGAAAGGGATGAAACCTGTCGGCGTCTTTTGAAATAGGTAGTAGGTGCCACCGGCGAAGGCGACAAGGATCAAAAGTGCCAATGGCATCAAACGGATGAGCTTTCCGACAACCCAGACATAGCCATCTCTGCAACGGTCGACCAACCAGGCAAACGCCCTAAGGGGGCCCCTTGGTTGGCCACTCTCTGGCTTCAACAAAATCGAGCAGAGGGCAGGAGCAAGGGTCAACGCATTGATTGAAGAGATGACAACAGCGACGCAAATCGTCAGAGCAAACTGCTTGTAGAGTTCGCCGGTAATACCAGGCATGAACGTGACTGGTACGAAGACTGCGAGCAAAACCAACGTTGTCGCGATGACGGGCCCTGTCACTTCCCCCATTGCTTGACGCGTTGCATCGCGCGCACTCGCTCCAGTCTCAGACATGACCCGTTGCACGTTCTCGACCACAACGATTGAATCGTCGACCACAATCCCAATTGCAAGAATGACCGCGAAGAGGGTGATCATGTTGGCCGAGAAGCCGATGGCATAAAGTACGGCGAATGCACCAACCAACGAGACCGGAATCGCAATCGTGGGAATCAAGGTCGACCGCCAATCCGCGAGAAACAGAAACGTCACGAGCACCACCAGGACAAAAGTGATGAAGAGCGTCTCGATCACTTCTTGTACGGAAGCGCGCACCGCACGGGTGGTATCGTAGAGAATCCCAAAGGTTACATCCGGCGGAAAACTCTTTGCCATCTCCTCCAATTCGGCATAAATCTGATCCGCGACGGCAAGAGCGTTTGCGCCGGGTGATTGATAAATCGCGATCGAAGCGCCCGGGTTGTTGTTCAGTTTGGAAATCGCGCTGTAAGTCTGCGATCCCAATTCGATGCGGGCTATATCGCGAAGGCGAACAAAGGAGCCATCTGCCTCGGCGCGGATAACAATGTTCTCGAACTCGTCAACCGTGACCAGTCGCCCCTTGGCTTGTAGGGTATATTGGAATGTAGGTGTGTCCTCGAAAGGTGGCGCACCGAGCTGTCCGGCCGAAGCCTGAATGTTCTGGCTTTCGATCGCATTCGCCACATCGGACGTGGTAAGGCCGAGCGATGTCAGCCGCTCTGGGTCCATCCAAATACGCATGCCGTAGTCAAGCGCCCCGAATTGCGAGACGCTGCCAACCCCGTTGATACGAGACAGGCGATCTTGCATATAGATCGAGGCGTAGTTGCTTAAGAACAGTGCGTCTCGTGACCCTTCAGGTGAGCTCAAATTGATCACCAGCAACATGTTGGCCGACTGCTTTTGCGTCGTGATTCCCTGGTCGCGCACTTCCTGCGGCAGCTGCGCCGTGGCGATCGAGACGCGATTTTGCACGTTAACCGCCGCGATATCCGGGTCCGTCCCCACCTCAAAGGTTACGGTGAGTTCGTAGCTGCCGCTGTTAGAACTGGTGGAGGACATATACAACATGCCATCGACACCGTTCACCTGCGCCTCAATCGGTGCAGCAACCGACTGTTCGACCACATTAGCGTTTGCGCCGGGATAACTTGTCGTCACTTGCACTTGCGGCGGCGTAATGTCGGGGAATTCGGCGACTGGAATCAGATTGATCGAAATACCGCCAGCAAGCAGAAAGACGATCGATATCACCAGCGCAAATTTTGGCCTGTCGATGAAGAAACCAGAGAGCATCGCCTAACTCCCTTCGACGACGGGGTTGACCGCCATCGCCGGACGCACTTTCTGCAGCCCCTGAACAATCACGCGCTCGCCTTCGGCTAGCCCGTTCTCGACAATCCAAACATTGTCGACCTGATTCCCGACGCTGATTCGCTTGACTTCCACTTCATCGGCCTGGTTCACGACGAGAGCGAAATACCCTTGCTGGTCCTCTTGAACCGCGATTTGCGGAACAACCAAGGCGGTTTCTACGGCTTTTTGCCTGACCACCACACTGACGAACTGACCAGGTAACAAGATCTGATCTGGATTGGGGAATACGGCACGCGCCTGAACTGTATCGGTGCTTTGATTGACCTCCGTGCCAAGAAAGTCGAAAAAGCCGTCATGCTCGTAGCGGCTGTCGTCCGAGAGGGTTAGGTGGGGGGCCACTGGCGGGTTCTCGAGGTCAATGCCCTGGCGCCTGGCGTCTATCAGGCGCTTCTCACTGATCGCAATGGTCACATGGATAGGATCTATGCTGGTGACGGTGGCCAGAGGATCGCTCGTATCACTAACGAGACTCCCAACGCTATAGCCGGCTTCACCGATCCGTCCTGCAAGCGGGCTATAGATTTCGGTGTAACTGAGATCCAACTCAGCCTCATCGAGCGCTGCTTTCGCCTTTAAGACGTTGGCATTGGCAGTTGCTTCCGCCGCCGACGCTGTGTCCAACTCTGCAGCGGACAATACGCCTCGGCCGACCAAGTCTTCCTTTCGCTTCAGTTCAGCCGCCGCTTCCTTAAGGGTCGCCTCCGCTCCCGCTACATCTGCTTTTCGCTGATCGACGATGACCTGATACGGCGCCTTTTCGAGGGTGAAAAGCAGATCACCTTTGTCGACTTCGCCTCCTTCCCGGAAATGTCGATCCTCGATGTAGCCACGAACTCTGGCCCGGAGGTCGACGCGATCAACGGCCTCTACACGGCCAACAAAGCTGAAGCTTGGCGTGACGTCTCGCGTTTCGATCGGCGCGACGATGACGCTGGGCTTAGCGGTCTGATCCTGGGCAAGACTTACCGACTGGCCCTGAAGCCAGATCAATGAAGAAAGACCGACAACCAAAAGGGCTCGGAGCATAGGAGAAGGCCTTTGACTTGAGGGCAGACAACAGACGCCATCTTATCGTTTAATCTGGATGAATCGTCCAGGTTAATTAGCCATCTGAATGGGTTGCATTTCTGACGAGATCTCGAGGCCGCACGGAGGCACGCCAATTCATCGCCTCGGCAAAAATCGACTGCGTGAAGCAGGTCTGATTTCCGACATGTAGAGCGTGAGCTTTCCTCGGTCGATCACTCGCACGTCGTGTCCCGATTGCAGCCCGGTGACCGAGACCGAGGGGGGGAGCCCATCCCCATTGCTGGCGTGTTGATCGACGGCTTCGCCTCCGGCCGTCGCGCTACCAATCTCTCATGACGTGTTACGACTTCGCCCATGGCATACGACAACGCCCCCAATCAAGACTTGCCATTTGCAACCGTTGCGCATCACCTTTGAGGTAACCAACGGTCTGACCGACGGTGGACTGATCAAGCAGCTGCGTTTCAGGGATCAGCGGGAGCGTCGTCGCCGCGGCAGGCAAAAGGAGATGGCTATGCTGACCAAAGCAAAAGAAAGAGAGGCTGCGAGCTTGATTGCTCAACATTGGGAGGAGGGCAGCCAACTTCATACGCTTCCCGAGCTCCTCCGTCCGGCGAGTCGAAGGGAGGGTTACAGCATTCAGGCACATTTCGAAACAATGAGTGCACAGCCTCTTTTTGGTTGGAAGATCGCAGCGACGTCTGACGGCGGGCAACGTCATATCGGCGTAGATGGGCCGCTTGCTGGCCGGCTCCTAGCGGAACGCGTCATCGCCGCAGGCGACATCCCCTCCCTTCGTGGGAATCATATGAGGGTAGCTGAACCAGAATTTGCCTTTCGGATGGCAAAAAGCTTACCGCCGCAGACGTTACCCTATGAACGAGCCAAGGTCTTGACCGCAGTTGATACGCTATTTCTCGGGATTGAACTTCCCGATTCGCGCTTTGTCGACTTTGCCAACGTCGGTGGTCCTCAGCTCATCGCCGACAATGCCTGTGCCCATCAATTTATCCTTGGCCAAGAAGCCGCCGAAGATTGGAGAGCATGCGATCTCAGTCGGCAGCATGTTTCAATAGCCGTTGCCGATGGCATCCGACATGAAGGGAGCGGTGGTGCCGTGCTAGGAGATCCGGTCGCCGCCCTTGTGTGGCTGGTCAACGAACTCCGTTCGCTCGACATAACACTGGAACGGGGCCACGTCGTTACCACAGGCACCGCGACGATCCCTTTGCCGATCGAGCCGGGTCATCACATCACCGCCGATTTCGGCCACCTTGGCCAGATCCAACTTGAGATCGCCAGCTGAACCAGTTCTTGTCTGACGCCTCTAGATCACTGAAAAGCCGGCATCGATGAGCATGGTCGTGCCATTGACGAGGTCCGAGGCAGGTGAGGCGAGGTAGAGGACCATGTCGGCAACTTCAATCGGTTCACCAAAACGGCCGAGCGGCGTGCGATCCAGCATAGGCGCCGCTTTCTCTTGATCACCCCAGACTTCACGCCCAAGCGGGGTCATAATGATCGTCGGGCAGACGGCATTGACCTGTATGTTGAATTGAGCCCACTCGCATGTCATGTCTCGCGTCAGCGCATTTAGACCGGCTTTGGACGCTGAATAGGCGGCATGGCCATCAATGGCGATCACGCTAGCCTGCGACGAGATATTGATGATCTTTCCCGATCTTTGGGCAATCATCTTCGGAGCAAGGCCTTGCGCCATAAGAAAGGGGGCCCTGAGATTGATTGCCATCGTTCGTTCCCAGTTTTCGATGCTAGTCTCGAGAAGGGGTTCGATCGGTGCAATGCCAGCACAATTCACAAGAATGTCGATTGCGTTAAAGGCTTCCAACGCTTTGATCGCGGCCTCGCGGGGACCTTCAACGGTCGAAAAATCCGCGGTTATGGTGACGCATCGCCTGCCATGATTGCCAACGGTCTCAGCAACCTTGTCGAGTCCTTCTTGATCAAGGGCAATTGCCGCAATGTCAGCACCTGCATCGGCAAGCACGTCGCAGATTTCCGCCCCGATACCCTGCGACGCTCCTGTGACGCAGGCGCGCTTGCCCTGAATTGAAAAGCGATTCGTCCAAGCACTCATGGTCGCACCTCCCATTTTTTACTCGTTAATTGCCTCTTCATCAAATCCGCCAGATGACCGATCGACAAGCGAAAAGGCCCCAAAGGATTAATGCTCCAGTATTGTTCTAATGAACGTCTCTCGCCTGTTGATAGGTGGCAGAAAATGCAATAAGTGGCCTGTCGGTCGATGCTCAGTAGAAATTGATTTGCGATTTCATTGAAGGACGAATGTGTAGTGGCTTAAGTTGTGGACATCCGGTATCGATCTGGCGGTGATGAAGGGACTGAGCGTTATCGACGCTCTCGAGCCTGCAACAACCCGGTCAACGCGCTAAACATTGGAGATGCTGAGGCATGATGGGTCCGATCAGAAATTGGGTGATGGTCTTATCGGTCAGCCTTATGCCAGGCTTAGTCCATGCTGATCCGCCATCGATCAAGGCGTTCTTAGGGAGCTGGGCGATCGCAGAAACGAGTACGCAGGTGGAGGTGCTTGCGCCGAATGCACTCAGTGTCGAGGTCGAAGCCGAGGCGGACGGTTTTCGCCTCTCCTGGCGTGATTTGGGAAAAAGCGGAAGTGGTGGCCTCGGAAGCGATGACATCGTAGCTCATTTCGTCCCTTCTGATCGGCTCGGGGTCTATGAATACCAACCGAGCTCAAGCTCTATACTAACGCGCATGTTTGCTTCTCCTGCTACCGGCAATCCGCTGGAGGGTGAAACCCTAATCTGGGCGCGAATCGATGGTCCGATGCTGGCTGTTTACAGCATGAAAATCGATGACAAGGGTGGCTTTGATCTCGACCACTATAGTTGGACCAAGACGGATACTGGACTTCAGTTGACATTCGTCAAAAAGACGGAAGATCTCGGTTCAGGTGCACCGATTCAGGGCGAGCTTGTGTCAAAGGATGATTGACGTGACGATGTTTCCTATGAGTAAGCCGGCTTTCCATGCTTGGGTCCAAAAAGGCCTGGCGCAACCTTTGGCTTTCCTCGCGATCTTAACGGTCCTGATCGTATTGAGTGGCGACTGGCGGCCTGCATTCGCCAACGACTTGTCCCCCTTCGTTGGAAGCTATGTCGGTCGGGCGACTGTTGAAGACGTTGACTCAGGGAAAGAACAGTTACGCGATTTGGACATTGTCGTCATTCCTCATGGCGCGGAAGGGTTGCGCATTGATTGGACCACAGTTGGCCTGGTTGACGGAAGGCGTGATCTTCCGGGCGTCAAGAGATGGTCCCAAACAGCGTTGTTCGAACCAACAGATGACGGCGGCTACATGATCGAAGTTGGCGACGCTGACCTCTTCCGAGAGCGTGAGGCAACAGTACCGATCAAAGGCGACCCTGTCCGCTGGACCCGTTTGGTCGGCGAAACACTCCATACATACTCGTTTGTGGTGCTTGAAGACGGCCGTTATGAACTGCAACACTACCAGCGCATTCTGACGGACATCGGCATGGATATCCGCTTCGAGCGGGTTATCGATGGCAAGACTGTTCGTCGTGTTTCGGGTAGAACTGCCCGCGCGAGCTAACCATCTCCGCCTGAGTCAATGTCAAGTGTTGCTTAACAGCGATCTGCTATTCCAAACCAACATGGGCTTCGCGCTCACATTTTGAGCGGCCAATGCAATCTACGATCGCTCGAGAGCAGCCTGGCTTCGGTCGGCTCTATGACAGGTGATGTTCAACTTGCTCCCGCGTTGGCAGAGACGGAATTGCGCCTCGTGCGGTCGCTGTCAGCGCCCCTGCGACATTAGCAAATCGACAGGTCGCAGCGATTGCTTGATCATCATCGAGAAGTCTCGGATCCTCGCAGATACCTGCTAGAAGTCCGGCCACAAATGCATCACCTGATCCGGTCGTGTCCACGGCATCGACATCGATACTTGGAATAGCCTGCTCACCGCGTTCGGTCATCGCAATGCAGCCCGCCGCCCCGAGACTAAGGACGACCAATTTCAAGCCGTCTCGCCAAAAACTCCGGATTGCGTCTGCTGATCGTGAACCCGTCACAAAGTCGAGCTCATCGTCGCTCAGCTTGACCACATCGGCGCGCGTCATGCCGTCAAGGATTCCTGCTCTGGCTTCATCAGCACTACGCCAAAGCGGCAGTCGGAGATTGACATCATACGATATGAGCTTGCCGGCGGCCTTGGCTTGATCAGCGGCAAAAAGTGCGGTCTCGCGTGGTTGCTGCGCAGCAAGGCTGATCGAATCGTAATGAAAGATCGGTGCGCTTTCGATCTTCTCCCGATCAACCTCAGCAGGCGTAAACAGCATGTCAGCAGAGGGGTGTCGATAGAACATGAAATCACGTTCGCCATCTTTGGCAAGTGTGACAAATGCAAGGGCCGTTCGAGCACGATCCTCGATTCGGATCGCATCAACATCCACACCTTCCCGACTTAAGGTTTGGATGAGGAGATGGCCAAATGGCTCGTCGCCGACTTTGCCGATAAAGGCGCTGTTCCTTCCGAGCTTGGCCAGGCCAACAGCGACATTGGCTGCAGCACCTCCAGGAACCGGCTTGAAGGTCGGTAAATCTGAGAAGGCGAGGCCGCTTTCGGTCGGGACGAAGTCCATCAACAAGTCACCGAAGCAAACAACGTCCAAGTTCCTATTAATCAACGTCATCGCGCATCCTCACGTCTAGTCACCCCTCTGGTTCAACATCGGAGATTGGCTCTGTCTCAACAAGACATTCTGATCGATGAGATCATGGGTGACGGTGGTCGGTTTCCGAATAAAGACTTCCGCCAAAAACTCAACCAGGCAATAGACCCTGCCCTGATCAGGCCAGGGGAAATGATGATGGCAAAAGATTTGAGGATCGCCTTTTTGGAGCAAGCGATCTTGCTTTCATTTTGATGGGCCTTGCAAAATCGTTCAGTTGGTTGGGATGCTGACGGCAACATCCTTGGTCATGATAAGGGTCTTTAAGAGAGGGGCATGCTAGCTTGGACGAACGTTGTTGTTGAAGCGTTATCTTTGAACCTTGTTGAGGACTCTTTATATCAATCAATCTGGCAATCCACATCACCTTCGACTGGAATTTGTGTCCAATGAGGAAGTCTTCGTGGGACAAGGAAGGGTCATTTCAAATCGGGCTCCATTGTTGGCCGCTACCAACTCGACGGTGCCACCATGTCGTTCGGCGACTTCCCTGACAATTGCAAGGCCAAGCCCACAGCCGCTCGAACCATCCTCAGCGGCACGCTGAAACCGCTGAAAAATTCGCTCGGACTGCGCCTCAGGAACACCAGGGCCGTTGTCCGCAACGATGACCCGCGCGCAGTCCTTTCGGTACTCAACGCGTAAATCGACTCCCCCACCATGCGTGCAGCCATAGCGAAGGGCGTTGTCGATAAGATTATCTAAAGCTTCCGAGATCATCACGGCATCGCCTGCGATGGGCTTTCGCGCACCATCGACTTCGAAGGAGATTGTAGTACCCCGGCGTAATGCGCCTGGTGCATGGACCTTCGCCACCTCGGCCGCAACCTCGCCCAGATCAGCGACGATTTCTTGCATCGCGGCTTTGCGTCCGCGTGCCTTCTCCATAGAAAGGAGTTGTTGGGTGAGACGGCTAGTGCGTCTTGCAGCCTCGGCGACATGAGCGACACGGTTTCTGAGTTCAGCTTCATTCGGGGCCGTCCCCGCAGCTTCAGCCTGCGCCTGTATGCCCGCTATAGGATTGCGTAGCTGATGGGCAGCGTTGGAAATGAATGCATCCCGCTCAGCGAACGCGTTGGCGAGGCGTTGAAACAAAGCGTTCATCGCTTCCACAAGGCTACTAACTTCTGGAGGGACCGGTCGTTGGATTGGTCCCAAATCCTCAGGAGAGCGCTTTGAAACAGCTTCCCGCAAGCTGAGCAGCGGTTTGAGGCCAACATTGATACCAAACCAAACGATCGTTCCAGCCGACAGGATGAGAATCGCCATCATCGCCGCCGAGAGTCCAACCAACCGAAGGCTGTGTGCCTGACGCTGTCGCACAGTTTGCCAGACTTGAACAGTTATCCAACCGCCAAATTCTGGCTCCGAGATAAACTCGCGAAACATGAGCACGCGTACGGGATCGCCGTAATAGCGGCCGTCGTAGAACTGCGGTTGATTGGTAAGCGGAGCCGTCTCTTCGTCGATGGTCAATGGGCTGGTATAGCCCGTTACGAATCGACCATCTGGTCCGTTCACCCGATAGTATATCGGATCGCCAAGTGCATCGACCAAGGAGTCTAGGAGTTCCTCTGCCAGCACATCCCCTTCGCTCAGCACCACATCTCGAGCGATCGTCATCGCTACAGCGTGCAGCGTTTTGTCGTAGAGTTGTTCGGCACGATCGATTGCGATCAGGTGACGGACAACGGTGGCGACGAGAGCAATCAGAAGAAGAGGTAAAATAATCAGAACAAAGAGGCGATTCCGAAGCGACAAAAGCATGGGTTACGATGCCTCATGAGTCCAACATATAGCCGAGCCCCCGCGCGGTTCTTATCTCGACACCTGATTGGGCGAGCTTTCGCCTAAGACGTGAAACGAGAAGCTCAACCGCATTCAACTCTACGTCAGCACCCATGCCATAGACGGCATCAACTATAACATCCTTCGAGGCAATTCGCCCTCTGTTTTTCAAAAGGAATTCGAATAGTGAGATCTCACGACGGTTGAGCGAAATTTCACCCTCAGGGCCAATGAGGCGTCGCGCCTCGCCATCGAAGCGAGCTCCACCTACGACAATTTCTTTCGGGCGAAGATCGGCATTGCGGCGCCCCAGCGCGCGAATACGCGCCAAGAGCTCGGCCATGGCAAATGGCTTGATCAGATAATCATCTGCGCCCGCGTCGAGGCCGGCTACACAATCTTCGGTCTCTCCTCGAGCAGTTAGCATCAAGACAGGTGTATGATCGGCACGGCGGCGCATCATACGCACGATCTCGAAGCCATTCATGCCGGGAAGATTAACATCAACGATCGCTAGATCTGCACCGCTTGAGGATAGGAAGTCGTCGCCGGAAGGGCCGTCCTGCAACCAATCGACGCTATGCCCGATATCCGAGAGCGCTTTCTCAACCCCGCCCGCGAGCATTTCATTGTCTTCGATCAAGACGATTCGCATGCGCCTCCCTCCTGCCAGTTCCCGACAGGTTCCTCCCAGGATGGCGCAGTCTCGTTGTTTAAGCAATGAGGACAATCATCCAGACCGACGTCCTCAAATGCGCTGCCCATGGTTGATCAGCGAACCTTGGGAAACAGCTCAGATCTGCCACTTTTGAGGGGAGGTCATTCGTAGATGAGCCGCGCCATAATTTTGTCTTCAGCAATCGACTTGACCGGCGAAAGACGTAAAAGCGTATGCGCCGGTGTGCACGGATTCGGAAGGTTGGTCAGAACGGAAGTTATGGCGATCCGCTGCAGCCCGCCTCCGACAGTCCGAGGGCGGGGAGGCGTGTAGCCAAGATATCGCCAGAATACGTGTCTCGGCCGGCGGAATTCCTGTAATGCCGATCCAAGATCGATGATACGCCTCAGGTCACTAACATGATGAAATACAATGGTTGTATGTTGGCCGAAAGATTTTCAATCAAGAGGAATTCTACGGCTTTTCAAAAGCGTGCCACCAGGATGCATGTGCCGATTCGTCGATCTTAATAACGACACCTTTCAGTTGCCAATCAACGTTACTGATAGGCGCCAATCTTGACAGGATTTGGACAGGTTAGGCGCGTATGCTGTCGGCCAGGCTGGAAAATCCTAGCATCGTTTTGGCGCCTCATAGTGCCTCGTCGGGGCCGGGAGCCAAGGTGAATATGTTGGAACTTTGTGTGCAGAAGGCTAAGACAGTCTTCACAAAACTAGAGATAACCCCAAAAGACTAACGACCACAACGGAGATCAGGATCATGAGGCTGAATGGATTGACACGCCGGATGGCGATAGGCCTGGCCACAGGCGCTCTCGCGACGTTGGCGATACCAGCATCGGCGCAAGTTTCGTTTGAAGGTGAGACCATTGAATGGATTATTCCCTTCTCGGAGGGCGGCGGATCGGACAAGTGGGCGCGATTCTATGCGCCGCTGCTGTCGGAAGCACTGCCGGGTCAACCGGCCATTCAAGTCAAGAATATGCCGGGAGCTGGGTCCACCAAGGGAGCCAACTTCTTTGCCAGTCGAGCAAAACCTGATGGGATGACCATACTCGGCACCTCAGGGTCGACACAGTTTCCTTATTTGCTGGGCGATCCGCGTGTAAAATTCGATTATGCGGATTGGAACGTCGTTCTCGCTTCGGCGACGGGCGGTGTCGCCTACCTGCCGAAAGACTTGGCTGATCAATGGGCTGCAGATCCTCAATCGGTCATCGACAACACCAACTTCATCTACGGCAGTCAGGGCGCAACCCGTCTAGACCTGGTCCCGCTTCTCGCTTGGGAGCTTCTGGGCATGAAGGTCGATCCGGTTTTCGGCATCAAAGGCCGCGGTGACGGCAGGCTGATGTTCGAGCGTGGTGAAGCCAATATCGACTATCAGACTTCCTCGGCCTTTTTGAGCAAGGTCACACCTTTGGTTGAGCAGGGCGCCGCCGTGCCGATCATGACCTGGGGCGCGCTTGATGAAGATGGCAATATCGTGCGTGATCCGACTTTCCCAGACGTGCCCAGCTTTAAGGAAGTCTACGAGCAGATTAAGGGAGAAGAGCCCTCAGGACCTGCTTGGGACGCTTGGAAGGCCTTCTTCATAGCTGGCTTCCCAGCGCAGAAGATGGTGTTCTTGCCCAAGGACACGCCAGCTGAAGTCGTTGCTGCATATGCCGCGGCGTTTAAGGCCGTGACGGAAAGGCCAGACTTCGCTGAGATTTCCGCAAAGCAACTCGGCGTGTATCCGCAATCCACTGGTGAGGCTGCAGACAAGCGCCTGAAGCTTGGCACTGTTGTTGATCCGACAGCGACGGATTGGATCAAGAACTGGCTGAAGGAACGCTACGGCGTCGAACTCGGCTAAGCGCTCAAGGATTCGATCGGGCGGCGGCCTGTTTCCTGGGTCGTCGCCTGTCGATCCCAAGATCGTCCTGAGTTTGTCCGTGCTCATAATCCGATCAATGTAGAACAGTCATGGAAATTCTTTCCGTAGCATTGCCTGCGCTCAGCGAGGCTTTTGGCCTTATCCTTACGCCGACCTCGATCGGCTATCTTTGCCTCGGTGTTGTTCTCGGCCTGTCAGTGGGCGTGTTTCCGGGCCTCGGCGGTATTGCTGGCCTTTCAATGTTGTTGCCGTTCATTTACGGCATGGATCCGGTTTCTGGACTGTCCATGATGGTCGGCCTTGTTGCGGTCATTCCGACATCGGATACATTCGCCTCCGTCCTTCTTGGCATACCCGGCTCGTCGGCATCGCAGGCGACCGTACTGGACGGCTTCCCTCTCTCCAAACAAGGGCAGGCCGCGAGAGCGCTTGCAGCTGCGTTTGTTTCGTCACTTTTTGGCGGGCTCTTCGGCGCCATTCTTTTGACGTTCTTTATTTTGATTGCTCGCCCCCTCGTCCTGGCTTTTGGTCTCCCAGAACTTCTGTTGCTGACCATCCTAGGCTTCGCCATGGTTGGCGTCTTGGCCGGTCGCAGTCTACTCAAGGGCCTGGTCACTGCCGGGCTTGGCATGATGGTGGGGGCGATAGGTGAAGCCCCAGCGCAAGGATCCTCGCGTCTGGACTTTGGTTCTTGGTATCTCCAGGACGGCTTTAGCCTTGTGGTGATCGGTCTCGGTATCTTTGCTATCCCGGAAATTATCTCACTGCTACGCCAGGACCGTGCAATTGCCGGTGAGGCGAAGCTTGGCGCTGGTTGGATGGATGGCATCCGCGACTGGTTCGCCAACATCTGGCTCTCGATACGCTGCTCAGCGATCGGTGTCATTGTCGGTGTCATTCCAGGCCTCGGTGGTTCTGTGGTCGACTGGATCTCCTACGGCCACACCGTTCAAACTGCCCGCGACCGCTCAAACTTTGGCAAGGGTGACATTCGAGGCGTGATCGGCCCGGAAAGTTCCAACAATGCTAAAGAGGGCGGTGGACTCGTGCCGACGCTGTTGTTCGGCATACCGGGATCCGGCTCCATGGCGGTGTTCATCGGCGGCATGATTCTGCTTGGCTACGAGGCCGGGCCGCAGCTGGTACAGAACGATCTTCCGATCACCTATACGATCGTTTGGTCGCTCGCCCTTGCCAATGTTCTTGGAGCAGGCCTTTGCATCGTTCTGTCACCCAGCATCGCTCGGCTGACGACGATTCGGTTCGCACTCCTCGCCCCATTCTTGTTCATGATGATCTCATTCGCCGCCTTCCAATCAAAACAGACGCTTTGGGATCTGGCGGCACTCGTCGCAATCGGCATGCTGGGCATTCTCCTTCGCCGCTTTGAATGGCCAAGGCCTGCCTTCTTGATTGGCTTCGTGCTGGCGAGCCAAGCAGAAGTCTACACCTATCAAGCCACCCAGATCGCATCTTCGCGCTTTGGACGCAGCTTTACGGAGGGCTTGGCCTATGTGTTCTCACCAACTGCAATCATCCTAATCATCATCATTGCAGCCTCCGTCTGGCTCGGCGCTCGTCAATCCAAATCGCTTCATGATGATGAGCCAGTTGCGACCTTCGGCGGCAAGCGTGCACCGATGACCTTTGCAGCCTGTATTGCGGCTTTCCTGGCAATCGCTTTTATCGATGCAGCAAGCCTCTCGGTCATGATCGACAAGGTCTTTCCGATGACCGTTGCAGGATTGTCGCTGATCGGTGCCCTTATCCTTCTATGGCAAATGTCGACACGCTCCGAGAGGGATGTGCTCTTTGCCGATGGTGAGCATCGAGGCGAGGATGCGACCGCAACCATCGGTCTTTGGCCGACCCTCGGATGGTTTGCATCGCTCCTGATTTTAACGGCTTTGTTCGGCTTTATCATCGCTATCACCGTCTTCTTCCTGGCCTTCTTGACACAGCGCGCGCGCGTGAGCTTGCAGCAATCCCTCATCCTTACAGCGGCAGGGGTCGGCGTGCTCCTGATCATGGCTCACCTCCTGAACCGAGACTTCCCGCCGGGCCTTCTCCAAGAATTCATCGAATTGCCGTGGCCATTTGGAGGGATCTAACGTGACACAAACCGCTATTCCCTTCCTGTTCATGCGGGGGGGCACGTCTCGAGGACCCTATTTCCTGCGTGACGATCTTCCCGATGATCAGGAAACTCTTGCCGAGGTATTAATGACAGCTGTCGGGGCTGGACACCCGAACAATATCGATGGCCTTGGCGGCGGCGTAGCAGTCACAACAAAAGTGGCGATGTTGTCCCGATCTGATCACGACTGGGCGGATGTCGACTATTTCTTTGCCCAGGTTGCCGTCGATCAACGCTTGGTCGATTTTAAACCGTCTTGTGGCAATATCCTCTCCGGTGTTGGCCCAGCTGCCATTGAGATGGGCTTGATCGAGCCCTTAGATCCAGAAACGACGGTGCGCATTCGGGCGGTCAACACAGGGGCTTTGATAGAGGCGGCCATTCAGACACCCAACGGCGTCCTTCGTTATGACGGCAAGACCGCGATCGCAGGAGTCATGGGAACGGCAGCTCCGATAGGCCTCAATTTCATGGACACCGTCGGCTCATCGACCGGCTCTTTACTACCAACCGGTCATCTTCAAGAGACCATTAATGGTGTTGACGTTACCTGCATGGACGTCGCGATGCCGATCGTGATCGCGAAAGCGAGTGATTTCGGGCTGACAGGGCACGAGACGACGGCCGAACTCGACGCCAATACTGATTTCTATGCACGCATCGAACAGATCCGGATCGAAGCGGGCCGGCGCATGGGTATGGGAGATGTAACCAAGTCAGTAGTCCCAAAGTTTGCTATTCTTAGTCCGCCAAGAGGCCTCGGAACCATCACGGCACGCTACTTCATGCCCTGGAGTTGCCATCCGTCGATGGCCGTAACCGGCGCACAATGTCTCGCATCATGCGTCTTGGCGCCAGGAACCGTTGCCGATGATCTTGTGGATCCGCCCAAAGGCGATCCAATCGTGGTTTCGATTGAACACCCGTCAGGCGAGATCGAGGTTGTCGTCGACGCCGACTTAGAGGCCGATAACTTTGCACTGCGTTCAGCGGGCCTCATTCGCACCGCCCGTTTGCTTGCCCGGGGCGAGATCATGGTTCCGGCTAGCGTTTGGAAAGGAAACAACGGCCGATAGCTCTTGTTCCGGAAGGAACATGGCGTCATGGAATAGCTCTCCATGCTCTCGTGTAACGACGCTAAGGTCGTCAATCGGCAAGCGGAGAAAGGGCATCTGGACTGTCTTGTTATGCCGCGAGGGGAATTTGCAAAAAAAAAACCGCTGACAGACAAGGATCTCCTGTCGATCCGTCCACCTTCTGAACACAAGGGGCCAAGGAGCTAAAACGCATGGTTGGTCCTGTGAGCAGAACCTCCGCTTCAGCGACGCAAATCGATGATCCCATCGGATGGTTGGCGCCCATGGCAACTTCAATCTATCGGCAGAGCAAGCTTCGAACTATGACGTATCGCCAGTCAATCGCCGCCCGCCCTATACGTTCATGGGAGTTCAACATTGAAAGTCCATATCCTTGACGACTGGTTTGATACGCTTCGAGGCCTAGAATGCTTTGGACGTCTTTCCGGTCACGATGTCACCATCTGGAATGATCACGTTGAGGATATCGAAACCCTCGCATCGCGCCTAACCGACGCCGAAGCACTGGTCCTTTTCCGAGAGCGTACGCCTGTCCAGGGTGACCTACTGGAGCGTCTGCCCAAGCTGAAGCTTATCAGTCAGCGCAGCGTCTACCCCCATGTTGACGTGCCAGCCTGTACCAACCACCGTGTCCTGCTCTGTTCAAATATGCACAGCGACACCCCATCAGTCGCAACAGCGGAGCTCACGTTCGCGCTGATCCTTTCAGCAGCCCGACAGCTACCTCAACAGATGGCGTCGATCAAAGCAGGAAAATGGCAGGCAGGCGTCGGACAGACGCTGGCGGGACGAACGCTTGGTCTCTACGGCTACGGCCGCATTGCTAAAGCCGTCGCTGGTTATGCCAAGGCATTTGACATGACCGTGACATGGTGGGGGTCGGAGGACGGACGTCGGCGGGCAGTTGAGGACGGAGAGCATGTCTGCGCCAGCCGAAATGAGTTTTTCAAGGAAGCTGACGTCGTTAGCATTCATGTACGAATGAAGCCCGAGACGCGAGGCATCATTACCGCTTCCGATCTCCTGACGATGAAACCCTCTGGCACATTCGTCAACACCTCTCGATCGCGCCTGGTGGAACCAGGTGCCTTAGAAAAAGCCTTGCAGGCGGGTAGGCCAGGCACCATCGCGATTGACGTCTTCGATGTGGAACCACTGACCGATCCCAATGACCCGATCGTTCATCATCCGGCCGTAATCGCCACGCCGCATATCGGTTTTGTCACCGAGGACGAGCTCGATCAGCAATTCGCTGACATATTTGACCAGATTAACGCCTACGCGTCTGGCAAGCCGATCAATATGATCAACCCAGAGGCATGGCCTAACCGAGATTAGAGGTTGTCGCGTCTCGTTCGCGTATGATGATGCAAGGAGGCGGTTCGCGGAGACGAACGTTGTTTTGCGCTTGATGATAATCAAGCGTCGTCAGGTCGAGTAGGTTTCGATCCGCGAAAGTAGATCCTCGAAGTCGACTGGCTTAGTCATGAATTCGTCGGCGCCAACACTCATACCCCGTTCAACAGCTTGTTGAAAGGCGAGGGCTGAAAGAAACAAGAAAGGCGTCGGACTATGGTTCGGCAGTTCCTGAAGCTTTTGTTTGAGTTGGAAACCATCCATGCGCGGCATACCGACGTCCGATATAATTAGATCGGGATTTTCTGCCATGATGGTGCTTAGACCATCGACACCGTCGCCAGCTTCGAGCGCCTGGTGCCCTGCATCTTCAAGCTCTTCGACGATGAGTTGCCGCAGTTCCTCTTCATCTTCGACAACCACGATCTTTGCCATGCCACACAACGCCTTTTTGAGAAGAAGGCAACTCGTTCCGACGATGTTTAATCCTAAAGAAGAGACGTTAAGAAATCCTTAGTCCGATCAGAAAATCTAGGCTGACCGCTGCCACGTCTGTCCCTCTTTCAATGGCGAAAGTGCGCCGATATGTTCAGGGGACAGCCCGCAGCAGCCACCGACAACCTGAGCGCCAGCTGCAACCCACTCTTCAGCGTAGATCCGAAGCCGGTCCGGTGGGATCACCCCTTCAAATTGCCAATTCGGCATCTGGAAATAGCCCGAATCAGGGTAGGCCATCAGTGGTCCGTGATAGGCACGCTTGAGGATCGAGAGGGCATCAGTGAGATCGTTAGACGAGGTATGCATAATGCCCGCAGCATCAATGTCATAATCTTCCAAGACTTGGACGATATCTACAAACGGTATCTTGGCCTCGCGCGTAAAGCTGAGAATTGTCCCATCAGCGCCGCGCCTAGCAGAGAATCCCGCCCAGACCGGGAGGCCGGTGGACTTTGCTGCTTCAAACGCTGGGACCATTCGATCGGGATGATACATCATCTCGAGCAGGATAAAGTCGCAACCTTCCTCTTTGAGCAACTTGGCATGCCTCTCGAGCGAGTCGGCAATAACCCCTTGATCGGGGCAAAGCTCCGGATCAGAGCGATCGGTACCACTGATCACAGGAATAATGTGCGACAAGGACCCTGCAAGAACGATGTCGGACTTCCCGCTTGCGCGGCGAGCCTTGTCGGCTGTTTGAACGGCAGCTCGGTTGATCTCTTCAAACCGATCACCGTACCCGGCGTAGTCGAGCATCAGCGGCGAAGAGGCAAAGGTGTTGGCGGTAATGATGTCCGCACCAGCAGCGATATAATCAAGGTGAACGCTCTCCAGTACAGCGAGATTGTCGAGCGTCGACGGACCACACCAAGCCTTGCTATCCATTGCAATGCCGCGCCGTTCAAGCTCAGTGCCAGTCCCACCGTCTAGGACGATAATGCCACCATCATCGAGCCGTTTTTTTATGGATGCGTAGGTCAAAGGTTGTGTCCGGCTAAAGAATAGGCTTACTGCACATTTTGTAAGCAGGCGCCCCTTTACCGCAATTAATGTACAAGCAAAAAAGCTTTGATTGATCGTAAATGCAAAAAAGCAAAAATTTGAAATTGTGATCCCGGTCACCTTCTGTTCAGGAACCAACTGCTAGGTTGCACATGTAAACAAGGTAAATCGGAAGCAACAAGGCTCGGAGGCGACGAAGATGAGCGTCGGGCAGAGCAAAAAAACATGTATTCGAGGTGATCGCGTCGACAATCTCTATGACCGTGAGGTCGCAGAGAAGGCTGAGGTCAACCTTCTGACCCATTTAGCCAAACAGGGCTTTAGCAGCTTTTCCTTGGCGTGGTTGATGGTTGATCGCCAGTGGCAGATTGTGGCATTTGCGGAGTAAGCGACCGTTTCCGACCGAACGAAGCTGTTCGGCACCGATCTGCGAAGGTTTCGGCGAACTCTCACTCGCTTTGATCAGCGCTTTTGCTAGACTGCGGTCTTCAACGCGGATGAGAGGCCATGTCGATGCTGAATCGCAGATCCTTCCTAGGTACAGGAGCGGCCGCCGGGCTTGGCGCAACTGCAGGCAACGCCGTCGCTAAGGTTCCCCCTTCTATCCATCGACATGTGACACTTGGAAAAACGGGACTCAATGTCTCGGAGATCGGCTTTGGATCTGCAAGTTCGCAGGATGCAGCGCTCGTTCGCCACGCTCTGGACCGCGGTGTCACCTTTTTCGACACGGCGGAGAGCTATCGTTTTGGCTGGTCTGAAGAAGCCATGGGTGAGGGCCTCAAAGGCGTCCGCGATCAGGTCATCCTCTCATCAAAGACAAAGGCAGGGGCTGCCGACAGCGAAGCCGAGATGATGGAGGCCCTGGAAGGGAGCCTTCGGCGCCTGCAGACCGATTACCTCGACATCTATTTTAATCACGCTGTCAATAGTGTGGATCGTATGCAAAATGAGGCCTGGGCTCGGTTCACTGAACGTGCTGCAGCGCAAGGAAAGATCCGCTTTCGAGGCATGTCCGGCCATGGCAGCCGTCTAGCTCAATGCCTTGATTATGCGATCGACAACGATTTGGTTGATGTCGTTCTCTGCGCCTATAGTTTTGGTGAGGATCCAGATCTTTACGCCAAGCTCCGACACACCTTCCACTTTGTTGCTATTCAATCCGATTTGCCGCCTGTGTTGGACAAGGCACGGGCCAAAAACATTGGTGTGATTGCGATGAAGACGCTGATGGGCGCAAGGCTGAACGACATGCGTCCCTTCGAGGAAGGTGGAAGAACCTACGCACAGGCCGCCCTCCGATGGGTGCTTTCTAGTCCGAGAGTCGATGCTGCGCTCATCTCGATGACCAGCCTTGATACAATCGATGAATATGTCGGAGCTTCTGGTCAGGAAGAGGAGCGAGCAGAGGATATTGATCTTCTCGGTCGTTATGCTGCGCTGCAGTCCGCACGCTATTGCCGTCACGGTTGCAACAAATGCGAAGGCGCTTGTCCAGAAGGTGTCGCGATCGCCGAGGTCCTGAGAACACGAATGTATGACGTCGACTACAGGAATCCGGCACTCGCAGTTGAGGACTACGCGAAGTTAGGGGGCGGTGCCCAAGCCTGCCTTACCTGTGAGCACCAGGCGTGTACCAACTCTTGTCCCTTTGGCATCCCAGTTCCCGAATTCACGACCGACGCCGCAAGGCGCCTCGGCTGAGACCATTCACCATGAGTCGTTTCTTCGCCCATTGGCTGATCATCCTCGCGGTGTGGACGCTGGTGATCAAGTTCATCTTTCCAGTGGCATATGATGCAACTTACGGGCATGCCATCGGCACCCACATCTACTGGGACTTCTGGTGGGTCGCACATCTTTGGCTCGCTTGGGCGTTCCTAAGCCGGCCCGGTTATACTTATCACCTGGCGCTCGGTATTTCCGTGGTGGAGATCGCCATCATTGTCACCAAGTTCTACATCTTTTTCCAGGAACCGGATTGGACAATTTGGCAAACCAACTGGTTCATCAACAAGGTTTTTGTGCTAGCCTGCTTTGTCCTGATCTTGGCTTATCTCGTCATCAAACGGCCTAGCTTTGCAAGGCAAAGGGACAGGCTGCCACTGCCAAGCTAAAGCCAAACATCCTCCGATCCTATTGAGGAATGCCGACCATTTGGTCCTGGGCTTCTCATTTGTTATCACTCTGCCGCTCGCTGACAGGTGATCTCCACGCGAGCGTTTTTGTCTGGAGTTTGGCAGGCCGGATCAGTACCCATTGTCCCTTCGTCCGCAGTATCGGATCAAGCGATACGGCTGAAGTCAATCAAAGCTGGAGCGTCACATGAAAGGGGCTGAACTGTTCGTCCGCTGTTTGGAAAATGAGGGTGTCGAGTACATCTTCGGCGTGCCGGGCGAAGAGAACATCGATGTTATGGATGCGCTCATCGGCAGCTCGATTACATTCGTTACCACGCGTCACGAACAGGGGGCCGCGTTTATTGCCGACGTTTATGGTCGCCTTACCGGACGAGCCGGTGTTTGCCTTTCGACTCTAGGCCCCGGTGCCACGAATTTGGTGACCGGCGTTGCCGATGCCAATATGGATCGAGCTCCCGTGGTCGCGATCGCTGGCCAGGGCGCCACCACGCGGATGCACAAAGAAAGCCATCAGATTCTGGACTTGGTAAATCTCTTCGAGCCGATCTCCAAATACGCAACGCAAATCCGCGAACCAGAAATCATCCCAGAAATCGTGAGAAAAGCCTTTAAGACTGCCGAAACAGAAAAACCTGGCTGCAGCTTTTTGGACTTTCCAGAAAATATTGCCGGCGCTGCTCTCGCGTCGAATAGCACGCCGTTGAAAGTTCAGTCACCGACACCTCCGACGGCACCCGAAGAAAAATGTGCGCAGGTCGCCGAACTCATTTCAGCGGCAACATCGCCGGTGATCATGGCCGGCAATGGTGTCATCCGCGGCAAGGCTTCCCATTTGCTGGTCGACTTCGCAGAGAAGCTGAACGTCCCAGTGGCGACAACATTTATGGCGAAGGGAGCCATCCCCTTCAGCCATGACTTGTCGCTTGGCGCGATTGGCCTTCAGGCCCACGATTATGTCGCATTTGGCTTCGACAAAGCCGATCTCGTTATCTGCGTTGGTGTTGACATGGTCGAGTACCATCCCCGGCTATGGAACCCCGATCGTGACAAGCGAATCGTCCACATCGATGAGAATGCAGCGGAGGTTGATGCTCACTATATTCTTGAGGCTGGCGTCATGGGTGAGATCGGCGACAGTCTTACCCGCATTGCCGCGAAGGCGAGGCGGCGCGCCGATGCCCCCTTGCACAAGCTCCACGACGTTATCGAGCGCGAAATCGGCGAATTTCAGGATGACACAGCCTTTCCAGTAAAGCCGCAAAAGATCATCTGGGACCTCAGACAGGCATTGGCGCCGGAGGATATCGTCATTTCTGATGTGGGCGCCCATAAGATGTGGATGGCGCGCATGTATCAAGCCGAGGCACCCAATACCTGCATTATCTCCAACGGATTCGCGTCCATGGGCATCGCTCTTCCGGGAGCGATTGCCGCGAAGCTCGCCTATCCCGATCGACATGCCGTCGCCGTCTGCGGTGACGCCGGCTTTATGATGAACAACCAAGAGATTGAGACCGCCATGCGATTGGGGCTCGACCTCGTGGTCCTGATCTTCGATGACAGCAAATATGGCCTGATCGAATGGCATCAGAATCGCCATTTCGGCCGCGCCACTGGCATTGAGTTCACCAATCCTGACTTTGTAAAGTTCGCTGAGAGCTTTGGCGCCAAGGGCTATCGGGTTGAGCAAACACAAGACCTGCTGCCGACTTTGCAGACAGCTCTCGGCGACGGTACGGTTTCGATTGTCGATTGTCCCGTCGACTACAGTGAGAATATGAAACTCACGGAGAAGCTCGGCAATCTCGTTTCGCCGATTTAGCATCGGCTCAGGGGTGCAGGCTGCCCGCTGCTCAGTTTTTCACAATCTCAACAGGGCGCGGGCGCCCATTTCCATCAATGGCGACCATCGTGAAACGGCCTTCTGTGACTTTGAAGTCAGCGCCAACCCTGCCACGTTCAACATAGGCCTCGACCTCGACGGTCATCGACGTACGACCAATCCCGGTCACTTTCGCGTAGCAACTCACAACGTCGCCAACAAAAACCGGAGCATGAAAAGACATACCGTCAAGCGCCACCGTTGCGACGCGACCTTCTGCGCGTTTCGCCGCCATGATTCCAGCGGCGAGATCCATTTGCGCTAAGACCCAACCACCAAAGATATCGCCGCTCGGGTTGGTATCCGCCGGCATCGCGAGCGTGCGAATGGCCAGATCCCCGCGACTATCGTGGTCCATTTTATCTACATCTTGCGTCATTTCGCAAAAACCCTACTGTATATTGCGATCTTTCGCGAACGATCCTCTTGTGTTGAGCCGAAAGCCAGGGCATATGAGCGGGATGCACGATCTCTTTCAAGATGAGTCTGGGCCGACATCGTCCAATATCGACTATTCGGCCAAGGATATTGAGGTCCTGGAGGGGCTAGAGCCCGTCAGGCGTAGACCCGGTATGTTTATCGGCGGTACCGATGAGCGTGCCCTCCATCACCTCGTCGCCGAGCTGCTCGATAATGCCATGGACGAAGCAGTGGCAGGCCATGCCGATTGGATTGAGCTCAGGCTCGATGCCGAGGGTGGTGTCACCGTGAAAGACAACGGGCGCGGTATTCCGACGGACCCTCATCCCAAGTTTCCGGGCAAGTCCGCACTTGAGGTGATTCTGACGACGCTCCACTCGGGCGGCAAGTTCTCCAATAAGGCTTATCAAACCGCTGGCGGCCTGCACGGCGTGGGTGTCTCGGTTGTCAACGCATTGTCTGAGGAGCTCGTGGTTGAAGTTGCCCGCAACAAGACGCTCTGGCGACAGCTCTATGTCCGAGGCAAGCCTGAAACAAAGCTGACTGAAGTTGGCAGTGCCGCCAATCGGCGGGGTACGCTCGTGACCTTTAAGCCCGATTCGGAGATCTTTGGCCCAGCAGCAAAGTTCAAGCCTTCCATCCTACATCGCATGGCTAGGAGCAAGGCGTATCTTTTCCGCGGGGTTGAAATCCGCTGGCACTGCGATCCAACCCTTCTGGATAAAGAAACCGGGATTCCCGAGAAAGAAGTCTTTCATTTCCCGAAGGGGCTTGAAGATTTCCTGCATGCGACGCTGAAGGAGCGCGTCTGCGTTACAGAGGTCGCATTTAGTGGGCAGGCCGCCCTCGAAAACGGGAAGAGCCGCATCGAATGGGCAATCGCCTGGCCTGAGGACGAGGAACCCTATAGCGGCTTTTATTGTAATACGGTGCCAACTCCTCAGGGCGGTTCACACGAACAAGCCTTGCGCGCGGCAATGATCCGGGCCCTTCGGTCATTCGGCGAACTTACCGGGCAAAATTCAAAGAAAATGGGGCAGGTCACAGCGGACGATCTTTTGTCCAGCGCTTGTGTGCTCCTTTCCATGTTCATCCCCGACCCGCAGTTTCAAGGCCAGACGAAAGACAAACTCCTCGCCCCAGAAGCCGGTAAGCTGGCCGAGCAGGTCTTGAAAGACCGGTTCGACCACTGGCTATCGGCGCATCCCGATGCCGGACGTCAACTCCTCGACTATGTAATCAATCGGGCAGATGAGCGACTTGCTCGACGGAAAGCACGAGATGTTGCGCGAAAGACAGCCACCCGAAAGCTCCGTTTGCCCGGAAAGCTAGCTGACTGCTCGGCGGCCGGACGAGAGGGCACCGAGATTTTCTTAGTTGAAGGTGACAGTGCAGGTGGCTCGGCCAAGCAGGCACGTGATCGGGAGACTCAAGCCATCTTGCCGCTGCGTGGCAAGATCCTCAATGCAGCAAGTGCGACCGCCGATAAACTCAGAAGTAACAAGGAACTGTCTGATCTCCTGACGGCACTCGGCTGCGGTACAGGGCGACACTATAAGGACGATGATCTGCGCTACGACAAGGTGGTGATCATGACGGACGCCGATGTCGATGGCGCCCATATCGCCGCGCTTCTCATGACTTATTTCTATCGTGAAATGAAAGGATTGATTGACAATGGCCATCTCTACCTCGCACAGCCGCCACTCTTCCGAGTGAGCGCTGGCGCCGAGGTGCACTATGCCAAAGATGAAGCGCATCGCGACCAGATTATCGAGACCAAGTTCAAGAACAGAAAAGTTGAGGTCGGTCGCTTTAAGGGTCTCGGGGAGATGTCGGCGAAGCAGCTGAAAGAAACGACGATGGATCCAAAAACCCGGGTCTTGGAACAGATTATGATTGATCCAGAAACGGGTCGGCTGGTCACGCAGCTTGTTGACGAACTCATGGGCCGAAAACCTGAGCTACGCTTAGCCTTCATCCAAAACAACGCTGAGTTGGTGAAAGATCTGGATGTCTAAGAGGGCAGCAGTCATCGCCTTACTCTTAGCAGTCGGGGCGTGTGACGACCAAGTGCAGGTCGAAAAAGCCAACAGCTTCCATACGGACGTGCGAGCGATCGTCACCCAGGCCCGGGGAGCTGGTGATATCTTGCTCGTCATCGAGGGCGCAAGCACCGTTGGCTCTCTGGAAGCCGTACAACGCGCTGTGCGCGACGCGATGCAAGGACGCCCCGGCAGCATCAATCCTCGCTATGCCCTTAACAATGCCGACGCAGGTCAAACAACATCAACTGTTCATGTCGTCTTGAACGGTCCGAAGGCAATCACTGGACCAGATATTTGTCGCGGCGAGGGAGCAGGGTCGAACCAGGATAACGAAACCCGCGTTGCGCTTGCCTTCTGTCAGAGTGAGCGTGCCCTTTCGTCGATCAAAGGGAAGGCTCCGAAAGCAACGGGGCCAAATGATCCCAAGTTTGTTGAGCTCCTGCAGACAACCGCGAGGGAACTTTTTCCTGCGCCCGACCGAGACTGAGCTTAAGTCTCGGATCCTAACACCGATTGGCTTCCGAAGAGGTTACCGTGCTCTGAAGGGCCACGGTCAATGGGGATAGATCGTGTCTCGGGAACCTGATGAGTGACCTGCACGAGCGAGACCAAGCGCTCTACCAACCAAGGCCTACCGGCCGCTAGCACCGAGTGCATTCCACTCGGCTCTATAGCGGTTCCAAGACAGTCAAGGCGTTGAGCGCCATCTGTTGCCGCATCATTGGTTCCGGCTCATGCCATCGCGCCGGCCCTTTGCCATCAGAGTTTTGTCCATTAGGCTGATGGCCAGCTAACAATCTGAGAGCTATGTGCCGCCAAATGGGCAATCGACAAAGGGGATATCAATCAATGAGCGCTTCGATGAAGGCAAGTGTTTGGGCATTCGGTTTGACACTGGTTGCTGGTTCAGCCATGGCGGCAGATCCAGAAGCTTGCGGAACCGTTCGTCTGTCCGATGTGGGATGGACCGATATTACAGCAACAACGGCAGCGACCTCCGTTGTGCTGGCAGGGCTCGGATACGAGACGGAGGTCGAAGTTCTCTCGGTTCCGGTAACCTACACGAGCCTTAAGAACAACGACATCGACCTATTCCTCGGCAACTGGATGCCAACCATGGAAGCGGACATCCGCCCCTATCTTGACGATGGGTCGGTCGAACAAGTTGGGGTCAATCTCGAAGGAGCCAAATACACCCTCGCCGTGCCGACATATCTCGCTGACAAGGGCCTCAAGGACTTTGCCGATATTGCGAGTTTTAAGGATGAGTTAGATGGCGAGATCTATGGCATAGAACCGGGCAATGATGGCAATCGGCTCATCCTCGACATGATTGAAAATGACACATTCGGACTAAGCGGCTTCGAATTGGTCGAGTCATCAGAACAGGGCATGCTCAGTCAAGTCAGCAGAGCCACGGCCAATGAGGACGCGATCGTTTTCCTCGGTTGGGAACCCCATCCGATGAACGCCAATTTCGACCTAACCTATTTGTCGGGCGGCGACGACATTTTTGGTCCAGACTATGGTGGTGCCACGGTCTACACCAATGCCCGTGCCGGCTACACAGAAGAGTGCCCCAATGTCGGTGCACTCCTCGATAATCTCGTCTTCACGCTCGCCATGGAGAATGAGATTATGGGCGCAATCCTCAATGATGGCGAGGAGCCGGAAGACGCAGCTACCGCTTGGCTCAAGGCCAATCCAGACACCTTGGATGCTTGGCTTGCCAGCGTAACCACATTGGGCGGCGATGAGGGCCTTGCAGCAGTCAAATCGCATCTCGGGCTGTAGTCCGACCCGATTTGATGTTGCCGAAGCTCGGGGTCTGTGTGGAGGAGAGCGGCGTCGATGGACTGGCTAACCGACAATAAGCTGCCGCTCGGCAAGCTCATTAAGGTCGCTGTGGACTGGCTGAATACCAATGCGGCCTGGCTTTTTGACGCCGTCTCTTCTTCCCTGGGCTTCGTCATCGATGGCCTCATCGACGCCATGCAGTGGTGCCCTCCGCTCGCTTTGGTGGTCCTTTTCGTCGGCTTGAGCTTTTGGCTTCACCGATCTTGGAAGCTCTCAGCCTTTGTCGCAGCCGCTCTCCTTCTCATCATCAATCTCGGCTATTGGGAGGAGACGGTTGAAACGCTCGCGCTGGTTGTCTTTGCAGCGCTGGTCTGCATGTTGATTGGTGTGCCGCTTGGTATCGCAGCGGCTCATCGGCCTTGGCTTTATGCAGGCCTCCGCCCCATCCTCGACTTGATGCAAACCATTCCAACCTTTGTCTATCTCATTCCGACATTGATTTTGTTCGGACTTGGGGTCGTGCCAGGATTGATCTCTACGGTGATCTTCGCGATTCCAGCCCCGATAAGGCTAACCCATCTCGGCATCTCCAGTGTTCCCAAGCCTCTTCTTGAGGCAGGGGAAGCCTTCGGTGCCACGCGATGGCAACAGCTTTGGAAAGTCGAACTACCCCATGCACTACCGACCATTATGGCGGGCCTAACCCAGTGCATCATGTTGTCATTATCGATGGTCGTGATTGCAGCCCTTGTCGGTGCAGGTGGCTTAGGCAAACCTGTCGTCAGGGCACTCAACTCTGTGAATATCGCACAAGGTTTCGAGGCCGGTCTCTCGATCGTTTTGGTGGCCATTCTACTTGACCGGCTATGCCGGCGGCCTAACCACTCGACGGATGGATCATAGCGGTGGCTGAGGTTCGGTTCGATGCCGTTGACATCATCTTTGGATCGACCCCCAAAGAGGCCCTAGCGCTTCTCGATAAAGGGGCTAGTCGAGACGAGATTCTTGAGAAGACGGGCCATGTGCTCGGCGTTGCTGGAGCGAACTTGGCCATCGACCGTGGCGAGATTTGTGTCCTGATGGGTCTTTCGGGATCTGGCAAATCGACACTTCTCCGCTCGGTCAACGGTCTCAACAAGGTCACGCGCGGCAGAACCCTTGTGCGAGACGATGGCGAAGAAATCGATGTCAGCCGTTGCAATGCTGGATCACTTCGTCACCTGCGCACCCGTCGGATCGCGATGGTCTTCCAACAGTTCGCGTTGCTACCTTGGCGAACCGTGCGAGAAAATGTTGGATTTGGCCTAGAGATCCGAGGCATGTCGAGAAACCAACGAGATGAGATCATCAATAACACATTACGAACTGTAGGGCTTGAGCAGTGGTCGAACAAATATGCCCACGAACTCTCCGGCGGCATGCAACAAAGGGTTGGGCTCGCTCGTGCCTTTGCGACCGACGCCGATATTCTCCTGATGGACGAGCCTTTTTCCGCTCTCGATCCGCTGATCCGTTCCCGCCTACAAGATGAACTTCTGGAACTGCAGACCAAGCTTCAAAAGACAATCATTTTTGTTAGCCATGACCTCGATGAAGCAATGAAAATTGGCAACCGTATTGCGATCATGGAAGACGGTCGAATTGTCCAGGCGGGTGCCCCAGAAGCCATCGTGCTCAATCCAATCAACGAGTATGTCGCTGACTTTGTCGCCCATATGAACCCGTTGAATGTCCTGCGTGGTGCTTCGGTGATGACCACGGTGTCAGCACTGCCTCAGGAAGCTGGCTATATCTATCTGGACGCTGCAGGCAAAGCACGCCTCAGTCTCAAGGATGGAATTCCGTCTGAGACAGCTGTCGTCGGCGGGCGTTCAGTGCCCGTCTTAGCCTGGACGCCTGACACACCGGGGGAAGATCGTTTAAAGGGTAAGATCGCTTCCGCCCCTTCAACGATTACATTGCGTACTGCCTTAGAACTTCGCCATCAAACCGGCTATCCAGTCTTACTCTTGGAGGATGGCCGTTTAGCTGGAGTGATCGGCGACGATGAGATCTATCAGGGCATCCTTCGTCAAACGACGATCCGAGCCAGCTAACGTCGCTTGTCTTGGCCTACCGGTCACTCGGCATCCTTCAGCAACCGATCTAATCCTGCCTCGAATCCCTCAAAGGCCGACGCCAACCTGGTTTCGATGTCCTTTTGGTAGTTCATCGCAAGTGGCAAGAGCTTTGCCATCAGCTCTTCGCCCCGGGAGGTCAAAGCAAGGCACACAAGGCGACGATCCTCTTCGTTCACCTTCTTTTCGATATAACCAGCTTGCTCCAGACGCGCTGCCGCCCGGCTCACCTCATACTTTTCCATCGCCACAGATGCTTCAATGTCGCGTACCGAAACATTTCCGGAATGGACGAGATGGGCCAAGACCCGCCACTCTGGAATGGAAAGACCGAACTCTTGGCGATAATGCCGAGCCAGCCCCTCGCTCAAACGCTTCGCGGCGACCGATAGCCGGTAGGGCGTGAAGCGCTCAAGATCGAAAGCAGGAAGGTCACTCTTGCGTTTATTGCTCATCCGTCCCTCGACATCAGCCTGCAAGGTCATAGCATTTGCTACAAATATCTTGACATTGTAGCAAATGCAACGAATCCTTCCGAATATCCAATCCGGATATGCCTGGAGGAGAGGGCGGCATGACGGAACAACAGCTTCCGATCAGCAAAGCAGCACACGCTGAGATGACATCAGTAGACGACGGTTATATGCCAGGTTTCGGCAATGACTTCGAAACTGAAGCCATGCCGGGCGCCTTACCGCGCGGAATGAACTCGCCGCAGAAGTGCAATTACGGCCTCTACGGCGAGCAGCTTTCTGGCACCGCGTTTACGGCGCCAAGCCATCAGAACGAGCGCACGTGGTGCTATCGCATTCGACCATCAGTTCAACACTCAGGACGCTATCGCAAGATCGATTTGCCTTATTGGCGATCAGCGCCCGATATCGATCCGGATGTGATCTCACTCGGCCAGTACCGATGGGATCCGGTGCCGCATACAACTGAAGCGCTGACTTGGCTCTCGGGCATGCGTACCATGACGACGGCTGGTGACGTGAATACGCAAACCGGAATGGCTGCCCATATCTATCTGGTGACCGCGGATATGAAAGACGCCTATTTCTATTCCGCGGACAGTGAGCTGCTGATCGTTCCTCAAGAAGGCTGTCTACGCTTTCGGACGGAACTCGGCATCATCGACGTAGCACCACAAGAGATTGCGTTGATGCCTCGAGGACTCGTCTATACGGTCGAGGTCGTCGAGGGACCTGCACGCGGTTTTGTTTGCGAGAATTACGGCCAAAAATTCGAACTGCCAGGCCGTGGACCGATCGGTGCCAATTGCATGGCGAACAGGCGAGACTTTAAGACACCGATCGCCGCCTTCGAAGACCGTGAAGCTGCGTCGACAGTGACGGTCAAATGGTGCGGACAATTTCACGTTTGCGAACTCAACCATTCCCCGCTCGATGTTGTTGCTTGGCACGGCAACTATGCGCCCTTTAAATATGATTTGAAGAACTATTGCCCCATCGGCGCCATCCTCTTTGATCATCCAGACCCTTCGATCTTCACCGTGCTCACAGCGCCGTCCGGTGTGCCCGGTACAGCCAACATCGATTTTGTACTTTTCCGAGAACGTTGGATGGTCATGGAGGACACATTCCGTCCGCCTTGGTATCACAAGAATGTCATGTCCGAACTGATGGGCAATATCTACGGCCAATACGATGCCAAGCCCCAGGGTTTCGTTCCGGGCGGCATGAGCCTCCACAACATGATGCTGCCGCATGGGCCGGATCGAGAAGCATTTGAAAAGGCGTCGAATGCAAAGCTGGAACCGAACAAGCTCGACAACACGATGTCGTTCATGTTCGAGACCCGCTTCCCCCAACACCTGACGGCATTTGCCGCCAAAGAGGCCCCACTTCAGGACGACTATATCGACTGCTGGACAAGCCTAGAGAAGAAGTTTGATGGAACACCGGGGTTGAAATGACTGTAATCAAAAGTTGGGTACCGTCGGCACGTGGCGCCACTGATTTTCCTATTCAGAACCTGCCCTACGGCGTTTTCGATGATGGTAAGGGGCCGCGCACGGGAGTGGCCATAGGCGACATGATCCTCGATGTTGGTGCCGTCGATCACGGCCTTGATCCAGCGATGTTCCGCGCGCCATCTTGGAATGCGATCATGTCGGCTGGTCCGACGGTCTGGTCAGCCCTACGGCGCAAACTGACGGAGCTTCTTTCGAATGAAGCCTGTCGAGCCAGTGTCGAACCACATCTCATACCAATGGCCAACACAACGCTGCTCTTGCCGTTTGAGGTCGCTGAATACACGGATTTTTATGCAGGCAAGAACCATGCCTTCAATGTCGGTAGTATTGTGCGCGGCCCTGAGAATGCATTGCCACCAAACTGGCTTTCAATCCCGATCGGCTATAATGGTCGTGCATCATCAGTCGTCGTTTCGGGGACTCCAGTGCGCAGACCTTGGGGGCAATTGAAGGGGCCTGATGATGCGCTCCCTCGATTTGCACCTTCAGCACGCTTTGATTTCGAGCTCGAAATGGGCGCCATCATAGGCCAAGCGTCTGACGGCATGGTGTCGGTCGCCGAGGCTGATCAAATGATCTTCGGCTATGTTCTCCTCAACGACTGGTCTGCGCGCGACATACAGGCCTGGGAGTATCAGCCGCTCGGGCCTTTTCAAGCGAAGGCAACCGCGACCACACTTTCACCGTGGATCATTTCGCGCGAAGCGTTGAACCCCTTTCGGGTCGCAACGCCGGAACGCGAGCGGCCGCTGCTGCCATATCTCAACGAGCCAACTCCGATGCTCTATGACATTGAGCTGGAGGTCGCGCTTGCGCCAGATGGCAAACCTGAGACAGTTATCACGCGCACTAATTACCGCGAGATGTATTACGCCGCCGCCCAACAGCTTGCCCACCACACGACGAGCGGCTGTCCCATGCGTGTTGGCGACCTCTTGGGATCAGGTACGATCTCCGGGTCAACGCGAGAAAGTCGAGGCTCTCTGTTGGAGCTCTCCTGGGGAGGCCGTGAACCACTCACACTCCAGAATGGAGAGGAGCGCCGTTTCCTCGATGATGGCGATAGCGTCGTGATGCGAGGTGCTGCTAAGGGCGAGGGCTATCGCATAGGCTTTGGCGAATGCGTTGGGACAGTGTTGCCGGCGATCGAACTACCCGACTGGGCAAAGGAACAGGGACAAAAACCATGAGCAAAGCATTCGCATCGCAAGGCGATCTGACAGAGAAGACCGTCAGTTTTACCGAGGTCGGTGAGGGCCTTTATGCATTTACCGCAGAGGGTGATCCCAACTCCGGTGTCATCGTTGGTGATGATAGCGTCATGGTGGTCGAGGCTCAGGCGACGCCGCGCTTAGCACGAAAGGTCATCGAGTGCATTCGCGAGGTGACGGACAAGCCAATCACGCATCTTGCACTGACCCACTATCACGCCGTGCGTGTGCTCGGCGCCTCGGCCTTTGGGGCTGATCAAGTCATCATGTCCGAGAAGGCACGTTCCATGGTGGTCGAGCGCGGCCAAGAGGATTGGGACAGCGAGTTCGACCGATTCCCGCGCTTGTTTCAGGGGCATGATGAGATTCCCGGTCTCACCTGGCCGACGACGACCTTTCATGGCCGCATGAGCCTGTACCTCGGCAATCGCCGAGTCGACCTGATGCAGCTTGGTCGCGCGCACACCGCCGGAGATATCGTCATTTATGTGCCGGACCAGAACGTTATGTTCACCGGTGATATCGTCGAGTATCGCTCAGCATGCTACTGCGGCGATGGGCATTTCCACGATTGGCCAAGCACCCTCGAAGCCATTCGCAGGTGGGATTTGGATGCCATCGCGCCAGGCCGTGGCGACGCACTCATTGGCAAGGACATGGTCAATGCCGCTTTGGACTCGAGTGCAGCGTTCGTGACGGATACTTACCGTTCAGTTGCTAAAGTCGCGCTTCGCGGCGGTTCGCTGAAAGAAGCCATGGCAGCTTGCCGGGACGTCTGCGATCCAAAATTTAGAGACTATGCCATCTACGAGCATTGCCTCCCGTTTAATGTCGCACGCGCCTTTGATGAGGCACGTGACATTGATACGCCGCGGATTTGGACGGCGGAGCGGGACAAGCAGATGTGGGCATCGCTTCAGAGCTGAGCAAAGGCTCGGGCAGAGGGGGCGGGATGACAATGGATGAACGTTATAGCCTGGCCTTTCGGCTTTATCCCTATCAACGTTCTGCCGATCAGGACGCGAACGCGCCAGTGCATCATCCCGTGGTCGTCATGGGCGGGGGGCCAATCGGCGTCGCTACGGCGCTTGATCTCGGGCTACAGGGTATTCCCGTCGTTCTTCTTGATGATCACGAGGGTGTCGGCGCCGGCAGCCGCGCCATCTGCTTTGCTAAGCGTGCCCTCGAGATTGCCGACCGTTACGGGTGTGCCACGCCGATGATCGAAAAGGGCGTGGTATGGAATCTCGGCAAAGTGTTCCACGAGGATCGCAAAGTCTACGAGTTCAACCTTCTGCCCGAAGGCGGGCATAGATTTCCAGCGTTCATTAACCTTCAACAGCCATATTTCGAAAAATTCCTGGTCGAACGTGTACGCGAGGCACAGGCTGCAGGTGCCCCCATCGAGCTTCGCGGAAAGCACCGCGTCGATGCTGTGGAGGTCAATGATGATGGCGCTGTCTTGGACGTTGCAACACCCGAAGGCCAATACGCAATCAGGGCAGATTGGCTGATTGGTTGCGACGGTGCCTCGTCGCCACTTCGTGGAATGCTCGGCTTAGATTTTGAAGGCCGTGTGTTCAAGGACAGCTTTCTTATCGCCGATATCAAGATGACAGCCGATTTTCCGACTGAGCGCTGGTTCTGGTTTGAACCACCCTTCAAGTCTGGAGCCTCGACATTGTTGCACAAACAGCCCGATGATGTTTGGCGGGTCGATTTCCAGATCGGCTGGGACGTCGACCGCAAGGAGGAGATGAAAGAAGAGAATATCCGCTCGCGCCTCGATCAGATGCTGGGGTCCAATGTCGACTATGAGCTCGTCTGGTCTTCCATTTATACGTTTCAGTGCCGCCGCATGACCAAATTCCGACATGGCCGTGTCATCTTTGCCGGCGATAGCGCGCATCAAGTCTCTCCTTTTGGGGCACGCGGCTGTAACTCTGGCATACAGGATGTCGACAACCTCGGTTGGAAGCTTGGCATGGTCATTCGAGGCCAAGCCCCGGAACGCCTTCTCGACAGCTACGACGACGAACGTATTCATGCAGCCGACGAAAACATTCTAAACTCGACTCGCGCAACGGATTTTATTACGCCGAAATCGACGATCAGCCACATCTTTCGGAATGCCGTACTCGATCTTGCCAAAGATCATGCTTTTGCGAGGCCATTGGTGAATTCAGGCCGACTATCTCTACCCTGTGTCTATGACGGGACCGTTTTGAATGGACCTGATATGCTGCCCGGCGGACCAGCCCGCACACGTGTTGGCAGTCCTTGTCCGGACGCACCGCTAGCCAATGGTTTTCTGCTCTCGCAGCTCGGAAATGACTTCGTTCTACTGGCGATCTGCACCGATGCTCCTCCCTTACTTGAAGAGCAAGCTATTAAGGCGAGAACGATTTTTGTTTCCCGGTCCGATGACATCTCAGGTGCCTTCGCCGAGCGATACTTGGGAGACGCATCAACCGCCATCTATCTGATACGCCCAGATCAACATGTTGTCGCGCGCTGGCCCAGTTATTCTGAGGAAGACGTCCGTTTGGCGCTGCGCCGAGCGACTGCGCAGGAGTAAGCCTTGAGCGATCTGATCACCGAGCCAAACATACAAGATCCGGACAGCTTTTATGCAGAGTTGATTGCCACACATGAAGGTTTGTCTGAAGCCGAGAGCACAGCCCTAAATGCGCGCCTCATCCTGCTTCTCGCCAACCACATCGGCGATCGATCGGTGCTAAAAGAGGCGCTTGCAGCCGCTAAAAGACGTGCGACAAGCGAGGACGGCGAGAGCAAACCGCCGACCGCACCGACTTCTTGACCTTGGCAACCAGGAACCACGCCATCACAGCTGACGTCATGGCAATGTGGGACGACGCGGCGAACCTCCCGCAACACCCCGTTGATCCACTCAATCCTTAACTGATAGAGCGACTTGAAAGACGAGAATGATTTTCGAGTCCTCCAAGAGCTGAACCTTCATTGATCTCCTCCAAGTCCCATCAATATGACGGCTTTGAGAGGGCGGCTCGTAAACAGCACGCACTTATCACGCTCAGGCCATAACATTGCCTGCAGACAGAAAATGGGGAGACACCGTCATGACTGATCTGCCTATCGTCGGCGCTGCCATGATGATCGAAGACATCGAGATGCATCGTGACTGGCTCTTGGAAAGGCCACGTGATCTTGAGATCCAAGATTTTTGCAAGGCCGGTGTGCTTGACAGTGATTCGTCCGCCCTCACCAAACGCGCAAAAGCTCTCCTTGATGGTCATGCTGGCCGACTCGGCATCCATGGACCGTTTTGGGGCTTCAGCATTGCCAGCCAAGACCCAGACATTCGTGCCGTCGTGATCAAACGCCTGAACCAAGGATTAGACATTTGCGAAGCGCTGAGCGCGACGCAAATGGTTATTCACAGTCCCTATACGACCTGGGACTATAACAATCTCGACAACAATCACGGAGCTCGTGATCGAGTTGTTGAGGCTTGCCACCTTGCGCTTCAAGGCATCGTACGTCGTGCCGAGGATCAAGGTGTCAGGCTAGTCATTGAGAATATTGAAGATGTCGATCCCAATGATCGAGTGCGCCTCGCGTCGAGCTTTTCCTCAGATGCAATTGGCGTGTCGATCGATACAGGTCACGCGCTTTACGCTCATGGATCAAACTGTGCGCCGCCGGTTGATTACTACGTAGCAGCTGCCGGCAATCTTCTGCACCATGTACATCTCCAGGATGCCGACGGATACGCCGATCGACATTGGTGCCTTGGTGAGGGATCCATGCTTTGGACGCCTTTTTTTGCGGCGGTCAGTGACGTAACGAGCAATCCTCGCCTCATCATCGAGATCAAAGACAAGAGCAAGATTAAGGCATCGTGCGCCTATCTCGCATCGCAAGGCTTGGCTCAGTAGACAGGCATCAGACGCGCTTACAACGCTAGCGTTGCTACCTCCGATGAACTAGCGCCGGGCCTTACAGAAGGCGTCTGGCTGCAAATCGGTATCGATGAACGCATCGAAGGCTTCATAGAACTGCTTGATCATTAGCGGCGTTTCAATCAGCAGTTCGTGACCAGCGCCCTCAAGCTCAAGTCGGCAGCATTCCGAATTGTCCCGATCACAAAATGCAGCCTGGCCCACGTTGCTTACCGTACGGTCTTCGCTACCACCAACGATCAAGAGTGGTGTTTCAAGTTTTGACCTGTTGGCGTCAATCCAATCTGTCGCCTCGTAAGTCGCCCGCAACCACCCACTGGTCGGTCCGCCCAGACCCAAGCTCGGTTCGGCCGGTCGGCTATTGACAATCCAACATTCGATTTCGGCAACCTTAGTGGCATCGTGACTAAAGTGTTCCGTGGTGTCGCGATCAATGAGGGCATCGGCAGCCGCATCGCCTGCGATCGAACAGACATCTGCATCGTCTTCAAATTCGCTTTGCCATAGGCAAGCGCTTAGTGGATTGAGGCCCGTGCAAATGGATGGTCTTACAGCGACTTTGGCGCGGTTGCCGGTTCGGATCAAAGTATTGTCGACGCTTGCAGGTAACCTGATGAGAGGAGCAGAAAAAACAGCCTTGTCGAAGTCGCCGGGATTGCGGAGGAGATATGTCGTACCAATGGCCCCCCCCATGGAATGCGCCAATAAGATTCTTGGCACGCCTCGGACCTCATCGAGCTTGACGATTTCGCGCAAGAAGAACTCAGCGTCAGACAGATAGGTTGCGTAGCTATCGATATGTCCTTTTTCGGGCTCATCCGGAAGCAAGCGTTCTGACAAACCTTGCCCCCGCCAATCGAGGGTCCAGACCTCGAAATTCCGATCAAGCAGGGCCTGGTAAGCATAGATATTCTTCTCGATAAACTCGGTCCGGCCTTGAAAGAAGACAACGACCCCCGCTCGACGTTTCGGATTTGGCGCCGGCCAAAAGGCATAGCGTAACGTGGCACCGTCCGGAACGACGAAAGTCTCCAACTTGGCGGGGACGGGCCAAACCTTATCATGCGTTTCAACGAATGATTCAAAGCTTAGCCTGGAACCGTCATAACGCGGTTCTACGTCATAAAGAGCCGAATCGGAAAAGGGCGAGCAACCTAAAAGCAACACCAGCGTTGCAAGCATTACAGTAAGTCTCGTTGACATTGATAATCCCAGCCGCATCACGTTCCCCAGCACGTCGCTTGATGTGCCGATCGTCTAGACAGTGTCGTTTGCTGCGAAAGCTAATCACTTCGCTGGCGACATCTGAGACGGTCATGCGTTGCAGATCAAGCTGATCCAGCAACATCGGACGCGAAAAGTCTAGCAATGCGGTCGTGACAACTCACTTCGATTCCCACAACCCGTGAATCGACGATAGCCCACGACCGAATGGGCCTTAGGAACAACCGACGATGCATGCCATCCCTGAATTGAAGCGGATAGCGAGCTCGACCTCAGCCAAGGGCAAACGGGTCCTGCACCTCGGAGTCAGCCGGCTGACGTCGTGCTCCATGGCGCGCCTTCATCGAACGCCAAACCGGCAAAAGATCTTCGGCCAACACGTCTGCCCAATCCGGCCAGGACATGTCAATGGCGTCGCGTGCCTTCCTTGCGATCTGCAAACGCTCATCTGGTCTACGGAGAAGCTCGGCAATCGTCTCAACATAACTCGGGAGCGAGCCATCTCGCGTCACAATGCCGTCAATTCCAGGCGTCTCGATCAGCTGGCTTGTCGTCGCGCCACCGGTCACAATGACAGGCAGCCCCGAAGCTTTGGCCTCAATAACGACGTTACAGACGATCTCTGACTCCGATGGAAAGACGAACAGATCCGAGCTTGCCATAAGCTTGGCGAGATCGCGTTGCGCGAGATTACCGGTAAGCGTGCCCCTTTCCCCCAGCATTTCAGCGATCGTTTTCTGTTCGGCGCCTTTGCCGGCAATGACGAGCTGGAGCTCGACACCTTGATCCAGTAGCTGTCGTGCCGCTCTTGCTGTTGTCAGAACACGTTTGCTTTCATCGACTCGACCGGCGAACAGAAGCACAGGACAATGGATTGGGATGCCGAAGCGTTCTTGAAGCCAGCGTCTGTCGCGCTTTTCTGGGGTGAACAGGGTTTTATCGATCCCTCGCCGAAGATACGAAATATGTGGAACGGGCAATGAGGCTCGCAGATGCCGCTCGTCTTCAGGATCAGAAATCAGGATATGGTCACTTGCCGCCAGGATCCGATCGCGCGCCCGGGTAAGATTACGAGCGCTCCTATCGGGAAGGCCAACCCCGTCAATAAGCCATCGGCTCAACATGCTGGGACCGATCAGCCGCTCGATAATCTCGCCCGTATAGACTTTGGCAAATTTGGCAGCATCGGTGTGCAAGGAGCTTACCAAGGGACGACCATGGGTCTTGGCGATGACGCTAGCGGTCTTGGCAAAGGCAAAGGAACTGGTTGCATGAAAAACATCATGCTCCAAAAGTTGTCTTGCCAAGTGCGGATTATAGGACGCGAGGTCGGTATCGCCGCCACCGTTTCGAAGCCAAGGGAGACTGGCTGTTCCAAATGCCGGAGGCACCGTGCGCAAACGGACATTAGGCGATAGCTGCGTCTCAGAGATACCATCACCGAGATAATAAACGGTGAGGTCCAGGTCATTCGGAAAGTGAGTTGCGGCGTCCGCGAATCGTTCCCAAGCTTTGACATGGCCGCCGGATCCCGGATGACGAATCAAATCAACAAGAGCGGCGACACTGACCTTCATACGATCACTCGATCCTCTCCTAACCCTCGGAGAGGGCTTTCTCGCCAGGTTCTTGCGACGTTCAGCTCTGGCATCGACGATCTCGTCTGACTTCGACATCGATCAACTCCGACTGATTGAGGATTGTGGTAGGATGCGCCGCATCAAGCCGGAGGAGCTTCGGTTTGATGCTTTCGGCCGCCAGAACCGCCGGCCCTCATCGTGCTGCCACATCAAAAGCGCGGGTAGATTTGGCAAGGTTTCACGCAGGCGGCTGGCTAGTGACAAGGCAAGCATCATGTCAGCAGGCAACCCGATAAGAGCTCCCAGGGCGACATAGGCACCTTCCTGCAATCCGAGGCCCGCGGGAACGACAAAGGATAGACCTCGCACGGCGCCTATAAGCGCACGAAGCATCAGCGCTTCGGTGAACCCGATGTTCAGACCGAGCAGATAAGCAGTCAGCATAACTTCACTGACCAGCCATACTTGGATGAACAGCCGAATCGCGAGGGAACGGGTGAGGGCGCCTGGACGCCGGTAAATGGCAAGCACCATCGAATCGAAATGCTTAGCGTCAGCAATCGTTGCGTGTTGCGCAGAGCTGGGCAGGATGCGCCCGCCGAAGCGAGCGAGGGTGGACACCCCACAAAAGACTTGGATCGCAACAAAGCCACCAATCCCGATGGCCAATAAAGCGGCACCGATGAGCCCTGCTCTTAGAAGGGTATCCTCCAGTGTCAGCCATGAGAGAAGCAGCAAACCAACCGTTCCCCAAATCAAGGTCGCGATGGCCTGAACGGTTTTGTCGACCAATGTGGCGGCAGCAGCGTCGGCAATTGAACGGCCTGACAGGACAAGGACGCGCGCTTTGACAACTTCGCCCCCAATCGTCCCGACCGGCAGCAGCGTGTTCACAGCCATTCCAATCCAGGATGCGCGTAATGCAATCCAAAAAGCCGGAATCCGATCGCGCGGGAAAAGTCCGCGCCAGGCCTCGGAGGCTGCAACGATCTCTGGCGGCGCGAGCAAAATGATCAAAAGAAGACCAAAACCAGCGCTGGAAAGGATGGTCAGGACCTGTCCAACCCCTGACCAGAGGACAAGGCCAATGACGACGCCTAGCCCCGACAGCAAGCCGATTGCAGGCAACACATGGCGCATGATCGTCAGCATCATTGCATTCAGGTGGTCGATGCGTTTTTGGGAAGCCATCAGTCCTGCGCCACACCAGCAGGGTTTGTCGGACGACCCTTCGCGCTCATTGTCCAATGAGCGCCGATATCGACATTCTGTCGAATAATGACGATGTCACCACTTGGGTGGCGGATCTTCGACTTGAGCCAGATACCGGTATGGTCGTCGAACCAAATCACTTGGTCTCGCTCTCCTGAGACGACAAATTTTTGGGAGTCAGTCCAGTGATCATCTATACGCAGTCGCTCAGCACCTGCATCGGTCACGGAAACAGCGATGATATGGCCATCGACGCGGTCAAACAGTTCCGTTCTACCGATGAGCCTTCGATGCCATGGATCTGTTGGAATCGCACGCTGCGAGACGTCTCTTCTATCGCCTTCTGTATCGATCCTGATCGACAGGTTTTCACCGACCCCAGCCCGCAAGAACGATCGCTTACCATTGTCGTCGGTACGACCGGTAAATCGTATCAGATGGTCATCTTGCCAGACCTCGATGTAAACAGCGCTTCGTCGATGCAGGGCGACCAAGAGCATGCGAACTTCCACGTCGACAGTCCGCTCGATAATCGTTTGCCCGTTATGGCAACGTATCTTGAGCCTCTCATGACCGATGGTCCCGAAAAGATCATGTTCAATGCGATAGGTCATATCGCCTGGCTGTATATCGCAAGCAGCCGAGGGAGATGACCATGCGAGAAGAGTGCCGAAAAAAATGAGGCAACAGCGCAACATAACCGTCCCTCGCTTCGGTATTGGATGCTATAGAGAAGTTAGAGTCGGCTGCTCGTGGAAGAAGTGACGATTGATACAGATTGCTGCGAAGCTCACCAACGATCTGTCACGCGTCCTTGAGGTCTTCGTGAGCCAAACCGCGACTTGAAAAATTGCTTTGCGACGTATCGATTTTCGCACGATCAGATCATAACATGCGGGTCTTCTGTACTGATCTGATACGAAGGCCGATCGGCTGAAAGACGGCCTAATAAACCAAGGAGCTGATGAGGGATGGAACGTCTTTGGTCAATGCCGCGAAGCGCCCTTGGCGCGCTTGCCCTGCTACTGATGCTTAATGTTCTGGCGTGGGCGATCATTGCCTATAGCGGTAGCAACCATGCCAACGATGCCCAAACATGGTCGCACGAGAAGACACGATTCCTAGGCGAACTTGATCAACGCCAGAGCACGATTGCCGCGCTGGAAGGTCAGCTAGATGAGCAAAAGAAGGCTGGGGAAGACCTAGAATCCGTCCGCCTACAACTGGCTTCGGAAGCCCACAATGCTGCCGCCCAAAGTGTTACGCTAGCAGAACAACTTTCTGGTTATCGAGAGAGAATTAATCTCGCCCGTTCCGAACTCAGTGGCAAAACGGCTACGCTGGCAGCACGAGAGCGCGAGATCGCCAAAGCGGCTGATCAACTCACGCTTTTGAGCGATGCTAGCGATCTCGAAGCCTCGATCGAGCAGCATCGCGCACAGGCTGAAGCAGAACTCCAAGAGTACCGCCAGCGCATCAATCTTGCTCGATCAGAGCTAAGTGGCAAAACCGCGACAATCGCTATACGTGAGCGAAAGCTCGCAGAAATTGCCGAGGAACTGTCGTTTGTCGATGAAGCCGTCGACCTAGAAGCCACCATTGCTGCTGAGCGGCAAGCCATGGATGCGCGCCGCGCGCAGGCTATGGACGAACTCCAAGACTACCGTGAGCGTATCAACCTTGCTCGATCAGAGCTAAGTGGCAAAACCGCGACAATCGCTGTACGTGAGCGAAAGCTTGCAGAGATTGCCGAGGAACTGTCGTTTGTCGATGAAGCCGTCGACCTAGAGTCTGCCATTGCTGCTGAGCGGCAAGCCATCGATGAACGGCGCAGCAAAGCTACTGCCGAACTCAAGAACTATCGTCATCGCATCAATCTTGCGCGCTCAGAGCTGAGTGGCAAAACAGCGACGCTCGCCGCGCGCGAACGTGAGCTTGCAGGTGCCGATCAGCAACTGGAAGAAATGAACAGCGCAATCTCGGCTGCGGATCGTGAAATCCAGCGTCGGGATCAAGCTTTGGCCGAGAGGGCAGAGGCAGACACTGAGCTAGCTGCGGTCCAAGAGAAGCTCGCAGCGGCTAGAAATGAGCAAGCAACAACGCTTGCGATTTTGGGCACGCTCGCCAACAAAATCGGGCGGCAGCGTGACCGCGCCGACCAGGATCAAGAAACCCTCATGACGCTTCGGTCGGGAATCCAAACCACAGAAGGTCGTTTGAGCGAACGTGAGGCAGAGCTGGGCAGTGCTGAACAGCGTCTGTCCGCGCTCAGAAAGGAGATCGGCACAACAGAGAGCCAGCTGGCAACATTGCAAAAAGATAGCGAGGCAACAGCATCGAGCCTCGCATTGCGAAAGCAAGAACTGAGTAATCTGGAGACCAATCTAAGCGACCTTCGGCGACAGCAAACTGAAACGCAGACTTTGGTTGCGAGCCTCGCGCAGGAGCGTGATGCTGAGGAAGCTGCACGAGGCGATCTCGAAGGCCTGCGCAAAGAACTTGCGGATGTGTCCGCATCGCTTGAAACTGGGAAAAAGGACCTCGCTGAGACACAAGCAAGCTTTCGTGCTGCTGATACAGCGCTCAAGCAGACAGAAAAGACGCTCTCGCAAAAGAGAAAAGAAGCCAAGGAGCTCAATCAAGAGATCAAAAAAGGCGAAGATCGCCTGATAGAACTCGATCAATCAACATCAGCCATCGAAACTCGTGCCGAGAAAGCGAAGCAACGCCTGACCACGGACGGGCATCAGATTGCCGAAGGTCAAAAGAAGATCGCTGCTTTGCGACGCGAAGAGGAAAAAGCCCGGGTCATGATCACCGGCCTTAAGGCGCGCCTTGCCGAGCAGCGTCAGATGGAGACTGACATCGATAGGCTTCATGCTGACGCTGAACAAGCAAAGACCGACCTCGACGAGCAACGCCGTCTTCTTGATGAACAAAAGGCACAAGGTGCGAAAGTCGAGACGAGACTAACGCAACTGATGGACGAACGCTCAGCGCTTGAACGGCAAGTCAAAGCCTTGTCGTCTGATCTTTCCGTAAAGGAAGCAATTGCGCAAACTCTCGACGACGTCGAAACGCGTTTGGCCGAGAAAGAGGGCGAGCTGTCAGGCTTAACTAATCGGCAGGCCGGCATGCTTGGCCTTCTCGGCAGCCTCGATGCAAAAATCGAGAAACAGCGCGATCTTGCTCAAGACTATTCCGTAACTGAGGAACAATTGGCGTCGCTTCAGTCGAATCTTAGCGATACGACGGCATCGCTCAAGCGACGGGAATCCGAGCTCGAATCAGTCGAGACACGATTCGAGACGCTAATCGACAGGATTTCCGATGCTGAGACAAAACTCGCCAAGCTCGAGACGGAGCGCTCGAGCGAGGAGTCGGCGCTGGCAGCACGCCGTTCTGATATCAGCGAGTCGGAAAGCGAGCTTCAAACGCTAACCGAACAGCTAGAAGCCAAACGCGCTGCAGTCGCCGATGCCGAAGCACGCTTTCGAAAGATCCAAGCCAAGGTAGGTGACGCGGGTAGCGCAGAAGTGGAACTTGCAACGGTCACGTCATCGCTCGATGCCGCTCGGGCAGACCTCTTGGCCAAAGAGGAGAACATTGAGCAGGCGGAAAGCCGCCTTGCCGCCTTGGATGCCGACATCAAGACAGTCAACGAGACCGAGGCAGCAGCAACACGACGTCTAGCAGAACTTGATTCCAAGATTGATACGGCACGTCAGGCCGTTGACGGTCTTGAGGATAGGAAAGGAACCCTGACAACCGAGGTCGAGGCTCTTCAACGAGCTCTTCAAGAGCGAAAAGCCGACCTTGTCACCACTGAGCAAGCTTTGACCTCAGCCGATGATGCCAAGGCCAAAGCAGCGACGGAACTCGAGCAGCTTCGCACCGAGCTCGAAGGAAGCCGATCGGCGCTTGAGTTGACGCGTCAAGGCAACAACGATGTGGCTAATGAGGCCGAGGCCCTCGCCTCATCCGTTTCCGATCTAACCCAAAAAGCACGGGAGGCAGAAGAACAAAGAGATGCTGCCTCCGTCGAACTCGAAGCGGTTCAGTTGGAGGTGGAGAAAGCCAAAGTGGATCTTGCCGCAAGAGAGTCGGCATTGCTTGAAACCCGCGCCGAACTTGCCGAATTGCAACGCCAGAAGGAGCAGCTTCCAGGAGACATCTCAACGAACACAACGCCTTCCGGTGTCGATCCGTTATTGGCGGTCCAGCCGGTACAAACGGAACATGGTCTGCGCATCGCTCATTTGTTGTTCAATCACGGCAGTGCAGAGCTGTCACCGGGCGCCGAGCGAAAAATTCGCGAGGCGGCAACGTGGATCAAGCAAAACCAGGCGCAAAAGGTTCGCCTGATTGGATATGCTGACGCGACGGGCTCTCGTGAAGCGAATGTGCGACTCTCAGAAGCCAGGGCTGATCAGACAGCAGCGCTGTTGGGACGCCTTGGTATTGTTCGTGATATCATCGAAATCGAGGCGGTTGGGGAGGATGTTCTGATCGAAGCGACAGGAAATCGTGTGTCAGAACCCTTAAACCGTTCGGTTGGTGTTTTCGTGGATCAGTGAGGTTTAGCCGTCGGACTGGTTGCCCTTCGGCCGATCCACTTGTTTGCGTCGAGCAAATGGAAGCCCCTATAGATGCCGAGGGAGTTGCTCTAGGATCCTGGGAGATCACCTATGCTGACCAACCAGCAGGTTAGTGAATATCGCGACAAGGGCTTTGTTGTCCCTGACTATCGTTTATCTGAGTCGACACTGCAGCGCATTCGCGCCGACCACGATCGCCTACTCGCCAAACATCCTGAATTCAGAGACAACTGTTCAGCACTACTGCATTATGATCTCAGTTTTTTGAACTATGCGCGCGATCCAGCCATTCTGGATATGGCAGAACAACTCATCGGGCCCGACATCTGCCTTTGGAACATGAGCTTCTTTGCCAAGCCAGCCGTGAATGGCAAGAAGACTCCTTACCATCAAGATGGCGAGTATTGGCCGATCCAACCTCTTGCGACATGCACGGTGTGGATCGCTATTGACGCTGCAACAACGGAAAATGGCTGTCTTCGTTACATTCCAGGCTCGCACAAAACCCAAGAGCTCTTAGCACACGAGGTTAAGGATGATCCGGGTTACACGCTCAATCGAGAATTGGCCCCGTCCGAGTATGATGAAAGCCTAGCTGAGGATCTCATTCTGCCTGCGGGAGGCATGGCTTTCCATGACGTCTACATCGCACATGGTTCTGAAGAAAATCGATCGCCCAACTCACGTCGCGGTATGACCCTGCGATTGATGCCGACGACATCGGTCTATGATCGAGACCTAGCCGCCAATCGCCATGCCGAGCGCGGAGGCCTTGATATGTCACACCATTCGATATTCCTTCTCCGTGGGCGCGACGCGTCGGACCGGAATGATTTTACGATCCGCCCGGCATGGAGCTGAAAAGTCGAAACGATGCTGAGCACCTCTCTCACCAAAACGAGAAGGCCCTAATGCTAAGACGACAGGCAATATCATCGGGCCTGCTAACATCGAAAAGGCAGCCTGCATGGAGTCACCCCCGTCATTCGCGGATGGCCGGAGCGCTTTCAGTGTCGATAGATACAAAATCGGTTGATGTGCAGACCGATTCTCACCAAGCGTCGCATGCATTGAAGGCGTCTTGGTAAACCTCAATTCAGTCCTTTCTTGAAAATCGTTCTGTTATGATCGCGTCAGGCGTTACTCCTTGAAAAAGAAACCGGGAACAGGCCCTTTGGAAAATGCGATGCTTCTAAAACACGTTGTAGAGCGGCAAAACTGACACAGGTTTCACCGCGGCACGCGTTGTGAACAATTGCGACAATACATCCACGCTCGGAAGCACAACAAAGATAGGTCGTTGCTAGACTTGCAAAGCGTGTCATCTCAGACCTGTCACGACACCTTTGATCCTGCGGACAATCTGCGATGCTTGGATCTTTGCTTTATCATTGAAGGGAATTGCCGGCCCCCAAAGACGCTTGAACATCCACGAACTCCTAAGCTTAGAATGGGGCGACGATATGGCCGCCGATCAACGCATGATGCGAAAATATCCGATGATCGACGATCTCATACCTGTAGCTCGTCGAAGAGTGCCTCGTTACGCCTTTGATTATTTGGAACATGGTGCAGGGCGTGAGCGGCTCATCCAGAGCAACAAAATTGCCTTCGATAATGTGCGGATTACACCGCGATACATGCGCTCATTGGATGGCCTGAGCCTCTCCACGAATCTGTTTGGAGAGTGCTATGATCTACCCATCGCAATCGCACCCGTAGGCATGGGCAGCTTGATCTGGCCAGGCGCTGAAATGATCAATGCCAGGTCTGCCGCAAAGAACAATATTCCGATGACACTGAGCACTGTCGCTTGCGCAACCATCGAGGCTATGGCGGTAGCGACGGAGGGAAGGCTTTGGTATCAACTCTATTCGCCACGAGACGAGACCATTCGTTGGGATCTTCTTCAAAGGGCAAAGGCTGCGGGCATCGACGTCGTCATCTTAACTGTTGACGTACCCGTGCCGCCACGACGGGAGCGCACCATCAGGAGTGGGCTTTCAGTGGTGCCGAAAATCACGCCGGGCAATGTCATGCGCGCCGCTCTTCATCCTTTTTGGTCGTGCCAAGTTCTTCGTTGTGGCATCCCGCAATTTCAGAACTTTACGCCCTACATCCCAAATGGAGCTTCCTTTCAAGAGACTGCAAACTTTGTCCGAGGCCAATTCGGACGATCGATCACCCTTGACGAGGTCAAAGCGATCCGGGACCGCTGGCAAGGCCGCTTGATTATCAAGGGGATCTTGCACCCAGAAGATGCTGAAGCTGTTGTCAGCCTTGGTGCAGACGGTGTTCTGATCTCCAATCATGGTGGTCGCGGCAGCGATGCTTCACCACCGAGCATCGAGGCCCTTCCTGCCATTGCACAGGCTGTTGGCAAAGACGCTGCCATACTTCTGGACAGTGGAATCCGTAGCGGCCTCGACGTGCTTCGAGCATGCTCGCTTGGCGCAGACTTCGTCTTGCTTGGCCGACCATTCTTTTATGGCATCGCTGCGCTCGGACGGCATGGAGCCAATCATGTCATCAATATACTTCGAGACGAGCTCACGCATGCCATGCGTCAACACGGATTTCTCAGTCCAACCCGCGGATGACGAGATTGCGTTGTTGTTAAGCCGATGATCTCACATGGCCGATGGTTGAAAAAGAGACTGTGCGTCATGCTCGTTGGACGCTGAGGCACCCGCCGCAACCACACCCCCTCTACTCTGATCATCAGTGATGCGTTTCTAAGTCAAAAGATGCGCCGAAGCGTCATTTGCCCGACGCTTCAATTAGGAAGGCTGGTCAATCCCGGCGAGACCGTGATGAAGAGACCGCAAACAGGGAGGTCATCGATGACATTCAAGCTTCTAACAACCACAGCCATTGCTGTGGCCATGCTAGCCACAGGAGCTCAGGCCCAGGAGAAATTAAAGATCGGCGTTACCGCAACGCTCGAAGGGACCTACACGGTTCTAGGCGAAGACGGCATGCGCGGCTTCAATGTAGCCCTCAAGGAGCGTGGGGGCGTTGTTGGCGGCAAGGAAGTTGAGGTGATCGTAGGGTCTACTGACGCGAGCCCCGACAGCGCGGTCCGCGCTGCCAGAAAACTGGTCGAACAGGATGAGGTTGACGTCCTGATCGCTCCGCTCTCCGGTTCCGAAGGTATCGCCATTCGCGACTATGCCAAGACCCAACCGGACATGACCTTCATCAACGCATCTTCCGGCGCCCAGGAAACCACCTACGTCAACCCGTCGGAAAACTTCTTCCGTTTTAATCTCGACGGCGCCCAGTGGCAGGCTGGCCTTGGCGAATACATCTATAATGAAAAAGGTTACCGTACGATCGCAACGGTCGGTGAGGACTACTCCTTTATCTATACGCAAGTATTTGGTTTGGCGTTAGAATTCTGCAATCTTGGTGGCGAGATTACCGAGCGTTTCTGGGTTCCCCTGGGTACGAAAGACTTCGCATCCGTGATCGCAGCACTTCCCGATGACGTAGATGCCATTTACCTGGGCTTAGGTGGCGGCGATGCGGTCAACTTCCTCAACCAATATCAACAGGCCGGCGGCGAAGCAGCCCTCATCGGCGGAAGTATCATGGTTGACCAGACCGTCCTCTCTTCCAAAGGCAGCGCCAAGGAAGCATTGGTTGGCACCGTCGCCGCCAGCGGTCAGGGCGACACATGGGAAGACGAGGGTTGGCAAGGTTTTGTTAAGGCCTACCAGGATGCCTTCCCACCGGAAGAGCGTTTCCCAGGCCCTTCCTTGCTGGCCACCAGCTACTACAATGCTGCCAGCGCGGTTTTCAATGCGCTCGACGAGGTTGGAGGCGACCTCTCCGGTGGCCATGATCAGTTCCGGGAAGTCCTAGCCAACATGCAGCTTGACGCGCCAAATGGTACGATCACCCTCGACGAGAATCGCCAGGCGATAGGCACCAACTTCGTGACTGAGGTGGTGGAAGACGAGGAAGGCAATCTCGTCTCCAAGGTCGTCAAGGTGGTCGAGAACGTCAATCAGACCCTTGGCATGGACCCAGAGAAGTTTGCCACCATTGGCCTTCCGGCTCGTGAGGTGCCGGAGTGTAAAGTTTTCGAGTAAAGCGTTTCACACGTCATGGACCGGGCGGTCTTTCGATAGGACCGCCCAGTTCGACTGTCTTTATGGTGAGTTAACACGCCTATCGGGATAAAGGGTCGGTATGGCGCTGATCAATTATCTAACTCGCATACATTTTGCTGATGGCATCCTCGAAGACGCACTTCGTGTCGAGGTCGAGGATCTGTCGATCAAGCGGCCACTCCTCGTTACCGACAAAGGGCTGTCCGTCTCCGGCCTGGTGGAACGCGCACTTTCTGCTCTCCCCAGCGCCACGATTGCTACGCTCTTTGACGAAACACCATCCAATCCTACCGAATCGTCAGCCTTGCTCGGAGCTGATCTCTATCGAGGTGAACAATGCGATGGCCTGATTGGGTTCGGTGGCGGTTCATCACTTGATCTCGCGAAAGCAATCGGCATTCTGGTGTCCCACGGTGGGCCGCTTGCCGATTTTGCAGCAATCGAAGGCGGTGTTGCACGTATTAAGGATATCGTCCCGCCGATGATCGCCATTCCTACCACAGCAGGAACGGGATCAGAGGTCGGTCGTGGTGCGGTCATCACCTTGAAAGACGGGCGAAAACTGGGGTTGCTCAGCCCATTTCTCGTCCCGAAGGTCGCCATCTGCGACCCTACGCTGACCCTGGGTTTATCGGCACAACTCACTGCAGGAACGGGTATGGACGCGTTGACACACTGCATTGAGACCTACATAGCCACAGCCTATAACCCCCCAGCAGATGGCATTGCGTTGGACGGTCTGAGACGAGCAGCGGCGAACATCGAGCGAGCTGTCGAAAAAGGAGATGATTTGATCGCTCGGCGCGAAATGATGGCCGCCGCGATGAACGGGGCACTTGCCTTCCAAAAAGGCCTGGGTGGCGTCCATGCTATGAGTCACGGCCTGGGCGCGCAAACCTCCTATCAGCTTCATCACGGCACGTTGAACGCTGTGCTTCTACCTCACATGCTGGTGTTTAATGCGCCGGCTGTAAACCATCGCTATGCCGATCTCAAAGAAGCGATGGGGATGCCGCAAGCAGCAGATCTGCCCGCAGCAATCGCTGCGCTTAGCGAACGGATCGGTCTTCCAAGCAGCCTGAGCGCCATGGGTGTCGACGCTAGCGCCATTGAGCTTGCGGCCCCTCTTGCTGAGAAAGACCATACCAACGGCACCAATCCGCGACGTGCCACGGCATCGGACTATCGCCGCTTGATGACTGAAGCACTCTGAAAACGTCCTAGGGCCATACCCCAGAGTCTCATTCTGTTACATTTGGACTTGCCAAACCGCAGCCGGCTGTTTGATGCTGTCGCGTGGCGATATTGAACAGTAACGCATGAAAGAACGAATCAGGGAGCGACGTCATGAGTAGCGCCGTCGCGGTCTACCATGGTCGGTTCGGTCGGGCGACCCTCTACAATCTGAACCATGACATGGCTACGCATGCGCACCGTGAGGGCCATCTGACCTTTTTCGTCCAGGGCCTACCATCAGCGATGACGGTAAAAGGTCGCCGTTTCGCGCTTGATGGTGGCTCCGCTGTCGCCGTGAATCCCTGGGAACCGCACGACTTTCGAGCAGGGGATCCAGACGCGGGTAGTCTGTTTTTGGTGCTTTACATTAAGCCAATCTGGTTTCTCGAGACTGCGCGTAATGCCCAAAGCGGACTCCGATTCGGACGCACTGAAATTGATATGTCAGACCAGATCCGGCGATCGGTCAACATGGTCACATCCTTGCTCCTTGAGGGCGAGGAGACCGATCTTTTTGACGGTTATCTCTATGAATTGACGCAGAAATGTTTTGACCAATCTTGGCAATGGACGCCAGATGTTACGATCAATCAATCCTATGTTTTGCCGTTCACGGACTTCCGCGTCAGGAAGTCGATGCGCCTCATGTCAGAGCGACTTGGTGAGGACCTGGAGCTCGATGATGTCGCACGCGATGCCGGTTTGTCGCGTCCACATTTCTACAAGCTCTTCCGAAAGCAAACCGGCCTTACACCAAACCTTTTTTTAAACACGCTCCGCATGGAGCGAGCGATTGATAGTCTAACCGGCACCGAGAAGTCGGTAACCGATATCGGCTTCGATCTCGGCTTTTCCTCCCAAGCAAGCTTCACCCGCTTTTTCACATCAAATGTCGGCATCGCGCCGTCTGACTATCGCCGCGTGGCGCATCTGGCATTGCGCTAGGCATCGGTCGGTCGTTGATCGCCGATCGTCTCCCGCCTGATCTAGACGCCATTTGAAGAGCGATCGGCAAGCGATGAGACTGAGGGATATGAGGGCGATGCCATCCTCCGGGTAAGGTTTGTGCGAAGCTGGTCGCGGTCGCACAGCAGCTCGCAGGGAAGTGTACAGAGACGGATGATCGATCAGACGCGATATGGCGTTGACGGCAGTGACGGACCGATCAAGCGTTTCGTCCACCATCGGCCGTTTTGGTCGCTCATCATTTTTCTAGCCGTCATTCTTCTTCTTTGGGCAATTTTCGCTGTTTGGCCAAAAGGGCTCGTCGAGGTCGTCGGCCGCAAAAAGATCTTCCTAAACGCGCTCTTTAACGGCATTACGCTTGGCGGTCTTTACTTCCTGGTCGCGAGCGGGTTCACGCTGATCTTTGGACTGATGAGAAATGTCAACCTTGCTCACGGCTCGCTCTATCTGCTCGGTGGCTACATCGGCTATGAGGTCGCAAATGCCACGGGATGGTGGTTCCTAAGCTTCATCGTTGCCTTCATCGTTATCGGATTCATCGGAATCCTGCTGCAAATCCTGGTTTTTCGACGTATGGAAGGCCAGGACCTTCGCCAGACCCTGGTCACAATAGGCATTTCAATTGTTGTCGCCGACTTGATGCTTTGGATTTGGGGCGGGGACTTCTATCAGATCCTGCCTCCAGAGTGGCTGAACGGCCCGATGGTCCTACCGTTCATTACCGCGGTAAAGTCAAACGGTGATGCCGTTTACCTCAAATACCCGATTGTCCGCCTTATCATCCTCCTGGCTGCCATCATTATCGGCATCGCGATGTGGTTGACCTTAAACCGGACGCGGATCGGCATGCTGATCCGAGCGGGTGTAGACGATCGCGAAATGCTTTCGGCGACAGGTATGCCAATCCAGCTCGTCTTCGTTGGCGTCTTTGCCTTTGGTGCAGGGCTAGCGGGCATTGCTGGCGTCGTCGGCGGCACCTTCCAATCGCTTGCACCTGGTGAGGACATAAGATTTCTCCTTGCGTCGCTCGTGGTTGTGATTGTCGGCGGTATGGGCTCCATCCCAGGAGCAGCCTTGGGTGCACTTTTAATCGGTCTCGCTGAACAGTTTGGTTCGGTCTATGCGCCAACATATGCGGTTGTGCTGACCTTCCTCATCATGGTCCTTGTGCTGGCATTTCGCCCGCAAGGCTTGCTTGGGAGGCGCTAGACCTTGGCGATCGCACGCAACCAGGTACAAGACGATAACGGAACAATGGTGGGAGCGTCATTCTGGTACGAAAGGATTCCAGTTACCTATTGGATTGTCGCCTTCATCCTGATCATCATGCCGTTGATCGCTAGCAACTTCGTGCTGTTTCAGATCTTTGGCTGGGCTTTCATTCTCGGCATGATCGCGCTCAGTCTGATGTTCCTCGCTGGCTATGGCGGCATGGTCAGCCTTGCGCAAATGACGGTTGCGGGCTGCGCAGGCTATATGATTGCGATTTTTGGCGATAGCGGGATCGACGCGATCAGCCTGAATTGGCCATGGTGGATCACGATCCCTCTTGCGCTGATCATCGCGGTGATTTTCGGCACGTTGTGTGGAGCCCTCGCTGTGCGCACTGAAGGCATCTACACAATCATGATTACCCTCGCGATCGCCGCTGCGTTTTTCTATTTCACTCGCCAAAACTACACGGTGTTCAATGGATTCGCCGGCTTCAACGGTGTCCTGCCACCAGAACTGTTCGGGGTAAATTGGCGTGGTGCCACAGCCTTTTACTACCTGGCACTCTTTTGGGCAGCAGCCAGTTACTTCGCGGTGCTTTATGTGGCCCGTTCGCCCTTTGGCCTCGCGCTGCAAGGTATCCGCGATAATCCGAGACGTATGGCGGCACTCGGTTTTAATGTTACAGCCCATCGCATTGCTGCCTACAGCTTTGCGGCGCTCATTGCTGCGGTAGGCGGTATTCTGCTTGTCTGGAGCAACGCACAGATCTCGCCCGGCACAGCTGGGATAGGTCCGGTGATCGACATCCTGGTCATCGCTGTCGTTGGTGGAATCGGCCGCCCGATTGGCCCCTTTGTCGGCGCGTTGCTCTACGTTCTCCTTAGGACGTTTGCCATCGATGTTCTTGTCAGCGTCGGGTTGCCTCCCGAACGCTTTCAACTTCTTATCGGTTTAGGGTTTCTCGTGATCGTTTTTTGGTCACCCGACGGCCTTCTTGGGCTCTGGGACCGATGGCGCGCTCGATCGCAACGCAATCGCGACGCACATATCAGACGGTCAGCAGGCCGTGATATTGCAGGAGACACCGATTGAGCACGGCAGCCACCAATGGCCCATCCGTCGCTGATCGTTTGTCGGCGGCAGGCACAGCAAATGCTCTTGAACTGCGAGGCGTCACGCGGATGTTTGGCGCCCTCGCTGCGCTTTCTGACATAACGCTCAGTATTCGCCCGGGCGAACGCCGGGGCGTGCTTGGTTCCAATGGTGCTGGCAAAACGACGCTCTTTAACTGCATCACCGGCGACTTCCTTGCGACGTCCGGCACGATCCGATTTTTCGGCGAGGATGTAACGGCATTTCCTGCCTATGAGCGCATCCGCCGCGGGCTTCGGCGCACCTATCAAATCTCTCTTCTCTTCGCTGGGCTTTCGGTACTCGACAATGTTTACCTCGCCTGCCGTGGTGTCTCACGAAATCGTTTTTCACTTCTTCGTCCACGTCGAAACGATGCGCTGATGAGCTCCGCCGAAGATCTTGTTGCCGCGGTCCATCTGAGTGACGTCAAGGACGACAAAGTCGCCACGCTTGCGCATGGGCAGCAACGGCAACTTGAGATCGCCCTTGCTCTAGCTGGCGCACCTCGCTTTATCCTGTTCGACGAGCCAGCCGCCGGATTGTCTCCCACAGAGCGTAGCGAGTTGGTCGAAATTTTGACGTCGCTTCCATCTCACATGGGCTACATCATTATTGAGCACGATATGGATGTTGCCCTTCGCGTCGTCGACTACGTATCGATGATGCACAACGGCCGCATTTTCAAAGAAGGAACCCCTCAGGAAATCGAGAACGACCCCGAGGTCCAAGAGCTTTACCTCGGAGGCGCTCATGCCTAGAGCCGGCGGCGCACAAGGCCGAACTGCGACGCTGGCCATTCGCGGTCTCAACGTCTATTACGGCGCGTCGCACGCTCTGCAAGGTGTTGACCTTACTCTGGAACAAGGCGTTCTGTCGGTCGTAGGCCGAAACGGCATGGGCAAAACTACGCTTTGTAAAACCATCATGGGTCTGGTTCCGGCCTCCAGTGGATCGATCACCTTCGGCGGCCAAAATCTCATCGGGAAGACACCTGCAGAGATTGCACGTCTTGGTATCGGCTATGTGCCGCAAGGGCGACGTCTCTGGCCGTCACTCACCGTCGATGAGCATTTGCGCATGGTTGCGACGGAGGGAACTTGGTCTGTCGATCGAATCTACGCGACCTTCCCGCGTCTTGCCGAGCGTCGCAGCAATGGTGGCGGTCAGCTATCCGGTGGCGAGCAGCAAATGCTGGCGATTGGCAGGGCGCTTTTGCAGAATCCAACGCTCCTGGTCATGGACGAACCGACTGAAGGCCTCGCCCCTGTAATCGTCGCACAGGTTGAGGACATGCTCGTCCGGCTCGCTGACGAGGGCGATATCGAAGTCCTGGTCATCGAGCAAAACATCGGCGTTGCCACAGAGATCGCCGCACAGACTGCCATTATGGTCAATGGCCGTATCAGTCGTGTGATGGAAAGCCGGGTGTTGGCCAACGATCGCGACCTTCAGCAGCGCCTCCTTGGAGTCGGTCGCCATGCCCATGATGATACGCCGACTTCGGAAGCCAGCAGCTCTGCAGAGGATGCTCAAGACCAGGGCGTCGGTCGCCGTGGACCGAACAAGATCTACCTCTCCAACCCAACTTTGCCGACCCGTTGGACACCGCCTGTACCAGTCGCAAAGATCGAGGCCGCCGCCAGAACATCGTCATCAAATGGCAGATCCACCACAGCGGGTACGAACCTAGCGCCGATCTCGACCACATCAAGAGCACTTGACGGCGCCGTCCTGGTTGCCGGAACCCTCGATACTAAGGGCGTCGAACTTCGGTTCATTCGTGATCTGCTGAAGGACGCCGGTGTCCGCACCCGGCTCGTCGATCTCTCCACGACAGGCACGCCATCGAGTGCCGAGATCCCCCCAATGCAAGTCGCAGCCCATCACAAGCATGGTGCCAATGCTGTGTTCACTGAGGATCGCGGCCGCTCAGTTGCAGCCATGACCGAGGCCTTCGAGGCATGGATGCGTCATCAAAGCGGGATAGCTGGCATCATCGGTGCAGGTGGATCCGGTGGAACGGCCATGGTGACTCCAGCGATGCGCGTGCTGCCGGTTGGCGTGCCAAAGGTGATGATTTCGACAGTAGCATCAGGTGACGTCAGGCAATATGTCGGCGCTGCCGACATCATGATGCTGCATTCGGTCGCCGACGTGCAGGGCTTGAATTCGATAACCAGAGAGGTCCTCACCAACGGCGCCAATGCCATTACAGGCATGGTTCGACGTCGTCGCTATCAGCAACAGGCGACAGAAGGGTCGGTCGATAACGGCGCGCCCGCGGTTGGCCTCACGATGTTCGGTGTTACCACGGCTTGTGTGCAGCAGGTCACAAGAGCGCTTCAACCTGACTACGATTGTCTCGTTTTCCATGCCACGGGCATCGGTGGGCAATCCATGGAAAAGCTGGTGGACAGCGGGCTGCTCACTGGCGTGCTCGACATCACCACAACCGAAGTCTGCGACATGATGATGGGGGGCGTATTTCCGGCGACAGAAGATCGCTTTGGCGCAATCATTCGAACGTCTATGCCGTATGTGGGCGCTTGCGGCGCCTTGGATATGGTGAACTTTGCCGCCCCAGATACCGTGCCGGAACACTACCGTGGCCGCACCTTGTATGAGCACAATCCGCAGATCACGCTGATGCGAACGACGCCTGACGAGAATAGAGAGATGGGTCGGTGGATTGGCGAACGATTGAACGCGATGGATGCACCGGTGCGCTTCTTCCTTCCCGAAGGTGGCGTCTCAGCACTCGATGCGCCAGGCCAAGCGTTTCACGACCCAGAAGCCGACAACGCGCTATTCACGGCACTTGAGGGAACCGTACGACAAACGTCCAACCGGCAACTCATCCGTCTTCCCGACAATATCAATGACCCATCTTTTGCCGCCGCTCTTGTGGATGCATTCACGTCACTTCACGGCCACCTCCCGCAGCAACGAATGATGAGACACTGACCTATGCCACGTTTCCAGCGCAGCCAGCTTCTTGAACAATATCGTGACATGATCGAACGCGGTGAACCAATCATCGGCGGTGGTGCCGGCACAGGTCTCTCCGCCAAATGCGAGGAGGCGGGCGGCATCGATCTGATCGTTATTTATAATTCAGGCCGTTACCGTATGGCCGGTCGCGGATCCCTTGCAGGACTCTTGGCTTACGGTAATGCCAATGAGATCGTCCTCGACATGGCCAGGGAAGTCCTTCCAGTTGTGCAAAGGACCCCAGTTCTAGCAGGGGTCAACGGCACCGACCCGTTCATGATTCAAGATCACTTCCTACAGCAACTTAAAGATATCGGATTCGCAGGCGTACAGAACTTCCCCACGGTTGGTCTCATTGATGGCACGTTTCGCGCCAATCTTGAGGAGACTGGCATGGGATTTGGCCTCGAAGTCGATATGATCCGCGCTGCCCATGCGCTCGATATGCTAACCACCCCTTATGTCTTCTCTGAGGACGATGCCCGCGCAATGGCAGCTGCAGGCGCCGACATCATCGTACCGCATATGGGTCTGACCACCGGCGGCTCGATTGGCGCCGACACGGCGCTCAAGCTCGAAGACTGTCCAGCCCTGATCGATTCGTTCGCTGCCGCGGCGAAATCGGTGCGCCAGGATATCATCGTTCTTTGTCACGGCGGACCGATCAGCATGCCGGATGATGCGCGCTACATCCTGGACAACACCGAGCACTGCAATGGCTTCTACGGCGCTTCCTCAATGGAACGCCTGCCAACCGAAGTTGCGCTCACCGAACAGACGAAAGCGTTCAAACGCATCGGCGAAGGCCGATAGAATAGAGGCGGGTCCACCTTGGACCTCGGGAGGTATCAAAAATGTCGGGCCAGTTGATCGGCAATCTCATTCTTTGGTTGATCGCGGCGGTCATCGTCATCGCGATCATCTACTGGGTCATGAACTGGCTTTATCGCCGGTCGACCAAGGAAGTGGCGTTTGTGCGGACCGGATTTCTCGGCGAGAAAGTTGTGATCGACGGTGGCGCATTTGTCTGGCCGATAATTCACGACATCACGCCGGTCAACATGAACACGTTGCAGCTTGAGGTGATCCGCGAGAAGGATGACGCTCTCATCACTAAGGATCGCATGCGAGTCGACGTCGAGGCCGAATTCTATGTGCGCGTTGCCCAAAACCGCGAGGCTGTTTCAATCGCTGCTGCGACGCTGGGTCGACGCACGCTCGAGCAAGAACGACTTCATGCGTTGCTAGCGGGTAAGTTCGTTTCTGCCCTGCGCTCGACCGCTGCCGTGATGACTATTGAGGAGATACATGAACAACGAAGTGACTACGTCGAGCGTGTGAAGGCAGCAGCGCAAACCGGGCTCTCGCAGAACGGGCTCGAGCTCGAGTCCGTCGCTATTACCGACATCGATCAAACAGATCTCGAATACTTTAACCCTTCAAATCGCTTTGATGCTGAAGGTCTGACCAAACTCATTGAAGACATCGAGGGAAGACGAAAGCTTCGCAACGATATCGAGCAGGACTCGATGATTAAGATCCGCTCGAGAAATCTTGAAGCGGAAAAGCAAGCGCTCGCCATTGAACGAGAGAGCGAGACGGCACGTTTGGATCAGGAGCGTGAGGTAGAATTCCGACGGGCAGCGCAGCGCGCCGAACTCGCTCGTGAACGAGCAGAGCGGGAGACCGACGCCGAAAATGCACAGATCGTCGCTCGGGAAGAAATCGAAAAGGCGCGCATTGCCAATGAGCATGCGATCAGCGAAGCGCGCATCGCTTCTGAGCGAGAGATTCGACAAAAAGAGATCGAACGTCAGCAGACTGTCGACGCTGCAGAGATCGCATCTCGCGAATCCGTAGAGAAGGCACGCATTGCGCAGGAACGTGCTATTCAAGAGGCGCGCATCACAAACGAACAAACGACTCAAGCAAAAGAAATCGCCAGACAACGCGCCATCCAGGAAGCTGAAATCGCGGCACGCGAGGCGACTGAGAAAGCTAGGATTGAGCAAGAGCGCATCGTCACCGAAGCCGAGATAACCCGTGATGAGGAAACCCGGCGGCGGGAAATCGAACGAACGCGAGCCGTCGAACAAGCCGATATCTCCGCACGCGAGGAAACGGAGAAGGCGCGCATTGCGCAAGAACGTGCACTCACCGATGCGCGCATCGCCAACGAAGAGCTGACGCGTCAGCGTGAAATTGCTCGAAACCTAGCGATCGATGAGGCTGAAATTGCGTCTCGTGAAGCCGTGGAGAAGCTGCGGATTACGCAGGAAAAGACGGTCAACGCAGAACGAATCGAGTCCGATCGCACCATTCGCGAGCTAGAAATCCAGAGAACGAAGATGCTGGATGAAGCTGATATCGCAGCCCAACAAGCGACCGAAGCGGCGAGAATAGCGCGAGAGAAAAACCTGGCTGCCGAGCGCATTGCGTCAGAGCAGGCAACACGTGAACGGGAAATCGATAGGCAAAGGACGGTTGAGGAAGCTGACATTGCAGCTCGCGAATCCATTCAAACCAATCGCATTGCCCAAGAAGAGCGTGTTCGAGCCCTGGAGATTGCACGAAACAGGGTCGTGGATGAGGCTGAGGTCGCGGCACGCCAGGCCGTTGATGCCGCGAAAATAGCCAGCGACAAGACACTCGCAGCTGAGCGTATCGCTGCGGAACAGGACACACGCGATCGCGAAATCGTTAAGGAAGGTGCGGTCGAAGCCGCGGAGATCAAGCGGCGTGATGTGGTCGAGCGGCAGCGTATTGCGACTGAGCTGGAGCTTGAAAAGGAACGCATCTCCTCCGCCGAGACTCGTGAAGTCCGCGATATCGATCGCAAACGTCTGGTCGAAGCCGCGGAAGAGGAACGCGTCATTGAGCTTGCGGAGAAGAAGGCCGAGCGCGCAGACGCTGACGCTCGAGTTAAGCGAGCCGAGATTACGGCGCAAAGGGACATTGAGACAGCTGACGTGACACGCGAGCAGGCGCTCGAAGCCGCAAGACTGGAACGTCGACGTGCCATTGAGCAGCTTGAGGTCGCACGGGTACAGGCGTTGCGTGAAGCCGAGATTGCCTCCCGTGAAGAGGTTGAACGTGCATCGATCGCATCCGAACGTGGGCTTGATGAAGCACGTATTGGACGTGAGAAAGACCGCAGAAGACTTGAGGTCGATCGCGAGCAGGCTATCGAAACGGCTGTCATGGAGAAGGCGATCGCACTCTATCAAAAATCGCTCGAGGAAAGTGCAGCTCAGGCCGAAGCAGAGATTGCACGGGCGAAGGCTGCCGAAGCTGAAGAGCGTGTGCAAACGGCTCGCGAAAGTGAAGCAGCAAGACGTCGACGTTCCATCGATGTCGAGATGGCCGAGAAGGCAGCCGAGGAAAAACGCATCGCCGCCCATGCTGACCAAGTGCGGGCAGCCGTCGAAGCCGAGGCGAGAAAGCTATTAAACGAAGCCGAAAACGTGCTCACCGATCAAGCGCGTTACTCGCTGTTTAGACGCAATCTCCTCGAGCGCATTGAAGGCATCGTCGCTGCATCTGTAAAACCAATGGAGAAGATCCAAGACATCCGCATCATGCAGCTCGATGGCTTGAATGGTCATGGTGATGGCAAAAGCGCCAAGAACACAACAGATGAAGTGATCGATAGCGCGCTTCGCTATCGCGTGCAGGCGCCGATGGTCGACAGCCTTATGGCTGACCTTGGTATCGAGGGCGGCAAGCTCGCCAATATGGGTGGCCTGGTACGCGACGCGCGGGATATTCAATCCATTGCCCAAAATGAAGCGCGAGCTGAAGAAGCTCGTCGAAAAGGCGAGGGGGGCAGTGGTTCTCAGAATGGCGAGAGTGGCGGCACGGCCCCTTCCGACAACGATGGTGGATCGCCAAGCGGCGGTGCAGGCGGTCGTCGACGTTCGTCGGCACGGACCAAGAAGTAGAAAGGAGAGAGCATGGCTCGTGTCTTTACCTCAAGCGTAATAGGCGCATCGACCGATAAAGTTTGGGCCCGGATACGGGATTTTAACGGTTTACCGACGTGGCATCCTGCAATTCGCGAGAGCCGAATTGAGGACGGTGAGCCTGCCGACAAGGTCGGTTGCGTGCGTGACTTTTATCTGCAGAACGGCGATCGCATCCGCGAACGGCTCTTGGGTCTCTCTGATCACGATCTGTTTTGCACCTATTCGATCCTCGAAAGCCCTATGGGCGTTGAGAACTACATCGCGACACTTCGCCTGACGCCGATTACCGATGGTGATCGCACCTTTGCCGAGTGGTCAGCTGAATTTGACTGCGCCCTTGAACGCGAAGCCGAATTGGTCGAGCTGATCGGCAATGGTGTGTTTCAGGGTGGATTCGATTCGCTGAAGCGGCACTTCGGCAGCTGATGCCCAAGGTTATCAAAAGCACCGTTCTCGATGCGCCGGTAGAGGAGGTGTGGGACGTCTTGCGCGACTTCAATGGACATGAGAGCTGGCATCCTGCAATCGCGAGCAGCAGCATCGAGCGCGGCTATCCCGCCGACAAAGTGGGCTGCGTGAGACGATTCCATCTGGCGGATGGTTCCGAGCTCCGAGAGCAACTTTTGACGCTTTCGGATCTAGAGACCTGCTTTTCGTACTGCCTTCTCGAGACGCCCGTACCGCTTTTCAATTATGTCGCCCATGTCCGCCTGATTCCGGTGACCGACGGCGATCGTACCTTCTGGCAATGGGAAAGCCGTTTCGATGCACGCGCAGGCGAAGACGGCGCGATGAGAAAGCTCGTCGGTGAGCAAATTTATGAAGCCGGATTCAACGCGATTAAGCAACATATGGGCCTTGCCTGATGGTGGATGTTCTGACCTGCACTAGTCTTGCCGATGCAGCGAGTGCGCTGTCGAGCAACCGCCGTGCTCGTTTCCTTGCAGGTGGTACACTCCTCATGCGTGCGATCAATGAAGGGGATCAGACCATCGACACGATCGTGCGGACATCTGATCCTGCATTCCTTCAGATTCAAGAGCAGGGAGATCGTATTGTCGTCGGCGCAGGCGTCACGATGAACCAGATCCTTGCAAGCCCTGCTCTAGAGTTTCTGCACCCGGTTGCACGAGTCGTGGGTGGCCCAGCCGTACGCAGCATGGCGACAATCGGCGGTAATCTGTTCGCTCACCACCCCTATGGTGAACTGACGACGGCTTTGCTGGCGGTCGAGGCAACAGTTGCCGTAGCTGGAGGCTACACTGCTCGTGAGCTTCCGCTTGTCGACCTATTGCGCGACCGTGATCAACAGCAACAGCCTCTTGTTGCCTCAATTACAGTGCAGCGCCCCCTTGGACCGGCAGGCCTTCGTTTCAAGAAAGTGACCCGTGTCAAACCCAAAGGGATTTCGATTTTGAGCATTGCCGCCATGACCAACGGAAGATCCATCAGGGTGGCCTATAATGGCATGGCACCAACCCCGATGCGGGCCCTGGCGGTTGAGCGGGCTTTAGAGGGGAAAGCACTGGATGCTGCCAGTGTCACCCCCGCACTTGCCGTGGCTGCCGAAGGTACGTCGCCTTTCGACGATGCCATCGCTTCGGCATGGTATCGCCTTGAAGTTCTGCCAGTTCATCTGAGACGCCTACTGCTTGGAGAGGCGGCATGAGCAAGACGCCAGTGCAGTTTCGTCTCAACGGGAGCGATAAGGCCGTCTTTGCCGAAGGTGGTCAGAACTTACTCGATACGCTTCGCAGAGACATCGGCGACTTTGCCCCCAAATATGGATGCGGTCAGGGCACCTGTGGCGTGTGCACCGTGCTGATCGACGGCGAACCTCATCTTGCTTGCCTCACGCTGGCCGAAACAGTCTCGGGACGCAATGTCGAGACGACAAGTGGGATGGCTGATGGTTCGGAGCTTCACCCGCTGCAGCAGGCGTTTATGGATCACTTTGCAGCGCAGTGCGGTTTCTGCACACCGGGCATGCTAATGGCAGCAAAAGCGCTGCTCGACAAAAATCCGTCGCCCACGCGCGATGACGTTGTCGAGGCGATCTCCGGCAATATTTGTCGTTGCACCGGCTATGAGCCGATCATCAATGCCGTTCTTCAGGCAGCCGGAGGCCAGCGCTGATGATCGAATTTCGGAAAGACCTTTTCGCCGATGAACGCGACGACAATCTTCACGAGATCGGTCAGCCGACGCAACGTCAAGATATGATCGGCCACGTCACCGGGCGTACGCGTTATTTCGATGATCACGCGTTTGAAGGACTGCTTCATCTGAAATGTCTTCGCAGCCCGCACCACCATGCGCGCATTCGCTCGATCGATAGTTCGGCAGCAGAGCGCGCACCCGGTGTACGCCGTATTTTGCGTGCATCGGATGTACCGGTTAACCTCAACACCCTGTTGAGCCTCTTGCAGTTCGGCAAAGATGACGAGCCGTCGCTCGCGGAGAACGAAGTACGCTATGTCGGCGAGCCAATCTTGGCCGTCATTGCCGACAGCGAGCGCGAAGCGATGGCAGCGGTTCAGCAAATCCGCATCGACTATGAGGTTTTACCTCATATCCTTGATGTCGAAGAGGCCATCAGACCGGGCGCCATGCCGGTAAATCCGACATACCCAGATAATACCTTTACCTATCACGAGACCTACAATCGACAGCAGCTCCGCTATGGCGATATTGAGGCTGGCTTCCGGATGGCCGACCATGTGGTCGAAGAACGCTACCAGATGTCACCGATTGAGCATGCGCCGACGGAAACAAATGGTGCCATCGCTGCACCCGAGACCAATGACCGATTTGTCGTTCATACCTCAACGCAGGCTCTCTTCTTCTCATTAGATACATCGGCAAAAATTCTCGACATGCCGTCAAACAGGCTGCATTTCATCGGCGGCACGGTTGGTGGAGGCTTTGGCGGCAAGGTTGATAGCTTATGCGAGCCACTGGCGATCCTCGGCGCCATGATCACAGGCAAACCAGTCCGCTACGCATTCGACCGACAGGAGGAAATGCAGGTTGGTCCGCCGCGCGGTGCTGAGCGCTGGTTCATCAAAGATGGCGTTATGAACGATGGCCGCATCGTCGCTCGCCAGCTCACCGGCTATTTCGACGCCGGCGCGTACACCCGCTTGTCGAGTTACGCCGTCGTCAAATGTACTGCCCATATTCCAGGTCCTTACACGATCCCGAATGTCTCATCGGATGTCTACTGTGTGTACACCAACCGCACGCCAGCCACGGCGATGCGAGGCTTTGGGGTCACTGGTGTCGATTTCGCGCTCGAATGCCAAATGGACAAGCTTGCTCACCTGATTGGTATGGATCCGGTCGAGTTTCGTATTCTGAACGCGTATCGCGATGGTGATATGAAGGCCCATCGGCGCGAAGCCCACAATTGTGCGCTGGTTGAGTGCGCCCAAGTCGCAGCTGAAAAAGCGAAGTGGCAAATCCGTGACGAATTCAAGCGCATGAATTCTTACGGTCGCGACAGCGGCAGGCCGGCTGTTCCGATCGCGCCGACGCCACCTACACAAATTCGAACGCCTCCGGTACACGCGAATCCTCCGGCCGCCGCGGCACCCCCCCCACGGACGCCTCCAGCGGCCCCGCCACCGCCTCGACCGAGCGCGCCACCTTCACGCCCCCAACCACCAGCACCCTCTCCGAACTCGGCTTCTGCGGTGCCACCTCAGAACCAACCGCCCGATCGTTCAGTCGGAGGTCCTGGAGTAAGGCGGCCGGGCGCCAATCGGTTTTCGTCCATATCTGGGACAAGGAGGCGCTGATGGCAAAGCATCGTGGACGTGGGTTTGCGACGATCAATTATCCGATTGGCATGAACCTCGGTGGCGATCCAAGCCAAGCCTTGGTGCACTCAAATCCGACCGGCAAGTTTACCGTGGCCCTATCCTCTATCGATCTTGGTCAGGGTATGAAGTCGGTGACCCGTCAGATCGCTGCCGAAACGCTGGGCGTACCCGTCGACGATGTCTATGTCGATACAGCGGATAGTGATACCGGTCCCCACTGTATGGGGAGCTTTGCGTCGCGTGGCACCCACCGTGTCGGCAATGCCGTGATTGCTGCGGCCAATGAGGCGCGTGGCGTCATGCTGGAAGCTGCCGCCGAAGAGCTGGAGGTTAATGCCGATGATCTCGAAACTGACGGCAAGGGAGGTATTCATGTAAAGGGCGCGCCGCATCGCTCAATATCAACAAGGGATGTGGCCATCGCTGCCCAGTTCAAGCAAGGCAAGACCATTTCCGGACGTGGTATTTTTCTGATCCCGCTTTCAGATGTTGATCCTGAAACTGGCGAAATGACACCTGTTTCCTGCTACGCCCACGCCGCCCTTGTGGCTGAGGTAGAGGTCGACGATGAGACGGGCGAGATCGAAATGATCAAGATGGATAGCGCCTATGAGGTTGGTCGCGCACTCAATCCAAAGCTGGTTGAACAACAACTCGTTGGCGGGGCCTGGATGGGGGTCAGCCACGCGCTTTATGAGACAACCGAACCTTATTATCCCGACCGCCGTGACGGACCTTTGGACTTTAATCAGTATTTCATGCCAGGCCCGGGCGATGTGTGTCCACATGATATAGCTGTCCTCGAACGCCCCGCACCGGATGGACCGTTCGGCGGCAAGGGTCCGGGTGAAATGTGTGCCAATCCCGTCCTTCCTGCGGTTGCCAACGCGGTCTTCAATGCCGTTGGCGTGCGCATCGATGATTTGCCGATTACCCCTGAAAAGGTGCTACGCGCCATTAAGGCTCAGGGTGGTGCTAAACCCCAGGCGAAGCGCTAGCCATCATGCCGGTGCGCAGTACCATTGTCGGCATCGATAGCCCGGAAACACTGAGCCAGGCGATGAACTCCGCGCTCTACTTGCCGGATGATGGCCTAGCAACCGCGGCGTATCTCGCGCTGGCGCTCGGGAAACCCCTGCTCTTGGAAGGAGCTCCTGGAGTCGGCAAGACGGAAGCAGCCAAGGCCATTTCGGCCGTGCTGGCGAGACGGCTGGTGCGTCTTCAATGCTATGAAGGAATTGATGCGGCGGCAGCACTTTATGAGTGGAACTACCCGCGCCAAATGCTTGCGATACGTCAGGCAGGTGATGAGTACGTCAACATCTATCGAGACGAATTCATGATCGCCAGACCTATGCTCGAAGCATTGCAGAAACCTGAGAGCACGTTGCTCCTGATCGATGAAATCGATCGCTCGGATCACGAGTTCGAGGCTCTCCTGCTTGAGTTTCTTTCTGACTTTCAACTGTCAATTCCTGAGCGCGGCACGATCAGGGCACATGAGCATCCGGTCGTGCTGCTGACTTCGAATCGTACGCGCGAGCTCCACGAGGCACTTCGCCGCCGCTGCGTCTATCACTGGATCAGTTATCCCGACGCCGAGCGCGAAGCGCAGATCGTCATGATGCGTGCGAGCTCGGTGGCTGAAGCGACAGCGCATGCTGTTGTCGCTGCGGTTGGTGCCCTACGAAATGAACAGTTGGCGAAACCCCCAGGTGTCGCAGAAACGGTCGAATGGGCGGAGGCGGCTACACTTCTGCACCAAAAAGGCGAGACATGGCCGGCGGCGTTCAGGCGGTCGATCGGCGTCGCACTGAAAGACCAGGATGATCTCGCTTATCTCGATCAGCGTCTGGACACGATCATCGGGGGCACCGCTGCATGACGACGACGCTTCCCGCGGCTACTCGCCCCTTTGTTGATTTTCCGTCAGTCCTTCGTGCACATGGTTTCGCCATTGCACCTGAACAAACGATAGGCTTCATCGAAGCGATTAGCTTGTTAGGGCCGCGCAGGATGGATGATGTTTATCAGGCATCACGTGCACTTCTTGCGCCAAGCCCCGAGCGGTTGCCCGAATTTGATGCTCTATTCCGCGCCTTCTTCTTCGGACAGACACTCGAAGCTCCTGCGCCCAGCGACGATGACGATGATGAACTCCGTGTTCAGGAGGATGGCGAGAACCTCGTTGAACCTGAGGTGAGCGATACGCATCAAAGCGGGGAGCAGGCTGCGACGTCTGAGCTCCTAAATGTACGACGCTTTGCCCTGAGTGACGAGGCGCTAACACTTCGAAATTTCCGACGTCACGCTGCGACACGTTTGCCAAAGCGGCGAGCCTACCGACGATCAACGTCACGGCGGGGCGATTTATGGGCTCTACGGAGCGCCCTCCGCGAAGCCGTGCGTTATGACGGCGAGCTACTTCATCTGCCGAGGACGCGTCGAAGGCTGACCCTTCGACGAATTCTGATCTTGATCGACGTGTCCGGCTCGATGAAAGCTGAGACGGAGGGATATCTTCGCCTCACCCATAGCCTTGGCCGCGCTGCGGAGCGGCTCGAAGTCTTCACCTTAGGCACACGTCTGACCCGAATCACGCGCGCGATCCGCAGACGTCAACGTGACCAAGCTCTCACCCTGGCCTCCCAACTTGTGTCCGATTGGGACGGTGGCACACGCATCGGCGACGCGCTTCGAGCATTCCTTGCAGTGCCACGCTTTGCCGGATTTGCCCGAGGAGCCCTTGTCGTCGTGCTGTCCGATGGGCTGGAGCGCGGCAACCATGACGCAATGACCGATGCTGTGGAGCATCTAAGCCGCCTGGCTTGGCGGCTTGAATGGCTCACGCCGGACGCCGGTCATGCTGACTTCCGGCCTGAGACAGCAGCTTTGCTGTCAATTCTACCCTTTGTTGATACCTTGGCCGACGGCAGCTCAATCACCGCGGTCGCCGATCGATTACTGAACATCGCGCAGGAGCGCTCATGATCATGACGGTCGATGCGCACCATCACATCTGGCGGCGTGCCGATCTGCCGTGGCTGAGCGGACCGATGCAACCACGCATCTTTGGCCCCTATGAAGCGATCAAACGTGACTATCTCATTGAGGAATTTCTGAAAGATCTCGAGGGCGCTGGCATTGAGAAATCGGTCTACGTCCAGGCCAATTGGGCATCGGATCAGTTTGAGAAAGAGGTTGGCTGGGTGCAGTCTATCGCGGATGAGCACGGTTGGCCGCACGGGATCGTGGGTTTCGTCGATTGCCTTCAGGATGATGTTCGCGCAGATCTGAACAAGCTGAAACGCTACCCACTTATGCGGGGCATTCGTCAGCAGCTTCACTGGCATGAAAACCCGCAATTTCGCTTTGCTGCCTCGCCCGACCAGATTACCAGCGAAATACTTATGCGAAACATCGCAAGACTTGCCGACTATGGTTGGTGTTTTGAGCTACAGGTCTTTTCCTCCCAAATGCGGGACGCTGCCAATCTCGCAAAAGCTTGTCCCGACGTGACCTTCGTCTTGCAACATGCCGGCATGCTTGAGGACCTGTCCGACTCTGGCCGAATCCGTTGGCGCGACGGCATGCAACGACTTGCCGATCAGCAGAACATCGTCTGCAAACTGTCGGGTCTGGGCACGTTCATCCATCAAAACGATGTCGAGCATATTCAGGATGTCACCCTTCAAGCGATCAGCTGGTTTGGCGCTGAGCGCTGTTTATTCGGATCGAATTTTCCGATCGAGAAGCTCTGGACCGACTATGGCGACCTGATTGGCGCTTATCGCCGAGCGATATCTGGAATGAACATGACGGACCAAACTGCCATTCTCGGAGCAACCGCCGAAAGGGTGTATCGGCTTTGACGAGCATCGGGACGACCAAACGAGCAATGGCTGTTGATGGTGTTAGACCACTGGCTGATCCGGGCGCGTTTTCCTTTGCTAACGAGATGCTGCGGTTCACAAATCGTGACACTCAAAGCGACGGTTACGGGATTGTGGTCGGGACGGCGAAACGTGAGATGAATGACAGTGGGTGCCCTGCAGTGGGCACGCTTTGACCAAGTAATCATATCGGGAGGAAACAAAGAAAATGGCGCTTGAAATCAAAATTCTCGACTATGGCGACATCGAGCTCGAAAATAGTTTCTTGGTGCTTGGCCATAACTGCGGCCGGACACGTCGTGTTCCTGTATACGGCTTCCTAATCTTGGGTGGACCCTGGCCGATCCTCGTGGATACAGGATACCGCGACAATGCAATTATGGAGAGCCTCGGCATGCGGGGGCTACAGTTTCACGAAAATATGATCGAAAATCAGCTGGCGCGCTTTGATGTTAAGCCGGGTGATGTGCGCTACATCCTGCACACTCACCTCCATATCGATCATGCCGGGAAAGACGATCACTTCCCGATGAACACCACGTCCGTCATCAATCGGCGAGAGTTAGAATGCTCCGTCTCAGGACTGATGCATCCTCAATACCCCAAGCCCGACATTCAACATCTCATTGAGCGGCTGCATACAAAAGATGCCCTCCGCTTCCTCGACCTTGAGTTGACTGATGGCGAGGAGATCTGCCCCGGTGTCTGGTGCGAGCCGGCGAATGCTCATACCGAAGGTTCGATGAATGTCGTCGTCGAGACAGCCGACGGCCTCGCCAATATCTGCGGTGATGTCATTTACGATTTCCAGGATCAGATCATTGATCCAGTCTATCAGGTCAGCGATCTCGAACCTCATGTCACCGGCAATCATGCGGGTTCAAAACGCCAAGAGAAGGCGGCCATCAAGAAACTCTTGAACAACTATCGCTATCTCTGCCCGATACATGACAAGCCAGCATTGATCGAAAATCAGAAGGTGATTGGCCGGCTCGAGGGTCAAATTCCAGGACCGATCAGCCAGTCAGTGCCAAAGCGTGATTGGTTCCCGGTCTAATGGCGCATGAAGCCCTTGAGCTCGCGTTCCACAAGCTGATTGATGAATATGCTCCGGTCATTCAGCTGGGTTCAGGTTTCACCTTCACCGAAGGACCAATCTGGCATCCAGTGGAGCACTTTCTTCTTTTTTCCGACATGCCAGCCGACGTGCGCCGGCGTTGGGATGCACGCCACGGCGTCCGCCAAGTCGCAAAGCCCAGCAACAAGGGGAATGGTCTCACCTATGACCGCGACCTGAATCTCATCGTATGTGAACACGCAACGTCGAGCCTCGTGCGCATCGCCCCGGATGGTACACGTACGGTCTTAGCCTCACATTTTGAGGGGCGGGAGCTCAACAGCCCGAACGATGTCGTCGTTAAGTCTGACGGTGACATCTACTTCACTGACCCCTGGTATGGGCGGATGCCTGGCTTCGGTGTTGAGCGACCGCGTGACCTCGGCTTTCAAGGCGTGTACCGCGTCCGACAAGGTCGAGCCGATCAAGATCCAGAGCTCTTGGTCGATCGATATCAGTTCGGCCAACCGAATGGCCTTTGCTTCTCGCCTGACGAGCGCCTCCTTTACATCAATGACACTGAAAAGGCGCTCATTCGAGTCTTCGATGTTCGACCTGATGGATCACTTTCAGGCGGGCGCCTGTTTGCGGAGGGGCTCAAAGACGACACAAAGCCTGGTGTCCCGGACGGCATGAAATGTGATGCACTCGGCAATGTGTGGGTCACCGCACCAGGCGGACTTTGGGTCTATACGCCGGATGGCAACCATATCGGCAAGGTCGACGTCCCGGAGCTCGCGGCCAATCTACATTGGGGCGGCGAGGACTGGCGCACCCTTTTCGTCTGCGCCACCCACTCCGTCTATAGCGTGCAAACCAAAGTCGGGCCCCGCAACGAGCCTTTCATGACAACAAGACCGGCGATGGCGACAGCGGTACCAGAGCCTGCGACGACTAATGCGGTTCCAACATCTGCCGCTTCATCGGCAACGGCACATCATTCCGGGCAAGAGGGTTCTACGCCTTTGCAAATCGAACCATCGCGCACAGCGCTTATCATTCAGGATATGCAAAACGATGTCGTGATGGACGGCGGCGCCTTCGCATCTTCAGGATCGCCCGAGCACTGCCGACAGCAGAATAACATCGAGAATACAGCACGTCTTGCCGAAGTGTGCCGCGCCAAGGGTGTCATGGTCATTCATGTTTGGTTTGTGGTTGAGCCAGGGGCACCCGGTTTGACAATGAATGCCCCCCTCTTTCATGGACTGTGGGAGGCGAATGCGCTGGTGCGTGATACCTGGGGCGTTGCCCCGGTGCCGGGACTTGAACCCAAAAGGGGAGATTTTGTCGTCACCAAGATGCGCATGAGTGCCTGGGAGGGCACGTCGCTCGAAACGATCCTCAAGAGTGGTGGTCGCGATACGATCATCAATACCGGTGCGTGGACGAATATGTCGGTCGAACACACTGCGCGCACCGGGGCTGACAAGGGCTACCACATCATCACACCTGAAGATTGCTGTTCGACCATGAATGCTGACTGGCACAACGCGTCGATCAACTATGCCCAGCAGAATGTGGCAGTCGTAACCGATACGAACTCCGTCATTCAGAGCTTGAACTTGAATGGCTGAAACAGACCAAGAGACGCCGTCGTTGAATCCTGTCTCATCTATGGGCTGTTTTCCCGCCGCCGTGAACGGCGAGACGAGGCCCGGCAGGATCCCTGATCCTGCCGGGTTCGCTTAGCGTCTATATCATCAATGCTTTCTTAGACAGACGTCGATGTAAGCCGAGGGCACTGCAAGCGTGCCATCATCAGCTGTATTGAACCGGTCAAGCAAAGCTCGCAGATCATCCTCAAGAGCATCGCTTTGGTCGCCAACAGCCTGGAAGGCTTTATTGATCGGTCCATAGAAGGTTCTGAAAATGTCGATGAAGTGGTCGGCGGAGAGATAGCGGAACACGAATTGCCTCGGCGTATACCAGATGGTCGCCTGTTCGCCGAAAAGTTCGCGAAGTCCTTCCTCTGTGCCCCAGCGCGACGGCGGTTTGACACCAGTTGCTGGCGGAACATGGCGGCCAATCGTCTTGAAGACTTGACCGATAAAACCATCAGGCGTCCAGTTCGCTAGACCGATCACACCGCCTTTACGGCAAACCCGGAGCAATTCATGAGCGGCCTTTGCTTGGTCCGGCGTGAACATCACCCCAAATGTCGAAAGGACAGCATCGAAGCTCTGGTCAGGGAAGGGTAAGTCTTCAGCATCAGCCTCTTGGAACGTCACTTTGAGCCGCTCGGCGGCGGCGCGGTCTTCAGCGCGCGCCAAGAGTGACCCAACATAGTCCGTCGACGTGACTTGGCAAAAGCGCCGCGCTGCGGCGAGCGTTGCATTGCCATTTCCTGCGGCAACATCCAGCACGCGCGATCCGGGTGAAAGACCAATGGTTTCGCAAAGTTGCTCGCCGACGATTTGCAGTGTGGTGCCGACGATGGAATAGTCACCCCTAGCCCACGTTGCTTGTTGCTTTGCTTTCACGGCCTTTAGATCCGGGGCCGCTGGCTTGTCTTGAACAAGACTATCCATAACGCAGTTCCTCTCTTAGCAATGTGGCCTGCGGTCCCAATCCGCAGCTGACATGTCTCTTGTATCCGTATTCGTTTTTTCGAGCTTGACCTTTGCCTGAATGATCCATGAAGCGTATCTGGAGATTTTCGGGAGATTTTCTGAAGATGTGCTAACGTCCTAATTCATGATTTACGAATTTGGCGCATTCACACTCGATTCGGACAAGGTCGAGCTAAAGCGAAGCGGTTTAGTCATCGCCACTGAACCTCAAGTCTTTCGGCTGCTGCTACTGCTGCTTGAAAACTCCGAAAGGTTGGTGACGAAAGACGAGATCATTGAGGTCGTTTGGGCGGGACGGATCGTCTCTGACTCAGCGATTTCAAGCCGCATTAAATCGGCACGTCAGATCCTTGGCGACAGTGGTGCTGAGCAGCACTTCATCAGAACGGTACATGGGCAAGGCTTTCGCTTCGTAGGAAGCGTCAGTTGCGTGACCCCATCTCATGCGCCTGAAATTGAGCCACCGGTGCAGCTTCATGATCCCACGCCCCCAACGACAAAAGGGCGAGGGGAGACCACCAAGCCGTCGATTGCAGTTCTGCCCTTTCATGTTCTTGGTGAAGCTGGTCCCTATGCGTCAATTGCCGATGCGCTGCCTCACGATTTGATCAGTGCCCTTGCAAGGTTAAGGTGGCTGTTTGTCATCGCGCGCGGTTCATCGTTTCGCTTTAGAGCGCCTGATCCCGATATGGCCGAAGTCGGAGCTCTGCTCAAAGTGCGTTATTGCCTTACAGGGATGGTCGAGGTCTTTGGCAACGCCATCGTCATAACGGTCGAGCTCACAGACACGCGAGATGGTGGCGTCCTTTGGGCTGACCGTTTCAAAGCAACGATCGATGACGTCCATGACATTCGCTCACAGATCATCTCGAGCGTCGTTGCGGCCCTGGAGCTCCAGATTCCGTTGAATGAAGCGCGTATAGCAAGGCTGGCAACACCCGAGAGTCTTGATGCATGGTCGAGCTATCACCTCGGACTTCAGCATCTTCTTCGCTTCACCGGGTCCGACAACGGAATTGCAGAACAGTTATTTGCGCGCGCGATACAAGAGGATCCAAGCTTTTCTCGGGCCCATGCGGGTCTATCCTCGACCTTCTTTCAAAATGCCTTCATGAATTATACCAACGATCCGACGAGCGAAATTCTGAGGGCCAAAGATGCCGCCATGGCTGCCGTCCAGCTTGATCCTATGGATCCGTTCTCCAACTTTGCCATGGGCAGAACCTTCTGGTTGGAAGGCGATCTCGATGGCAGTCGCGCTTGGTTGGATCGTGCGACATCGATCAGCCCGAATTATGCACAAGGCATATACGCCCAAGCCTGGACCGACACCATCGCCGGACACGGTCACGAAGGTCTCGCCAGCGCCGAGTTGGCCATGTCGCTCAGCCCACTTGATCCGTTCCTATACGCAATGCTCGGCACGAGAGCCCTTGCTTATCTCGCCCAGGGACAGGATGCAGAAGCTGCGGAATGGGCTGAACGGGCCGCTCGTTCACCCGGTGCTCACGTCCTCATCGCGCTCATCGCCGTCGCTGCGCATTGCCTGAATGGTGATGATAGCGCCGCTAAAGCCTGGGCTGAGAGTGCGAGATCACGTCGACCAGATGTCAGCCGTGAGCATTTCTTCCGCTCGTTTCCATTTCGTGACCAGACTCTAAGAGGGCGCATTGATAAGGCTTTGGCATCGTTCGGCATTTAGATAATGCCATTCGGCTGGCCGACACTCTATCCTTCTTACTTCTAGACGATATTTGAGAATCAAGTCGACTTCAGGCGTCGCAAAACCCTCCGGTTCGGGTTGTTATTGGCACCGTCCCCCTCTAATTATACGATTGTATAATTAGAGGGGGACATCGAACGCGATGACTGGTCAGGCTACAAGTTCTCCAAACGCGGGATATGGTTGTCAAACAATGACAGAACCGCTGTTGCGCGTTTTGATGCGACGGCCAGGATCCAGTCTTCTCAACGCCTGTCGGCATGATTGGCACTACGGCGATGGCTTCGATGCCGACCTTGCCATCACCCAACACGAACAGTTTGTTGCAGCGGTTCAGGATTCAGGCGCTGAAGTCCTTTGGATCGACGACAACGATGACGGTCTGGCTGACGCCATGTTTACCCATGACCCTTCGCTTGTGACCAACGACGGTGCGATCATTTTGCGGATGGGTAAAGACCAGCGAGCACACGAACCGGCGTTGCATCTCGCATTTTACGAGGCGCAACAGATTCCAATCCTTGGATCAATCGAACCACCCGGCCAGGTCGAGGGCGGAGACTGTATCTGGATCGACGCCAGCACGCTGGCGGTTGGCCGCGGTGTGCGAACCAATGAGGCTGGCATCCACCAATTGCGTGCAATCCTTAAGCCCTTTGGTGTCGCTGTCATCGGGTTCGACCTCCCATTATGGCAAGGATTTAATGCTTGTCTCCATCTCATGTCGATTATGTCGCCCTTGGCAGAAAAGCTCGCCTTGGTCTATGCGCCACTCTTTCCGGTCGCCTTATGGCAGCTTCTTGACGACCAGGGATACCGACTCATTCAAGCGCCAGCAGAGGAATTTCAAGTCTCGAATGGTCTGAACTTAAACGTTCTGCCAACAAGTCCGGGGAACGTGATTATGGTGGACGGATTCCCAGAAACAAGGCGCTTGATGGAGTCTGCAGGCTGTCAGGTCCGGACCTTCGGCGGCGATGCTCTTTGTATCGCTTGCGAAGGAGGCCCTACATGTTTAACGCGACCGATCTTGCGAGCATCATCTTGAACCGGCGGACTTTCCATCACGAGCCCGAACACGTGCGCCGTCGTGACCTGATCGAAGCGACACTTGATGCCGTCGCCGATCTTGGTTTGGCTGGCGCGACGGTACGCGAAGTTGCCAAACGGGCTTCCGTGACTCCTGGCCTAATCCGCCGTTACTTTCTAAGCAAAAACCATCTCATCGAAAGCGCCTATGCGACGTTCATCAACACAATGAACGATGATGTTTGTGGGCAAGTCGGTACGGGGCCGCCAGCTGAAAGAATGAAACGGTTGATACACACCATCACTACAGAACCTGTTGCGAGCAGCCGTAATCTTGCGATTTGGGCGGCATTCATTGGTGTGGCGCCCGTTGATAACACGATGGCAAGCATCCATCGCGATGGCTATCGCATGATGCGATTGACGCTTGAGGAGATTATCCGCGACGCTGGTCAGGCGCATGGTCTCTTGCTGAGCGACGCTATGATCAAGCGCCAGGCCATCGCCGCGAATGCGGTTATTGATGGCATCTGGCTCGAAGTGTCCCTTGATCAGCAGGCTTTTCAGGATCTCAATATTGAAGCACTCACACTCGAGAGCATTCGATCGATCCTGAGATGGCCTGATCCAGAAGGGACGACGTAGTGCTCAGGAATTTTGCTAGGACAACCGAACGTTTGCGCGACACAGGAGGTGCCAAATGGGCAATCCACCAGCGATGCCGTGAACGCCAACAGGCCGGCGCCGATATCATCGAGCTCACGATTGGCGAGCCTGATATCCCAACCGACTCGGCGCTGATCGAGGTCGCCGCAAGAGCGATGCGTGATGGCCGCACCGGTTATTCGAATGGTCGTGGTGAGCCTGATCTCATTGATGCCCTGGTGGAGCGCTATAGGCGACGCAGAACGACGATCAACGATAACAATGTCTTGTGTTTTCCCGGCACGCAAACAGCACTTTTCGCGACGATGTTAGGGCTGACAGGGGAAGGTGACGGCGTCTTGGTCGGCGACCCTTTCTATGCGACCTACGAAGGCGTGATCCGGGCCAGCGGGGCGCATCCAGTTAGTGTACCGCTACGCAAAAACAACAACTTTCGTCTTTGCGCCGGGGATCTCGAACGTGCCATCACGCCCGACTGCCGTGTGCTCTTACTTAATGCACCGCATAACCCGTCTGGCGCCATCTTGGACAATGGAACGATCCACGCCATCAGCGTTCTCTGTGAGAAGTATGATCTCTGGATGGTCTGCGACGAAGTTTATGAGGAATTAGTCTTTGAAGGTCGTTTCTGCTCGCCATTCGACAATGAGGCTTTTGCCGATCGAGTGATCGCGCTTTCATCGATCTCCAAATCTTGCGCTGCGCCAGGTTTCCGTTCGGGTTGGGCGATCGGACCCGCCGATTTCTGTGACGCCATCTTGCCGCTTTCTGAAGCGATGCTGTTCGGCAATCAGCCCTTTATTGCCGACATGACCGCCTATGCGCTTAGAAATCCACCCAGTACAGCCATGCGAATGCGCGCTGACTATCAGCGGCGGTCGTTGATCATAGCCAACGCATTGGATGAGATCGAAGGGATTACACCGTTTCGACCTGAGGCTGGCATGTTCATTCTTGCCGATGTTACTGGCCTTGGGCTAAGCGGTGAGCGCTTTGCTTGGTCCCTGCTCGAGGCAGGTGTCGCGGTGATGCCAGGCTCATCTTTTGGCGACAATGGGGACGATCTCATCCGCCTCAGCCTGACAAAGTCGGATGAAGAGATCAACGACGCCTGCCACAGGATAAAGCGCTTTGTTGAGGAACGGCTTTGACCAGGTGGTCGCGATCGTTGCCGCTATCCCGCTCATCGATAGCCAATACAGGATAACGTACTGTTTACGTTCAGACGATCGCCGTCGTCGTCAAGGCAGACCATATACAACGTGAAGCGTGAGCTTGAGGCAAGTCATCATCGGCCCTGAACAAAGTCTTGTTTCAAGCCCCGGCAGCAGCACACTTGGCAAAAAGCAGCCATCGTCGCGCCGACATCGTTCCGAGAGATAGCCCTTGGCCCGATCGAGTCCTAAGGTATCACAATCAAAAAAATGGATTGAAGTTCCCGCACGAAATTGGCAGTCAGATTGTATGGATTACTTTTTCGACCGTCCAAATAGCTCATAATAAAGAGCTAGGTCGCATCGGCGGCCCAAGTCGCGGGAGGCGTTTTTGTCGGACATGCTCGATGCACCTTCGGCTCAGATGAACATCCTGTTCATCATGTATGACCAGTTGCGTTATGACTATTTGAGTTGCGCAGGGCATCCACATCTGCATACGCCCAATTTCGACAAAGTTGCTGCATCGGGCGTACGGTTCACAAACGCCTATGTGCAGTCGCCCATCTGTGGTGCATCACGCATGTGTTTCTATACCGGCCGGTACGCATCATCCCACGGAGCCCAGTGGAACGGCTTCCCAATACGCGTAGGCGAGCAAACACTAGGCGATCATCTCAGACGCAACGGTATGGCATGTTGGCTTGTCGGTAAAACGCACATGAAAGCGGACGTCGATGGCATGGAGCGCCTTGGTCTGAGCCCTGATAGTCTGATTGGCGCCAGACAAGCTGAGTGCGGTTTCGATTGCTGGATCCGCGACGATGGGCTTTGGGGAGAGGGACCAGACGGCTTTTATGATGAAAAGCGTTCGCCATACAACGAGTATTTGAAAGCGGAAGGTTACCCATCTCAAAATCCGTGGGCGGACTTCGCAAACGCTGGCATTGAGGACAACGGCGACCTCGCCTCCGGTTGGATGTTTGCGAATGCCGATAAGCCTGCCAATATTCGCGAGCATGATAGCGAGACGCCTTGGTTGACCCGACAAGCGATCAGCTTCATCGAGCAGGCAGAGTCCCCATGGTGTGCTCATGTAAGCTATATCAAACCTCACTGGCCCTATATCGTACCGGCCCCCTATCATGACATGTTTGGGGCCAATCACGTTCCGCAGGCGTTACGTCATGAGATCGAACGCGAAGATCCACACCCTGTCTATGGCGCATATATGGACAATCGGATCGCGGCGGCCTTTCAGCGCGACGACGTGCGCCAAAAGGTGATTCCAGCCTATATGGGCCTGATCAAACAATGCGACGATCAGCTGGGCGTTCTTCTTGATTATCTCGAACGAACAGGCCGGATGCAGAACACCATGATCGTTCTGACCTCTGACCACGGCGACTATCTCGGCGATCATTGGCTGGGCGAGAAGGACCTCTTCCACGAGCAAAGCGTGAAGGTTCCTCTCATAATCTATGACCCGCACGTGCGAGCGGACGCAACGCGGGGCGCGACCTGCGAAGCTCTGGTTGAGTCCATCGATTTGGCCGCAACCTTCGTGGAGGTGGCTGGAGGCAAGGCTCCCTATCACATCATCGAGGGCAAATCATTGATGCCCTGGCTCAAAGGCGAAACGCCGGATTGGCGCAAATTCGTGATGAGTGAGTTCGACTATTCAATGACGCCGCAATGCTTGAAACTGGGGCTGGAACCTCGCGACGCCCGCCTCTTCATGGTCTTCGATGGACGCTACAAACTCATGCACGCTGAAGGCGGTTTTCGGCCGATGCTGTTCGATCTTAAGACCGATCCGGAAGAATTTCATGATCTCGCGAAAGGCGATGACTCTCGATCAGAGATCGATCGGCTCTATGGCTATCTCGCAATGTGGGGGCGCCGTCTTTGTCAGCGTGTCACGAGGTCGGAAGATGACATCAAGGCCATGCGCGGACGTTCGGCACGCAGAGGGATCTTACCCTTTCTTTTTGATGGTTCGGAAGTACCGGATGAGCTGATCGAAAAGTATCGTGGCCGTGCACCGCAACGCCCCTTGAAGACATAATGCCCAACTCACTTCTGATAGAACACAATAGGCAGCAGTTTCCAAAGTCTGTGGTTCGGCTCGCCCCTGGTATCTGGAGTGCGATCGGCTTTGCAGCCTCGAACATGCACTTGGTTGAGGGGCAGAGTAGCGTCACGATCATCGATACGACTGAAAGCACGAAGGCCGCAGAAAACGTTCAGGCCGCCTTTCTTAAGCGAACAAGCAAGCCTGTGGGACGGATTATCTACACCCACAGCCATCGCGACCATATTTCAGGCGCACGTGTCTTTGCGCCTGACAACGATATACCCATCATTGCAAGTGCCACCTTCAACTCCGACCTTGTCCAAATCGATCAAGATGCCATCGCCCCCAATAGAGCTTTGGGACTGCGGACCCAAGCTCAGTTCGGATTTGGGCTGAGCCATGAAGAACGTGTCTCATTAGGTTGCGGCCCTGGCGACCGTCCTATGGAGGGGCTTGGTGCGGGATTCTTGGAGCCAACCGAGCGCATTGTCGCCGATTGTGAGATCGACCTTGATGGAGTTACAGCAAGGCTGATCTTGGCACCGGGCGAGACAGCAGATCACATGCTGGTTTGGCTGCCGGAACAACAGGTCCTGTTCTCGGGTGACAATTGGTATCACGCCTTTCCCAATCTCTACGCCATCCGCGGCACTCCCTATCGAGACTTCAAGGCTTGGGCCGATAGTTTGGATTTGATGGCTGGGATCGGCGCTGAGGTTCTGGCTCCCGGACACACTTTGCCGGTGACAGGCAAAGACAGGATCTACGAGGTCCTGACAACGACAAGAGATGCCATTCTTTATGTGATGGAGTATACGGCCGACGGGATGGATCGAGGGATGTCCATGAACGACATTGCCGCCTCAATCACGCTTCCTGACGAACTCGCCGACAAACCTTGGCTTGGCGAGTATTATGGTAAGATCGGCTGGTCGGCGCGTGCTTACGCAGCGGGAACACTTGGTTGGTATGATGGTAACCCGACACAACTCGGGACAATGTCTGACGCTGATCGCGCAACGCAGCTGGCGACGCTTGCTGGCGGCACAGCCGCCCTCTTCAAGGCGGCCCAAGCAACGCAAGATCTCCAATGGAGGCTCGAACTCTGCGATCATCTGATCGCGCTTGGTGAGCCCGCCGAAGGCATGAAAGCTGAGGCTTTGGTTGCTCTAGCCGAGACCGAAATCAATGCTACAGCCCGCAACACATACCTATGGGAGGCCAAGCGGCTTCGCGGTGATGGGGAAGGGAAGGGATGAGCACATCGCGCTCGTCGGACCAGTCTATCGCTGACCTCATCGCCGTTCTTTTTGTTCTTGTTATCCTGATCTACGCTGCCTCTGGGTCGCTTACCGAGTTTGTACGCTGGTTCGTTGAGAATACGACGCCTGGTTTTGAAGAAATGTCGCGGCGCGAACAGCGGATCCTGCTCAAGGATCACTGGCTAGGCGCTTCCTACAAGACTTTCGAACGCGCTTTTCTATTGCCAACGGGTCTTATCCTTGGCCTGCCAATTCTCCTTGCGTTTACGATATCGTTCCTATCGATGGTGGGAACGCCACGCTGGATGAACTGGGCTTTTGCGTCCGTGGCAGTAGTCACCTTCATGGCTTGGGTGATGAAGCTCTTTGCGATTGATGGAGGTGCGCTTCCCTCAGCACGCCCAATTGATTTCTTAGCCTTTCCTGTGGCAACGGCACTTACCCTCTATTTGACTTGGAAGCAGTTCGGCACATTCATCGTCGGCTTTTGTTTGTTTTGGATTGTCTATTTCTTCGTTCGAGGCCTTTTGCCTGACTGGACAGGCATCTTTGCCGGTTCTGAGAGCAGTTTCGAGCAATCGATGCGGTCAATGGTCCTGAACTTCTGGGCTCAGACCGGCGGTATGTTCGGTCAGCCACTGCAAGTCGTTTCCGGCAACGTTCTGATCTTCATCGTTTTCGGTGCAGTGCTAATGGCCTCCGGTGCCGGCGACCTCCTGATGAAAATCGCCAATCGACTGACCGGACGCTTTACCGGCGGTGCTGCACATGCCGCCGTAGCATCGTCGGCCCTATTCGGTACGCTCAGCGGCGCCGCCATTTCGAATGTGGTCTCCACCGGCGTCATGACCATTCCCGTCATCAAGAGGTCCGGATTCAAGGCACCCTTTGCCGCTGCTGTCGAAGCCGCTGCCTCGACTGGTGGGCAGGTCATGCCGCCGGTCATGGGGGTCGTCGCCTTCTTCGTCGCAGGCCAAATTGGCCTCGAATATCGCTACATCGTGGTGGCGGCGATCGTTCCCGCTATCTTCTTCTATCTCGGCACCTTCCTGACGGTCTACTTCGAAGCACGTCGAGATGGCATTGGACCGATGCCGCAAGAGAGCCGCGAGGGGCTTAGCAGACATGAACTTGTGCAGTGTCTGGTGTTCATCATTCCGCTCGGTGTTCTCAGCTACTTCCTCTTTGCGCAGCCCTCGGTGCCCAAGGCTGGCTTCTACGGATTCCTTTCCGCCATCGTCTGTGCCCTGGTGTTATTTCCAGGATTCAGGAAGTGGAAAAAGATCTATGAGGCTTTCGCCAATGCGGGGTCTATGGCCGCCTCAATCGTCGTTATCGTGACCGCGATCGGCCTGATCGTTGGGTTGATCCAAGTGTCAGGATTCTCCGGGCGCCTCTCTCTCCTTTTGGCACAATTGGCCTCGGGCCCCTTGTTCGGCACCCTAGTGGTGGTTGCCTTAGGAGCCATCGTACTCGGCATGGGACTGCCGCCAGGAGCGACCTATTTTATTATCGTCATAGCACTCAGCTCGGGCATCGACGCAGTTGGAGTCGCGCCGCTGACCCTGCATCTCTTTGTCGTATTTTTCGCCGTCATCTCAACCGTGACACCGCCAGTCGCGTTGGCGGCTTTTGCTGCAGCGCCGATCGCTGGGGCCGATCCAGTCAAAACAAGCTTCCAAGCCGCACGCCTTTCGCTGGCGGGATTTCTGATACCCTTTGTCTTCGTCTATCATCCCGCTGTTCTTTATAAAATGCAGGTGCTCTTTGCATGGTTTGGCGGGCAGCTGCCGACATCCAAGGCGATGATCGATGTCACGACAGTGAGTTGGGGAGAGCTCGGCTGGATCATCATAGCGTTTACGTTATCGATGTGGCTCCTGACCTCGGCACTGGCAGGTTATGAGAAAAACCGCCTTCACGGTTTAGAGCGACTTGGCCGGGCGGCCTGTGGCATAGCAATCCTGCTTCCAGAGATGTTCATCGCGTTCCCAGCCTTGCTTCTGGCTGTCGCAATGATCGTCGGGCATCGTTTCTTGAAAGGGAAACCTTCATCCGTCGACGTGAGGTCGACATAAATGAGAACGCATCAATACAGGGAGGACACTTCATGAGATATCTCAAGACTGCAGCCATCCTCACATTTGCCGTTGCTTCTCCGACGTTGGCAGAAGATGTGACCCTCAAGATGGCGACGATCGCGCCCAGCCTTGGCCAAGCAATCACCATGGCGACCTTCGCCAACATCGTGACTGACAATCTCGACGATGTCGCGATCGAAGTTTCCGGTGGTGGGGCGGCGACATTGCACCAGCTTGAAGTTGCACGCGGCAATCTCGATTTCTCGATGACCAGTCCGGTGATCTACAACCTCATGGTCGCTGGCAAAGCCATGTATCAGGGTGAGCCTGAAGCTCCCAAGCTCTCTGAGAATGTTGGACTCTTGATGTGGTTTCCTTATGGCGCCTATCATTTCGCCGTAAGAGCCGACAGTGACATCGAGGTCCTGGACGATATCGAGGGAGCGTCGATCTTCCTTGGGCCACAGGGAGGCGGCGCCTACAATGCCGCCCGAGGTTGGGTTGAAGCGACCACGGGGCTCGTCGTCGGCGAGGACTACGAGGCCATCAAGGCCAACTGGCAAACTGGCTATCAGGCCTTTCTGGATGGTAAAGTTGACGTCTATGTCAACGGCTGTCTCGATCCTTGTGGGCAGTTCATCCAATTCACAGAAACCGAAGATGTACGCTTCATTGGACCGGAGAGCCACGCTGACGAGGCTGTGGACGAGTGGCTTGGGAAGTGGCGCTACAGAGCAGAAGTACCAGCCGGTCTCTATGAAGGACAGAAAAACGATGCACCTGTGATGTCATTTGATACTGCGGTTGGCATAGCCGTGCGTAGTGATCTCGACGAAGAGACTGTTTATCGCGTTACCAAGGCATTTTGGGACAACATTGACCAGGTCACTTCCGATGCACCTTGGGCAAAGGCCCTTGACGTGGAATTCGCCGCTTCGAAACGCGGTTTGATGGAACTCCATCCAGGTGCAGCACGTTACTACCGTGAAGCAGGCGTGCTCGAATAGAGACCGATCCGAACCTGGCGGGCAGGGTCATTCATAGCCCGCCGCGATCTGGAGCACGATATAGATGGCATTGGACCGAAAGCAGCCGGGGGAGATGGCACGTGCAAATCACGGAAAAGGCTATGATTGCGAACCCAGCCACTCATCGCTACGTCCACGTTAGCCCTGAGCCTTTGTCGATAAGACATTCTGACTCCCGAGCCCGTGCAGTAGCAGGGACGCTGGCAATTTTGGAATTCTGCGGACACTGATCGCTCTTTCGAGCTTCCGATCTTCTGTCATGAGGAGTTCAGCATGCGAGCGATCATTACAGGCGCAGCCACAGGCATAGGTGCGCTTACGGCAAGTAAATTGAAGGCACGCGGGTTCGAGGTGGTGGCCTTGGACATTGCCGAACCGGTCGATGTCGATCAGTGGATCCGCGTTGACATGTCAGACACCCAATCGATCAACACGGCCTTGAAGCGGCTTTCGGGCGGGTTCGATTGCCTGATTAACAATGCTGGCTTACCGCCGCGTCCCGGTCTGGAAGAGAAGGTTTTGTCGGTCAATTTTTTCGGTCTCGTCCAGATCACCAACGCCCTCATCCCATATCTCCATAAGGGCGGCGCAATCGTGAATACGGCATCTCGTGCTGGTGCCGCCTGGCGAGACAATCTCGAGCAGGTGAGGGCGTTAATGGCCCTTACCGGTCCATCCGAGTTGAGCAGTTTCATTGAGCGCCATCATGTGGACCATGTCCGAGCCTACAATCTATCGAAGGAAGCGGTTATTGCCTGGAGTCTCGCACAAACAGAACGCTTGATTGAAAAAGGATTGCGCATGAATTCGGTTAGTCCAGCTGCCGTCAGTACTGGTATTCTCGAAGATTTTGAAGCGGCTTTTGGCACGAAGATGGCAATGAATATCGCCCGCGTCGGGCGGCCAGGATTGCCTGAAGAAATCGCCGATGTGATTGTCTTTTTGGCCTCGAAAGAAAGCCGTTGGATCAAAGGTAATGACATAACGATTGATGGGGGCATGTCGGCACTGACGGCCGCAGATCAGCTCAAGCTCTGAAAACCGTTCTTTTCAAGAAGCTCGGCCTTTATGCAGGAGCCGCTGGTCAATTGGCGTTCTGTCAACTTGGTCTTTTTTTCGGGCGCTCATAGCCCCGCCTCTTTGCGGTCGAAGGATCTCGCCCCTCTAGCTGTACCCCAATATTGAAGCGTGTGTCCTCCTGGTGGAGCGACAACCACGACTGACAACACCTGCACTCATGGCGACGTCAAAAGTGTCTGCAATGTAAACTGAGACGTCAGCTCATCCGATTGCGGCGGCGTATAGGTCAACCCTTCAGCCTCAGCAAGATCACTCATGCGTCCTTCTCCTAGGATATCGTAGAGTACCCGGTCGATCGCTTCGACAAGTTGTGTGTTCGAAGCGAGTACGGCCATACCGATATCGATGCCAAGCGGGTGTCGCCATTTTCCAAGCTTGAGCCGAGTGGCCGGGTTACTCTTGCGATAACTATCAAAGGCCGCGATATCGACGATCGCGAGCTCCGCGTTGCTCGTTTCGACCTCCCAAAGAAAGGTCGAGCCAGGATTAAAGTGACGGGCGCGGGCGCGATCCCCCGACGTCAGCTGAATCATCGCAATGGCGCCGGAGAGCGTGCCCTGCTGAAAGGCGAGTCTTCGTCCGCCGAGATCACCAAGGTCGGTCGGTTCGGGTGCTCCATCTCGGTAGACGAGACCGATAGTCGAACGCATATACCCTTTTGTCACCGCAATCGGGGCGACATCGACAAAGCCAGCAAGGCGATCCTGTAAAAAGCCGGTACGGGCATCGATTTCCTGAGGCATGCCCAACCAGCGGGGTAACGAGGCCCGATCATAGGAGGGGGACCCAACGGCGCCAGCATAACGCGGATGGCCGGGAACCACATCGCAAAGTCCATAGGACAGCATTGCATAAGTCTCCCGGACTGGATCGCTCTCCTCTTCACGTTCATCCTCAAACCAGATGATGTCGAGGTCAAATCCAAGGCGGGTAGCGACTTCTTCGGCGACGCGAAAATCGAACCCACTACCTCCTTGCACTCGCCGCCCCGCGATCACACCAGCATTCCGGGGAAGGCATACGACAAGATCATGATGCCTGATCGTCGAGATGCCGTCAGCAGAGAGAGCTGGTGTTGGCCCAAATGCCAAGACGAAGCCAACCGGCAAAAGACCGACAAGGGCGTTCCATCTTGTCATCTCCTGCGTCCCTTTCAGCCTTCGCCTGCTGATGCTTGTGGCGGCGGCTCTTTCCCGCCTCGGGTTGCCACATAGAACCAAATGGCCTCCAGCTCTTCCGGAAGCAAAATGTCGCCCCAAGCTGGCATATCGCCTTTGCCTTCCATGACGCTTTTTACAAAGGTTTCCTTGGCATCCTTTGGCCATTTTCGAAGATCGTAAGACGAAGTCCCGGGATTCTTCATGTCGAGACCATGGCAATGAGAACAGAACTGCTTGTAGACGCTTTCGCCTTTTGCAAGAAGCGCCTCTTCCGCCTTGGCTGACGCTCCGTAGAGCGTCAGCAAGGCGGCGACGGCTAAGGCTCGCATGATGGTCAACTGGTCAATTACCGTGGAGGGCAAAGGTCCAGAGATAACCACCGGCCGGCGTATCTGCCAGTCGCTCATCACCTGAGAAGAGTGCGTAGACCGCACCGCTGCCGTTCACAATGCTGACATATTGGCGCCCGTCCATCTCCCATGTCATGGGCTGACCAACAATTCCGGATCCAGTGTTGAACGACCACGCTTTAGCGCCGGTTTCGGCATTGAACGCCTCGAAATCGCCGGACTGATTGCCCGTGAAAATCAAACCACCAGCTGTCGCCAAAATGCCAGCATTTCGGGGAATAGCGATGGCACTTTCCCACTTAACCTCGGCCGTCATCGGATCGATCGCCCGAAGATAACCACGATCCCCCTCTGGCCAATCCCAACTGAACTCGGCGCCGAAGTAAAAGACCCCTGCGCGGTACTGCGGCTCTACCCCCTTGTAGTTCATGCCCAAATTGAGCGTATTGATAAATGCCGTTTGCGTATCTGGATTGTACGCCATTGGTGCCCAGTTCTTGCCGCCAAAGGCGCTCGGCCAGAAGGTTACTTGCTCGCCGGAACGAATCTTGACGCCGAGTTCGGTCTCATTGGGGCGACCCGTCTCGAGATCAATGCTGTCAGCCCAATCAACGCGATCGATGAACTTGTTCGCGGCGATGAGCTTTCCAGTCAGCCGGTCAATCACGTAGAAGAACCCGTTTCGATTGGCCTGCAAGATGACTTTTTGACCATCTAGATCGGCCAGCACTAACTCATTGGTACCGTCATAGTCATAGGGATCATTTGGCGTAAATTGGTAATGCCATTTGATGCTACCCGTCTTGGGATCCATTGCGAGCATGGAGCCCGTGTAGAGATTATCACCGGGACGGACCGCAGCATTCCAGGGGCCAGCATTGCCCACGCCCCAATAGACCGTCTCGAGTTCCGGATCATAGGTCCCTGTTAGCCATCCTGGACCACCGCCGCGTTCCCATGCATCGCTGTCATCAGGCCATGTCTCGGAACCGGGCTCGCCTGGAGCCGGCACCGTATAGGTGCGCCAGACACGCTCACCTGTGTCAACGTCGTAGCCTTCGATGTAACCACGAATGCCGTACTCACCGCCGGAAATGCCGACAATGACAACGCCGTCGGCCACCAAGGGTGCGACCGTAAATGAGTATCCGGCTTTGAAGTCGATGGAGTTGGTTCGCCAGATTTCAGAGCCCGTTGCCATATCAAGGGCGATGATATTCGCATCTAGGGTCGTTCGGAAGAGCTTGCCTTCATAGATAGCTGCACCACGATTGACGATGCCGCAGCATGCCGCGCGAGGCGTTTCTGGGGGATATTCGACCGTTGCTTTCCAGATCTGCTTTCCGGTTGCCGCATCCACCGCGATCGTTGCAGCATGGGTCGTGACATACATCACGCCGTCTTTCACGAGGGGGAAACTCTCCTGCCCACGACTATCGTCAAGACTGTAGGCCCAGACCGGTACGAGGCCAGAGACCGTGTCGACACTGATCTGGTCGAGTGAACTGTAGCGCTGCTGGCCATAGCCCATACCGTAAGTGAGCACGTCGCCGGGCGTCACAGTATCATTGATGAGCTCGTCGGCGGACTGGGCGTTAGCCATAGACCCACCGAGTGTCATGGTCAGCACGATCATTGAACAAAGACGGTTCACGACGTTTCCTCCCTGATTGTTTTCGTCCGACCGCCCGCAGCTTTATCGAGTCTTAAGCGGCCGATATACGCCATCACCAAGGTGAGAACCCCAAAGAAAGGACAGGAATGGGTGCCTTTTCGAGCTCCTCTCCTTCGACGAAGACAAAGCAACCGTTACTTCGGCGTCGGCCAGTCCTCCTCTCTCGGTAGCCAACGTTCTGATCGACCATTTGTCAGGTCATGAAGCTGGCGAAGGTAATCATCTCTTGCTTGTTTCTCGCCCGCGGCGCAGTCGGCAGAAGGATGAGCCGCGACCTGAACAAGGGCGACCGGGCCCTGCCATGCGATCTCCGTGACAAGTTTTCGAAGCAGGGTTTTGGCAAAGTCCTCGGGCCTTTGAACAGAGAACAGCATGGCTCCCGGTCCGCCGACGACACAGTCTCGGAAGTAGGCTTCCAGATTTGCGGCGTCGTCTGTCAGTATCGGCAGCCCATTAATCGTGATGCCGCGCCAGAGAACCCATTCACGCGCGGCGAGCACAGACCCCCCAGCGTTGTTGTAGCCATCGGCTGAAAGATCAATCACGCGGCGTGGAGCCGGCGGCGCCGTCTCAAACAGCAAGGCGGCCTGTTCCAAGGCGGCAGAGATAGAGGTCTCGCCGCTTCGATGAAGTGTCTCGGCTTCTAGCCTGTCGGCAAACCTGAATGCCGTCTCAGCGCCGTCAATGACTGTCCAAGGCACGATCTGCGCCTGGGAATCCGGACCAGCCCATTCGAGGTAAGTGACGGCAACCCGTCCCGTAAATCCGCTTTTGATCGCTTCAACAACCTCCGGCGAGCGAAAGGCGCTGATATAGCCTCTTCGCTGGAGGTCAAGTTCGTCTGGATCAACGGAGTATGAAATATCAGCGGCCAGCACCAAGGCAAGATCAGTCTCAGGCGCTACAGATTGATCTGCTGCGAACGGCGTTGAATTCAGAAAGGCCATCGCAGCGGATATCATGATCGATCTGCGGACAATAGGCATCGCGAACCATTCCGCATTATCGCCGCCTGGCATGCGGCGAAAGCTCCCTATCTAGACTCAACTTATGTGCTTCGGGACCTTGGTCCAGCTTTTGTCCAGAATTGCCATGGTCATCAGGGCGAGTTGCACGAGCACGTCAGCGTTCCGCGAAAGCTCATCTGAGCAACCCAGGAAGGAACAAGGCGAGGGAAGGGAACGCTATCAGAACTGCCATAACGACGAGTTCCAGGCCAATGAATGGGAGGGCTGCCTGGTAAATTTGAGTGATACGGATGTGGGCAGGCGCGACTCCCTTCATGACAAAGAGCAGGAGACCGAATGGCGGCGTCATCAGGCTGATCTCCATCGCGATCAGCATCATCACCATGAGCCATGTCGAATTCATACCTAGCGTGTCGGCTATCGGCAGAAAAAAAGGCAGCGTCAGAAGGATCATACTTATCTGATCCATGAAGCAACCAAGAAACAGTAGTAGTGCCATCATCAGAAGCATCGCCGAGATGGGTGTGAGCGATGTTGCGTTAATCGCCTCAAGGACGCCACTTGTCGCGCCTGAGACTTGTAAGACCTGAGCGAAGGTCAGCGAGCCGGTGATGATGAAGAGGAGCATCACATTGATCTTTGCCGTTTCCCTGAGTGCCCTCATCAAGGATTTGCGCGTGAGCTTGCCATAGGCAGCACTGATCGCTGTCGCTGCAAGGCAGCCAAGTGCAGCCGCCTCTTCTGGCGCTGCAATACGCATGAAGATCGAGCCGACGACGACAGCGAAGATGATAAAGAGCGGTAGCACGTCGACACAAAAAGGACGCCAGCGCGCCCAACCTCGCTCTGAGTTCTCGAATGCTTGCGGCGCCAATGATGGATTGAGACGGCAGCGGATGACGACGTAGATGACAAAAAGCGCCGACATCATCAGGCCCGGCAGGACACCTGCAATCAAGAGATCGGTAATCGATCGTTCTGCTAAGCTCGCGAGAAGGACGGCAAGGGCCGATGGCGGAATCAGCATCGCGATGCCGCCGACAGCCATGATCGGTCCCATTGCAAGAGCTGGCTGATAGCCGCGTCGCAGCATATCCGGCAACAAGATATTGCCGAGAATGGCCGTGTTAGCGATCGTCGAACCAGACAAAGATGAAAACACCGAGCCACCGGCGATCGAAACGATGGCCAAACGGCCAGGAACCCGAGCAATCAGCCTGTCGATTGCATTAATTGAACGAAAGGCGACGCCCGTTTGAAAGAGGATCTCGCCCATCAGAATGAACAGGGCGACAGGCACGAGCGTAAACTTGGTAATTGAAAGTGCGTATTCGATCGGCATAAGGCTTAGGCCGATCTCCCCCCTCAAGAAAATGAAGGCGCCCAAAATATTGGCTGTAAAAAAGGCAAAGGCTACGGGCAGCCCGATGATGAGCAGGCCGACAGCACCGCCAAGGAGGAGCATGAGGGCCCAATACCATTCCATCACCATCTCAGGCGTCCCTGGCCTTGCCGGCTCTCGCTTCTGGTACGTCGGCGCCCCGGACCAATCGGCATACAAACTCAAAGGCTAGCAAGCTAAAGCTCGTGACGAAGACGCTTAACAACCACCATTCCGGGATGTTGAAGTATTTCATCTGCATGGATTGGAAGGCATAGGATGTTGAGAGATTAATGCTGCCAAACCAAACCAAAGTAAGGCAGATCAAGAGCCCAAAGCCATCAAGAACGCGGTCGAGAATTTTTGTAAGAGACACCGGAAGAGCTGTAAGCAGCAAGTCGACGCGAACATGCGCGCCTAGGCGGAGGACCCAAGGTGCCGCTAAGAACACGCCCGCGAACAGTGCATATTCTATGATCTCCTGCATGCCGGGCAAATTGCCTAGTCCGAGGAGACGAAGAAACAGATCGAGAGAGATTGCGACCGCGAACAGACCAAGTGATACACCCACCAAGTTGCCGACCTGATGATACAAACGACCCATGAGCGCATCGAGATGGCGAAAGCCAGACATTCCGACGAGATCCAAACGAAACCTAAGCAATGGCGGACGGCCCCTACATGGGGCTGTCCGCTTGTTATGTCTCAGTCAACAGCGAAATATTCGCGAAGCTTGGGGCCATGCTCTGGGCTCACTGACGTCACACCGTCCCAACCAGCTTGGCGCGCAGTATTGAGCCATGTGTCTCGATCATCACCCGTGAATTCGATCACTTCGAAGCCGCCCTCGACCTGCTTAGCAGCAACGTCTTCATTCAGCTTGGCGTCATTGGCCATGGCATCTTGCTCGATCTTTACCGCGGCATCATTAATCAGATTTCGTGCCTGATCGGAGAGTTCGCTCCAACGGTTCAAATTCGCGAGGATCATCAAGTCGACATCATAGAAGCCGGGGTCGACCCGATATTTGGTCACTGTCTCCCAACCAGGCTGATGGCCAAGGACGGGCCAACCATATCCTTTGACCGTCCCGTTTTCCATGAGTGTGAAGACTTGAGCGATATTACTGTCTTGTGTTGTTGCACCCAAGGCCTTGAAAAAATTAGTGTAAATCGGCGCTACGCGCAAATGTAGGCCAGCCAGATCTGGTTTATCGATTTTGTAGCCATCGGCAAGAAAGAGGTGAAACTGAGTGCCGTAGTGGTGACGTGCCAGAACCTCTAGGTTCTTGTCATTATGCAGTCCATTCATGTAATCCCAACCGCCATTCTCGCGAATTTCGGCCGGCGTATTCTCGAGCAGCTTCCAAGCGTCAGCTTCGGGAAGAACGTTCTGATAGTAAGAACCCGTACAAGACGTTAGATCGTAGACACCCTGAGCCACCTTTTGCACAACGGTCAGCTGGCTACCTATTGCAGGCGCACCGCCGACGTAGTTGATCTGAACTGCGCCTTTACCTTGCTCGTTCACTTGATCGATCAGGCTTTCGAAACGTTTGGAAAAAAAGGATCCTTGGGGAAAACAGCTGGCTGCTTGAAGCTGGACTTCCTCAGCATGTGCGCTCAGTACAAAAATACCCATGAGGGCAGCAGATCCGCCCAAAACTGTTGTAATTCTATTCGGCATGATTCGTATCCTCCCTTACGACTCTTGTTGTTATCTCGAGGGCAGGTTGGCTTGCCTTTTCACATCACATCGACACGGATCAACCATCATCCAATGTCGTGCCAACCCAAGAACTGAAGTGACGCCAAGCCTCGTCATTAGCGCACCATCGACGTGCAATGCCTGGGCATCCATGGTTGCCGCGCCTCGACTAAGCATCAACGCACGGATCAACGAATTCAATAGACTCTTTAGCAAGGTTGTTGATCTCAAGTCAGACTGGCGCGCTTTACGAGCGCAATCGCTCCTGAGATCGACGACAATTGCGCCCGGGCAAGGCACGCCTTTTGTGGTACGCCAAGCTCGGCAGACATGAAGGTTTCGAGAAGGTCGCATGGCGACGAAACCGCCTCGATGGGTAGGGGGCTGTTTCTTCCTCCGACCTGCGAGATAGAAGAACCCAAAAGAGCAGACAAGAATTGCGATGAGGACTGTGATGGGGGTGTCGACCAGAAACTGCATAGCGCCTAGGGTAGTTTGAGGAGAACGCAGTTTGGGCATCCCTCTCGGAGTGTTTTGAAACATTGATCATCGGGAGTCTTGCATTATAATGCGTTCAAGCCATGAAATCGTCAAAGATCAGGTTCGCAAGAGGCAATATATTGCTCACCCACGCCGTCAACATGGGAGGCCCCGATGACAAACCGAAGAACAACGTGCGGATTGATTGGCGTTGCTGCACTTGTGGCGTTGGCCACGGTAACCACACCAACATCAACGAGGGCACAAGAGGTAACGCTAAGACTGCATCACTTCTTACCACCTCAGGCCAATGTCCCGAAGCTGGTCCTTGATGTCTGGGCTGACGGTGTCGAGAGTGACTCTGAGGGGCGGATCGAGGTTGAACGTTATCCATCTATGCAACTCGGCGGCAAGCCACCTGAATTAATCGACCAGGCGATGGATGGGATCGCTGATATTGTTTGGACTGTTGTCGGTTATACGCCAGGACGCTTCCCGCGGACGGAAGTGTTTGAGCTCCCGTTTCTCGTTGAAGACGCGCGCGCAGCGTCTTTTGCCTATTGGACGATGTTCGATCGCCACATGAAAGAGGCCGACTTTCAGGATGTCCATATCCTCGGTACGTGGGTACACGGGCCTGGCATGTTCCACACCAACAAGCCTGTGCGTGTTCCAGATGATCTCCGCGGCATGAAGATTAGAGGTGGCTCTCGTCTGGTGAATGACCTCTTGACCCGCGTAGGTGCCGAGCCCATCGGCATGCCGGTTCCTGCTGTCTCCGAGGCTCTCTCCAAAGGCGTACTAGACGGCACAACGATTCCTTGGGAAGTGACGACAGCACTCAAAATTCCAGAGTTGGTCGAGAATCATACTGAGTTCGATGGTCCAGCGCTCTATAATCTCACCTTCGTGTTGGCAATGAACAAGGACGTCTATGATACGATGCCCGCTGACCTCCAGGCGATCATCGATCAAAACTCGGGACTGGAGTTCTCCGTGTTTGCAGGGGGCACGCAAGCAGATGCCGACGGTCCGGCGCGCCAAGTCGCTGTTGATCGTGGCAACAACATCGTGACCGTCAGCGAGGCAGAAACCGGCGAATGGAACGCGCTTGTCGAGCCGATCTACGCTGACTGGGTTGCTGATATGGACGGTCGAGGAATCGACGGTCAGGCCCTGATCGATGAAGCTCGCAGCCTGATGGAAGAGTACACCGCCGCGAATCCCCAATAATCGATAACGCAGCCGCCAGGCATGACTACGGTGCCTCCGCACCGTAGTCATCAAGCGCCAACTTGGGGAAATCATGCTGCGAATACATCGTGCAGCAGTCCAAATAGCCTATATCTTCGCCGTGATCGGTGGGGTCGTTCTCTCCCTGCTTATCTTGATAACCTGTGCGTCGATTCTTGGTCGGACACTCAATTCCATTCTCTATCTCGATATCGTTACAGCAACGGCACCAGCTGTCGCTCAATGGTTGATCGATGTCGGCGTTGGGGCGATTCGAGGTGACTTTGAGTTGGTCGAAGCCGGCATGGCTTTCTGCATCTTCGCTTTCTTGCCTTTTACTCAGCTTTCAGCTTCCCATGCCTCCGTCGATGTTGTGGTCAACCTGTTGCCGCGCGGCGTCCGTCGCAGTCTGATCTTGCTCGCAGAGATCCTTTTTGCCGTTGTTTTGGTGATTATTGCGGTACAACTCTACGACGGCATGGGACGGAAATTGAGAAGCGGCGAAACCACCCTTCTTCTTCAGTTTCCCGTCTGGTGGTCTTACGCACTTAGTCTCATCGGCGCTGTAGCGGCAGCTGCTGCTGGCGTCTACATGGCCATCATCCGCGCTTTTGAAGTGATCAGCGGCCAATCAGTTGTCGATGGTGGGAGCGCTGAGCATTGAACCCCTTTGATCTGCTCGCATCGTTGACGCGCCTTGAAATCGGAATGCTCTCCTTTCCGGTCTTGCTCATCTTGATCTTCCTCCGCGTTCCAATCGGACTCTCGATGTTCACCATGGGCTTTGTTGGCCTTTGGCTTGTGACCGGCAAGCCGAGCGTCGCGCTGGCAAGGTTGAAGAGCGAAAGCTACACAACCTTTTCAAACTACTCACTCTCGATCGTTCCGATGTTCCTTTTAATGGGGTATTTCGCGACTTTAGGAGGGATGTCTCAAGCTCTTTTCAAAGCAGCCGAGAGTTGGCTTGGCCATCGAAAGGGAGGGGTCGCTATGGCGGCGATCGGCGCCTGTGCCGGCTTCGGCGCGATTTGCGGTTCGTCCCTTGCCACCGCTGCCACGATGAGCCGCGTCGCCCTGCCAGAACTCAAACAGTACGGATATGCTGGCGGCTTTTCGACGGCAACCCTCGCTGCCGGCGGCACGCTTGGCATTCTGATCCCGCCTTCGGTCGTCCTAGTGATCTATGCAATTCTGACCGAACAAAATATCGCGAAGCTGTTCCTTGCCGCCTTCATACCGGGGATCCTCGCGGCCATCGGCTACATGATCGCCATTTCAATCTATGTGCGCCTGAACCCGGGATCTGCTGGCTTGCGCGCCCGTATTTCCTACCCTGAGCGCTTTCGTGCGCTGGTCACGGTCTGGCCCGTCCTCCTGGTTTTCGTTGCAGTCGTTGGTGGAATCTATGCCGGGATTTTTACACCGACCGAGGCCGCGGCCATCGGCGCGCTCGGCACCGGCCTGATCGCGTGGCTGAATGGTGGGCTAACTGGACGCACATTGTTGGACAGCTTCACAGCAACTGCAAAAGCAACGGGGATGATCTTTTTCATCGTCCTCGGCGCCTCATTCTATAACGGGTTCTTAGCGCTAACTCAGGTGCCGCAGGAACTCTCGACGCTGGTGGTCGACATGGGCCTAAGCCCAATCTTCGTCTTGTTAGCCATCCTCCTGCTCTATCTCGTCTTTGGCTGCTTCATGGACAGCCTATCAATGATCCTGTTGACCGTGCCGATCTTTTTTCCGGTCATGATGGCGCTGGATTTCGGCATGAGCCCGGAGCACGTCGCCATCTGGTTTGGCATTCTCGTTCTGATCGTTGTCGAGGTCGGCCTCATTACACCTCCAGTCGGCCTCAATCTCTTCGTGATCAATGCTATGGATCGGGAAACACCGATGATCGAAACGTACAAATCGGTGCTTTACTTTGTGGCTTCAGATCTCTTTCGCGTGATCTTGCTGGTAGCCTTTCCAGCCATCACGCTGTTTTTGATTCCAGCTTAGTCTGGCGAATTTGATAGCTTAAGAAACAGACAAGCAAAGGAGATCAAGCCGATGTCCAGAGCTGCCGACTACCGACCCCATCGCGTCCAGCGCGAAGATCGCTTGGATGGCTCGATCATCCTTCGCTCCGGTTATGACATGGGAGCAGTTGATTCGACGATCGGCAGTTGGATCGACCGTTTTTCAGAACAATCGCCCGACGCAGTCTTTCTTGCTGAACGGAGTGGCGCTGGCTGGCGAGAAATCACCTATCAGGAAACCTGGCAGTCGGTTCGCGCCATCGCTGCTAGCCTATTGGATCGCGGCCTTGGACCGCAAACCCCGATCCTGATCCTCTCCGGCAACAGTGTTGATCACGGCCTATTGGCCTTAGCGGCCCAGTATGTAGGCATACCGATCGTGCCTCTGGCCGAACAATACTCCCTGATTCCAGCAGCCCTTCCACAACTCATCCATTGTGCTGAACTTGTAAAACCACGTCTGATCTTTGCCGAAGACGGCGAACGCTTCGGAAAGGCTCTCGCCCTCTCAATCTTCGACGGCCTAGAGAAAGTGTCGAGTGCTAAGGTTGGCAAACAAGAGACGCCTTTCACGACACTGCTCCGAGGCGGTGATGAGAGCAAGGTTGATCAGGCTGCGGCTTCCGTCGGCCCTGACACAGTTGCTAAATATCTTATGACGTCAGGCTCGACGTCGAACCCCAAAGGCGTGATCACCACACATCGAATGATGTGCGCGAATCAGACGCAAATCGCCGATGCACTAACGTTCCTAAAGGATCGCCCGCCAGTGATCATCGACTGGCTTCCATGGAATCATGTCTTTGGAGGATCTCACAACTTCAACCTGATGCTTGCCAACGGAGGCAGCCTTTACATCGACGGCGGCAAACCGATAAAGCAACTTGTGGGCAAAACAATAGAGAACCTTCGCCTAAAGTCCGGGACGCTCAGCTTTAATGTGCCGCTCGGCTTTGCGATGATCCGCGATGCTCTGCGCGACAATGCGGAACTCCGTCGACGTTACTTCAAAGATCTAGATATGATCTTTTACGCAGGCGCCTCTCTTCCACAGGATGTCTGGGCTGATCTTGAATCTATGGCGCGTGACGTCCGAGGTGATGCGCCGTTGATGATTTCATCGTGGGGCATGACCGAGACAGCGCCGGCATGCCTAATCGTGCATGAACCTATCGAAACATCGGGCATCGTCGGCGTTCCCATGACCGGTCTCGAAATCAAGCTGGTCCCAGATGATGAGATGCGCTGCGACCTGCGTGTGCGCGGGCCGAACGTAACACCAGGCTATTTGAACGATTCGGCCAAGACGGCCGAATTGTTCGATGAAGAAGGCTTCCTCATCTCCGGTGACGCGGTAAGGTTTGTCGATGCAACCAAACCCGAACGAGGCTTGCGCTTCGATGGACGCGTTTCCGAGGACTTCAAGCTTTCCAGTGGAACTTGGGTACGATCGGCCAATCTGCGCCTTGCTCTCTTGCCCAGATTGGCGTCTTTGGCACAGGACATCGTGATCTGTGGAGCAGATCGCATGGAAATCGGCCTTATGATTTTTCCAAGCCCTGAAGCCATCTCGATAGCCGATGGCCAAAAGGTCGATGGCGCTTTCGTCAGCCCAGCCCTACAGGCGACAATCAAGAGTCGCTTCAAATATCAGGACGATCAGGGCTCCGCTACAAAGGTGTCAAGGATCATCGTCCTTGCTGAACCACCACAGATGGGCGATGGAGAGATCACGGCTAAAGGTAATCTCAATTTCGTGAAAATCATCACGCGACGCTCAGCCCTGCTCAAGCGACTCTATGATGACCATGACCCCGCCGTTATCAGGCTTTAAAGGGGATTGTTCTTCGTCGGATCCGCCACTTTGTGCAAAAAAATGCATCTTTCAATTGCTGTGTTGCTGATAGTCCAAATTTGGTGAACTATATAGCACAAACCATGATAGGGCAGGATGAGACTGCCTGCAAAAGCCGAGAGTAATGCCGGCCTCGGTCAGGGAGAAAGCCATGAATAATGGCAACGCTGCGGTCTGGTTTGTTGACCGACATGTTTCGGAAGGCCGAGGTGAAAAAACGGTCTTTCGCGAGGTTGCCGGGCACAAGCGCGAGACAAGCTACCGCGACCTTGCGCGCCGAACGGATTTGGTTGCAGGTGCCCTCACACGCGCCGGTATCCGACGGGAGGAGCGGGTCGCGTGCCTTATTCTCGACCAGATTGAATATCCTGAGGTTTTCTGGGGCTGTCTCAAGGCCGGCGTGATCCCAGTCTCGCTGAATACGCTTCTCGCAGCGCCCGTGTATGACGCGATCCTTCGGGACAGCCGTGCGGTGTGTCTGATCGTATCCGAGGAGCTCATGCCGACGGTTTCTCCAGCGCTTGAAGACACACCCTACTTGCGCGACGTTATCGTGATCGGTGATTCACCTGGGGATCACCTGAGCTACAAGGCGTTCCTCGCCGACGCCGAGCCGTCATGTGCCATTGAGGTGAGTCAGGACGAGTGTGCGTTTTGGCTCTATTCCTCTGGCTCAACAGGCCAGCCGAAAGGCGTACGTCACGTTCACGGAGCCCTTCGGGCAACGGCAGATACCTATGGAGCAGAAGTTCTTCAAATCCGCGAAGACGATCTGGTGTTTTCGGCGGCTAAGATCTTTTTTGCCTACGGCTTAGGCAACACGATGACATTCCCCATGTCGGTCGGCGCGACGGCGCTGCTTTTTGGAGGAAGGCCGACACCCGATGTCGTTGTTGACACGATCATCAAAGAAAAACCAACGATCTATTGTGGTGTGCCAACGCTCTTCGCAGCAACCCTAGCCAAGCTCGATGAGATGGGACCGCAATCATCAGAACTGAGAACCTGTATTTCGGCAGGTGAAGCGCTGCCCGAAGAGATAGGCCGCAAATGGCGAGAGTTTTGGGGTGTTGATATCCTTGATGGAGTCGGCTCGACGGAGATGCTTCATATCTTCCTGTCCAATAGACCGGAGGATGTCGTCTACGGAACCGCGGGCATAGCCGTTCCGGGATACGAGCTTCGCTGCATCAACGAACATGGCGAGGACGTCAGGCCTGGCGAAATCGGCGAGCTACTGGTGCGTGGCGTTTCTGCAGCAGAGGGCTACTGGAATCAGCGTGACAAGAGCCGCTGCACCTTTGAAGGCGAGTGGACGCGCACGGGTGACAAATATGAAATCACCGAAGACGGTCGTTACATCTATTGCGGGCGCACAGACGACATGTTCAAGGTCTCGGGCATCTGGGTTAGTCCTTTTGAAGTCGAGCAGGCCATTGCGGCCCACATGGATGTGCTCGAAGCCGCTGTCGTACCAAAACGCGACCATGACGGATTGGAAAAACCAAAGGCATTCGTCGTCCTCAAGGACACCGAGAAAGGTGACACCGTTCACGCCGAACTCCGAGATTTCGTCAAGGGGCGCATTGGCAAGTGGAAATACCCTCGCTGGATTGAGATCGTGCCTGACCTGCCGAAGACCGCCACAGGCAAGATCCAGCGCTTCAAGCTAAGAGAGGCGAATTGATGGCAATCCGTTGGACCGACGGAACTCGCAGTACCCTGATCGCTGGCGGTAACCATTTGGAATATGCATGCTTTGGGCCGGCCCCTGATGTCGCCCCAACGATTGTTATGCTGCATGAAGGGCTGGGATGCCTGGAACTCTGGCGCGAGTTTCCGAGGAAGATTGCAAACACAACAGGTTTCGGAGTCCTGGCTTATTCGCGCGCAGGCTACGGTGGGTCCGACCGTGCTGTACTTCCCCGTCCACTCGACTACATGACCCGCGAAGCCACGGAGGTTCTGCCCGACGTTTTAGACAGCGTCGGCTTGAAGGCCGGCATTCTTCTCGGCCATTCTGATGGTGCCACAATCGCGGCAATCTATGGCGGTTCGGTTGAAGACTATCGTATCCGCGGTCTCATTTTGATGGCTCCTCATTTTTTCACCGAAGAGATGGGTCTAGCCGAGATCGCAAAGGCCAACGAGGCTTTTGCGCAAGGCGGCCTGCGCGAGCGCATGGCGAAATACCATAACGATCCAGAGAACACGTTCAGAGGCTGGAATGACGTCTGGCTCGATCCCGGCTTCAAAGCTTGGAACGTCACCGATGTTATCGATCATTTGCGCATCCCCGTCCTAGCCATCCAAGGCCGTGAGGATCAATACGGAACGCTTGCTCAGATCAGCGTGATCGAGGAGCGGATCTATTCACCGGTCGAAATCGCCATTTTTGATGACTGCCGCCACGCACCCCATGTGGATCGGCCCGAGGCAACACTGAACGCAATCACAGAATTCACCCAACGCCTTAGACGCATGGAAGAAACAGTCGTCGAATGTACTTGAGAATGCTCACGTCCAGCGGATGTCTGACACCACAGTGAGCGCCCTACCATCAGGTTGGCGACCGCCTCACGCGTATCTGCCCGGGCGCAATCAGCGACATGCCGAGGATCTGTTCGAAGCGATTAGGAACTGTGCCCAGGACGTCGATCTCTCCGAGATCACTAAAACTGAGGCTTGGCGATTCGGGCTGGCTTTTTTAAAGGAGGGATATTTTTGGGAAGCGCATGAAGTTCTCGAGCCTCTTTGGCTCACCTGTCCACCCAATAGTCCTGAGCGACTATTACTGCAAGGAATCATCCAGCTTGCCAATGCTGGACTGAAGCAGGCGATGGACAAGCCAGGAGCGGCAGGTCGGCTCTTTGATCAATCCCAACGCCTCATCGACGAGGCCTTCCGGCGATCTGGGCCGAAGCTTCTCGCGCTTTCCGCAGACGATTGTTCCAGATTGAGGGCCACAGTCAGTCCCTAATTATGCAATATTTTGCATAATATTACACGAATCCTTGCGTCAATCACTAATTTTTAGCGCAAAATTGGCGTTTTGTTGCTTTACACTGGTGGAATTTTGCATAATAGTGCACATGGATGAAGGAGGCTCGCCATGGTTGAGGCCATCGACTTTCAGACGGACCCGTCGACTTATCGCCATTGGCACGTCACGTATGACGGTGCAGTCGCCCATTTGTATATGGATGTCGATGAGGATGGTGGGTTATTCCCAGGCTATCAGTTGAAGCTCAATTCTTATGATCTGGGCGTCGACATTGAACTCGCTGATATTGTTCAGCGCATGCGTTTCGAGCACCCCGAGGTAAAGGTTGTCGTGATGCGCTCCGGCAAAGACCGGGTGTTCTGCGCCGGCGCCAATATTCGCATGCTTGGCGGTGCGACTCACAGCCACAAAGTGAACTTCTGTAAATTTACGAACGAGACCCGAAACACTTATGAAGCGGCTGAGGAGGACAGCGGGCAGAAATATATATGCGCCGTAAAAGGAGCCTGTGCAGGCGGTGGCTACGAGTTAGCGCTCGCTTGCAACTACATCATGCTAACCGATGACGGAAGTTCAGCAGTCTCGTTACCAGAAGTGCCATTGCTTGCCGTGTTGCCGGGTACGGGTGGCCTGACCCGCGTGACCGACAAGCGAAAGGTCCGCCGTGATCGAGCCGATGTCTTTTGCTCCGTTGAGGAAGGCGTTAGAGGCAAGCGTGCTAAGGAATGGAATCTTGTCGATGAGGTCGTCCCTAATGGGCGTTTTGAGGAGATCGTAGCGGAACGCGCCAGCGAGTTTGCGACCAATTCGATCAAACGGGATGCCGGAGAAGGGATCGAACTGACGCCGCTAAAGCGGACGATTGGTGACGACAATATCATCTACTCGGCCGTCGAAATCGAGCTCGATCGCGCAGCACGCACAGCGACCATCACACTCCGTGGGCCTGATGAAACCCCTCCCGTGGATATGGCTGAGTTTCAAAAACAGGGCGCCGATGCGTATCTCTTGCGGGTAGCCCGCGAGCTGGATGATGCCATGTTGCACCTGCGCTTTAATGAGATGGAGTTGGGCCTCCTGATCTTTAAAACTCAAGGCGACTCGGAGACGTTGCTTGCCCATGAGGCGCTCTTGATCGGGAATGCACAGAATTGGCTCGCAAATGAGGTCCTTAAATTCTGGAAACGGGTGCTCAAGCGTATCGACGTGACCTCACGCTCGATGATTGCACAGGTCGAGCATGGATCCTGCTTCGCGGGAGTTTTTGCCGAACTCCTGTTTGCCGTCGATCGCACCTACATGATGGAAGGCGCTTTTGAAGGTGATAATCGCCCGATCGCCTCGGTGACATTAAGTGAAGCAAATTTCGGCCCGTTGCCGATGGGTAATGAGCTGACAAGGCTGGAGACACGCTTCCTCGAGCAGCCAAGTATGGTTGAAGCGACACAAGCGATGATCGGTGAACCGCTCCAGGCGGAAGAAGCCAATCAGGCAGGCCTGGTCACACTCATCCTCGATGACATCGATTGGGAAGACGAGGTGCGCTTGTTCATTGAAGAACGTGTCAGCTTCTCGCCAGACGCCATGACCGGGATGGAGGCCAATTTGCGATTTGCCGGCCCTGAGACAATGGAGACACGTATCTTCGGTCGTCTTACTGCTTGGCAGAATTGGATCTTCAATCGATCCAACGCCGTTGGTTCCGAAGGTGCGCTTCAGCGCTATGGCACAGGTGTGCGCGCCAGTTTTGACATGACACGCGTTTAAGACAAGAGACAGCGTTTCAATGACCCATCGGCCTTTGCCCACTTGGGAGGATAGATCATGATCGACTTGATCAATGTTAGTTACGACTCGCAAATTCCAAACAATGTGGGTTTAAGCAAGGACAAGAAGGTGTTGAAGGCGCTGGAGCGGTGGCATCCTGGCTACATCAACTGGTGGAACGACCTGATCCCCAAAAACTTTCAGGAGTCAGAAGTCTACCTTCGCACCGCCGTATCGGTTGATCCCAAGGGGTGGGCGAAATTCGACTATGTGAAGATGCCAGAATATCGCTGGGGCGTGCTTCTCGCGCCTGAAGTTCTTGATCGAACCATTCCTTGCGGCGAGCATTACGGCGAGAAGGCTTGGCAGGAGGTTCCAGGCGAATACCGCAATATGTTGAAGCGTCTGATCGTGATCCAGGGTGACACGGAACCAGGATCAGTGGAGCAACAGCGTTTTCTGGGCCTGACCGCGCCGTCGCTTTACGATATGCGCAACCTCTTCCAAGTGAATGTTGAAGAAGGGCGCCATCTCTGGGCAATGGTCTACCTATTGTTCAAATACTTTGGCAAAGATGGCCGTGAAGAGGCCGACGATCTGCTGCGCCGATCCTCAGGCTCGGACGAGGCACCGCGCATGCTTGGGGCCTTCAACGAAGAGACACCGGATTGGCTCTCCTTCTTCATGTTTACCTACTTCACTGATCGCGACGGCAAGATGCAACTTGAGAGTCTCGCACAATCAGGTTTCGATCCGCTAAGTCGTACCTGCCGCTTCATGTTGACCGAGGAGGCGCACCACATGTTCGTTGGTGAAACAGGCGTCGGTCGCACAATCCAAGCAACAGTGGAGGCGATGAATGGGGCAGGCATCACCGATCCCTATGACATTAACAAGGTCCGTGACCTCGGTGTCATCGATCTGCCAACAATTCAAAAAAAGCTAAACCTGCACTACTCGCTGTCGCTCGATCTCTTTGGTTCTGAAGTGTCGACCAATGCAGCCAACGCCTTCAATTCGGGCATTAAGGGCCGCTATATGGAGATGCGGCTTAAAGACGATCATCAGCTCAAAGACGACGTCTATGTCGTGCGTACGATCAAAGACGGTGGGATCATTCCAGAAGAAGTTCCTGCATTGACGGCGATCAATATGCGTCTTCGTGATGACTACATCCGGGACGCTTCAGGCGGTATAGGGCGCTGGAACAAGATCATTGAGAAGGCAGGAGTCACCTTTCAGTTGACCCTACCGCATGAAGCGTTCCATCGTCAGATCGGAGTCTTTGCCTCAATCAAGGCCGATCCGGAAGGTAACATTATCAGCGATGATGAATGGGAAAAAAATCGGGATTCATGGCTCCCTTCCAGCGCCGACGGCGATTTCATTCAGTCTTTGATGGTACCGTGTTACGAGCCTGGCAAGTTTGCCAGCTGGATCGCTCCACCAAAAGTGGGGATCGACAACAAGCCGGGTGAGTTCGAATACGTCAAGCTTCACATGGCCTGAACCTCAGTCGGCGTGCGACAAGTGCAAGGGGTTTTAAGGACGGAGATCGTTCCGTGACGAAGCCGCGAAAACAGCATCTAATCGATCCTGAAATCTGTATCCGCTGCTACACCTGCGAGATGACATGTCCGATAGGCGCGATCCAACATGACGACAACAATGTCGTCGTGGATCCAGCAGTTTGTAACTTCTGCATGGACTGCATCCCTGTTTGCCCAACTGGATCTATCGACGAATGGCGAGTTGTCGAGACGCCTTACTCACTCGATGAACAGTATGCTTGGACCGAGCTTCCCGTCCAGGAAGAGTTGCCTGGCAATGAGGCCGAAACCTCAATCGAAGCGCTTGAGGAGGATATCGCAGCCCTTTTGGCCGAAGCCCATAGCGGTGCAGGCGGAAAGGCAGCAGCACCCACTTCCGCCGCCAAGCCGTCGGTGAATATCTACACGCTCAGCAAGCCCGTAACAGCAAGAGTTCAGGGCAATTATCGGCTGACTAAGGATCCCGATCACGACGTGCGTCATGTTATCCTCGATCTTGGCGCACAGTCCTTTCCAGCACTCGAAGGACAATCAGTCGGCGTTGTTCCGCCAGGCAAGAGCGAGGATGGGAATTCCTATCTGCCGCGGCTCTACTCAATTTCGTCGCCACGCGATGGCGAGAGGCCCAATTACAACAACATATCGCTGACAGTGAAACGTGAGGTGGGCGGAATTTGTTCCAACTATATCTGCGACCTTGAGCAGGATGCAGAAGTACAACTGACAGGCCCGTTTGGCGCAACGTTCCTGATGCCTGATGATCCGGATACTCGACTCTTGATGATCTGTACCGGGACAGGCTCAGCTCCAATGCGTGCCTTCACCATGCGAAGGCAACGCGCCGTTGGAGCACGCTCCGGCGGCATGGCCTTATTTTTCGGTGCGCGTTCGGCGGACGCACTTCCGTATTTTGGGCCGCTGTCCAAAGTTCCAAAGTCACTCTTGGAGCAGCAGCTCGTCTTCAGCCGACTCGAAGATCAGGCCAAAGAATATGTTCAGGACCGGATGCTGACCGAGCAAGAAATGGTGGCGGACTTCCTCGCTGATCCCAAAACACATGTCTACATTTGCGGGCTTAAAGGGATGGAGGAGGGGGTCGATGAGGCTTTCGCGACCATAGCCTCTGCGATCGGTCATGATTGGCAAAGCTTGCGTGATGATCTACGGAAGCAGGGTCGCTATCATGTGGAGACGTATTGACCATGTCGGGCGATCGTCCGGAGAACGCGCTTCGGCATGAGGTTCGTGTCACCTGGGGGGATTGCGATCCGGCGAAGATCGCCTACACGGCTAGGCTCCCTTGGTTTGCGCTCGACGCGATCAATGCTTGGTGGGAAGATCGACTGGGCGGAGACGGTTGGTTTCAGATGGAACTGGACCGCAATGTGGGCACACCGTTCGTCCATATGTCGATGGACTTCTTAGCACCCGTAACACCGCGTGATCGATTGATCTGTCATGTTTGGCCTGCGCGGCTTGGGAAGACCTCCATCGACTTTCGGGTCGATGGTGAGCAGCAGAGGCGAATCTGCTTCTCCGGCCGCTTTACGTCGGTCTTCACCTTGGCCGATGAATTCCGCAAACAAGCTCCCCCGGAGGAGATCCGTCGCATTGTCGAGGCATCTTTGGCGAAACTGTCCAGCATATAGCGCCCTGCTTGCCTAATGCGTTGATCTTCGCGGCACCTGCGATACTATATGCATTATAATTCATGTAAGCGAGGAAGATGACGGCAAGGCTAGGACTATCTGCAGACTCCATAGGTGACGACCTGGATGAAGACGCCGTCGTTGCTACACTTATGGAACAAGTGGGCGACCGTGTGCGTAAGGCAAGGGAGCTCAAAGGCATCCCACGGCGTCTTCTCTCAGAGAGGTCAGGCGTATCACCACGTTACCTTGCCCAACTTGAGAGTGGGCAGGGCAATATTTCGATCGGCTTGTTGAAACGTGTCGCCATCGCTCTTGATCATCGGATCGAGTGGTTTGTCGGCGAGGAAGACCCTTGGAACTCCGAGGCGCTACGCGTTGCAGAGTTGTTTCGTTGTTCCGACCAGGTGACCAAAAGCAGTGTTTTGCAGTTGCTCGGCCCTGCCTTGGACCAGCCTCAACGTGCGAGACGCATCTGCCTCGTTGGTTTGCGTGGCGCCGGAAAATCGACATTGGGCAAACTCGCAGGCGAGCAGCTCGATGTCCCCTTCGTTGAGCTGAACGACGAGATCGAGCGACACGCCGGCATGCCGATAAGCGAGATCATGGCGCTCTACGGTCAAGAGGGCTACCGAAGGCTTGAAGCCGATGCGTTGGACAGAGTCATCTCGACATTCGACACCGCTCTGCTTGCCGTTGCAGGCGGCGTGGTCGCTGAACCAGAAACCTACAAAAGGCTCCTCAGCCATTGCCATACGATTTGGTTAAAGGCTTCTGCACAAGAGCATATGGACCGCGTCTTAGCTCAAGGTGACGATCGTCCCATGTCTGGCAATCCAGAAGCCATGGCAGAGCTCAAAACAATTTTGACCAGCAGAGAAAAGCAGTACGAGAAAGCCTGCTTCCAGTTGGATACGTCAAAGGTTTCATTGGAGCAGTCGCTTCAGCAGTTGATCGGCGTCATTAATGACAATGGCCTGCTGAAATCACGAGGCAGCCCGCAATAGTCCAGCGCCATGCACAAAGATCCGCTTTCGCGCGGTCGCTTGATTTGATTCAAGGAACACCTAGTTCTCCAGTCGTTCAATGACTTCTTGCCGGAAAGACAGTCGATGACGTAGAGCTTTGACAAAAAATCGACAAGTACTCTACTTCCTAGAGCAAACGCGCAATTTGCGCCGACCTTCTCAACATTGGTTGGATCGAGAATTCTCCAATATCGATCCACTCCCATATACCCTGTAACACGCATGTCATGACAGCAACTGCGCCGAGCTGATAAGCCGTTTCGGGTGGCTTCTACATAGTAGGTTGGAGTCCCTGTGTTCGGTTGTGAGGGGAGGGCGCACGATCTGAGCTGTTTCGCCAGTCTATCTCATCATCTTGTCCAGGAATGACACGCGGTCCACCTTTGCCTGCCGAGGGCCACCCCGTACCAGCGCCCGCGATACTAGGGCTTTCTGGATCACAACTGTCAAATCGATTGTTACCGTCACGATAGTCCGGTGGTTGATGCGTAACCGCTTGCCTACAATTTTTCCCCAACGGCTTAATTTCCTGAAGAATGTCATCAGACACTTCGGGTTTATTGGTTTGTACAATGCCTGCCTCACCAGGCGCCGATCCTGCAGCACGACGGCCAACACCAAGCCCACGCTCTTCGTAGTAGCGAAGCGCCCCCGGATGCATAGGCAGCTCCAGACCAACGATCGCACTGCGGAGCGAGCCAATCCCAATGGTTGCATGGGCGCTACGAAGGTTGCCGGCATGCTCGAAGATCAATCTCGTGAGATGATAAACAACACCATAAGGGGTTTCTGGATGGACAAGAAGTTGGGTTGCCGGCGCGTCGACTTTATCAATGCCTTTCGGCCAGAACGCCATAACAGCTTTTAAATCGCCAAGAAGGTTGGGGTTTGCCTCGTCACTCACCAGTGCAAAATCGAACACCCCGTCACTCAGGTTCAGAAGACGTTCTTTTTCGTCGTCCACAGCCACAGGTTCGATCGCAAGATTCTGTGAGGGTAGCAAGTTAATCTGGGCTGCTGCCCAAAGCTCCGTGCCAAAGACATAACTATCTGTCCCAATCGTACCAACCGCCAATTGGTAAGCGTGAGGACTTTGTGCTTGGCCAGTTGAACCGAAGGCAAAGAACATTGTCGACAGCCAAAGAACCCCTAATTTCCATCGGCGCATGTCCCGCTCCAATTGGTGTTTGTTTCTTCATTGTGGTCGACAAGAACCAGCCATTCTCTGCAGTGACCTATAATACGCAGCTCGTGTGTAGATAACACGTAAATGGATGTTGCATTCCTTATGGCACGAAAAATTAATGTCAAATTAATCCGGCCGAACACTGCATCAACAATTTCGCAGCGAAATTACGCTTCGAATTTTCACTACTGGGTCTTGACTGATCGCTGCGCCTGATTGCCGGCCTAGGCGCCATCTTTTTACGTGAGTATTCACGTGCACTATGCTCAATCTTTCTCGCGAAGGATCGTTAATCGCTAAGATCGCATCGGTATGGCATCCCATCTCCTCGAATGCATTGACGAGATTCCTAAAAAGGACTGCTTTATGGTCGAACGCTCTGCAAACCATGAATCAAAAGATGCTTTCAGAGAAATTTTTTAATGAAATTCATCGACTCTTGATGATCATGATTGCCAATATCTTGGAACCAAATAAAGGATAAAATTTATTTTTCATTGTACTGATATTGACTTTTCATATTGCACGGAAAAATAGATAAACTAGGTTTTTTTTCTGGTTTAATGTAGATTATTTTATCATTTGAAGATGGCAATCAGGTGCAACATTCCTTAAATGTCGTGGCGAACAGATGCCTTAGGCTCATTACGAGGTGTTGTCACGACTTTGCATTCGCGTGGGCAGTCTGTCTTAAAGTCGCCACGCCTGCTCATCACGAGGCTCTCTATCATTGGCGGGTTGTACGAAATGCTCAATCCTAAACCTGGTGAGCGTCATCGCGGCGTAAGCAAAGAAAAGCTCCGACATATAGCGCAGCGCGACTGAGCTGCTATCTGGCTTCAACAGCTCGGGTACCCTTCAAGGTTTCCCCGCATGGATCACTCCTTAGTGTTTCAGGGATTGTCAAACCTTAAAGGCAAGGCGACATGACGAGCATCATTTTCGCTTAGAGATAATGAAAACACATTCCAGACGTGTTGTATAACGGGGCCTGGACTCGGGATGATCCCCCAATATCGCTTGGGTCCAGGCTCCTCACCCGATTGCAAAGGTCTCGGTTGAGATCGGTGATGAGGCGCCTCCTCCAGAAAACGTGCGAGCGAGGTATTGCCAGCCGTTCCCTCAGAGGTCGATCGTGGCATTACTAGCCTTCGCCCTTGTCGCAATCCATTGACGATTTCTTAGGCCGATTTTGATACTTTTATCGGATGGATGCTGCTGCAAATTTAAGTGAGCCGATTTCGGCTTCTGCTGATCGTTCCGATACGGATTGGAGCGATGACCGGCGACTCTGCACTATCCACTTGGCTCTGATGCTCGCACTTTTTGCGGTGTATGGAGTACAAGTCTGCCCCCTTATTGAATCATTAACGCTATTTCAGTTTGTTGTACCGCTTGCCGTGATTCTGGTACTGCTCTTTGCAGCACGTCGCGAACTCAGGCTGCTGCACAACAATGATCAAACACCAGCGGACGTCAATCTTCGAGGCTTTCGATATGATCTGACTTATTTCTTCGCATCCGGGGTTGCCCTGGCCTGTTACAACTACGCTGCCTACGGCACTACGCTAGACAGTATGATCAAAGTCGTTTTTGGTTTTGTTATGTTTGGTTTCTATATCTCGTCTGATCTTTTTTTGTTTCGGCAATCCAGGATAAACGAATATTTTTCTTCAAGAACAAAAAGTAATACAGTCAGAGAATCCTTTGCACCTTTCAGCCGAAAACTTGTCACACTTATTGTCAGCAATATCACGCTTCTCTCTATCGTAACCTTTTTGGTGTTCTATAAGGACGTTACCTGGCTGACGAGCGAAGGTTTGTCTCATAGGAATGCTGGGATGATTGTTTTGATGGAGGTTGCTGTTATCTCAGCAGTTGGCCTTGGCTACAACGTTCGTTTGATTCTCGTTTTCTCTCGTAATCTAGATCGTTCCTTCCGCTTCGAGAATGACGCCTTGCAGTCTGTTAAACAGGGAGAGTTGTCGGCTTCCGTACCTGTGACGACCAATGACGAATTCGCGCAGATGGCAGAATTAACCAATCATATGATCGGCAGTCTATCAGCTCGCACTGAACAACTTCAGCGAACACAGGATGCAGCAATTCTAAGCTTAGTTACCCTAGCCGGAGCAAGGGATAGCGAAACCGGCATGCATATCCGGCGGACTCAGCATTACGTCCGCATTTTGGCAAGACATTTATCCTCGCATCCGAGATTTCGGGATCAGCTCGATCCGACGACAATCATGGATTTGTTCAAGACCGCGCCGCTTCATGACATTGGCAAAGTTGGAATTCCCGATCGAATTCTTCAAAAACCGGGAAAGCTGACCGCCGAAGAGTTCAACGTCATGAAGCAGCATACAATTTTGGGGTCTGAGGCCCTGGCAGAGGCTGAAGAACAACTTGGAACCACATCGTTTCTTCGCATGGCCCGCGAAATAGCGCTCAACCACCATGAGCGATGGGATGGAAATGGCTACCCCAACGGCCTCCGAGGTAATGACATTCCCGTTTCCGCCCGCCTGATGGCCCTCGCGGATGTCTATGATGCCGTTCGTTCGAAACGCTGCTACAAACCCGCCCGATCCCACGAAGACGCCAGGGCGATTATTGTCGATGGTCGCGGCAGTCAGTTTGATCCGGCTGTGGTCGATGCATTCATCGACACGGAGTTCGAATTCAAGGCCATAGCGGCGGAGTTTGTTGACCAATAGTCTCGCACGTCTTTAACCGTCTGCCTCAGGGTTTGAATCTGTATTCCTTAGCGGCAGGACGCGCATACACTTCGAACTCTCTACATTCGGGCAGTTCAAGTTTCTGCAGTAACAATGTGCAGCCTTATGGATCGAAGCACCGACGTCGATTATCGGCATAGCTGCCAAAAGTAAGGCGGCTCAGGCCGACACTTCATTGTGAGGCGGGAACCTTCGAAGCGCAGGCCTAAGCCAGACCTAGATATAGTGCATTCGTTCTAGATTTCCAAACCGATTTGGAAAGCAGTTCAGGCCCAGTCTTCGCTGGAGGGGGATGTCAAAAGAAGACCGGGACCTGAACTTTGAATGATAGGACCACGAGACACGAAAAGATGTTCAAAAGACCGCGAGCGTTGAGCGCCCACCGGCGCGATGGTGTCTGTTGGCTAGTTCATCATTCACGACTTTTGCTTTCTTCATGAGCGACTTCAAACCGAGGATGTTTCTGAGGCCTGCTGAAGGGTGCTAAATCAAGGATGCCTTGAAGCCATAACCAACTTTGCAAGTGATCACCCATAGCCCCAAGCTCTTTTTTGCTCGTCTCACGGACCATGGCGTTGTCGTGATATAACTACGTCAACCAGATATACTGTAGCTCTGCTTCCGACCTTCAGAGAGACCTTTCGATCAATCAAAAGCTGTTGACAGTTTTTCGTAGTAGTTTTGTGATGAATGTACGGGCATCATTATTTTTGAATGAACACGGGCCCACCGTTGCTGGATTGCCCTATTGATTTTGTGGGCCCGAAACTAGGTCGGGCAGACCGAACAATTAGATCGCATGATCGCTTGTGCACCCTAAAAAAATCCACGAATCGTAGCGGCTGTTCGTTCGCTCCTGTTGTTTCCATCAGCATGAGATAGAAACGTCACCATCCTAAGAAGACTGAGAAGGAGGGTAGTGGGCCACGATTGGGATGCCATTGATATTGCCCGGAAGGCTGAAAACCTCGTTGCCAATCGGGTCGAGCGATCAGCCCGGAGGCTAACGAGCCGCTCTGAGAGCGATAGCAAGCAGTTCGGATGGTCAATGCTATTGGACGCAACCAAGGCCGTGTCATTGATGGGGTTTGGTCGGCTGCTTCAGAAGCCCGAATATATCGAGAAGGGGGTAGCAGACTTCGCAAATGCCCGAGCGGAGGAACTGCCGAGCCTACCCACATTGAAAGCCGACACTCCTGTATCCCGTTGTGTCATCGAGATCCAGCAGGGGGCATAGCGCTCCTGCCGCCTCTGACCTACCTGCCGCGTCTCAGTCTTCGCCTGATCCCTGGCCTCCTAGGCCTACGGGACTGAGCAATCAGCCCCCTTCGCAGACCTAAGAGGTAGGCAGCACTACGTTGTTGTTTCTGCCGCTCACGACGATAATAGCCGATCGCCATAGTCACAATCCACAAAAGTGCAGTTGTTGGAAGTAAATACATCAATGCGTCGGTAATCAATGTTGCGCACCTCGATATTTATGCGACGCATTATCATTTATTTACTGCGGATATTGATCAAGTAATATCTAATTATTGACCCATCAACTACTGTAGTTAACTTGATACCGAACCAGTTCGCAATCCAACTGAAACCAGCCCGAAAAGTGGTAAGACAAACGGACTAGAAAGCGGGGCTACTCCCATACGGTGACGGCCTCTATATCAACTGGTGGAAATTGCGGGGACCATGTCAAGACGAATGCCATAACCCTCTAGGCATCGAAGAAATGTGGGTTGTTTTGGGGGATAACACACACCCACAATCAAAAAGTCACACTCGCTCAAGAAGTTAACATAGGCATCTGGCGGATGGGGTGGGATTCGAACCCACGAAGAGCTTGCACCCTTGCTGGTTTTCAAGACCAGTGCCTTCAACCACTCGGCCACCCATCCTCAATTCGAGCGTTCGATGGTTAACGGAAGTTTATTCTTTGTTCAAGGCAGGTTTGCGCATTGTCACAGACAGAGTGTTGAACACCACCTGGTAAGGTCAGGCATAGGACCAAGGAGCAGATGCCCGAATTGGCATGAACGGCTATCGGGACGGATGCACTTGAGCATCTGCACACCTGTTTGATCTCGACTTGATTCTGAGGCTTCGGAGGCCTTGTATTCGGCCCTTTTTCTAAGGCGGCTTAGGCGAACCGATATAGTAGGGCTGCGTCCAGCATTAGGTTCCTTCTCTGTCGTTTTTATCTCGAGCGCTCTTCACAGCCTCATCTCTTTGTTCAGGTCTAAGGGATTCTTGTGGTATCCGGGCGCTCGGCCTTCAGAGAGGAGCAACTACGTTCGCCGCTGGTTCTGAATCACCGAGGCAATCGAGGCCCCATTGAGGCATTAGGTTAGGGTTGGGCGCTTGGTTTCAGCTTGTTATGCCATGGCTCATCCGAGTACAGTCGCGTTATCAGTTATTCTTACGAGGGAGATAGGATTGTGGCGGTAGGGGGAGATAACGACGTGCTAAAGGGGGTATGGTGTCCGGCTTTAATGCCACTCGATACGAAACTTGACCCTGATGTCAGCAGATTTATCGACCATTGCCGTTGGGTTTTGGACGAAGGTTGTCATGGCCTCGTGATGTTCGGTACGACCGGTGAAGCGAACTCCTTTTCCGTTGAAGAGCGAATTCGCGTGCTTGATGCTGCGATCGATGGCGGCTTACCTGCAGATCGTATGGTGGTCGGCACTGGTTGTGCAGCGTTACCAGACACAGTCCAACTTACCCGACATGCTGTGGAGCGAGGTGCCCTAGGAATTTTGATGTTGCCGCCTTTTTACTATAAGGGAGCGTCGGATGAAGCCCTCGCAGAAAGTTACGACAGAGTAATTGATGGTGTTGGCACAGATGAATTTCGTTTAATTCTTTATCATATACCTGGCGTCTCGGGCGTCCCCATTACGCCAGAGCTAGTCGACATAATCCAGAAACGTCACCCCAAAACTCTCGCTGGTATCAAGGACAGCACAGGGGACTGGGATCACAGCAAGATGCTGATTGAACGATTTTCTGATCTTGCCGTCTTTCCAGGCGCCGAAAATCTAGTTGCCGACGGCCTCAAGGTCGGTGGCGCAGGCTGTATCAGCGCAGGATGCAATGTGAATGCTGCGGCAATCCGAGGGCTCTACGATGCTGCGATGGTAGGTGACGACATAATCAAACGTCATACCGAAGTGGAACGCATCCGTCAGATCCTCCAGCGCTATGCATTGATCCCCGCAATGAAACAGATGCTTGCTGACGCAAAAGGTGATTCTGGCTGGGCCCGACTGCGGCCACCGCTAATGCCGCTCTCGGAGGCAGATGCAGCTGCGCTCGCTGCCGATTTGGACGCCGAAGATTTTCGACTAGCTGCCTAGTCAAGGACTTTCGATGGCGCCACGTTTCGTGGGAAAGGTTGTTCTTGTCACGGGTGGCGGTAACGGCATCGGACAGGCGACGGCAAAACGTTTTGCCAGTGATGGAGCTTTCGTCGCCATCGCCGATCTAGATGGAGATGCGGCAAGAGGCACGGCTTTTGCCATCACCAAAGACGGTGGCAAGGCCGAAGCCTTTGAAGTTGATGTCGGTAATGAAAAGTCGGTCTCTGAAATGGCGCTGAGCGTCAAGACGTCCCTCGGGCCGACATCAATTCTCGTCAACTGTGCTGGCATCGGAACGACCTCGCCGCTTCTGCTGACTGACCTTGAAACGTGGAACAAGACGATTGAGGTCAATCTAACGGGCAGCTTTCTCGTCGCGAAGGCGCTACTCCCGGATATGGTCGAGGCAGGTTTTGGCCGGATTATCCTGATCGGTTCCATCAATAGCCGGAAGGCGTTGAAACGTCGAAACGCTTATGCTGTTTCGAAAGCAGGTGTCGCTAGCCTCACACAGCTCATCGCTGTGGAATTTTCAGAGCATGGCATCACAGCTAACTGCATTATACCCGGCCCAATCGATACGGCCTTAACCAAGCGCATGCATGACCAAGAGATCCGTGATGCCTATCTCGACCGATTGCCGATCAAGCGCTATGGCAAGCCGGAAGAGATCGCTGCGGCAGCCGCCTTTCTTGCTTCGGAAGACGCGGCTTACATCACCGGTCATTTCCTCGACGTCGATGGCGGTTTCGACGTCTCTGGCCTGTGAAGGAATCCTGTCCATGCAGGAGAGCTTAAGCCTACGAGCCCTTCCAGATATTCCAACAATCGTCCATGGCGACGATCTTGGAGCAATCCTGGGTACAAGTTTGGATCGTCTCGACCCCAAGCCTGCCTTAGGCGACATATTGGTCGTGACGCATAAAATCGTTTCGAAGTCGGAAGGGCGGATCGTCGATTTAAAAACGGTTGTTCCTTCGGGCTTGGCGCATACGCTATCGCAAGAGACTGGAAAGCCACCAGCACTCTGCGAAGTCATTCTCACCGAATCTCGAAGCATTCTGCGAACACGTCCAGGGCTGATCATTGCGGAGCATCGTCTCGGCCTGATCCTGGCTAATGCCGGAATAGACCGCTCGAATGTTGAGGGTAACGAGGATGACGAGCACGTTCTTCTGCTTCCTCAAGACCCAGACAGGAGTGCAGCCGCCTTGGCGCGCGATCTTAGTGCCCGTCTCGGAACTTCTTTGGCTATCATCATCAGCGATAGCGCTGGTCGAGCCTGGCGGCGCGGTGTTGTCGGACTGGCAATCGGCTGCGCCGGGGTTCCCGCCGTTTTGGACCTTCGCGGACGGCAGGACCGTGCAGGTCGTCCCCTGGCGGTGACGGAAGTCGGCCTTGCTGATGAATTGGCTTCAGCGGCTGAACTGCTGATGGGCGAGGCCGACGAAGGAAGGCCCGCGGTCCTCATAAGCGGCCTTAACCTCGGCACCTCCGAGAGATCAGCGCGCGATCTGGTGCGGCCGGCTGCCGAAGATCTCTTTCGATGAGCACCATCATTACATCGCCAATCAACGTCCTCGCCATCTCGGGCGGCATTGGCGGTGCCAAGCTTGCGCTAGGTCTCGATCGAATCTTAGCTGAAGATAAGCTTGCTGTTCTTTGTAATACTGGAGACGACTTCGAGCACCTTGGTCTTCATATCTCGCCCGACGTTGATACAGTAATGTACACGCTCGCCGGCATTGCTAATCCCGAGACCGGATGGGGCCGGGAAGGGGAGACATGGTCCTTCATGCGGTCGCTCGAAGCGCTTGGTGGCGAGACTTGGTTCCAGCTGGGCGACAAGGACCTTGCCATTCATGTCGAACGCACACGACGTCTCCGTCACGGTGAGGCGCTAACGTCGATTGTGGCTGACTTTGCTCTGCGTCTCGGCGTACAAGCCCGTTTGTTACCGATGAGCGATCAGCCCGTCCGCACGATGGTGAAAACAGATGAAGGCACGCTGCCGTTCCAGCGCTACTTTGTTGAAAGGCGCTGTGTGCCGTCGGTGCAGGGATTCAGCTTTGACGGTGTCGATGAAGCGCATCCACCAGATGGCCTGACGCAGTTGTTACAAAGTAACCATCTCGAGGCTATCATCATCTGCCCATCAAACCCTTTTGTCAGTATCGATCCGATTCTCGCGGTGCCAGGCATGCGCGAGGCGTTGAGTGCCTCACCGGTTCCAGTTGTTGCGGTCTCGCCTATCATCGGCGGCAAGGCCGTCAAAGGCCCCACAGCGAAAATGATGATCGAACTGGGCATGCCAACCACTTCAAAGGCCGTCGCCGAGCATTACCATGGATTGCTCAGCGGATTTGTTCTCGATGAGAGCGACGCCGATCAGGTCAAAAGTTTCGATCTGCCTTGCCTCGTCACGCCGACCTTAATGAACTCAGAGGCAGACAAACGGCGCCTTGCATCGGAAGTCCTCGACTTTGCGCGCGATCTTGCCACATAGAATGGAATGCAGTGCTATGCTGTAGGTGACGTTCAACTCTCGGCAAAAGCCAGCTGAGACGACGTTGTGTCGGAGACAGGCGACAGAGATTTTTACTGGGAGAGGGTAATGTCAGCGACGGCAGCAAATGATCTGCGATCCGTTGGCGATACGGAGCAAGACCGCCTCAAGGCCAAAGATCGGCCTGATCTTGCTGCATTTACATGGGATGATCCATTTCTCTTGGAGGATCAGCTCACCGAAGAAGAGCGCATGATCCGCGACGCCGCCGCCGCCTATGCCAGTGAAAAGCTGCAGCCACGGGTGATCGCAGCCTTTTCCAGTGAACAATCGGACCCTTCAATTTTCAGGGAAATGGGAGAACTCGGCCTCTTGGGCGTTACGGTGCCCGAAACTTATGGAGGTGTTGGTGCTAGCTATGTTTCCTATGGACTGATTGCGCGCGAAATCGAGCGGGTGGACAGCGGCTATCGTTCAATGATGTCCGTTCAATCCTCGCTGGTTATGTATCCCATTTATGCTTACGGTTCCGAAGAACAACGCCAGCGTTACCTTCCGAAGTTAGCCTCTGGCGAATGGATTGGATGCTTTGGTCTGACGGAAGCAGATGCCGGCTCCGATCCTGCGAGCATGAAGACGCGAGCTGAAAAGATCGATGGCGGCTATCGCTTAAGCGGCTCCAAGATGTGGATCTCGAACAGTCCAATCGCAGATGTCTTCGTCATCTGGGCGAAGTCAGAAGCGCATGGTGGGAAACTTCGTGGCTTCGTTTTGGAAAAGGGATTGGACGGCCTTTCGGCCCCCAAGATCGAGGGCAAACTCTCACTACGAGCCTCGGTAACCGGCGAGATCGTGTTGGATAGCGTTGAAGTCGGTGAAGATGCACTCCTTCCGAATATCCAGGGCTTAAAAGGGCCGTTCGGTTGCCTCAACCGGGCTCGATACGGCATATCTTGGGGTGTTTTAGGGTCGGCCGAGTTCTGTTGGCTCGCCGCTAGGCAGTATGGACTCGACCGTAAACAGTTCGGCAAGCCAATCGCACAAAATCAGCTGTTCCAGAAGAAACTCGCCGATATGCAGACAGAAATCGCGCTCGGTCTCCAATCTTCCCTTCGCGTCGGCAGATTGATGGACGAGGCGAAAGCAGCACCCGAAATGATCTCGATTGTTAAGCGCAATAACTGTGGTAAGGCTCTTGAAATTGCTCGTGCGGCCCGGGACATGCATGGCGGCAACGGTATCTCCGAGGAATACCAGGTCATCCGTCACATGATGAACCTTGAAACGGTTAACACCTACGAAGGTACCCATGACATCCACGCCCTGATCCTTGGTCGTGCTCAGACGGGCCTTCAGGCTTTTTTCTGAACAGCGGTTGCTCAAGCCGGATGAGCGGAACCGAGACGAGTCCAGGCAAGCGCTCCACCAGCAAGTAAGCCGAGCAGATGGCCTTCCCATGAAACACCGGGCTGCCAAGGTAGGATGCCGCCTAAGATTGAGCCTCCGTAAACAAAACCAACCAGTAAGGCAACGGCGGCAGGTAAGAGGCGTCTCTCTAGAATACCGGAGGCGATCAGGAAACCCATGAGCGCATAGATCAAGCCACTTGCTCCAATGTGTAAAGCCGTCCTACCGAGAAGCCAAAGTGCGACACCGGAGATCAGCGTCAACAGAACAATCGTTGGCCATGGGCGGGGGCGGCTTAACACCATGAGCCCAAGCAGAATGATCAGCGGCACGGTGTTCGAAACAAGATGCCCAACATTGCCATGCAGGAATGGCATCGTGACGATTCCGAGCAGTCCGGTCAGACTCCGCGGGACAAGACCTAACCGCTCCAAAGGCAAAAACAAATCAAGTAGGAAAATAACCCAGATTGCGCCCACAAAAATGATGATGGGTCGCGCACGCTCAATGATCGACACGTCTCGTCCGTCGCTTGTTGTTTGTCGCCGCATGGAAGGCGCTTATACCCTAAGCGCGCACTCGCGTCTTCTCGGGATCATAGAATGGAAAGCGGACTACTGTCGCCGGTAGCCGCTTTTGATGTCCATCAAGCTTACCGACCTCGACTGCTGTACCGATTTCCGCATACTCTGCGTTAACCCGTGCGAGTGCGATATTTTTCGCCAGGATCGGCGAACGACAGGCGCTTGTAACGTCACCAATATGTGCACGGCCAATATGGACGCAATCACCTGGTGCCGCCTGTTCGTTGCCCGCTAGCTCCAGGCCAATGAGCTTCCACTGTGGGTGCGCCTTGCGCCTTTCCAGCGACGTTCGGCCAACAAAATCTTCGTTGTGTTTGAGCGCAACGGAGAATCCGATTCCGGCCTCAAACGGGTCCGTTTGCTCGTCGAACTCATAACCAGCGAAGATCAATCCCGCCTCGATGCGCAGGAGATCGAGGGCTTCCAGACCGAGCGGCGAAATGTCATGCGGCTCGCCTGCGGCCATGACGTTGTCCCATAGGCAGAGGGCATCGTCGGGATGACAGAAGATCTCATAGCCGAGCTCTCCCGTATAGCCGGTGCGCGAAACCAGGATCGGGCGACCGTGATAGTCACCGATCCTACCAACAGCAAAGTGAAACCAAGCCAGTTCCTCAAGCGAAGGTTGGGCCGGCGGAGTCCATATAAAATCCTTGAGGATTTCTCGACTCTTCGGCCCCTGAACTGCGATGTTGTGGATTTGCTCAGTTGCGCTCTTGATCCAGACCGTTAGGCCGCGACGTTCGGCCTGCTCGCGCAACCAAATTCCGCCATAGTCATCACCTCCGATCCAGCGGAAGTTATCCTGGCCCAGTCGAAAGAGCGTGCCGTCGTCGATCATGCCCCCATGCTCATAGCATAGAGCGCCGTAGGCGACCTGACCAACGGCAAGTTTACGCACATTGCGCGTAAACGTTCCCTGTAAAAGCTCCTCAGAATCCGGGCCTAAAACCTCAAATTTTCGGAGCGGCGACAGATCCATAACGGCCGCGCGTTCGCGGCAGGCCCAATATTCGTCGATAGCGCCTTTGTTATTGAATACTGTTGGCAACCAGTATCCCCGATATTCGGTGAAGTTCCTGGTCAGCGCCGAGGTTCGCTCGTGGAAGCCAGTTTCCTTGGTGAGTTGAGCAGGAGCGTCAGGTGTCATGCGATAGGCCACCGCTTTTTTGAAGGAGCAGTCTTTGGGATAGACGCGGACATGAATCTCCGACAAATCCCAACCATTCGCCGGATCAATGTCGCAAGGACAAGAGGAGGACGCACAGACAAGGTCGGTCAATGCACGCAGAAGCACATAATCTCCAGGTCTGGACCAGGGTTGATCGAAATGAATGGTGCTCAAATCGTCAACGGATGTATTGAAAAAGAAATTAATCGCCGGCCAACCACGCCGGTCTTCAATCTCAAAAGAGGCGAGCGCTGTGTTGAAGTTATCAGAACAGTTGGCATGGCCGAAATAGCCCATGTCCTCGTAATAGCGCGCCGTGCAAGCGAGATTAAACGTGTCGTGCCGACCAACAGTATCCTGCACCACTTCGACAAGTCCCTGCATGTCCATCGAGAAGAATTTTCCATACAAACCCGGACCGGGATAAGCAGCACCATTCAGTGTCCGAGTCGTTGTCGAGTCCAACCCGTTTATGCGCCCCGAATCCAAATCCCGCCTGACGAAAGCAAGAAAATCCGAGCACTGCCGTCCCTCGACATCGATGATCTGAATAAACTCTCCTGCCTTCACCTCGTAATGCAACGCGGATGCAATGCCGACCCGAAACTCTGCCAAGGGTTCGGCAAGCGGCTCGGGCAACTGTGGCGATGGGTTATGGTTCAGGGTAGCGCGTTTAACAAAGACAAGAAGATCCGTCGGCGGCGTTTGATCATGGACCGAGCTTGGCTGCTCAGGAGCCGCAATCGCGCAAATGGCAGCCCGTGACGCTATAAAATCGACCGTCTCACCTGCTGGTGAATCTTGGCTGAACAGTGGAACAGCTTTGATGCGGCCGAGATCCAAACCACGCCGCTGGAGGCCGGCCAACACACGGGCAGAATCCTCCGTTTGGCGCCCTAGAATGGCTTGTAGTCCTGTTGGCACATGCGTTGCCTTTGCGCCAAGTGCAGCCGCGTCGCCTTTACCTTCAGGTGCAAATATCACCAGCTCACCTGGCTGGCGTCCTTCGACGTCTGTTATCTCCAAGCGATCGCCTGCTTCCAGTGCAAGGACGACAGCCCCACCGCCCTTCACCTGGTAACGCTCTACACCCAAGTCGAGCGCTGGCATACCTGGCTCGATCACCTTCGGGCGAAGGGGACTGACAATCGACGAGTCCGTCATCCTGTCCTCCCTGGTCCTATTGGAACCTCGTTACGTTAGCATGCTCTCCTTGAGACATGACGCGATCTGCCGCCGTTTCCAACCCTCTGCTCCACAACTGGTCGGTTGAGGCACAGTTGGAAGCAGCCACATGTTCGCACCGTCCTTACCCATGAAGCCCAATGCGTCAGTCGATAAACACATCGTTTTGTCGTTGCTCCCTGGGGTTAGTAAGACGGTCGAATGCCGATGGGTTCTTGCCGAAAGATCGCGGGCGCCGTCAAAACTTCGCGTAGGCCTTCTTCAACTCAAACAGAGGATGTTTCGGAGACATCTGGAACTTGATCAGGAGTTCCCGCGCAATCATGTCACGATCCTGCTGGTTGTTCGGCAGCTTGATATTTTTCGGAACCGTCACCCAGCCATTGATGTTGCGGTCGAAGACGGCAGGTCGGCCTTCCTCGTAGCCCATGTGAACGTCCTCGAGCCAGTTCAAGTCGTCCCAGCCCATCATCTCGATGTATCTTTTGAGAAAGGGCGTCAGGCGATCGTAGTCCGGCAGGAGATTTACGTCATAGCGATAGCCGATATGCTGACCGATATCTTGCTCTCGTGCGCTATCCAGCCCGTCACTCTTGATGAACCTATCGATATCGTTCGGGGTCGAAGCAGCTCGCGTTGATCTGGTTTTTGTCGCCTTCTTGCGCGTGGTTGCCTTCTTTGCAGTCGTCGGTTTCTTTGCAGCGGTCCGGCGGGTTGTCGGCTTGGTTGTTGTTTTGGCCATGTCCGAACCTCCTCAGTAGCGTGTCATGTCGGGCTGGCCGACGGTGTGCTGTGATCCGGCAAGTGGAACCATGGCAAGCGCAGAGGCTTCCATGGTCAAAGCAGCCAAATCCTCGGGCTCGAGAGAATGAACGTTGGTCTTGCCGCAAGCCCGAGCCATCATCTGACACTCGATTGCTAGGCAATGAAGGAAGTTGTAGACGCGTTCAGCTGCGGCATCTGGATCAAGTCGTGCACGAAGCTTGGGATCCTGCGTGGCGACACCGACGGGGCAACGTCCGGTATGGCAGTGGTAACAATAGCCTGCCTCGACCCCCATCTCTTCCTCATAGTTGGCCTCGGGGATATCCTTGTTGCAGTTCAGTGCCATCAAGGACGAATGACCGATAGCCACTGCATCGGCGCCCAATGCCAGCGCTTTGGCAACGTCGCCGCCGTTGCGGATACCGCCTGCATAGATCAACGAGATCTCGCCGGTCTTGCCGACATCATCGAGCGCCTTTCTTGCCTGACGGATCGCGGCAATGCCCGGCACACCGGTTTCTTCGGTGGCGAGATGCGGTCCCGCTCCTGTACCTCCCTCCATACCGTCAATGTAGATCATGTCAGGATCGGTCTTAGCGGCCATGCGGACATCGTCGTAGACACGAGCTGCGCCGAGTTTTAGCTGGATAGGAATTTCCCAGTTGGTCGCTTCGCGAATCTCTTCGATTTTGAGCGCCAAGTCGTCAGGCCCCAACCAATCCGGATGGCGAGCAGGCGAGCGCTGATCGATACCAGCAGGAAGCGAGCGCATCTCCGCGACCTGGTCGGTCACTTTTTGGCCCATGAGGTGACCACCGAGACCGACCTTGCAGCCCTGACCGATAAAAAATTCGCAGGCATCGGCAAGGCGTAGATGATGCGGATTGAAGCCATAGCGACTCTGGATGCACTGATAGAACCACTTGGTCGAATACCGGCGCTCATCTGGTATCATGCCGCCTTCGCCTGAACAGGTCGCTGTTCCGGCCATTGTTGCGCCTCGAGCGAGCGCGATTTTGGCTTCATAGGAAAGCGCGCCAAAACTCATGCCGGTTATGTAGACGGGGATATCGAGTTCAAGCGGCCGCTTAGCACGCGGGCCCAGAATCGTCTTGGTCAAGCACTTCTCGCGATAGCCCTCGATCACAAAACGGGTGAGGGTGCCCGGCAAAAAAGTAAGGTCATCCCAACTTGGGATCTTCTTAAAGAGCGAGAACCCGCGCATGCGGTAGCGGCCAAGCTCTGATTTGATGTGGATATCGTCAATCACCTCCGGCGGGAACATGAAGCTCCGACCAAGGTTATTGACATCGCGTTTTTGCTTCTTTGAAGGCGCTTCGCTGACGGGGGGCGCCTCATGAATGCGTCGGGTAGCCATGGGTTTCCTCCGCTTTAGAGCACCAGTTTCTTTTCTGATGGTTCAAGATTGTCGTAGTTCCAGAGCTGCTTGCCGGCGACAATCTTTTTCATAGCCGCGATGCCGTTCTTTGGTTCCAGGCCGTAAGGCTTTAGCTTTCGGGCCAGCCATGCCTTGTCGAGGTCGGTCATGTCACCTTCGACAGCATCGACACCCAGGCTCTCAATCTCACCGCCAACGAAAATCGTGCCGTCATACATGCTATCGCCAAGATTAGGGCCGGCATCGCCGCAGATGATCATGCGACCGCGCTGCATCATAAACCCGGAAAAAGCGCCAGTGCGCCCACCGACGATGATTGTACCGCCCTTTTGATCAATCCCGGTGCGTGAACCGACGTCGCCCATGCAGACGAGGTCACCGCCTCGAATCGCCGCGCCAAAGGTTGACCCCGCGTTCTTCTCAATGACGACCACGCCCGCCATCATATTTTCAGCGCAGGACCAACCAACACGGCCTTTGATTCTGATATTGGGACCATCAATGAGCCCACAACCAAAGTAACCAAGTGAGCCTTCGAAATAAAGCTGCAGGCGATGCAAGATACCGACACCAAGCGAATGCTTGGCCCCGGGATTTTTGACCACAATGGTGCCAAAACCCTCGTTTGCAAGCTCTCTGATTTTCTTATTGACGCTCTTGGCATCTAAATCGGTAGCGTCGAACTCTGTGCGCTTATTGAAGTCGAGGTCTGGGCCATCGGGATATAGGAAATTCTCCCCGTCCTCAGGCGAAAAGAAGACCTGCTGCGAGCGCCCTCCAAGCTGCTCAGTGTGCATCCCCATCTCAAAGGAAGTATCTTTGTTAGGGGAACTGTCCCCCGCTTTTACATGTTGGTCCATACTCGAACCTCTCCTTCATAGGGGTCGTGCGTATCGATCTCATGTGGAAAGACGCTCCGGATGGCGACCTCTTCCGAGGCGAGCGCGATGAAGTCATCGCTCTCGTAAAGCACCATCGGCTTCGCTGCCATGACGTCCTTGGCCATCCCGAGGCTATCTGATGTCGCGACAAGATACGTAAAGACGCCATCGAGTTCATCGACCGAACGATGCATGGCGCCTTCTAGGTCTTCGCCGCGATCCATAGCATCTGCGAGATACACGGCGATGAGCTCACTATCGCAGTTTGACATAAAGCGATGACCTCTTCGCTCCATCTCCCGACGCTTTCCCCAGTAGTTGGTGAGTTGGCCGTTGTGAACGACTGAGACATCGCTAAAAGGGTAGGCCCAATAGGGATGGGCCGATCGGATGTCGACGTCGGACTCGGTCGCCATGCGCGTGTGCCCGATCCCGTGTGTCCCTTTCATTTTCTTGAGCTTGTAATCACCGGCGACCGTTGAAGCATCGCCGAGATCTTTCACAAGCTCGAGAGCTTGTCCGACCGAGAGGGTTTCGGCGCCTTCTACGTCCTCGATGTAGTCGATCAGCCTTCGGAGATCACCGTCATAACTGAAGAAGTAGCGATAGGCGTAGTCGGTCGCCTTGTCCTTCTTCAGGACCTTGGCGCCAAACTCCTTCAAACGCTTATCAACTTCAGCCTTTCGGGCTTTCACTTGATGGACGATATCAAAGCCCTGCCGCATATCCTCCTGCTCAGCCACCTTAAAGCGCATGACATGGGTTTGCGGATCCTTGTCGGGCTTACCGTAAAGAGCAAAGCCGGTACTATCTGGTCCGCGATGCTTGAGACTTTGCAGCATCGCGGTCATTTCCTTGCCGATTGCCCCGCTCTTACCGCGGTGGATCAACCCTGCGATTCCACACATTCAAAAGGCTCCTCTCGTCCCATTCCGTTCCAGCTTGCCGCTCCATCCCTCGGGAGAAGCTCCCTTGCAGTCAGAAGCGGCCAGCCAATCCCGACTTTTGATTAGGGCAGACAGTCGATGTAAGTCTCGACATCCCATTCGGTGACCGTCGCGAGGTACTTTTCCCACTCGTCCCGCTTGTAGTGCATAAACACACGATACATTTCATCGGGGAATGCCTGCTTGATCACGTCATCGTTCTCAAGACGATGCAGTGCTTCTCCCAAGGTCAGCGGAAGCTTATCGACCTCTTTGCCGCCCTCCATCGCATCATAGATGTTGCGGCTCTCCGGTTCACCAGGATCAAGATTACGATCAATCCCATCGTCGAAGGCTTTGAGGAGACCGCCCGCAAGCAAGTAGGGATTCATCATGCTGTCGACCGCACGGTATTCGAATCGGCCTGGCGCTGAAACACGAAGACCGCAAGTACGGTTTTGATAACCCCAGTCTGCATAGACTGGCGCCCAAAAGCCCGTGTCCCAAAGACGCCGATAGGAATTCACCGTTGAGCAGCCAATCGCGGTGAGAGCAGGGAGGTGATCAATCACACCACCGATACAATTCAAGCCAACAGGACCTGGTTTCTTCGGATGATGCGCCTCATCCGGCATAAAGTGGTTCTCACCACCAACTTTGTGATTGAAAACATCGTCCATACCGGGAAGGACGTCATGCCCGAGCCTGTTGACCTGGTCCTCGCCACCTGACCAAAGAGAAATGTTGGTGTGGCAGCCCGACGCCGAGACGCCCATGAAAGGCTTGGACATAAAACAAGCAATGAGATCGAACTCGCGTGCGACCTGAGCGCAGATCTGGCGGTAGGTCGTTAGACGGTCACAATTGCGGAGGGCGTTGTCGAACTGAAAGTTGAGCTCAAGCTGTCCAGGTGCATCCTCATGATCCCCCTGGATCATGTCGAGTCCCATGGCACGCGCGTATTCGAGCACCTTCATGGTAACAGGACGAAGGCTTTCGAACTGGTCGATGTGGTAGCAGTATGGCTTGGAGAATCCACCTGCGGGCTTACCATCCTCGCCCTTCTTCAGCCACATCATTTCCGGCTCGGTGCCCATGCGGAGTTCCATGCCATGCTTGGCTTGGAACTCGTCATGGAACATGCGGAGATTGCCGCGGCAGTCCGACGTTAGATGGCCGCCTGGGTTTTCGTCTTCCTCTCGGTTCCGAAAACAGGTGCAGAACACGCGGGCGATGCGCGGTTCCCATGGAAGCTGACAGAAGGTCTCAGGATCAGGAATTCCAACAAGTTCTGAGGCCTCTGGGCCGTATCCGATATAGTTGCCGTGTCGGTCAATAAAGAGATTGGCAGTGGAGCCGTAGACGAGCTGGAAGCCCTTTTCGGCCGTGCGTTCCCAATGGTCTGCTGGAATGCCTTTACCAACGATGCGGCCTGTGATGGAGATGAACTGATAATAGATATACGTAATGCCGAGTTCGTTGATCTTTTTGCGCACCTCCTTGACGAGTTTGTCCCGCCCCGGTGCCTCAACATGGGCCTCAAGATCGGTGGCCATCAGTTCTCTCCTTCGTTGTTTTTGCTCTCGCGTCTTTCTTCACAGGTTGCTTGTACTACCCAGGCCCGCGAACGTGTCTGAAAACGCCAACGTCGTTTTGGGTTCGCAGCTGTCGTCAAGACCAGGGGTAGGGACTGTTCGACACTGGATGGAGCTTGCCTTCGGCATAGCGATTGAACCGGAAGGGTTCGAGTAATGCCGATGAACCGCTTGTGATCTCGCCGGCAACGAGCTCGCCAACGCCAATCATCTTGTAGCCATGATTGCTGTCAGCGATCATGGTGACATTCTGACAAAAGCGGTCGAATACAGGAAAGCTGTCTGGTGTAAAGCAACCAATCCCACCTGATGGTTCCTTTTTGTATTTCGGGATCTGACCCTCGAAGCGCTTTTGGCAGTGAGCCAATGCAGAGCACCACATATGGGCGAAATGATCGTCCACGATATAGTCTGGGCTATCCGGCCCGTAGGGATCGACCGCAACCTCATCCGCCGGCGTCTTGACAAGATGCGGCACGGCACCGCCTTGCACGCCACCGAAGTTGAAGTCCGGCTTATAATAAATCCCCCAGAGTTCGTCAGTGATTAGCGAGCCATCAACGTCTGAATGAAGCGGCGCGTCGGTATCGACATGGATGACCGGCGGCATGTTTCCGTCATCAGTCTTTTGAAAATCAGGGTTAACTCCAAGGGTTCCCTCTTGAAGCGACCAGTAGACCCACATTGGCACGTCATGGTGCATTTGGCCGTCGCTTCCCTTGATGCTGACTGTCTTCGGCAAGTCGAGCATCGACCAAATCTGGTTGACCCAAGGGCCTACAGCGACAACGACCTCATCGCATTTGACCGTGCCGCGATCGGTGATGACAGCATTCACCGCGACAGAACCATCCGCCCGCTCGAAGCCCGTCACTTTCAGACCGGTGATGATCCGGACACCTTCACTTTCGGCCTTGCCTGCAAGGCCGTAAATGGCTTTGGCGTTGTTCGCATAACCGCCGCGTTTCTCATGCAATACAGCGGTTATACCTTTCGCCTGCCAGTCCGAAAACATGCCTTTCATATAGGCTTCAGACTGCTCAGCGCCTTCAACAATAACGCTGTCATAGCCGATGGCTCGCTGCTGCGAAAAGACTTCCCCGAGTTGATCGCGCATGCTCTCAGGACCGAGGGCCATATAACCAACGGCGTGATAGCTGTAGGCCTCTGGGTCGCGCTCCCAAACCTCGACAGAGTGGGCCATGAGTTCGCGCATAGCTGGCTGATAGTAGTTGTTCCGAACGACACCGCAGGCAATTCCCGATGCCCCCGCTGCAATCCCGGTCTTGTCGATTACAAGGATATCAGTGCCGTCACCCTGGCCCTTATGCTTCAGGGCGAGCGCCAGATGGTAGGCAGTGCTGAGGCCATGAATGCCAGCCCCGATGATGACGTAGCGAACCCCTTCTGGCAGTGCCATCGTGCGTCTCCTGCTTTGCCACACTCCAACTTCAGCCTCTGCATGGCTTGGGGAGGCAGCCTAAATTTAGACTAATACTGAAACAGAATTGCCCAGGATGCAAAACCAATTTTTGCCATATGATAAAAATTGGTTTGCATTGGTCGTAATCGTGCTATCGTGCGTTTGTGATAGGAGGGAGTTTTGCATGACCATGCCCGTGGCGAGCGGTAGCGGCGTTGATGTGATTGCAACAAAGCTGCGCGGTGCCATCGAAGACGGTACGTATGGCCATGGCCAACGTTTGCCGGCAGAGCGGGACCTAGCGGTCTACTTCGGTGCGTCGAGGACGACAGTGCGGGAAGCTCTTCGTCAACTCGAAACGGATGGCTTGGTGATCAGAAAGGTGGGCAGTGGAACCTTTGTCCATTGGCCGACGATCGGGGTCAATGGGAATATTGCCGACATCACAAGTCCACTGGAGTTGATGGAAGTACGCGAGGCGATCGAGCCATATCTAGCGCGCATGGCTGTGGTTCACGCTGCAGCCAAGGACTTGGAGACGTTGGATAAAGCGGTCGACGAACTCGAAGCAGCGGTCGGAGATCAGGCTGCCTTTTCAGCAGCGGATGAGCGCTTTCATTTGGCGCTCGCAGAAGCGACAGGCAATCCCTTGATGACGTGGATCTATAGTCAGATCAATGATGTACGTTGCCATGATCAATGGAATGCCATGAAGCAAAAGGTACTGAGTGACGATGCCATTGCCATCTATAATCGACAACACCGAATGCTGGTAAACGCGATACGGCGTCGAGATGCTCAATCCGCTGTTGCGGTTGTTGTTGAGCATCTGCAAAAGGCCAGAAATGATCTAATCGGCGTTGGTCGTCTTGCACCACGATAGGCGGCCAGCGAAGGGGGTGGCCTCTGCGTTCGCTTGAGATCGATCTGCTGCAGGTTTGATGATCCAATGGCCAAGCACCGACCTCCAGCCGATTGCTTCAAGGATTGGTCTGCCAAAGGTTTCGTACCAAACTGGCACCTAAAATGATGGATTAAACCCGGCCAGAGTGCGATCCGAAGTTGTGTTCGAACGGGCGCGAATAGCGCGCGCACGCGGCCAGCGGTTTGAACCATGCCCCAAAAGCGGTATGGACAAGCGACCGGGCAAGTTGCGTGATCTCTACCAAGGCGGAATATGATCGCAATCCGGCAGAAGAGTTGCATTTTAGCGAGTTCCAGCTTACACCAACGGCATATTTTCAAGACTGATCACGTCAGTCCAAACAGACAAAAGCAGTCCAGGAGTAGATGGCGACCATGCCTTTGGCGCTATTGAAATACGCGATGCGTGGGGAGCATCCCGGGGATACGCATTTTCCGAGACAGCCCGAGTTGGAAGGTAGCTATGATGTCGTCATTGTCGGAGCTGGTGGGCATGGTCTAGCAGCGGCCTATTATCTCGCTAAGCATCACGGCATTACCAAGATCGCAGTGCTCGACAAGGGCTATATTGGCGGCGGCAATACAGCGCGCAATACGACGATCATTCGAGCCAACTATCTGACACCAGAAGGCGTGGCGTTCTATAAGGAATCGGTCGAGCTTTACCGCGATCTTTCGATCGAGCTCGATATCAACCTGATGTATTCTGAGCGTGGCCATCTGACGCTTGCTCACACCGATGCCGCCATCCGCACGTCCCGCTGGCGCGCTGAGGTGAATAAGCATCTCGGCGTGGACAGCGATTTGGTCTTTCCAGATGAAATTGCCAAAATTTGCCCCGAGCTCGATCTTTCGGACGAGGCTCGATACCCCATCCTCGGCGCGCTTTATCATCCGCCGGGTGCTATCGCGCGCCACGATGCCGTTGCATGGGGTTATGCACGACGGGCCATGCAACTCGGTGTCCAGATTCATCAACACTGTGAAGTGACTGGACTGTTGGTCGACGGCGGAGCGGTCAAAGGTGTGCAAGTCGGCGATAGAAAGATCTTTGCAGGCAAGGTGATGCAGGCAACAGCGGGGTCAAGCTCCGTCGTTGCTGGCATGGCTGGCCTTAAACTTCCCATTCGCACAGTTCCGCTTCAAGCCTGTGTCTCACAGCCACTCAAACCCTTTCTCGATACGATCGTCGTCTCAGGATCACTGCATGTCTACGTCTCACAGAGTGCCCGAGGCGAGTTGGTGATGGGCGGTTCCACCGATGCGTATCCGCTCTATTCAACCCGTTCTTCCCTGGACTTTAAGGAAGGGTTAATGGGCCATATGTTAGAGTTGTTCCCGTATCTTGGTGAGATCAAAGTCCTGCGCCAATGGGCTGGCATGGCTGACATGACGCCTGACTTTTCACCTGTCATGGGACTCACCCCGATCGAGAACTATTACATCGACGCCGGCTGGGGAACGTGGGGCTTCAAGGCGACGCCCGTATCTGGAAAACGGATGGCCGAATGCATTGCGAGTGGCGAGCAGCCTAAGCTACTGGCCCCCTTTGCACTTTCGCGGTTTGAAAGTTTTGACCTTGTTGGTGAGAAGGGGGCTGCGTCTGTAGGTCACTAGACAGCTGGCCTTTACCAAGGATGCAGGATTTGCGGAGCGGGGAGCGAGGAGATGCCAAAATGAAAATCATGACCTGTCCATTAAACGGGCCAAGGAATATTTCTGAGTTTGTGTGCGGGCGCGAAGTTCGTGAAATGCCAGACCCGCTTAGTTGCAGTGACGAGGCTTGGGCGGCTCACTTGTTCTTAGAGGACAATGCCGCCGGTGACGTTATCGAGTGGTGGATGCATGGGCCCACGTCCTATTGGTTTATCGCCAGACGAAATACCGTCACTGAAGAGATCATCCAGACCTATTCGGTCGAGGAGTTTTTCGGCACGTCGACCAGTATCGATGCCGACAAGGAAGCTGCGTGACCGCCTTGTCGTCGGCGCGGGTGATGCTCCCGAGTTTCGCGACCTGGGTGCCTGCTGGACAGAAAAAAGGTTGAACCGTTCCTAGACAGCCATCGCGCTGCTCTTCTGTCGGCAGGCCTACGCGAATGTCTTGATGTTCATTCTCGTGAGCAATTGATCAGGCATCATCGCGCAAAGCCCATGGTACTCCATCCGATTGGACACATGCCGCGTAACATCGGTCCAACTTTCTCCGGCCATTAAGACATCGTCCAGATGCTCATGAAAGCCAGAGATATCTTTTGCCAGGCACAGGGTGAAGCAGTCTCACGAACCATGCTTAAGCAACATAATGCAATTGGGTTATCAAATGATTTCTAAAGCAGTGCAGGTCATGATGCGAAAACCACGCATTGCCGGCGTGGGAGTAGCAAGGCATCGGCGATGGCCGCCAGAAGCCGCAATTGATCAGGTGCATGTTCAGCATTCCTCTCGCGATGGGTTCAGCCCCAGCGAAATCTCGTGCCAAACACCAAAGTCCTCGGATAGCACTGCTATCGTCGAGTCGACCATCGTTTCCGTCAGGCATGACAAACGACGCGATCGCCTTTCGAGATCGCCATCGTTCGAAAGCCTTGACCGACACAATCATTGGAGACCGTCGCTTGGACCAAGGCATCTTTTCAAGACCTTTGTCCCCAAACCAAGGACGTACAGTGACGCACATTCATTCGCCAATTTCATTGCAAAAGACTTGGACGTCACGCCATGACACTGACGGAAAAGCTAAGAGCTGATCAACGAGAACTTCGACACGTCGACGTGCAACCTCATGGCCATCGTTTGGGCCAAGGGTTTGGCCTCCTGATTAACCGGGCAAAGCCAGTTCGTTTTTCCTTTGAGGGCCGCGCCTATACAGGATTTGAGGGGGACGTCATCGCCTCGGCTTTGGCTGCATCTAACCAGTGGATCCTATCGAGATCGTTCAAATATCACCGCCGACGGGGCGTCCTGACAATGGCAGGACAGGACGCGAATACACTTGTGCAACTTCCGGACGAGCCAAACGTTTTGGCCGACCGTCACCCCATTTCGGCAGGAATGGAGATCCTTGGCCAAAACTATAAGGGCTCGCTCGAAAAGGACGATTATTCCATCCTCGACCGATTCGGCCGCTTTCTGCCGGTCGGATTCTACTATCGCTCATTCTATAAGCCAAAGGGCGCATGGAAGCACTGGGAGCCTCGAATCCGTGCCATGACCGGCCTTGGGGAGATCAATAGAGAGGCCAAGCCTCAATACTACGACAAGGCCTATGGGTTCCACGACGTCGTTGTTGTCGGCGGTGGACCCGCTGGCTTGAGCGCTGCCATCGAAGCCGGCAAGGCTGGGCTAGACGTCCTGCTTCTTGACGAGTGGCCAATCCTTGGAGGCTCGCTTTGCTATGCCCGTTTTGGCCGAAGTGGCAGAAGGCCAAAACGATTGCGCACCAAGTTGCTGGCTGAGATTGAGGCCCTTCCCAACATTGCGGTCATGACATCCGCTACCTGCACAGGAACGTTCACCGACAATTGGCTGCCGGTCGTTAGGGGCAATCGGCTTTTGAAGATCAGGGCACGTCAGGTCATCTTGGCGACCGGGTCATTCGAGCAGTCTATGGTCTTTAGGAACAATGATCTCCCGGGCGTAATGTTGTCGTCTGCTGCCCAACGACTAATGCGGCTTTATGCGGTAGCACCGGGGAAGCGAGGCGTGATCGCCACTGTTAACGAGCATGGCTATGAACTGGCACTTGATTGTTTAGAAGCAGGCATCGAGCTTGCCGCAGTCGTCGATCTTCGCCCCAATCCGCCGGTCAACGCGCTATCCGACGCCATGATCGAGAAGGGCGTCCGGGTCGAGCGAGGTAAGACGATATTTGAAGCTATCGGCAAAGAACATGTAAAGGCAGTTCGTCTTGCGCGCATTGAAGGCCCGGGCAAAGTATCGAATGCTGGGGCCAAGCTCGCTTGCGATTTCGTTTGCACTGCAGCTGGGTACAGCCCCGCCGGCAATCTCGTCTGGAATGCTGGCGGTGCGTTTGCATATGACGATGATAGCAGCATGCATCAGATTTCAATGTTGCCAAAGGATGTAGCAGCCGTCGGCTCGCTCAATGGCTATTATGAGCTTGATCACGTGCTCGACGATGGGCAACACAAGGGATGGCAGGCTACCGAGACCTTGGGAAAGGCAAAGAGCAAAGGCCCAGAAGCCGCCATCGGTGTGGAAACGTTGCGGGTCACCCATCCTTTTCCGATGTTCCCTCATCCCAAAGGTCGGGAATTTGTAGACTTCGACGAAGATCTACAAATCAAGGACATCGAAAAAACTGTCCAAGATGGTTATGACAACATCCAACTCGTTAAACGGTATTCAACGCTTGGTATGGGGCCTAGCCAGGGACGGCACTCGACGATGGCCGGTATTCGCCTGGTTGCCAAGGCCACCGGCAAAACACCGGATGAGGTGGGCACAACGACGTCCCGGCCGCCTTTTGCACCGGAGAAATTTGCGCACTTGGCTGGACGCGCGTTCGAACCGGTTCGTCTTACTGCGATGCATCACCGCCATGTCGAAGCCGGCGCTCAGATGATGACGGCAGGGCTTTGGCTGCGCCCAGCCTATTATGGATCGAAGGCTCAATCGAGGCAGCTCATCGCAAACGAAGTAGAGAATTGCCGGGGCAATGTCGGGCTTATCGACGTGTCGACCCTCGGTGGACTGGATATTCGGGGTCCTGATGCAGCCGAACTCATGAACCGCATGTATACTTGGAATTACACGAAGCAAGAAGTAGGCCGGGCACGCTATCTCCTGATGTGCGATGAATCCGGCGTGATCGTTGACGATGGCGTCGCCTGCCGTTTTCACCAACAGCATTACTACGTCACAGCAACCACCTCAGGGGTTGATGCTGTCTATCGGGAGATGCTCTGGTGGAATGCGCAATGGCGGCTCGATGTCGATGTTGCACAGGTCACCTCGGCTTATGCTGGCGTGAATATCGCTGGTCCCAAGAGCAGAGACGTTGTCCAAGGGTTGGAGAGCGATATAGACTTCTCAACAGAGCACTTTCCCTACATGGCGGTGCGCGAAGGGCAGATTGCCGGCATTCCTGTTCGTGTCCTTCGTGTCGGGTTCATTGGTGAGCTTGGTTATGAAATCCATTGTCCATCATCGATGGGGGAGGCACTTTGGGACCTCCTGATGACGGCCGGCGAACCGTATGCAATCAGACCATTTGGCGTCGAAGCACAGCGAGTGATGCGTCTCGAGAAGGGGCATATTATCATCGGTCAAGATACCGACGGATTGACGCATCCACATGAAGCCGACATGGGCTGGGCACTTGCAAAAGAGAAGCCTTTCTATGTCGGCAAACGATCGGTCCAGATCCAACACGAAAACGGCGAAGCAAGAAAGCTCGTCGGCTTCACCCTGGTGAATGACCGCGATCCCTGCCCTGAAGAGTGTCACCTCGTGATTCGAGATGGCGAGATTGCCGGGCGTGTCACGTCTGTTGTCAGATCGCCGACGCTCAAGAAAGTCGTCGGACTGGCCTATGTCCCAGCAGATCAGGCCGGCATCGGTGAGCGATTTAAGATCAAGGTTGAGGGAGCGCGCTTGATCGATGCTCAGGTGGTACGGCGTCCCTTTTACGATCCTGAAAACCAGCGGCAAGGGGCAGCACCCCCTTTCGAAGGGAAGGGGTCATGAGCGAGTCTGACGGCTTGACCGGTCTCCCTTTACCAGCTGATTTCTCGCGCAGGAGTCCGATCTATCCAAGATTGCGTGCCGAGGAGGCGGTTTTTGGCGTCGTCGCCGGCGCTGCTGTTCCGGTTCGCTATCGTGACGGCGGTGAAGTCGCAGCCGCAAGAACGCTTGGTATCGCTGACCTTTCCCCGTTGCCACGTCTTGGTTTCAAGGGAAAAGACGTTCTTTCGCAACTCAATACGAAAGGCATGAGTCTTGAATTTCGGCCCAATACGGCGTCCAAACAAAGCGATGGTACGCTGGCTGCGATCCTTGCCTTGACCGAAGTGCTCCTGCTCTCGCCACTCGATGGTCAAGCTGACGGGCTGCAGGTCCTTGGCGATGACTGGTCAATCGATCGGGCTGATGGTGCTTATCTCTTGCCGAGGCAGGACAGCCACTTTTGGTTTGTGATCACTGGCCAAGAAGCAGCACCGATGTTCGCAAAGCTTTCCGGTGTCGATCTTCGCACCAAGACCTTCAAAAATCACAACATTGCGCAAACACCGGTCGCGAAAAGCAACGCTATCATCATCCGAGACGATCAGGGCGATGTCCCGGCCTACCACCTCCTCGGCGACAGTGCATCAGCAGGATACATGTGGGACTGCCTGCTTGATGCCATGGCGGAATGGAGGGGCAGGCCGGTCGGTCTGAATGCCCTTCAAGCACTCACATCGTAATCGCAATTTGAGGGATCAGCCGTCGGGATCCTGCCAAACAACTTGGCCATAGGCTGCGTAGATCTTGCAGGACGCGCCCTGGGCAGCTTCCTCACAAGCGTGAATGATGTTGTTCTTAGAACCACGAGAACAACGCCCTTCGGGACAGTAATTGTAGCGGCCATAACGTCCATCGGTCGAAACTGCGAAATGACCAGGGGCGCGTTCCTTCTTGTATTGCTCCAAGCCAGCTTGAACCGCAGGGCTCAACGTAATCTTACCCTTGCCCACCGTCGGGTCAGGCGGGAGGCAACCGCTTAACGTAATGGCGAACACGACTGTCAAAATCACTGTTCTGAGGTTCATCAAAGTCTCCGAATGAGGTTTTTCTATCTTGGATATATTGACGAGAGGCGTGATATTGCCGATGGATCAGCGCTATATCAATCGGTGGCGGAAGTGTTGACGCAGAACGACATGCTCCGATGTGATCCTGCTCACAGGTCGTTTGGTGATGTGGGGTAAGGTCTTAACAAGCAATCGGGGTAAATTTGGCAACAGTGGCTTGATCTTATCAGCAATCCGAACAATGCTTTAGCCGCTATTATGCCCAAGCTCGGATATAACGGGCCAGCATGTAGGAGTATCTGCGACTTTGTCCTCTTTGATCCGTCGGCGCTCTCTTGGCAGATCAAGCCCATGTTGAAAGTGGAGAAGCTCGAACGCCGCTTTGGTGGCTTGGTGGCAGTTCAGGACTGCACGTTCGAGATTCAGGCTGGCAGGATTACAGGGCTGATTGGCCCCAATGGCGCTGGCAAGACGACCTGCTTCAATATGATCGCCGGTGCACTGCCTCCTACAGCCGGGAGGATCTATCTGGACGGCCACGATATCACGGGGCTTCCAACCCATAAGATGTTCCACCGAGGCATTGTTAGAACTTTCCAGATCCCCCACGAATTTGGCAAGCTGACGGTCCTCGAAAATCTGATGGTTGTCCCGGCAGACCAGCCTGGCGAGAATCTTTTCCTGCTTTGGACAAGGCCAGGGGCCGTACGTGAGAAGGAAAGAGCTGTCCGAGAACGTGCCGAAGATGTGCTGAATTTCCTGAACCTCACCCGAGTTCGTGACGAACTTGCAGAAAATCTCTCAGGTGGACAGAAGAAACTTCTAGAACTTGGTCGCACCATGATGACGGAGCCACGGCTCGTCCTTTTGGATGAACCAGGCGCAGGGGTGAACCCCACGCTGTTGGGGGAGATTCGCGACATGATCCGTAGGTTGAATGAAGACCGCGGCTACACGGTTTGCATCATTGAGCATGACATGGATTTGATCGCCAGCCTTTGCGACCCTGTGATTGTCCTTGCTGAAGGCACCGTGCTGACACAAGGCAAGATGGACGACGTCCGACAGGATCCGCGGGTTCTCGACGCCTATCTTGGTGGTGGCGAAGATGAGGACGCAGCATGACGGCTGTACTTGAGCTCGATGATGTTGTCGGCGGCTATGGCGAGACGCAAATTCTGCATGGTGTGTCCCTCAGAGTTGAACCTGGTGAGATCGTTGCGATTATTGGACCAAACGGCGCAGGCAAATCGACTGCAATGAAGGCAGTCTTTGGATTGTTGCGTCTCTCATCAGGAAAGGTTCGGCTATCCGGCGAAGATATCACCAACACACCGCCCGATCAGGTCGTTAAGAAAGGCGTATGTTACGTTCCACAAACTGCCAACATCTTTCCAACATTGACCGTCCAAGAGAACCTGGAGATGGGTGCCTATGTGCGGAACGATGACATCCTTCCGACGCTGAATGAGATCTATGGGATGTTCCCAGATCTAGTCGCGAAAAAGCACCAGCAAGCAGGGACTCTTTCTGGTGGCCAGCGACAGATGGTGGCAATGGGGAAAGCGCTCATGCTGGAGCCTAAGATTCTTCTGGTCGATGAGCCGACAGCAGGTCTCTCACCCAAAATCCGTGGTGAAATCTTCAAAATCGTAAAGTCCATCAATGCGGCGGGCACACCTATTTTGATGGTTGAACAAAACGCCAAGCAGGCGCTCGCGATTGCCGCCCGCGGCTACATCCTCGTCGATGGGCGGAATCGGCTCGAAGACAGCGGCTCAAACCTTCTCGCCAATAAGGAAGTCGGAAAAATGTTCTTGGGTGGCGGGGCGTGATCGAGTTTATCAATTTCCACCTTATTCCGGGCATTGTTCTCGGTAGCATCTATGCGCTCGGCGCGATTGGCATCACGCTCACGTTCGGCATCCTACGCTTCGCCAATTTTGCCCATGGCGAAATTATGACATTTGCTGTTTATGTCACCCTTACGCTGATTTGGATCACCGGCTTCCATCCGCTGGTGCTTTTGCCTCTTTCCATGGTGATCACATCGGCCCTGACGCTGGGCGTCGACCGTCTGTTCTTCAAACCGCTTCGTGCCAGCCCAGCGATCATCCTTGTGATGGCCTCATTCGGCCTGATGCTGATGATTCGTTCGGTCACCCAGTTCAGCTGGGGGGTGCAGTTACAGAGCTTTCAACCAGGCATTCAGCGCCCCTACGTTCTGTTCGACGCACTTCGCATCTCCCCCAAACATGTGGTCATCGTCATTGCCGCCATCGTGTTAATGCTTCTCATTCACTATCTCCTGACGCGCACCAAGATTGGCAAAGCAATGCGCGCCATGGCCGACAGCCCGGAGCTTGCCCGACTGACCGGCATCGAGACCGAGCGGGTCATCAAAGCCACGTGGATCATTGGCGCCAGTTTGGCTGCGGCAGCAGGCTGCTTCTTGGCAATCGACACCCATGTTGAGACGATGATGGGGTTCAAGATTCTGTTGCCTCTCTTCGCATCGGCGATTCTAGGCGGTGTCGGAAGTCCGTATGGCGCAATGGCCGGCGGCCTTGTGATTGGTATTGCCGAGGAAATATCGACATACCCATGGATCGGCGATGCACCACTGGTGCCACCGGGCTACAAAGCTGGAGTCGCCTTTGCGCTGATGGTGGTCATGCTGATTTGGCGACCATCAGGCCTGTTCCGGGGGAGAGTTTTCTGATGCTGTTCACCAACAGTTCGAACACTCTTGCTCTCTCTCGACAGGGCGACGAATCGATCGTCATCGGTGCCGTCTTCGCGCGTTGGATGAGTCGATAATGGAGCAGATGTATGGAATCAGTCTCTACATTGTTTCGCTTCTGACCTTCGGCGGAATTTATGCGGTCATGGCCCTCGGACTGAATGTTCAGTGGGGGTTCACCGGCATGTTCAACGCTGGCATCGCCGGCTTCTTCGCCGTTGGCGCCTATACCAGCGCGTTATTGACGACAGCTGCTTCCGAACGACATATCGGCGGCCTCGACCTGCCGATCATCCTAGGATTCGTCGCTGCAATGATCTTGGCCGGAATTATCGCTTACTGCGTGGCGAAGATCTGCATCCGGCTTCGAAGCGATTATCTCGCGATCGCGACCCTTGGCATCGCTGAAATCCTGCGTTTAATGTTCAAGAATGAAACTTGGGCGACCAACGGCCCTCGCGGTGTTTCCTTGATCCCGAAGCCGTTTGAGACCCTGCCCGAACCATGGAACCATCTGGCCTTTATGGCTATGGTGCTGCTGATCGTTTTTGTTCTCTATTTGCTTCTCGAGCGTGCAAGAAAAGCCCCGTGGGGGCGCGTGATGACGGCGAGCCGAGAGAACGAGCCGGCCACACGCGCTGCTGGTAAGGATGTTGATCGTCTGAGGATCGAAGCCTTCGTCCTTGGTTCCATGTTCATGGGCCTAGGCGGCGCACTCACTGCTCACTATCTCAAGTTCATTGATCCCAACGCTGCCGATCCGCTTACCGCAACGTTCCTTGTTTGGGTTATGCTGATTTGTGGCGGCAGCGCCAACAACAAGGGCGCTATCCTCGGCGCCATCTTGATTTGGACGATCTGGTCGGCAACTGAATTGCTGACGAGCCGCCTGCCTGACGAATTTGCCATTCGCACAGCTTATGTGCGGGTCTTTCTGATCGGACTTTTACTACAAATCGTGCTACAGCGTTTTCCCAACGGTATCCTTCCGGAGAAACGAGAGGCTGCCTTAAGTTCTGAGCGGGAGTCCCGTTCACAAACCCAACACTAGAAGAAGTAAAGGAGGCACCAATGACATCCACGATCAAACGTCTCACCATGGCCGTGTCGGCGTTCGCGCTGCTTGCGGGCACGGCGAACGCTGCTGACATCAATGTTGGCTCTGTCGCCGGTGTTACCGGTCCGATCGCCGAGCTGGTCGCTCCCATCGTTGCTGGCCGCAACCTCGCTGCTGAGCATGTCAACAGCCAGGGCGGTCTGTTAGGCGGCGACAACTACAACCTGGTTCTCGCTGATAGCCAATGTGATCCGAAAGCTGGCGTCGATGCTGGCGGTAAGGTCGTGAATGTCGAGCAGGTTGTTGCGATCATCGGTGCAAGCTGTTCTGGCGCCACCAATGGTATGGTGCAGTCCGTCACCATCCCGGCTGGCGTGGTCTCGGTCTCGGATAGCGCAACCGCCCCGTCGATTACCGATCTCGAAGACAATGACTTGGTCTTCCGTGTAGCTCCTTCAGATGCATATCAGGGCCTCGCTATCGCCCAGCTTGCCATTGACCAAGGCTACAAAAAGCTTGCCATGACGTATGCGAATGACGACTACAACGCCGGCATCGCAGCGGTTTTCGAACAAGCTTTCCAGGACCTTGGCGGTGAGATCACTGCAAACCAGGCGCACGAGCCCAATAAGGCATCCTACCGCTCAGAACTCTCGACGCTTGCTGGCGGTGATGCAGAGGGTCTTGCAATCTTCGCATATTATGGCGGCAGCGGTATCACTATTATCCGCAACTCGCTGGAAAACGGTCTCTTTGAAAAATTCATGGCTGCGGACGGAATGTTCGATGCTTCGGTGATCGAGCAAATTGGCGCCGATATCCTGCGCGATAACATCTTCATCACGCAATCGGCATCGGACTACGCTGACGACAGCTATAAGGCGTTTGCCGACGCCTTCGAGGCGACCGGCAACGACCCTGTCGCGCCGTATGCTGCTCATGGCTACGACGCGTCGTTCCTTCTTGCACTTGCCATCGAAAAAGCCGGCAGTGCCGACCGCAGCGCCATCGGTGCCGCCCTTCGCGAAGTCGCCAATGAGCCTGGAACTGTGATCAGGCCTGGCGAGTGGGAAAAGGCCAAAGCCGCCATCGCAGCAGGCGAGGACATCAATTATGAGGGCGCCTCCGGTAACGTTGACTTCGATGAAGCTGGCGACGTCGGCGGCATTTACTCCGTCAACACGATCGGTGCAGATGGAACTTGGGAAACCAACCTCATCCAGTAATCAAGTGACCTTCTCACTGACGTGATGAGACGGCGGCCGGGGCTAAAGAGCTTCGGCCGCTTTTTATCACACATAGCAGATCGATAGTAATCTTCAAGAAAGAGCAAAATCTGAATTCATCGATCTTGTTTTCAGATATCGTTTTGACACATTTCAGGAACATGTTAATCGCATTCTTCGAATAAGAACTCACAAGATCACGCATTTATTCTTTTCGTACAAATAGAATAGATCAATGCACTTATATACATGACACCAAATATTTGCCACCCAGGCAGAAATTGGGATCGCCTACAATCAGCTCACGTCTTGGCCCAAAGACGTCAACCCACCACGTTGATGTGATATTTATGGGCTGGTTCAGTTGTGGCTTCTCTGGTCTAGAGCTTGCAGAGCCGGCCTTCATAGGCCCGGATTTGCAGAACCCAATCCTGTCGTCTGATCGAAGCTTTGTGCGCTCAATTCAGCAAGACATGATCGTGTCTATTGGCTGACTTGCCCATCGATTGTCGTGAAGAAAAGTGGCTAATCAGTTAGGCATCGATCTAATCGGTTCCGGCATTAATCCGGCGGATTCTTAAAGACTTGCAAGTGATGGCCATGCTGGCCTAGGCTTTATCTTCGTCACCGGTGTAAAAGCAGGACAGTCGTAGTCCGACGAGCAAGCAAGATGTCGTCCTCAGTTTTTCAATAGCTGCAGATCACTTTAGGGAGGGGAATCATGCCCAGATCCAATGCGTCGACATTAGAAGACATCAATAAGGAACTTGAGAACCTTGGCGCCTTGGTGCGAAGCCTTTCGACTCAGCTTTCAAGTATCAGAGCACGCGTAACCGATCTTGAAGAATGGAGCTGGGCGGACGGGGGAGATGAGGCCGGCGGATCGAATGCCGCACTCGCCTTGGGTAAGGGTAAAGGCAAAGGAAAGGGCAAAAGCGAGGGCAAAGGTAAAGGGAAGGGTAAAGGTAAGGGTAAGGGTAAGGGCAAAAGCGAGGGCAAAGGCAAAGGGAAGGGTAAGGGTAAGGGTAAGGGCAAAAGCGAGGGCAAAGGCAAAGGGAAGGGCAAAGGTAAGGGTAAGGGCAAAGGGAAGGGTAAGGGCAAAGCTGCAGCCTGATCTGAGATGAGGGGGGCGGCGCACTGACAGAGGACGCCGCCTCATCTTCAATCGTTCATTTCAATCAGCGCTCTGCGCGCATATCGCGCCTGTGCCTATAGCGCAGATGAGCTTTACTTTTGGCACACCTAACTTGCCAAGTGAGATTGCCAAGATGTCCGAATTCGCGAGATCAAAAGAGAGTCTTTGGCGCGCGCTTCAGGATGCTGCCCGGTTTGATGAAACCGTTGGCATTGATGCACAGCACTTCGAAAGAATGTTGAAGCGCCACATTACGCCTTGTCCTTTTTCAGAAGCCAATCTCTTCGGACGCATGCTCCTTGGCGAGCCCTACATTTTGACTGGTTTCCCATCGCCTCTTCAGGGTTCATTACATGACGTGTCAGACGATGAAGCAGGCTCCGCTGTTATGGAATGGCTTGGACGGAATGGCAGCGATGACCGGCACAGGCTTTATGTTGGGCCGACAGGTGTTCGACGAGATCTCACACTCGAAGAAATCGCAGTAAAGTGGGAAGCTGATCGAACGCGTTTCGGTGTAACCGACCTGCACATCAAACATACAAATGTCGAAGACGTCATCGACACTGACACCTTGAGTGCCTTCAATATCCTCGCCCACGCAAGCGCTATGGCTTTTGAGCAAGAGATGTTCAGCTTGGTGATCAGTTCGCGAGGGCAGGTGACGGACTCGCATTCGGATGCGCCGGACAGCAGCAACTATTGCTTTACTGGACAGAAGCTATGGCTCGCTTGGGACACTTATGAAGGCATGAGACATGGCCTGCAGGATGTCGACCGCATGCCCTTGGCGGGCAAAGCACACTTTGACATGGAAACTTGGCTTTCACTCAAGAGCGCTCGCTGGCTTCTGGTCAACCCTGGCGAAACGCTCTTTCTACCGGCCCACCTCACGCACAAGGTCATAACGCTCAAGCGTTATGTCGGAATTGGTGGCTTCTTTATTGCTTTGCCGAACTGTCTCCGGGTGATGGAGCATTGGGTCTCTCGTGTTCCTCTATGGTCCAAACGTGACGTCGACGGCGAGCGGGACGGCCTATTGGGCGATATCGCTGAGGAAATCAGCAGCAAGATCGTGGCGCTTCGCGGTGCGACAAAGCGTGAACGCCGACGGTGGGGTTATGACTACCTAGAAGAAGCAGCACAGCATTTTATCAAGAGTCGTCGACCAGCTAAGCTGCGTCAACTCTGGTCGGATCCGCGATTTCGCTGCGTTGCAGAAACGATCGATGTTCCTTGGCCATGCGGATCCCAGCGTAGTACAAGCAACGAACCAGTTTTGATGAGTCACTAGCCGCGAAGTTTTATGGCACTGCATCGAACCAGAGTTTGGAACGATCCTTGGGGCTACCATTGTAGTTCACTGTGATCTCTTCATCAGCTTCGATGTCACGGAGCGCAGAATAGACCTGGGATTGCCGCCCCTTCGCGCTATAGCCGGCATTCGGCTGATAACTATGATTATAGAGTGATCCGTAACCGAGTGCGATTGCGACTTCACCATCACCCCAATTGAACACATAGTCAGCAAGCGTCGTCGAGATTTTGTCGGTATAGATCTCCTGAACGGGTAATATGACCACGGGCACGCGCTCGATGACCGTGCCCTTGCTGATTTGTTTGCTTGCAAAGACCCCCCGACCCTTTCCAGGGATCTTCTTTACATAGACTAATTCGCTCTGCTGAAATGCCACGCTTCTGTTCCATCTGTGAGTTGGTGGCAATGTCTGGACGCTTGGTCTCGATGTCAAGCTGCCTTCGGCCTCCATTTCTCACGCGCAAGGTGTATCCCGACGCAATTATTTCGTGCTAGAACTTCGCCAGCTTTCGTAGGGTGAAATGTGGGACCCTGTCCGGAACTGGATAATGCCGGTGAAACTAAAAGAAACGGCCGAACGGCGTCAGATCACCATCCTTCACTGTGACATCGTCAACTCCACAGCCATTATTGACGGGCTCGATCCTGAAGACGTCCTGTTGATCATGGAGTCGAACCTCAACCATTGGACAAGAATCGTCGAGTCTTTCCGTGGAATCTTCGTCGGCTATACCGGTGACGGATTTCACGCCTATTTCGGCTATCCTATCGCCCGCGAAGATGCCGCTGCAGATGCGGTGAGCGCTGCCCTCGAAGTTTCGCGCATGTTCGCAAAGCAAGACAACGAGGTGCAGCGCGAGCTCGAATGTCGTATTGGCATTGCAACAGGGCAGGTTGTTGTCGGCCGGCCAAGTGTTCCGCAAATCGGACAGCACTTCGTAGCGTTTGGATCCGTACCAAGTCTCGCAGCACGACTTGAGCAGGCCGCGTCTCCAGGTTGCGTCCTCGTTGACCAAGCGACAAGGAGGCTTGCGAGCACCCAATTTCAGTTCCGGGATGTCGGCATCATCCAAGCCAAAGGCTTTAAAAGCGACGTCTTAGCCTGGCAAGTTCTGCAGGAACGTCGACCTGCTCGGCGTTTCGATACATCGGACCTCACCCCTTATGTCAACCGAGCCACTGAGCTCGGTGTGCTCTCTGATCGCTGGCAGTCCGTCACCGCCGGCAGAGGACAAGTGGTTATTTTGCAAGGCGAGGCGGGTATCGGAAAATCGCGCCTGGTTTATGAGTTCGAACGATCGCTTGGAAGCCATCTACAGACCGCTTTTAGATTTCAATGCTCTAGCCAAAATACATCGACGGCGCTTCATCCGTGGTTTCACTGGGTCCTTAGAAACGGTGATATCCGACAACAGGATACGGCAGAAACCATCCATACCAAATTGGATCAATCCCTTCATGCCATGCTCGGTTTTTCGCGCGAGGTTGTCGCGGCGTCCGAAGCGGTCATGGGTGTACAACCTGCGGACACGGTTCAACCCGACACGTCGTCCTCTCAAAAAGTCCTGTCGCGCCTCCAGCGAGCCCTGGTGAGGAATATCATCAATGCCTCAAAGGACGCTCCGCTCTACGTGCTAGTCGAAGATATTCATTGGATGGATGCTTCGACTGAGGGATTGATTCGGCTCCTCGTTGCACGTGTTCGGCGAAAGAAGATCTTTCTCATGCTCACCTGTCGACCGCAAAGGGTTCCATCATTCGACTTCCCTCATGTCACGAATGTGACCTTAGGCAAGCTTGAGGATGAGGCCGTTTCAGAATTGGTCGCGAATTTCTTTAGCGAAGGCGAAGAGATCGTCGACCAGACGTCGTTGATGTCGACGATCGGGAAATGTGAGGGCAATCCGCTATTCGTCGAAGAATTATCGAAGCACTATCTCGAGCAGAAATCCCCAGGTTCTCTTGCCGTGGCGCATCGATCACGAGGCGTTGACCTTCCAGTCTTGCTGCAAGCCTCTCTTCTCGAGCGAATCGACACGGCAGGCGAGGGCAAGGAGATTGCCCAACTGGCATCAGTCATCGGACGTGAGTTCGATCGAGACATTCTCGTCAAGTTAGCGGATCAGCCCGAGGATGACGTCGATGCTATGCTCGACCAACTCAGTGCCCTTGGCATTCTGGGCCTGAACGCATTCCAGGATCGAGCCTTCTATGCCTTTCGACACGCATTGTTGCGAGAGGCCGTTTACTCCAGCCTTCTGTCTAAGGCACGAGAGGCCATTCACCTCAGGGTCGCGCGCCTCCTTGTCGACGCACGCCAAACCTATTCATCCGAGACCATCGCTCGGCATTTTGAACATGGTGGCGACCACGATAATGCGTTCGGCTATTGGCTCAAAGCGGGACAACACGCACTCGAAAGCGGCGCCACGACGGAAGCCGTCAATCTGCTCGGCAGCGCGCTACGCATGACGCAGCGCTTGGCGGATAGAGACAGGCGGTTGGAAGATCTGGCCAGCGCCAATCTCAGCTATGGACTGGCTCTCAACGCGTCACATGGCGTGGTTGCCGAACCGATCAAGTATTTCCGAAAGGCCGAAAAGTTGGCCGCTCGTGTCGACAAAACAGATATGCTTCTGGAGTCTCTCGATTGGCAGTTCGGGATGCAGTTCAATGCTGGTGAACTGAGTGCTGCCAAGATACCAGCCCAAAAAATCAAACGTCTTGGTGTCACGCTCGGCGATCGGCGAGCGATGGCAAGTGGTTCCCAAGGCCTGGGCATGGTTCACTTCATGCGCGGCGAGTTGACGAAAGCGCGTCACGAATTTGAACAAGGGCTTGAAGCTGCCGGGGATTATTTGTCAGGCGTCCATTGCTTCCCAAGCATGTCGCTCAGCTACCTTGCTTGGACCTACTTCATTCTCGGGAAATCATCGAAAGCAGCATCTTCCGCTAAACGCGCTATCGCCAGTGCCCGGCACGAATCGGCTGAGTCACCCCATGCCTTAGCAACGGCCTTGAGCAATTGTTCCTATGTGTTCCAGTGCCTTGGAGACGTGGAAAGCGTCTATGCCTGTGCCGCTGAGCTGATTGAGCATGCCCGAAAACATGGCGAGCTCATGTATCTCAAACGCGGCTTCATGACACGAAAATGGGCCGACTTTGTCTCAGGCGTCGAAGACCAATCGATCGAGGCGATCCGAGATCACATCGATCTTCTCTTGGAGTCAAAAGAAGAGATCGAGGTGACGTTCCATCTCGGCGTGTTAGCCGACCTGCAAATCCGGAAAGGACGGTATCGGGAAGCAGTCGCAGCCATTGAACAAGCGCTTGAGATCGCTCACAAGAACAATGAGCTGTTCTATATGTCAGAGCTCTACCGACTTAAGGCCCATGTCTATGACGTTGGGCCTGAGACTCTATCAAGTGGGGACGATGTCGACTACATCGCGTTGGCCAAGGCGACCGCCAAGGCGCAGAGTGCGAAAGCCTGGCTCGACAAGCTGGCCATCATGTCAAATAGGCAGTGAAGCTCCGGATTGCCCGTTTAACAACGCCGTCACATGCTCTGCTCTTTAGGCATTTAGAAATCTGTCTAGCCAGCCCAACACGCGTTCGTAGTAATCCTTCCCGTTTTTTGTCTCACCATAATCCCAATGGGCGGTGTGAGCGGCCTTGGGGTAAACGATCAATTGGGTGGGAACACCATTGACCCGCAGTGCTTGATAGAATAACTCGGCGTTTAGGATCGGCACATTCCAGTCTTGTGCGCCGCAGAGAAACATCGTCGGAGTCTCCACTTTATCCGCATGATGAAGCGGACTCAGCTCATCGTAGTTCCGTCGAGATTCGCGATCCCAAGGCTTTCCCAAACCCCAATTGTACCATTTTAACCAGATATCGTGACCATAATTCGCGGCGATCAGGCTGTGACCAGCTCCAGATACAGCAGCCTTAAACTTGGGCGGAGTCAACGTAATGATGCAATTGGTCATGTAACCACCATAGGAATACCCTATGACAGCCAAGTTGTCTGGGTCAGCATAGCCCAGCGTCACGACGTGATCGATGGCGCCCACCACATCCGGCTCATCATTGAAACCCCAGTTGCTCTTGATCAACTCGATGAACGCCTGGCCACGGCCCGTCGATCCTGGCGGGTTTGGCTCAACGACGATATAGCCACTCGCTGCAAGGAGTTGGGAGTAGAAGTCATAGCCAAACTTTGCCTGCTGTACCGGTCCTCCGTGAATGCGCAAGACGGCGGGGTACTTTCTTGATGGGTCGAAGCCTACAGGCTTCGTAATCAGGGCTTGAACCCGCTGGCCAGAGGGTGCTGTGTAAAAGACCTGTTCTTTGCTTCCAAGTCGCCGTTTCGAAAAAAACTCTTGGGTCAGATAGGTACACTTGGTGAGCCGATCACCTTTCATGGAATAGATCTCAGCTGCATCATTCATGCTCTTCATATTGAGCGCGACATGACCATCTGCACTGATATCAAAATTGGTTACATATCGTTCATCGGAAAGCAGTGTTTCGATGTTGTCGGTCTGAAGCTCAATACGCGCGAGGTGACTGCCGCCCTCATTGTCAAACAGAAAGTAAATGAATCGACCATCGGCGGAGTATCGAAAAGACGTGATCGTCCGATCATGCTCTTTGGTCAATACACGCTCTTCGCCCGTGTCGATAGTCAAGACCGCGAGCTGGCCAACGGCATAAGGACCACGTTTGGCATCGCGCCATATATAGGCAATATGCTTGGAATCCGGGCTCCATGCCGGTGATCGTCGGTCAGCCGGGGACGATGTTAAGGCCTTTGGAACAAGGGGTCCCTTACCTTCAGAGCTGGTGACGCAGAGATCAGACTGATACTCCGCTCTTGCAAGATCTTCGCGAATAAAAGCGACCTTGCTCCCGTCAGACGACCACGCGGGTTGGGTGTCGTGCCCAGCAGCATCAGTGAGCTGGGTGGGGTGATCATGCGAAAGACTCCAAGTAAAAATACTGTTATTCGCATCCGTCGCGACATATCCCTTGCCATCCTCTTTCAGGATCATAGCTTCGATCACGATCGGCGCATCATCCGGAACCTTGGACTCGTCAAACTTACATCTGGGCGTTTGACTTGATGACAAGAGCCAGCGTGATTGATCGGGAGAGAGATTGAGATCCCAAACCTCGGCACCAATCCGACCAAGCTTCTTCCACGTCCCCACATTATCGGCGCTGACAGCATAGATTTCGTAAGCTTGTCGTTCCGAACTATAGAATAAGAGATTGAGTGTTTTGCCGTCGGGAGACCAACTAGGCGCAATCTTGTTATATCCCTTACCAGCCGCCGATAGCTTCAATGGCTCCTCTGTTCCGTCCGCCAGGAGTACATAAGCTTCTTGTTCATGCACAAAGGCAATGTGCTTGCCGTCCGGAGAAATTGAAGCGGCGCCTGGTTCGAGAACTTTACCATAATCATCGATTGTTATCGGCTGCAATTCGTCTGGTTGATGTGGTCGCGAATTCATAATGCAATGCTCCCTCCAGAAGTATTTTTTCAAGTATCTTACAGAAATCCGAGAGATGTAAACTGTGAAATGTCTTATCGACTCGTCTCACCGTCAAGCAGCTGCCCAAAGCCAACGCCACGCACGATGCCTTAAGTCTATCGAGTGTCGCCTGACATCCTTATAGGAATGTTGAGCAGCGCAGCAACACCGCCTTGTTCTTGTCTATTTTCCAGAACCGCTGTGCCACCATAATGTTGAGCGACCAACCTCACCAGATAGAGTCCCAGGCCTTGATGATCATTGTCAGCGCCTGCACGCGTTGAACGAAAAGGGCTGAACAAGCTCTCAATGTCACCGTCGATAGCTGGTCCCTTATTGGCGACAGTTAGGCTAACCGCATCGGTTGATCTGGTCAGTGCAATCACGACGTCGCTTCCATCGTCGGCGAAAGATGCTGCGTTGCTCAACAGATTTCCGACGGCCTCCCTAAAGAGCTCAGGATCCACATACAACAAGATCGGCTTAATTGATGCTTGATCAAACACAAAGCGCACGCCGCTATAGGTCTGTCGATACTCCTCAACCAACCTATCGATCAATAAGGCGACGTCGATCATCTGAGCCTTGCTTTGACGAATGAACGCTTCAACGTCGGTTGCTCTGGTCGCACGATCGATTAGGCTCCAGACGTGACGAACCCCAGTCTCGGCATTGTGTATCTGCCGGACGATGTCCTCCTTTGGCTTGCTAAGCTGCATGATGTCAAGACTAGAGCTAACCAAAGCTACGGGTTGGCGAACCTCATGCCGAAGGAAGGCTGCCAGACCCCGAAACCATTCGAGATCCCGTTGGTTTTCGAGGATGTGCCGACGCGCGGCTTGTTGCTCGTCTTTGTTCTTGAGGAAGAGCGTCCGTGCAATGGTCTCGCGTTGGTAGGCGCAAAGCGTCATCAGGCCTAGGATGCCGATCACCGAGAAGACGATCGCCACGTTCATTTTACTCGAAAGATCGAGTCCATAGAGGAGTATTGCATACAAAAGACAAAGAAAATCTGTCGCTGGAATCGAATATTTCAGCGTAAGGCCAAGGAAAAAAAGTGAATAAATTGATGATTCAACAAGATTCGGCAATAAAAACAATGATCGATGCACAGCATCCGATGTCATGATTGACCACGTCGATCCAACAATAAATATACAACACAAACCGATAATCTGAGCGTACTCGATATACGTATCGCTGTGGGTGAACGCTATGAACGCAGCCGCCATCGGTGTGAAAAAAAGGAGCCGCATCGACCATGCACGAAGATGATTGATTTCGTCTCCATATAGAAGGGCATCGATAAGCCCAAATCCAATCATCAAAAACACGGCGGCAACGACTGCGATGCGAATATGCTGAAGTTGACTGACAACAAACTGGGTGCGGAACTCCCGCTCCAGGCTCTCGTCCCTAAACTCCAGGAGACGCCCCATGATCCCGGTTTCGCGCCCATTTGCCGGTGTGCTCGCCGAGGGCCGGAAAGGTGTTTCACTGTCAAAGTTCGGACGGATGTCCGTTGTTGGGCCCTTTGCTCCCGGACCAGAGACCATGACTTAGGCAATCATCTTCGACTGTGTTGACGGCTTCTTATCGTCAAAGTCTATGGTGGCCTTGATGCACAAGCAACCACATGGCGGACATTCGAGCCGCCTTTCGACCTTTTCGACCTGCTGTCGAGCGGCTCCCCCCAATTGGGGGGTGCGTCCGCACTCATCATTCACGTAAAACTGTTGAGCAGTGCGTGCCACGAATTGTCGGACCATCACTGACGACCGGACTGGCGAAGGTTCTGTCACGCGTCTGTTCTTTTTGCTGACTCAATTTGAAGATATGCCCATAGGAGGAGCCAATGTTAGCCTACCGTATGTCAATGATCTGCGTCGCGTCACTGACGGCATTAAGCGCACAAGCCGCAGACTTTGATGTCACCGTTTCGCATCACAGCTTCATTGATCCATTCAACAATCGTGACTGGAACGGAGTAAAGTCCGTCCTCGCAGAAGATAGCGTCTTTCATCGCGCCAACGGTGAAGAGGTGTTCGTCGGCCCCGATGCGATTATCGACCGATTCTCATCAACAATTGGTGCGCCGGATCAGTGGAACGTCAAATTCGCGAAGCTCGATTCCAGCTCGAAGCTCATCGGCAAGGATGGTCGCATCGTCGAACGCGGCGACTTTGCCGTCACAGCAGGCGCCGATGACGCGAGTTGCTACGCCGGATCCTATATGATGACCTGGGCACCTGATGACGGTGACTGGAAGTTACAGCTACTGGCTTGGCAAGATGTTGAGGTTACCCTCGACGCGTGTCAGTAACGCACATGCAAGGCAGGCGGCCCATCAACAACCTTTGGCCGCCTGTAAGCTTCTCGCATCAACACACGCTGGTCGTCGCTGCAAGCAACCGAACAAGATCGGCCTGTCTTCGGCATTCGGTTTTTGCCTGGACCTGTTTCAAAGTCCAGCGGGATGTATTCTCGGTAATGCCAGCATCCTTAGCATAGTCGACAACGGATTGGCCGCCCGCTAACGCTGCCGCCAATTTCGCCTCAGCGGGCGTTAACCCAAAAATCGCCGTCAAACGTTCTTCTGGCGGCGCTGCTTGTCGGTCTGGATCACTCACCACAAGAAAGACCGAAGGCTTACCCGCAAGGAACGGTGCGAAATGATCTTCCATTGTGGTCACGGCAGCAAGCGCGAGGACGTGAAATGGCCTGCCGCCCGAACGTTTGGGGATTGCGAGAGCGTCAAATTGGCTAACCTTATGAGGATGACGCCGTTCGACTTGAGCGATGAGCTCGCTGAGTTTGTCAGCTGTCGGCCGATGGACAGCGGTAAGGGCTCCATTTATCATGGAAAGACCGTCATCCTCCTCGATCATGGCATAGGCAGCGCGATTGGCGATGAGGACATGTCGGTTTTGTCCCAGAAAGAAAATAGCATCGGACAAGCGATCGAAGGCCTGCTGTAGCAAATGCTGCTGCTGATTAATCGTTGACATCTTCTCAGAAATCTTCATCGCAAGCCTCAGATGCTCGTCGAGCATCTGGCGAAAGTCAGGCGAACCTTCAGCCAAAACGCTCTTCGCACGGCAGCGCCCAGCACGAGCGCGTCGTCGCGATCCGAGGGTAGAACGCATCCTCATCAAGGCTCTATTCTGAGCATCAGCACCATTCGCCAACGACGGTTGATCACACCGTTTGGTCGGCTCTGAAAGCTCGTCCAGCTGCTCCAGGACCAACGTCCATTTGGAAGGATCGAGTGATGTCGAGTAGATCATGCGGATGAGTTCATCGATGGCAGCACGCGTGCTTGTCGAGTCGGAAGTCATCGGCCCTAGTCACCCCATGGATTTTAGTTTCAGATGGTTCTTTTAGGATTGTTGTCTGACACAGGACTGGGCTCAATCGGATGATCATGACGTTTGGTGAACAAACACCTCATGCCTGATGTATCAATGAAACAGAGTGACCGTTGGTGGTGTTCGCCGTCACTTTCTCATTCTTCTTCATCAAAGATCATCAGCCCTGATGAGATGCGGGGTTATGATAGCGATCGTCATCGCAATGTTGGCGAGGCTAGAAAGGTGCTTCCGGAGTTCGAAGAGGATCAGCGAGATTGAGTGACACCAAGGCGAAGCGCATTCTTTTGGTAGAGGATATCGATATCCTGCGCGCAAACTATGTAACGATCCTCGAAGCCCACCACTTCAATGTTGTCGACTGCGGAACCAAGGCTGAAGCGCTCGAAGCGTTCGCGCGCGACGACTTTGACGTCATCATTCTCGATGTGACCCTCGGCGCAGACTATGAAGCTGGTTTCGAGCTCTGTCAGACCTTCCGAACAAGGCAGGAATTGACTCCGATTGTGTTTCTGACCGAGCGTGACGAGGACCCGGATCGCATCAGCGGCCTTCGCCTTGGTGCCGATGATTATTTGACCAAGACCGTGTCTGCCGCCTATCTCGTAGCTCGGATCAATGCACTTATTCGCCGCTTTGAAACCCTAACAAAACATGCCGCTGGCGAACGTCTGCCTGAGGCTCTACGAGAGCAACCGGTCATCGATGGGTCCGCTCTCAAGATAGACGATCGTTTGTCTGTCGCTTCTTGGCAAAATCAGCCTATTGAGCTGTCGCTCACGCAATTCTGGATCTTGAATGATCTTGCCCGACATCCCGGCAGTGTCCGCTCGATCGAAGAGCTGATGCGCGCAGCCAACATCACGGTTCAGCCCAATACCATTGTTGCTCACATCAAAACGATCCGCGAAAAGATCCAAAAGATCGATCCCGCTTTCGCGTGCATCAAAGCGGAGCGGGCGCGCGGCTATCGATGGCTTGAGGATCTCGGCTGACCATGAGTTCCACTCGAGGCTTGATCGAACCCGCACCTGGAATCGATGACATCGTTGTCGCTGCTGGATCCCTGGGTCTTGGTATCGGTCCAATGACCAGCTAACGCCTTCGCGACCTCCTGCTCAAACCAGTGCCAAACCTGCAGGTCACTCGATTTTCACGCAGACGCAGTCCGATGGCCGACAAATCCTGCGCGACGCCATACTGCATGCCTAAGAGCTTCTGTCTCGACCTCACTCCTCATCCGAACCAAGAAGCCCAAGCCGTGTGACGCCAGCTGTTGCCGACAAAAAGCGCTTAGGGACAGGGCCGCCAGCGACGAACTCAGCCACCAGCAATTTGCGGAATGACATGGACCTCACTACCTTCGGGGATCTCTTCAAACAGAGCGTCTTGGTAGATCTGGCCATCTATAGCGACAGCGACCCCTTCCTCAAGATGACGTCGCATCGCAGGAAAGCGAGTTCCCAATTCACGGAAGAGGGCTTGGATCGTCCTGACCTCGAGTTCAAACTCCGCTTGGCCGTCCGCAAACCGGCGAAGCGCCCTGGTGAGTACGATCTTTGCCATGATCCGCGTTACTTACCGTTTGCCTCGTCTAGTGCTTTGAGGACCTTTGGCGGCGACATGGGTAGCTCGGTGAAGCGGATTCCAGTCGCCTGCTCGATTGCATTCCCGATCGCCGCCATAGGCGGGACGATTGGGGTCTCACCGACGCCGCGTACACCGTAGGGGTGTTTAGGGTTGGTCTTTTCGACGATGACCGTATCAATCATGGGCACGTCCGAGGCAACAGGAATGCGGTAGTCGAGGAAACCTGGGTTCTGGAGTTTACCGTCTTCGCCGTAGATATATTCTTCGTTGAGGGCCCAACCAATGCCTTGGACGGCTCCGCCTTGATATTGGCCTTCGACATAGGAGGGATGAACGGCTTTGCCCGCATCTTGAATCACGGTATATCGAAGAATCTCGACCTTGCCAGTCTCCTTGTCTACCTCAACATCGACGATGTGTGTTCCGAAACTCGGGCCTGCGCCCTGCACATTGATATGAGCATGTCCAGCGATCGGTCCACCTGTTTTGCCGGCGATCTTTGCAATCTCAGCCATGGATAGGGGGTCGAAACTACCGGCATTCTCGCCGGCCGGAACAGCACAACCGTTTTCCCACTTCACAGCATCCTCGGGAATTTCCCACATCTTGGCGGCGCGCTTACACATCTCAGCTATGGCCGAATTCGCCGCTTCACGGGTGGTGACGCCATTAGCGAGCGTTGCACGTGAACCTCCGGTTAAAAACGTATAACCAAGCGCAGATGTGTCACCCACCATCGGACGAATCTTGTCGTAGTCGATACCGAAAGCCTCCGCAGCCATCAGAGCATTGGAGGCTCGGGAACCGCCGATATCGGGTGTCCCTTGGATCAGCGTAACAGTACCGTCCTCGTTGACATTGATGGTTGTCGATGTTTCGCCGCCGATATTGAACCAGAAGCCGGAGGCAACCCCACGACCCTGATTTTCCTCCAGCGGCATCTTGTAGTGGTTGTGAGCCTTCGCCGCCTCAAGAGTTTCAATTAGCCCGACGGGACCCAACTTTGGGCCATAGGCTGTACGCGTCCCTTCCTTAGCCGCGTTCTTCAAACGAAAATCGACAGGGTCGATCTTGAGGGCTTTCGCGACCTCATCAACCACGCTTTCCACGGCATACTCAGAGATTGGAGCTCCGGGTGCACGGTAGGCGGCGACCTTTGGCCGATTGGTGACGATGTCAAAACCCACGACTTTCACGTTCTCAAGATCGTAAGGTGCATAAGCGCACATGGCGCCTGGCCCAATAGGACCGCCTTGAAACGCACCAGCCTGGTAGTAGAGCTCCGCCTCTCCAGCCGTGATGGTGCCATCCTTCTTGGCACCGATCTTGATGCGCATGTGGGCGCCAGACGTCGGACCCGATGCTTTGAACACCTCTTCACGCGACATCACCATCTTGACCGGCTTTCTCGCCTTCTTTGAGAGCTTCAAGGCCACCGGCTCCAAGTAGACCACGGTCTTGCCCCCAAAGCCCCCACCAATCTCCGATGCTGTCACTTTGAGCTTTGCGACGTCCATGCCAAGGAGACGCGCGCAATGGGTGCGGACGATGAAGTGACCCTGCGTGCAAACGAAGAGTTCGGCTTGACCATCCTCGGAGACACTCGCGACACAGGCATGCGGTTCGATATAGGCCTGGTGCACTGGCTTGGTTTCGAAGGTTCGCTCAATAACGACGTCTGCCTCATTGAAGCCCTTGTCGATATCGCCAATCGCAAATTCGACCCGTTTCGAGACGTTCGACGCCGACGTCGGCTTCGGCTCCACACCTTCAGTAAACATGTCCTCATGAAGGACCGGCGCATCATCCTTGATGGCGTCCATGACGTTGATGACGTGGGGCAAAACCTCATATTCCACATCGATCAAAGCAAGGGCTTTCCGGGCGACACTGTTCGAGGTCGCGGCGACGGCAGCGACGGCATGTCCCTCGTAGAGCACCTTATCGCGAGCCATGACATTGCGCATGACATCTCGATAATTGATCAGCATTTCGCCCGCTGGTGTGATCTCGGAGGGCATGTCCTGGAAGTCGTCCCGCGTGACGACGGCTTTGACACCAGGCATGGCAGCAGCCTTCGATGTATCAATGCTTCGAATCCGAGCATGAGGATGCGGCGAGCGCAGCACCTTCCCAACGAGCATACCAGGAAGGCTCAAGTCGGCGCCGAACTTGGCGCGTCCCGTCACCTTGTCAACGCCATCAGGGCGCACCGGCCGGGTACCGATCCACTTCATCTCAGCATGAGCCTGATCGAACTTAAGAGCCGTAGCCATCGTCAGCTCCCCCTCATGTCAGCGGCGGTATCCATGACCGCCCGAATGATCTTGTCGTATCCAGTACAACGGCAAAGATTGCCGGCAAGCCAATAACGAACCTCGGTCTCGCTTGGCTCCGGATTCTTCTCCAGCAACGCTTTCGCCGCCACCAGGAATCCTGGCGTGCACACGCCGCATTGCAAGGCCGCATGCTCCAAAAACTTTTGCTGCAACGGGTGCAGCTCGTCTCCATCCGCCATGCCTTCGATGGTCTCCACCTGTTTACCCTCGACTTCGGCACCGAGGACGAGGCAGGCACAAACCAGACGGTTATCGACTGTGACGGAGCAAGCACCACAATCGCCAGACGCACAGCCTTCTTTCGACCCGGTCAGGTTGAGCTCATCACGTAGAACGTCGAGCAAGGTTTGATCGGGCTCACAAAGGAACTCCATGGGATCACCATTGATCTCAGTGGTGACATGTATCTTGGGCATCAGTGTGCTCCCCCGTTGGCGGCTACTCCGGTCGCGCGATCGCGCGCGATGACGGCAGCGCGCCTGGCAAGGACCCCAGCAATCTTTGTCCGATATTCGATCGTACCCCGCTTATCATCGATTGGCTGGCAAGCAGCCGAAGCCGCGGCGCTCAGGCCTTTCAAAGCTTGCTCGTCAATCTTGGTGCCGACCAAGGCAGCTGCGGCAGAAGGGACGAGCAGGGGCGTGGCGGCGACGGCGCCAAGGCCGACGCGGGCCGTCTTACAGGTACCGCCTTCGTCAAGGCAAACACTGACGCCAGCGCCTACGACAGCAATGTCCATCTCCGTACGCGGAATTAAGCGCAGATAGGCATCGCTGGAACGTGCCGCTCTCGCTGGTAGATAGACTGAAGTGATGAACTCGCCATCCGCGAGCACCGTCTGTCCGGGCCCTGTGATGACGTCCTCCACCGGCAGATCACGTGTACCGCCGGATCCAACAATCCTTACAGTCGCCCCCGCTGCGATAAGCGCCGGAACACTATCCGCCGCGGGTGAGGCATTGCAGAGATTACCGATGATCGTGCATCGGCCCTGAATTTGGGTGGAGCCTATGAGATCCACCGCCTCAACGACGCCTGGCCACAACTGCTTTACGTCGGGATGTTCCGACAGCTCGGCCCCAGCCACAGCTGCGCCAATTCGGAAACCACCTTCCTCGACGCCAATTTCCCGCATGGCCGGAATTGCTTTGATGTCAACGACAAGATCCGGCTGGATGATGCCCGCACGAAGCTGCACCAATAGATCGGTGCCGCCTGCCAGCACACGGGTTCGGCTCGGCGCATCGGCAAGCAGACCAACGGCAGCATCGATGGTTTCAGGGCGTTCATAGCGCATGTCTTGGCATCCTAGGCAAATAGTTGAACGAGCGATCAAACGCCGTCCTTAGAATACCATTTTAGCTCGGCGGTGCGTGCTCGCTCAAGCTTTCTCATTCAGCGCCGAACGGTGCAGCCATGTTGACAACATCTATCAGCTTTCGCCGATAAACACGCCGACACAACGGTTGAGAGGCTCAGAAGTTTGATCGCCAATCACCGCGCTACCACCAGCTTCACCCATCGAAATGAGCTCGATGCGCTCAGGATCGATACCTTCCTTCTTGAAGACATCTAAGAGGGATTGGGCCCGACGCGTCGCGAGTATCATGTTATTCTCGCGGGTGCCGATCGTGTCCGTAGCGCCAATAAGCCTAATTTTCTCCCCTTTGGCCTGCGCCTTGATCCAGCTAGCAGCGTCCTTGGCACGTTTCATGGCACCTGGCGTCAGCTGCGCACTGCCGAGATCGAAATGCACCACCGTGAGGCGAAGGCCATTCTTCGTCTGCACCGGAATAGGGGTTTGCATCGGGTCGATCGGCAAGATTGCGGTCCTGCCATCGCCTAGCTCGGCGATCGGGATTGTTGGCAGCGACCGATTCGTGCTGACTTGACCTTTCTGAAGCGCTGCCAAACGGGCCTCTTCCTCCAAGATCTGACTGCGCCGCGTCTCCAATAGCGCTTCTTGCTCGGAAAGCTCCTGTCTAATATCAGCGAGGTTCTGCAAGGCTTGCTCTTGTTGACTCGTCACTTCGTCGAGCTCACCGCGCTTCGCTTCGACCACGGCCTGATCAGCCTTTAGAGCCGCCAGATCCGCTTCAACACCTCGTATCTCCTCGCCCTGTGCAGTTAAGAGTGATCGCTTCTCATCAAGTTGCTGGTCCACCCCATCAATTTCCCCTTTGATCCGAGCCAGCTCGGTTTCAGCATCGACAATCGCGTCCTCTTTTTCGCTGAGCACGGATTGTAAGCTGTCGATTTCAGCAGCCAGGCTGCTGCTCTCTGCTGCGCCGTCATCACGAAGCAATGAAAGCTTTGAAACCTCATTCCTGGCGGCCTCTGCTTCCTTCCCGGCCTCAGCGATGCTGTTCGTCAGATCAGTGATTTTTTGTTCCTTTTGCTCGACCTCAGCGTTCATTTCGCTGATCTCATCCGCGAGCGCGTTGCGCTCTTTCTCGAGCGTAGCCAGACCTGCCTCTTGCTCGGTCAGGGCTGCTTGGTTTTTTTCGAGCGCAGCGACGCTGTCATCCAACGCCTTTTTCGTCTCACCAAGCTCGGCTGCTAAGGCATCAACCGAGCGACCGGCAGCGGCCTGCTCCTCGCTCGAACTTGTCAGAGTTTCAACGCTTGCCAAGGCCTGGTCGTAGTCGGCCTGCACGCGCGCAAGCGCTTGCTCTTTTTGCTCGACCGTCTCGGATTGTGCGCTGAGTTCCGCCGTGGCCTTGTTCAAACGTTCTTTGAGGTCATCTCGCTCTGCCAAAACAGCTTCAAGCTGCTTGATCTCCGACGCCGCAGCCTCAGCTTCGGTCAGGGCTTTTGCCAACTCGCGATCCCGCTGTTGGAGCGTAGCATTGGCAGCGCTCAGCTTTGTCATCGTATCGGTCAGCCGACCGCGCAGGACATCTCGCTGTTCAGACACCGCAGCCAAGCCTTCGACCTCGGTCGTCAACGCCGCCACGTCTGCTTGGGCTTTCTCGAGATCGCGTTCGCGCTCCTGCAGTGCGGCACTTCGCGCATTCAGCACATTCGTCGTATCGGTCAACTGTCCGCGTAATGTCTGCAGATCCGGCGTCGCTTCCTCGGTTTGGCTTGTTGGCGAATCCTCGACAGCTTCTGGTAGCGCTGCGAGCTCGGTTTCAGCTGCCTGAAGCCGCTCTTCGAGTAATTTGATCTCGGCGAGCGCCTCGGCTTCACGGTCACCCTGGTTTTTCAAGGTCGCAATCGCCGTGTCCCGCCCCTGGGAGATTTCATGCTGTTGTTTCGCCGAATAGGCGACAATTGCCCACCCTAGAAGGGCGACGGCTAAGAGGACGGCAAGGCCACCCTTGGCAAATCGTGGTAGCGATAGGAAATTGTCCATCGCTCATATCTCCCGGCAAGTCTTTGTTCGGCGCTTCGTTTGCGGTCCCGTAAGTCAATGCGGAGATTAGACAAAAAGATTACCTGTCGACAATAGCAACGCCCATAATTCTTTGAAAAATCAGAGCGATGCCGATGACGTTATCAACATATACGTTAAAATCGTATGGGTAATCTCATGTAATCGGATGACAAAATTCGATCGACTTGATTACAACGGCAAGTTGGGGGTTAATATTAGCAATACCGAATACGCTAATCTCGTTCGGCTGCTAAAGCAGTGATGATCTCGTGATAAGACCTTGTGGCTTTACGCCAAGCTTCTGGTGAAGTGACTGCTATCGGATGGTCAGAAACCAACCGGTAAATGTCGGCGATTCCCTCGAAAGTGGCCGGTGACAGGTCGGCGGCGCTGAAGGTCTTAGCAATTTCCTCCATTTCACCGATCCAGCGATGTGCCTTGGGGACCATGCTCGGAACTTGGCTATGCATGCGTTGCCGAACAGGGGACTGACTCAACTGTAACTCTTGATCAAAGATCGCCTCGACGCCAAGCCGCTCAGCCATAACAGAGACACCAGTCATCAGCGCAATCGTTCCCTTATTGAGGGCCGCGTAGCACATTTTGAGCGCCGATGCGTCGCCGATGCGCGCGCTAACTAACCGAACATCCAGCCCGAAATGATTCAGCTGCATCAACCCGTTAGTTTCCTTACCCGAAATATAGAAACGCGTGGCACGGCTGTCCTCGCGCGGCGGCGGGCCGACAATGCCCGCATCCATAAAATGCCCACCAGCTCGCTCAATCACCCCAGCGATGCGCGTCACAGTTTCGGGCGCTATGGCGTTGCAGTCGACATAAACAACGTCGCTATCCGCGGCATTCATGGCCTGAGCGAGGCGATTGGCAAGGCTTTCGGCGCTGGCAGGGGCAACGATTGACAAGACCACGTCTGCTGCTTCGATCATGTCGATATCGCTTGGCATCAGCTCAATACCGGCCGCAACTGCGAGATCAGTCGTTCGCTGGCTGCGACCGTCGAGCGCTGAAATGACGCGTGCGCCATGCCTCTTGAGCAGAGCGCCGACGGAATGGCCCATATCGCCGGGCGACATCAGAGCGATCGTCGGTGGTGAGGCTACATCCCGCATAATATTTGTCTCCGGGTTGGAGGGGCATCAAAATTTGTAAAGCTCTTTGTCGTCTAGGCGCCAAATGATGTCAAAGAGTGTGGTTCCGATATCTTGCCTGGATTGCAAACATCCTCCGACTTGACAAACGGAGCGATCGACAGGATTGAAGGCGAGCGCGTTTTGGGGGACGCGGACCCGCTTTTGGGGGAGGAGAACCATGGAGCGTACAAACGAGCTACCGCCAGCCGGTCCGCTCGACCCGTCACCAAGACTACTGATGGGGCCGGGGCCGGTGGATGTCTATCCGCGCGTGCTGCACGCTATGTCTACACCGATGCTCGGTCAGTTCGATCCCGAGTTTACCGCCTATATGAACGAGATTATGGCGCTCTACCGACAGATTTTCCGCACCAGGAACCATTGGGCGCTCTTGGTCAACGGCACGGCGCGCGCTGGAATTGAATGTTGCCTCACGTCCATTGTCAGTCCAGGAGACGTGATCCTCGTTCCTATCTTTGGTCGATTTGGCCATCTCTTAAAAGAAATCGGCGAGCGAGTCGGCGCTGATGTGCGCACGATTGAGGTCGAATGGGGCCAGGTCTTCGATCCAGCGTCGGTGGAAGCTGCAATCCGTGAGCATCGCCCCAAACTAGTCGCTTGTGTCCAAGGTGATACGTCAACCACGATGGCGCAGCCGCTGGATGAGATCGGTAAGATCTGTCGAAAGCTCGACGTTCTGCTCTATGTCGATGCAACGGCAACTATTTGTGGTATGCCACTTGAGGTGGATGACTGGTGCATCGACGCCGTATCAGTTGGCCTTCAAAAATGCATGTCCGGACCGCCTGGCACATCGCCCATCACCTTCAACGAACGCGTCGTTGAGGTGGTCAATCGACGCAAGAAAATCGAAGGAGGGATACGGCCAACTGACGCTATCGATGGAGATGGCCCCGTAATCCGCTCCAATTATTTCGACCTCGCAATGCTGATGGACTATTGGAGCGAACAGCGCCTCAACCACCATACAGAATCCACATCGATGCTCTATGCGGCACGGGAATGCGCCCGTGTTATCTTGGAAGAAGGGCTCAAAGCGGGCTATGCACGGCACGCACTTGCGAGCCAATCCCTAAGGGCGGGTCTTGAGGCCATGGGGCTTGAACTTTTTGGTGAACCAACCAACCGCATGCCCAACGTGACCGGCGTGGTCATTCCTGAAGCGATCTCCGACGGAGAGAAGGTCAGACGTGCCATGCTCCTCGACTTCGGTATCGAGATCGGAACGTCCTTTGGCCCGTTGCACGGGAAAATCTGGCGGATCGGTACGATGGGCTATGTCTGTCGAAAGGCGAACATTTTGCGTTGCCTCGCATCACTCGAAGCCGTCCTTCGTCGCCATGGGCTTGCCGTCGCCCCAGGTGCGGGCGTCGATGCAGCTTATGCCGTCTATGATGCGGCATAAACGGATAATAAGAAAACCCCTGACCACAGGCCCTAACCGAAGGCGAAACTATGCCGGATCAAACGCCAAACGGCCTCTTGAGCCAACCCATCAAAGTGATCAATGTCGGCTTGGACGGCTTTGCAAACGAGCTTTCCGATCAGGGTGTTCCTGTCCTTCAGGTTAAGTGGACGCCGCCAGCTGGCGGCGACGCCAAACTTGCCGAGCTTCTCTCGAAGCTCGGGCTTTGAGGTTGTGATGACGACACTTCGCGAAACGATCGAAGAAGCCAATGCCGAGGCGCTCCGGCGCATGCTAGCCGCAGACCCGGTCCTGGTCGACGTGATTCCAGCCGGTGAAGCCATGCCATCCCTTGGCGGCCGCACGATCCTGCACGCCGGTCCGCCAATCGATTGGGACAGCATGTGTGGTCCGATGCGCGGAGCCGTGGCCGGCATTGCTGTCTTCGAAGGCTGGGCTCCAGACCTAAAAACGGCGACAACCATGGCCGCCGAAGGCATGTTCTCGTTCGAGCCTAACCATCACTATGACGCGGTCGGTCCGATGACTGGGATGACCACCGTGACTCAACCAGTCATGGTCGTCGAAAATCGCGCCTTTGGGAATCGTGCCTATTGTGCGATCAATGAAGGCCTCGGCAAAGTTATGCGCTTCGGCGGCAATGACGAGGAAGTGAGGGCACGCCTTCGCTGGATTAGGGACATTCTCGGCCCAGCATTCGGCAGGGCGCTTCGCGGCTCGAGCGGTATTGAATTGAAAAACATCATCGCACGCGGGCTGACCATGGGCGATGAAATGCATCAGCGAAATGTCGGGTGCTCCGGCCTCTTGTTGCGCTCAATCGCCCCCTCATTAGCGAGGATCGGCATCGATCACCAGGACCTTGCTGACGTTCTAGCCTTCATCGCTGGTAATGATCAGTTTTTCCTGAATGTTGCGATGGCTATGGGCAAGGCCATCATGGACCCCGTGCGCGACATTGATGGCTCCACGGTCGTGACCGCTATGAGCCGAAATGGCACCAACTTTGGCATTCGCGTGAGTGGAACGGGTGATCGTTGGTTCACCGCACCTGTCGAGATGCCAGCGGGGCTCTATTTTCCGGGTTTCACCGAGGATGACGCGAATCCGGACATGGGGGACAGCACCATCGTCGAGACGATCGGTCTTGGTGGCTTTGCCATGGCCGCAGCCCCTGCGGTCGCAGGCTTCGTTGGTGCAGGAGCAGCTTCAGACGCCGCCAATTACACACGTTCGATGAGCGAAATCACGCTCGCCGAAAATCCGGAATGGACCATTCCTGCGCTGGACTATGCGGGTGTACCGACAGGTATCGATATCCGGCTGGTCGTCGAGACTGGCATCGTGCCGACGATCAATACAGGCATAGCCCACAAGCTACCTGGCGTTGGTCAAGTGGGGGCAGGGGTGGTTAAAGCGCCGAGGGCATGTTTCGAGCAGGCACTCCTTGCATTTGCCGATGAGATGGGAGTGGCGGCATGAGTATTGTTGTTAACGCAGTCAAACCATCGCTCTACATGGATAGTGTGGCGCTGATGCGGTGCTCGAAGGACATTGTCGCCATGGACGGCATCGAGGAAGCGGCGCTGATGATGGGGACGCCGGCGAACCGACAGATCATGGCCGATGCCGGTCTCTTGGCGAAAGAAGGGGAGGCTGCCGCCGCGGGCGATCTTGTGATCGGAATAAGGGCGACCGAGGCCTCCCAAGCGGAGCTTGCTCTGGAGGCCGCCGAAACCTTTCTGGCCAAGCCTGCCAGACGATCGAGCGAAGGCGAGGCTTGGCAACCCAAGACCCTGCGTGCCGGACTGAAGGTGATGCCTGATGCGAATCTCGCCTTGATCTCGGTGCCCGGCGACTATGCTGCCGCTGAGGCTCGCAAAGCCCTGAATCGCGGCCTCAATGTCATGATTTTCAGCGACAATGTCCCGATTGAATCCGAGATTGCGCTCAAGCAGCAGGGACGCGAGCTTAACCGTCTGGTCATGGGGCCGGACTGCGGCACGGCCATCCTTGGCGGCGTGCCACTTGCCTTCGCCAACATCGTGCCTTCAGGCAATATCGGTATGATCGGTGCCTCCGGCACGGGCCTCCAGGAAATTTCATGCCTTATCGCTCGGGACGGTGGGGGCATCTCGCATGCCATCGGTGTGGGTGGACGCGATCTTCATGCCAAGGTTGGTGGTATCTCGACACTTATGGCCCTCGATATGCTTGATGCCGACCCCTTGACCGAGCATGTGGTGATCGTCTCGAAACCTCCATCTTCGACTGTTGCAGCACGGGTCGCAGCACGGATCGAACGCAGCCAAAAGGCGTTCACAATTTGCTTTCTCGGCGGCGAGCCCGTCGATCTGCCTGCCAATGCCAAGTTGGCGCACACATTGCTCGATGCTTCGCGCATGGCGCTCGGCCGTGAGCCGATGAGACAGCTTTCTGGCGCAGCCATCGCTCAGCACGACCCTGCGTCCATCCGGGCGCGTACGGAGATTCGCGGTCTTTTTGCAGGGGGGACTCTTTGTGCCGAGGCCCAAGTTGTTTTGCGCGACGCCGGATTGAATGTGGCGTCGAACACGCCTGTCGGTGGTGCGCTCGGTCTAGGCTTAGGGGACGATGACCATCACCGCTTGTTGGATCTCGGCGACGATCAATACACCCAAGGCCGGCCGCATCCGATGATCGATCCGGCTGTTCGTGACTTGCCCCTTGCTGAAGCCCTTGCCGACCCGAAGGTCGGTGTTGTCCTGCTCGATGTGGTGCTTGGCTATGGAGGTCACCAGGACCCTGCGGGCCATATCGCGAAATCCCTGACCGAGCTTTCATCGGAGGGGCGCTTGATTGTTGCGTCGGTCACCGGCACCGATTCGGACAGGCAACATCGGGCAGGGCAGGTGGCTGCACTTGAGCGCGTTGGCGTGAAGGTCGCAGCATCGAATGCAGAAGCCGCATCCCTTGCGATTGACGGTCTGTACCGTCGCCCGTGATGGTGATGTGCGATCGAGGCGATCATGACTGAGCCGCGGCCGTCGCTGCCCCGGCGCTTGCTGGTCGCCATCGGTGGCAACGCCACCCACCCTGAGACGATCGACGGTACGTCGATCGAGCAGAAAGTGATTGCCGCTGAAACGGCAGAAGCACTGCTGCCTCTTGCTCTGATGGACAACGAGCTGGTGGTAACCCACGGCAATGGGCCGGTCGTCGGCAAGATTCTCATGCGGCAGGCGTTGACCCGGGATCGCATAGCGCCCATGCCCCTCGACATTTGCGTCGCCCATAGCCAAGGCGGCATCGCTTATCTCCTCATGCAAGCGATGGAGAATGCCCTCCGCAAGGCAGATAGCGACCGGCACGTCGCTTGCCTTCTAACGCAAGTCGAAGTCGACATCGACGATCCTGCATTTGACCATCCCTCCAAGCCAGTTGGCCCGTTCTTCACGGAAGATGAGGCCAAGACCCTTGCTGATGATTTCGGGTGGCTGATGAAAGAGGATTCCGGCCGCGGCTGGCGCCATGTCGTGCCTTCGCCCAAACCTCGCCATATCGTCGATATCTCACTTGTCCGGGTTCTGGCTAAACGCGGCACGATCGTGATTGCTGGGGGCGGGGGCGGTATCCCGGTCGTACGCGGCGCCAAAGGTGAGCGTGAGGGAGTCGCCGCGGTGATCGATAAGGACATGACCTCGGCCCATATGGCTAACGTCCTTGGCATCGACATTTTGATGATCCTGACCGCCGTTGAGCAAGTGGCGATCCATTTTGGCACACCACAAGAGCAAAAATTGGCGCGCATAGGCCTATCTCAGATTAAGACCTATCGACGCGAGGGACACTTCGCCGCCGGCTCGATGGGACCGAAGATTGACGCCGCCATACGCTTCCTCGAGGGGGGCGGAGACGAAGTGATTATCGCCAATATCGACCAAGCGATGGCCGCTCTTGAGGGCCGCGCCGGCACCCACATCCTTGCCGATGCTGTTGGACTCGATAGTGTCGCCTCCCACCACGCCGCCGATGGCACGGGCAGCTAAGACGATCGGCCTTCTAGCGGCAGCGGCATTGAAGCATGCGAAGCGCGCTACCGTACTCGCTACGTTCGAGCAGAGCTTCTATTTGGATGTTGGAGGAACCTTGATCGCCATCGTTGCCGAGAACCTCCACGATGGTCCCTTGAATCTTCGGAGCGCAGGGGCGATCGATGAGATGATGGACGTCGCACCGCGCCAACAATGGGTGATCACACCCAACGCCCTCAAAAGCGATCATGGTCTCATCATTGATCTCGTCGGGGTATCCTTGTGGCGCCCGTTATGCCCCGGCAGCTACGTCGATGTCTCTACTCTCGCGGCCGGCTTGAATTCTTTGCAATTCCAGATGTGCGAGAGGGACATTCCCGAAGACGGCCTTGCAAAATTCATGTTCGTTGAGAGTCAGCCCGAGAGCGTTGTCGAACGGGCAGCCGCGCCAGCAATAAGGGCTCTTGAGTCAACGCTTCGTGACGCCTTTGACAACAAAACGTCGATCCCGTTGGCATCAACGACCGGGATTGATGAGATCTCTGGCCTAATCGGCCTGGGCCCGGGCCTTACACCTTCTGGAGATGATCTGTTGGGCGGGATCATGATCGCCTGCCACCACCTGAAGGAAACCACCGCCGTCGAGCGTCTCGGCGCTGTTGTGCGCATTGCGACCGATCGCACGAACCTCATTAGCCAAGCTCACCTGGATGCAGCCGCGCTCGGCTATGCCGCCGCCCCATTACATGATCTCATGGGTGCCATCTTAAGAAATGACGGTCTTGACATTGCGGCAGCCCTGGACGCGACCGCAAAGATCGGTCATTCATCCGGCTTCGATGCGCTCGCAGGTATTGTTCTAACGCTCCGTACCTATCTCGACGCGACATCCAGCTGACCTATATCCAGGGACGAACAGAATGCTGCAAACCGCCCGCGCCTATGGCGGCATGGTGACCGCCCCCCATCACCTGGCAGCCCAGGCGGGCCTGCGCGTGCTCAACGATGGTGGCAATGCGGTCGAGGCGATGATTGCGTCAGCGGCGACGATCGCCGTGGTCTACCCGCACATGAATGCCCTTGGTGGTGATAACTTTTGGATTGTCGCAGAACCTGGGAAGGAACCTGTTGGCATCGATGCATGCGGGGCCGCCGCCGCTCAGGCCGATATCGGCTTCTACAAAGCTCAAGACTATGATGTCATTCCCAGTCGTGGCCCCCGCGCAGCCCTTACAGTTGCAGGTGCTGTCTCTGGTTGGGCAGCAGCCTTTGAGCACAGCCGCAATGCTTGGGAAGGGCGCCTTCCTATGTCGCGCCTGCTCGAAGATGCTATCTATCATGCCGAGAACGGCATCGCTGTTACTGAGACCCTTGCCAGGAATACGGCAGCGAAACTGGATCAGCTGAGCGACGTCCAGGGCTTTGATGAGGCCTTCCTAAAGAACGGCAAGCCCTATGAGGAAGGCGAACGACTGATCCTCGACCGACTTGCCTTTACACTCGATCAGCTCGCACATGACGGACTGCATGATTTCTATCGCGGCGACCTTGCCCGCTCCATCGCTCAAGATCTGGAACGGCTCGGGAGCCCACTACGGCTGGAGGACTTGGAGCGCCATGAGGCGCTTATTGTTCCCCCCCTTAAACTTGAGATCGCCGGGCATGACCTCTACAACATGCCGCCGCCGACCCAGGGCCTCGCATCACTTATGCTTCTTGGGGTCTTTTCTCGACTGAATATCCATAGCGTCGACGATTTTGCCTATGTACATGCGGTGGTTGAGGCGACGAAAGCTGCCTTTAGCATTCGAGACCGATATGTCACCGACCCAGCTTACATGGATGTTCCAGCGACACGTTTTCTCAGCAGCAAAGTTCTTGATGAGCTCGCTAGCGCTATTTCCATGGAGAAAGCTGCGCCTTGGCCGGCGCCAAACAACAATGGCGATACCGTGTGGCTCGGCGCTGTCGACGCAGAGGGCAGGACCGTCAGCTTTATCCAGAGTCTCTATTGGGAGTTCGGCTCCGGTGTTGTTCTGCCTCAGTCCGGAATTCTCTGGCAAAATCGTGGCATCAGCTTCTCGCTGGATGAGGAGCATCACAACCACCTCCGTCCACACCGCCGTCCTTTTCACACCATCCAACCCGCCCTTGCACGCCTGTCAGATGGACGCGTGATGGCCTACGGTACAATGGGTGGCGAAGGCCAACCCCAGACCCAGGCCATGCTCTTCTCCCGCCACGTTCTATTTGGTCAGTCGCTTCAGGAAGCTGTCACGGCACCACGCTGGCTCCTCGGCAAAACTTGGGGCGAAGAGACAACGAGCTTGAAGATCGAGTCTCGCTTGGACTCGGGCGTCATCGAACAGCTTCAAGCCGTTGGCCACGACATCCAGACTGTTGGCCCTTACGAAGAGATGATGGGCCATGCCGGTGCGTTGGTGTATCATACCGACGGCCTGATCGAAGGTGCAAGTGACCCGCGATCCGATGGTGCTGTCGCCGCCTGCTAGTCAACCCAGCCCGCCCAGCAGGCGTCCCTATGCGGCATTGGTGCTAGTGTTTCATAATGAAAAAGACCTGGGCGCTCTTCCTTGGCTGGGTCACATAGGTCAATGACTACGAGGTGTCCGGTCCAAATGCGATGTGAAATCATAGCGATTGGGACCGAGCTTCTGCTCGGGCAGATCATCGATACCAACTCTTCCTGGATGGGAGGCCAGCTCGCGCTGGCAGGCATTGACTCGTACTACCAAACGAAAGTTGGCGATAATCAGGCACGCATGGTCGAGAGCTTGCGCCTCGCGCTCTCTCGCTCCGACGCCGTCATTTGCTGTGGTGGGCTAGGTCCTACTCAGGACGACATTACCCGCGAGGCCATCGCTGATGTCATGGGTGTAAAGCTCGTCCGCCATGACTGGATCGCAGACCATATTCGAACAATGTTCGAACAACGCGGACGTGAGATGGCGCCGAGCAACCTTCGCCAAGCGGATGTCCCCGAAGGTGCGACGCCCATCAAGGAGATGCCTGGAACTGCGCCTGGACTCATATGTCCGATCGGGCAGCAGGTTGTCTATGCCGTTCCAGGTGTGCCTCACGAAATGCGCACCATGCTTGAGGGAACCGTGCTCCCGGATCTCAAGCAACGGGCAGGTGTCACGTCGGTCATCAAGAGCCGCGTGCTGCGCACCTGGGGCTACACCGAGTCAGGGCTGGCCGACCTTCTTGCCGATCGGATCACCGATCTCGACGAGTCCGGTGGGGCTACGATCGCGTTTCAAGCCAGCGGCATCGAGGGCATCAAAGTTCGTGTGACGACCAAGGGTGAGGACACGGAAAGCGTCGACGGACGTCTCGCGTTGGAGGAGCAGCACCTCAGGGAGCTTATCGGCGACTACATCTTCGGTATCGATGATGAAACAATGGAGTCCGTAATCCTCAAGTTGCTGCGCGCGCGTGGCCAGAGCCTCGCCGTCGCCGAAGGCTTGACCGCCGGTATCGCCGGCAGTCGGCTTGCAGCCATCGAGAATGCTTCCGACACGTTCCGCGGCAGCCTCCTCACCGATCAGCCTGACATCCGACAGAGACTCCTTGGCCTGTCGGCAGACCTACCACCGATCTCAGCTGAAAGCGCCGAAGCCCTCGCCGTTGGCGTTAGGCAGCATTTTGCTGCCGATTTCGGCATCGCCGCAACAGGTTATGACGGCCGAACAGACGTGCATGAAGATCATAAACCCGGCACTGTCTTCCTCGCTCTCGCCACGAAAGACACGGTTCACTCCGCCAAGGTGATACTTCCGGGAGATAGAAATCGTATTCGGCAATATGCTGTAATCAGCCTCTTTAATTTGCTAAGGCGACATTTGCTCGACATCCGCTCTCCAGCTGTTCTCTAGCCAAAACGATACCGATGACTGAGGTCGCCACATAGGGACGCGACGATTGCCGCATAGGCTTCCAGCGTTGTTGACCGGCATGGAGCGATGCAAGAGTGATCACGCCGGTCGAACGAGAGCAGCAGCTATCACCAGAACGAGAATGTCGAGCACCTGTTGCAGCCCGCCGAGTACATCCCCGGTAATGCCGCCGATCTGACGACGAGACAGATCGAGAAAGAGTGCTGCACTTACAGTCGAAACAACGATTACGATGGTCGCCTCGACAGGCGGCAGGCAGAGAAAGACCGCAACGCCCCCCAGCGCGGCACTCGCGAACGATTTGCTTTGTCGAGGTTTTCCTGCCGATGCCGCAAGTCCCTCAGACCGTGCTTGTGGCATGAAAAGCATTGCCAACGGCATCGCCGCTCGGGACAAGGTTGCCGCAGCGATCAGACCGGTCACGACGAACCATACATCGCCGTGGTCAGCGAGATGGACGATCGCTGCAAGGCGTAATGCGAGACCCAGGATTAAGCCGATGGCGCCGTAGGTGCCAAGCCTGCTGTCGCGCATGATCGCCAGCTTTTGCTCAATTGTGTGGCCGCCTCCAAAACCATCACAAACATCGGCAAGACCGTCTTCATGAAGGGCGCCGGTCATTAAGATCTGCGTTGCGACGGCGAGAATGGTCGCGACGACCGATGGTAGGTTCAAAGAAACCGCAGCCACATACACCAGACAGGCAGCAAGCCCGACCAAAACGCCAACAAGCGGAAACATGTGGACGCTCTCGCGCAAGTCTTCCATGGACCAACTGCGTTGGAACTTGGCGGGCATCGGAAGGCGGGTCAGAAACTGTATCGCGATAAACAGCTTTTGGAGATGATTCATCAGACAGACTAGGACTTGATCACGCGAAGCGGTCCTGTCGTTCGAAAATCGTCATCCGATGGTTCGACGACGCGGTCGATCACATGCAAGAACGATCCCGCTACACTTCCCTCAATGAGCCCATACGCGCCTTTATCGTTGCCGCGCGCGTCTTTGGCACGAAACAGGTTCCGCTGGCTCTGTGACTCGTTTTGCTCGGTAACCGAGGCATAATGGAATTCATGCCCTCGGAATGTCGTACCTTTGGACCCAAGAGGGCAAGGCTGCTCAAGTGTGAGGGTGCGATAGCCGAGATGTCGTCTAGGCTTTTCAAAGCTGGTCGACACAGGCAAAAGTCCAGCCATGGCGTGACGTTTGCCTTCTTTGTCGATCAGTCCATCTCCTAACACCATAAAGCCACCGCATTCGCCATAGATAAAGCCGCTCGCTGCGGCCGTGCCTCGTAGTCCATCGAAGAAGGCAGTATTGGCTGCAAGCTGACCTGCATGCAGCTCAGGATATCCCCCTGGCAAAAAGACCGCATCCGCCTCTTTGGGCGGTGGCTCGTTCGCAAGCGGCGAGAATGTTGTGATCTCAGCCCCTGCTTGTCGCCATCCCTGAAGCAACGTCGGGTAAGCGAAGGCAAAGGCCAAGTCGTCGGCCACCGCGATACGCTGACCAAGTGGACGCAACGGGCAGGGTGGGGGACCATAAAGACCAAGGCCGAAGGGGCGGGCGAGACGCCGAAGCTGATCAAGGTTGAGGTGGTCTTGAATGATCGCCGCGGCCTTATCCAAAAACGTCTCGAGTGAGGGTTTCTCATCGGCCTGAACAAGGCCGAGATGTCGGGATGGCATTTCCAGACTGGCTTCGGTTGGCAGGCACCCAATAACCGGTTGCGAGAAATGATCATCGCACGCGCGCTTGAGGAGGTCGGCATGGATCTCGCTGGCCACGCGATTGAAAATGATCCCGGCAACGTCAACGTCCTCACGATGATTGATAAACCCTTCAATCAGAGCGGCGGCCGAGGCTCCCATCCGTCCCGCATCGACCACAAGCACAACAGGCATATCGAATAGGCTCGCTAGGTCTGCCGTTGATCCTTGGCCGATCAGTGCCCCATCAAAGAGGCCCATCACCCCCTCACCGATCACCAAGTCGACATCGGATGCCACCTGGTCGGCTATGCCCGAAAGCGTCTCGATTCGCATCGCCCAACTGTCGAGATTGGGACAGGTCCGCGCAGACGCACGTGCATGAAATACTGGGTCGATATAATCGGGGCCAACTTTGAACGATCCGACGCTAAGTCCCTGTGCACGAAGGGCACGAAGCAGTGCCAGCGTTACCATGGTCTTGCCACTGCCAGACGCGGGCGCTGCAATGATGACGCCTGGAGCGCTCATAGGTGCTTGCCGAATTCGCGGATTTGCCTAAACTTCGCTTCTTTCATCGCCTACAACTAGCTGCGCCGAAAGGGGCTTGATAAGGTGATAGAATGTATCAACATGAACCGTATGTGAGTTGAACGGCGTGGGGTCAACCTAACGGTATCGGTATGGCGCGCAATCCCCAAGACGACGATCTGACTGCAGCAGAAGAGAAGCGGACGCTTCGTCGCGGCTGGACAACAGGTGCTTGCGCCGCGGCCGCGACCAAGGCTGCATATCTCGGTCTTCTCACCCATCGATTCCCCGATCCGGTTCAGATTACACTGCCGAAGGGCGAACGACCCTGTTTTGAGTTAGTCGAGGCACGACGTTGCGACCAAGGCGCCCGTGCCGCTGTTGAAAAGGACGCCGGTGACGATCCCGATGTTACCCATGGCGCCATTATTTCCGCGCGCGTCTGTCGAGGCGATCCTGGAAGCGGTGTCATCTTTATTGCTGGAGACGGAGTCGGCGTGGTCACCATGCCCGGCCTTCCGGTGGCTGTCGGCGAGCCCGCGATCAACCCTGGCCCGCGTGGGCTCATTCGTAAAATCGTTCAGGAAATCGCCCGATCCCATGGCGATAGTGGCGATCTGGAAGTCACTATTTCGATTCCAGGCGGTGTTAAACTCGCCAAGAAGACAGCTAATGAGCGGCTTGGCATCGTTGGCGGTCTCTCGATCCTTGGCACGACAGGTGTGGTCATCCCTTACTCATGCTCGGCCTGGATCGCATCGATCCACCGCGGCATCGATGTGGCACGGGCAGCTGGCTACGATCATATCGCTGCTGCGACAGGGTCGACGTCGGAAAAAGCTGTGAGGGCATTTTACAACCTTCCGAAGCAGGCGCTCATTGAGATGGGCGATTTTGTCGGAGGGACGCTCAAATATCTGCGGAAGCATCCGGTACCCCGCATAACCATCGCGGGCGGTTTCGCGAAGATCAGCAAGCTCGCCACTGGTCATCTCGATCTTCATTCAAAGCGCTCCGAGGTCGACATCGCGAACCTGGCTGGCTTGCTGGCGAAACGGGGAGCGTCGGGTCAACTCTTGGATCAAGTCCGGGATGCGCGAATCGCGAGTCGCGTCCTCGAGCTTGCCCAAACAGAAGCCTTGCCCCTCGCCGACGATGTGGCTGAACATGCGCGCGGCTTTGCGCTTGATCATGTGGACAGCAAGGTCGACGTTGAAATTATGATCTTTGACCGCGCGGGGGCGCTCGCCGGCCGCGCAGCCAGCTAGGCTGGCTTTCGGGCAACCGATATGACCAAGCTCTTGATTCTTGGCGGGACGGCAGAAGCCAGAGCCCTATTGGGAGCGGTAAGCGTATGGCCGGATCTCCATGCCATTATGTCATTTGCCGGGCGTACACGCCATCCCAACATCGACCAAGGCATATTGCGGCGGGGTGGATTTGGCGGTGTCGATGGGCTTACGAGCTATCTTCGGGATGAATCGATCGATGTCTTGATCGACGCCACGCACCCCTTCGCGGCTCGAATGAGCATGCAGGCGGAAGAAGCATCGAATCGCGCCGGGATCCCACGGCTCAAACTTTTGCGACCGCCTTGGGCTAAGCACCCCAAAGACCGTTGGATCAATGTCTCTAATACTGAAGAAGCAGCACGACGGCTACCGGGACTGGCGCGACGCGTCTTTCTCACCACAGGCCATAGAGATCTCGAATATTTCTCCAACCTCAACGACATCTGGTTTTTAATCCGGACAATCGAACCCATCGGGCAACGTCTGCCGCATCAGGCATGCTGTATACAAGCTCGAGGCCCGTTTTCTGAGAAAAACGAAATCGCTCTCCTCAAAGAATACGGCATTGATGCCTTGGTCACCAAAGCGAGTGGTGGACGGCTGACCTATGCAAAAGTCGCTGCCGCTAGAGCTCTGAACCTACCCGTTGTCATGATTCAACGCCCTAATCCGCCGCCTGGGCCCATCGTGCCAACCGTTGACGATGCTCTCGCATGGCTCAGGCAGGACGAACGCGCGGCCTAAGGACGTGGTGGTGATCTGTGGCATAGAGGCGGCTGTCGGTGAATTCATCATCGCTCAGCGCTTTGCCGACTAGGATCAGGGCGGTTCGGGTAAAGCGTCTCGGTTTGACCTGATTGACGATCGTCTCGAGCGTACCACGAATGACCTCCTGGTCAGGCCAGGTCAGCCGATAACCAACGACCGCGGGACAATCTGCGCCGTAGACAGGTGTCAGGCGGCGGACCACAGGAACAAGATTGTTGATCGACAAGTGGATAGCAAGCGTGGCGCCGGTCCGCGCAAAGTTTTCAAGAGACTCGCCTTCAGGCATTGCGGAAGCGCGAATTGCCGTTCGGGTTAAAACCACTGACTGGACAACATTAGGCAGCGTCAATTCCTGACCCAATTCAGCCGCCGCTGCTGCGAAGGCTGGCACGCCAGGCGTGATATTATAGGGAATGTCTAGCCTCTTGAGCCGCCGAATCTGCTCGGCAATTGCACCATAGAGAGAGGGGTCGCCGGAATGGACGCGAGCAACATCCAAACCGTCATTATGGGCCTGTTTGATCTTTTGAATGATGGAATCCAGATCGAGCGGCGCCGTATCAATGATGTCCGGGGAGCACGGCGAGTCCAGTCCTGCTTCGGCAATGACGGCTTCAGGCACTAGGGAGCCCGCATAAAGTATAACGGGACATGATCGAATGAGGCGGAGACCGCGCACGGTAATGAGATCGGGAGCACCTGGACCAGCACCAATGAAGTGGACAGTCATGCTGAGGGATCCTCGTCATCGCCGGCAGCAAGATAGCCACGCGGGGTGTAAACAAACGGTACGCCATGCAGTCGCGAACTCTTGCTCGTACGGCTGGAGCCAATGATCAAAAGCGTCATCATATCGACCCGATCCTGATCGAGCTCAGACAGCGTGGTCACGGCAATCGATTCACCAGGTCGGCCAAGATTTCTGGCGACGATGACTGGGGTCGACAAAGGTCTTGCCCGTTCGAAGATGGCCACCGCACGAGCGAGACCTTCGCGACGCCTTAGCGAAGCCGGGTTATAGAGCGCCACGACGAAGTCGCCATCAGCTGCCGCCTTCAATCGTCGCTCGATGACATGCCAAGGTGTGAGCAGATCTGAAAGAGAGATCGCGCAAAAATCATGCCCCAGAGGCGCTCCAGCCCGCGCGGACGCTGCCTGGAGCGCCGAAATGCCGGGTGCCATGGCAACATCCACCCGCTGCCACTCCGACTGTTCTTCGCGAGCAAGGAGTTCGAAGACCAGGGCCCCCATCGCATAGATTCCAGCATCGCCCGAGCTTATCAACGCAACGTTTTTGCCGGATGCAGCAAGATTGAGGGCGGAGCGCGCCCGGTCCTCTTCTTCTCCGAGCCCGAAACCATGGAGCTCGGTATGGCCACCTGGCCTCAATAAGTCGAGATAACCTTGATAACCGACCCAGTGATCTGCGTCGGCGAGCCATCGATTAGCTTCTGGGCTTCGCCAATCATGCGGGCCGGGTCCGATACCGACAATGGCAAGACGTCCCTGTGGCCGACCCATCGCGTCAGCGTTCAGGAGACGATCTGAACGAGCAATCGCGAGCGTGGCACGGTCCGACTTGACCTTTTCGACAATCAGCTTGCCATGCGCTCCGACGGCAGCCAGCACCGCTCCTTCGGCGACCCCATGGCATCCCGTTTCCTGAAACACAATATCGGACGGGTTGGCAAGACGCGACTTTTCGTCTTCCAGCGTCTTGGCATCGAAGAAGCGCGCCGGCACCCCAAAATGATCCGCGAGCGCATGAACTGCCGGCTCAGCTGCCTTGAGTGTGATCGAGACAACAGCAGCGATCGAGGTCTCCGCGAGTCCTTGCTCGCCGAGGACACGTTGCGCGAGGTCGATCAGCTCTTCAGGCGCCGTATGCCGCTCACAACCCACGCCGAGCACGAGCGTTCTCGGATGATAGACGAGTGTCGTCGACGTCGGCTGTATCTTGCGATCGGTGACGAGAATTTGATTTACGGCATCCGGCGCCGTTCGGCCTCGGAGCGGATCTAGCCATCGTGCCTCTTCAGCGCGTCCAGCTCCGATTTCAATGCAAAGACGCTCGCCGGATAGCAGAGCCGCCGTCAACGGCTTGACCGCCTCCGGGTTGGCGAGGCGCCAACCACAGGGCGGCTGATCGAGGGCAATCCTCAGACGAAGGTCGCCGGCCGTCGTAATTGCGGGCTCCGTTTTGAGGATCGTCGCAATGCGCCTAGCGAGATCGTTGGCACCATGGTGGCCACCGAGTAGAGGCACCACGGCGTTGCCGTCTTCGGCCACCGCCAAAACCGGTGGATCTGTTGTCTTCGACTGCAATACAGGCGCGAGCAGGCGGATAGGGATAGCTGCTGCAGCCAGGACGATGAGGGGGTGTCCCAGTTGAAATAAGGCCTGTAAGTGAGAGCCGATATCTTCGAAAGTCCGGTCTACTGCACCGTCGTCGAGCCGTTCTAAGGCGCCATGAATCTCGGCACCGTCGAGTGCAGCCTTTATCGCTAAAGCAGTCTTAAGGCCGCTCGGCCCTAAGACGATGATGGCGGCGTTTCTTCCATCGACAGCGCGTTTGGCCATCGGTTCTGACGGTATCACTACTGCCTCGTAACAAGGATCAGCGAGAAGTAGGGCGTATCGGCATGATCGAGTTCGGAGAGCGGCATCACTTTTTGCTCAGGTCCAGTAACGCGCTCAACATAGATAGCACGCTCCATCAGACCTTGTTTCTCCAAGACCGAGCGTACCTTCTCAAGGTGACGGCCAAGCTTCATGATCACAGCAGCATCACTGGCTTTCAATCGCGTCGACAATCCCTCTTCCGACATGGTCGCTGGGAGCACCGAAAAGGCCTCAGCAGCGTAGGCAAGGGGCTGCTCAGCGGCGGCGGCGGCAGCCATGACCGATGACACGCCGGGAACGATCTCAACCGGATACTGGCCACGTAGCCGGTCCAACAGATGTCCAAAGGACCCGTAGAACAGGGGATCGCCCTCACAAAGGACGGCTACGTCCCTGCCTTGCTCCAAATCGGCGCTGATCCGGGATGCTCCCTCGCCATAGGCAGCATCTGCTATCTCTGACGATGGATGCATTGGAAGCGTGATCTTAATTTCCTTAGCGGACCCGCCAAGATATTGGGCGGCGATATAGCGCGCCATACTGGGACGGCCATTCGCCGAGATGTAAGCAACAGCTGGTGCGTTCCGAAGCACCTTAATGGCCTTCATCGTGATGAGATCGGGATCGCCGGGCCCAACGCCGACGCCAATGAGACGGCCTGTGATCACCATTTCACTCCTGCATATTGGGTGACGGGCATGGCGGGCCGCCAGCCCTGATAGGGGCCGACTTTATCAGCTCTGCTGACGGCGATACGTGTGAGATCGCCGCCGTGTTCGGCCTGCCAATCCATAACTTTCCTTTCGCCTTCGAGCGTCACGACATTGGCCACAAGCCGGCCGCCCGGGGACAAGCATGTCCAAGCCTTCTTCAACATGTCGGGCCTTGTGATACCACCGCCGATAAAGATTGCATCTGGGGCATCAAGCCGCTCAAAGCATGCGGGCGCTTCGGCTTCGATGATCTCCAGTTCCGGTACGCCCAGCCACTCGGCGTTGTTGCTTGCGCGAAGCGCTCGCTCGGCCCGCCGTTCAATCGCAATCGCATGTCCGTGTTCGATGCTGCGTAGCCATTCGATCGCAATGGCACCGCTGCCTGCCCCCACATCCCAAAGACGCTGGCCCGGAATCGGCATCAGCCGCGCGAGCGTCAAGGCTCGTATTTCGCGACGAGTGAGCATGCCATCGCTGCTAAAGGCATCGTCAGGCAGACCAGGTGCCCGCGAGAAGATTTGCGCGCCAATATCGGCTCGGCATTCCACGGCGATCGTATTGAGTGAGGCAATGTCCTTCGCGGTCCAGCACCCTGCCGTCGCATCGATACGTCGCTCTCTGACTCCGCCGAGATGCTCAAAAACATGAACGGCACTAGGGCTGAAGCCCATTTCTACGAGCATACTCGCCACGATATGCGGCGTGTCACTGTTCTTGGTGATCGCAACGAGACGCACATTCGGCTGGATGTAGCGGCGAATCACACTCGTCGGACGGCTATGGAGGTTGATCGTACGCACCGCCTGAAGGGGCCAACCAAGCCGTGCACAGACAAGGCTAAAGGCGGAGGCAGACGGCAGGATCTGCATTTCGTCCGAAGGAAAACGCCGCGCAAGCGTTGCACCGATCCCGTGACACATGGGATCGCCGCTCGCAAGCACAACGACGTTTTTGCCGCGCATCGCTTCGATATCTTCGAGGCTACGTTCTAAAGGTCGTTTCCAGGTGATGCATCTGCCCGAGTGACCAATAATCATCTCAAGATGCCGCTTGCCGCCAAAAACAACGTCACCCGACTCGATGACGGCTCTAGCTTCTGGGCCAAGAGATGCGAGTCCATTGTCACCGATACCAACGACAGAAAGCCAGACCGGCGTGGTCAATCCGTCCGTTTGCCTTTCGCCCATCACGAATCTCCCGGCGTAGTCGGGTGAAGGGCGAGGGCATTGACCGCAGCCGCAGCTAAGGCACTACCGCCGCGTCGACCACGAAGGGTGACGTAGGGGATACCGTCTGCTCGCTCGATCAAGGCTTCCTTACTTTCCGCCGCGCCAACAAAGCCGACGGGGAGACCAAGAATAAGGGCAGGCCGCGGCGCGCCGTCTTCGATGATCTCCAGTAACCGGAATAGCGCTGTCGGCGCATTGCCGATGGCAACAACTGCACCTTCCAGATGTTGCCACCAAAGATCGACCGCAGCAGCCGAACGCGTGGTTCCGAGAGACTTGGCGCGCTTACGAGTCTCGTCGTGATCGAGCGTGCAGATGACCTGATTTTGCTCAGGCAAGAAACGCTTGGTGATACCGGCAGCAACCATATTGGCGTCCACCAACACCGGCTTTCCCGCGGCAAGGGCATTGCTGCCAGCTGTCGGACCCTCCACGACGTACGCCAGATCATCCAGGATGTCGGGCATGCCGCAGCAATGGATAAGCCGAACTGCCAGCGGCTGGACTGACACCGGAAGACGATCCACCGGGGCAGCCTTGCGGATAGCAGCAAACGACGCCTCGTAGATCGCGTCTGGATCTTTTAGATACTGGGACACCGAAGGCGTTGGCCGATCCATACCTTATTCGGCCGCAGTCACCGTCGGCTTTTCCTCATCCGTTTCAGCATGTTGCTTGGTGTCGTGATGATGGTCATGCCCGTGGTGATGATGATGGTGATCATGCCCATGGTGGTGGTGGTGATGATGACCATCCGTGCCGATCCCCTCGACATGGTGATGATGGCCCTCTTGCGGCGCGCCGACGGCGCCCTCATGGCCAATAATCTGCTCGCGATAACGGCATAGTAGGCAGTTCATGTTCACGTCGTCGCGCAGGATGCCTTCGATGCGATCAATAAAGGCGTCGACCACCAAGGGTTGATTATTGAGATAGCCCGCCTTGATGATCTCAACGTCGGGATGACGCGCCGCGACCTCGTCGGCTTGATCATAAATTCGCCGGATCAAAACGCCGGTGAATAGGAAATAGGGAAAGACGACAATGCGCTTGAATCCAAGCTTGACTGCACGCTCCAGCGCCTCATCAACCCGAGGATGGGCAACGCCGCTGTAACCGACCTCCGCCCAGCCCACACCTGTGCCTTCCCACAACATGCGCGCGACTTTGCAGACATTGCCATTTGCGTCGGGGTCGGATGTGCCTCGGCCAATGACGGCAAGGAGCGTGTCCTTTAGCGCGACACTGTTCTCGGCAACCGCAAGCGCTTCATCGATCCTAGCCTTCGATGCCTTGAGAAGCTTGGGGTCAATTCCCAAGTCCCGACCAAATTGGATCTTGATGCCATGGTCGTGTGCATAACTATTGAGAACGGATGGCACATCGTTCTTGACGTGGCCGGCCGCAAACAGCATGCCAGGAACGGCAAGGATATGCTCGACGCCTTGATCGCGGAGGCTGTCCAGACCATCACGGATCACGGGATGCGCAAACTCCAGAAAGCCGCTTTCGACGGGCATGTGTGGCAATCGTTCACGAATGTCGGCGACCAGGCGCGTAAATTCGTCGACAGCGCCCACATCTCGAGATCCGTGGCCGCAGACCATGACACCAAGCTTGCTCATTCACCTATATCCTTAAGGTCGAGCTGGCCCCTGTTGGCCAAGCTAAGACACGCCTGGATACCAGCGACGATGCCTGCAAACAAGCGATGGTTTGTCACAAATCTGCTCAAGTGCAGAGGTGCAAGCTTGAACCCGGCAAGACGAAGGGCTTTCTAGGTCGTGTTCCTGATCGAGCACATGATCCAGGCATTGTTGCTAGCGCTCCTTATCGATTGGTTGATCGGCGATCCCGATTGGCTTTATCGCCGTCTGCCCCATCCTGTCGTCATGATCGGTGCCATGATCACCGACCTTGAACGTCAATGGCTCCACGAGGGCGCTACGCCGCGCGAAAAATTCCTCAGCGGTCGGCGAACGACCCTGACCGTCGTCAGCACCTGTTGTGCAATTGGTGTTTTGTTGCAGTGGCTCTGTCTGCTGTTGCCCTTCGGCTGGGTTCTTCTCGGCATTCTGATGAGTCTTTTGATCGCCCAGACCAGCCTTGCTAATCACGTTGGCGCCGTTGCCGAGGGGCTGGATCAAGGACTGTCTGAGGGTCGAAGCGCTGTCGCTCACATCGTCGGCCGTGATCCCGAGGAGCTTGATCAGCATGCCGTATCCAGAGCCGCCGTCGAGTCACTGGCTGAGAATTATTCAGATGGTGTTGTTGCCCCGGTCTTCTATGCGTTCTTTCTCGGCCTTCCCGGTATATTGGGATACAAAGCGATCAACACGGCTGACAGCATGATCGGACACAGGTCTGAGCGCTATCTTTATTTCGGTCGGTTTGCCGCCCTGTTGGATGACGTTGTCAACTGGTTACCGGCAAGGCTTTCTGCCTACATCATTGTTGTGGGTGCATGGATGATGCCCGGTGCTTCCAGTGCTGGTGCGCGTGCCACGATCGACAGGGACGCCAGACAACACCGTTCTCCCAACGCCGGCTGGCCGGAAGCAGCGCTGTCAGGCGCACTCGGCTTCAAGCTCTCGGGGCCGAGATTCTATCACGGCGAGGCAACAAACGATGCGTGGGTTGGCGACGGCAATCCACATCTGACTCCAAGCGATATTAGGCGTGCCGTTCGCCTGTTTTGGTGGTCCTGTGGTGTTATAGCTGTACCGATCATCTTGGTTTGGATCGGTTTTTGACGGGGCTCGCTCAGCCCAATCCAGTTAAGGCCATCAGGCTATCCATATCGAGATGATGCTCGAGATGCTCGGCAAGCTGATCCAGGGTTGTTTCCACTTGACGCTCATAGGCGACGGATGCCGCAACGCGTGTACCGAGCTGTCGCAAGAAATCCTGACGGAAGGTGTCGTCAGCGAAGAGGCCGTGGACGTAACAGCCGATGATTTGTCCATCCTCAGAAACTGCACCTTCCGGGCGACCCTCCAGCTTTAGGAACGGGCGGTCAAGCGCCGGGCCTGTACTCCTGCCGATATGCATTTCATAGCCGCGGATCGACAGGCCGGTTTCACAGACAACGCCCGACGACTCGAGCAGCGTCTTCTCGCCGGTGAGGACGGTTTCCATATCAAACCACCCAAGACCAATGGCGTCCGATGGAGGCCCTTCAATTCCATCGGGATCAGCAACCCGCCGGCCCAGCATTTGGAATCCACCACATAGCCCCAGTACCATACCACCGCGTCGGATGTGAGCATGTAGATCCACATCCCAACCTTGCTCACGAAAGGCGGCCAGATCGGCCAGCGTGGACTTGGAACCTGGCAGGACGATCAGATCAGCGTCGCATGGCAGGGGCTCGGTCGGTTCTATAAAGACGACGCTGACGTCTGGCTCGGCAGCAAGGGGATCGAGGTCGTCGAAATTGGAAAGTCGCGGCCATCTAGGCACGGCGATCTTAATGCTGCCAGGCGTCTCACCATTGTTAGGCAAATCCAGAATATCTTCGGCAGGCAGTTTGGCTGCGCCGCCGAACCAGGGAAGGACGCCGAGCGACCGCATGCCAGTGTGTTGCTCAATGATGGCGTGCGCGTCGTCAAACAGCGACGGATCGCCCCTAAATTTGTTGACGATATAGGCCTTCAGTCTTGCCTTCTCCGAAGGTTGCAACAGTGTGTGTGTGCCAACTAATGACGCAATCACGCCGCCGCGATCAATATCGCCCACCAATATGACGGGTAGATCCGCTGCCTCAGCAAAGCCCATATTGGCGATGTCACCGGCACGGAGATTCACTTCGGCAGGGCTACCAGCCCCTTCTACGAGGACAAGGTCTGCTGACGACCTAAGATGGTGATAACTTTCCAGAACATACTTCATCAGCTCTGGTTTCAGTTGATGGTAGTCCTTGGCCTGGCAAGCCCCGAATACGCTGCCTTGAACGACGACCTGAGCACCGATCTCGGTTTGGGGCTTTAGGAGCACCGGATTCATATGAACCGAGGGGCGCGCGCCGGCAGCCTTCGCCTGCAGTGCCTGGGCCCGTCCGATTTCCCCACCATCGGCGGTTACCGCAGCATTGTTACTCATATTCTGCGGCTTGAACGGCATCACCTTGAGGTCACGGTTTCTAAAGAGGCGACAGAGGCCCGCGACCAGCAAGGACTTTCCAACATTCGAGCCGGTGCCCTGCAGCATCAGCGCTGCCGCGTGTGTCATTTCATGTCCCCATCACCGAACGCGAACATCCAGCCGCTCAATGAGATGATCACGACACCTAGAATTCGATGCCGAGCTGCGCCTTCACACCATCGCGGAAAGGATGCTTCACAAGGGTCATCTCGGTAACGAGATCAGCCGCCTCGATGAGTTCAGGTTTGGCATTCCGCCCGGTGACGACGACATGGAGATCAGCGCGTTTAGCGAGTAGGCCATCGACGACGTTATCGATTGAGAGATAATCCTTGCGGAGCACAATGTTCAGTTCGTCGAGGAGAAGCAGGTGAAGATCGGGGGCGGCCATCATGGCCACCGCTTCGTCCCAGGCGGCCTTTGCCGCAGCAATATCACGCTCCCGGTCTTGGGTTTCCCAAGTGAACCCTTCACCCATCACTTTCACTGTGACCAGATCTGGGAACTTTTCCAAAATTTGACGTTCACCCGTCTCTCGTCGACCTTTGACGAATTGCACCACGCCGACCTTCAGGCCGTGACCAAGTGTGCGCATCACAAGTCCGAAGGCAGCCGTGCTCTTTCCTTTACCGGTCCCTGTGTGAACGATTAGGAGCCCCTTCTCCTTGGTTTTGGAGGCATAGATTCGATCTTTGACCGCCTTGATTTTGGCCATCTTTTCGCGGTGGGCGTCGTTAATGTCAGTGTCTGCGGTGGTCATGCCGTCTCTCCCGATCGCGCGCTCGGCCGCAGCTAACGCCCAATCGCCTCTCTGCGCAAGGGTGATATCGCGCTAAGAGAGCAAGCGTTCCAGCTGATCGTGAACGTCATTGGCGCGTGGCCGCCAAAGACCGCGTTCGATGGCTTCTTGAAACCGCCGGGCAATTTCTTCGAGCGCGTTGGGATTATGCTCTTCGACAAAGCCGCGAACGTGCATGTCGGCGAGATAAGCATCGTACAACGCATCGAAGTGATGGTCTTCGACAACGCGCGACGTTGCGGCAAAAGCGAAGAGATAGTCGACCGTGGCCGCAATTTCGAAGGCGCCCTTATAGCCATGTCGCATGACGCCACGCAGCCATTTCGGATTGGCCGCACGTCCTCTGACAACCCTTCCGATCTCTTCCTTCAATGTGCGGATTCGCGGGCTCTCCGGGCGGGAATGGTCATTGTGATAGATGGTCGGCTGGTCGCCAGACAAATGCCGTACTGCAGCGGCGACACCTCCTTCGAACTGGTAGTAATCGTCGCTATCGAGCAAATCGTGCTCACGATTGTCCTGGTTATGTACAACGAGCTGAACGGCCTTTAGGCGCCGCTCGAATAAGTTCTGTTCGGCCGCCCCCTCTGTCTTCGCGCCATAGGCATAACCACCCCAAGCAACATAGGCTTTCGCCAAATCCGCATCTGTCTCCCACCCACGCTCGTCGATCAAAGCTTGAAGACCCGCGCCATAGGCGCCAGGCTTCGAGCCAAAGACACGAAAACTGGCAGAGCGAGCAGCCGAAGCCTGATCGAAACCTTGGTCAATAAAACTCGCCTGATCCGCGTCGATCTTTGCTCGGATTGGATTGAGGTGAGGGGGCTCGTTCATTTCCGCGACCTCCCGTACGGCGCGGTCGAACAAGTCGATTTGGGCAGGAAAGGCGTCACGAAAAAATCCAGAAATGCGGAGCGTGACGTCAACGCGCGGGCGATCGAGGAGCTCAATCGGCAGAACCTCTATGCCTGTGACACGATGAGAAGCGTTGTCCCAAACGGGTGACGCGCCGATCAATGCCAATGCTTGAGCGATATCATCGCCGCCGGTTCGCATATTGGCCGTCCCCCAGGCGGACAAGACAACCGTCTTCGGCCAGTCACCTTCGTCTTGGAGATAACGCTCGATGAGCATTTCTGCCGACTTGCGTCCGAGGTGCCAGGCTGCTGGTGTCGGCACGGCACGGCTATCGACGGAGAAAAAATTACGCCCGGTTGGCAGCACATCAAGCCGCCCCCGTGTTGGCGCGCCTGAGGGGCCGGGCCTGACAAAACGACCATCGAGGCCGGTAAGAAGACTGTTGATTTCGGCTTGACCGCTCGCCTCGATCATGGGGCGAATACGTTCCTCAATCTCACGCAATACCAACCCGGTCTCAGTCCAACGTCGATCCAGCCTGATGTCGCCTGCGATGAGGCCTCGGGCCAATAGCTCCAGCCGTTCGACAAGATCGCCATGGCTTCTCCACAGGCTGCCACCGGTCGGTAAATCAGCTAATGCGTCCGGGCGTGGACCATGCCATGTTGTTGCAAAGTCACCATCAAGCGGATCGAAATCTGCCCCTAAACGAAGGTCGCCGGCAAGAGCTCGCAGGATCGAGGCATCCCCTCCCAATCCATCGTGGCGCGGTAAGCGCGTCAGGGCCACCAACAGATCAATAAGCTGGTCGCCTGACGGCGCACGCCCGAGAATGTGCAAGCCATCTCTGATCTGCAGCTCCTTGATTTCACAGAGATGATTATCAAGAGCGGCAAGCGCGTCGTCAGGGTCTGCATCCCGGGAAATTCCCAGGTCCACATCGAGTCCAAGACGTTGGCTTTCAGCCAAGATCTCACCGCGGAGATAACTGACCCGCCGCGGATCAACACCTGCCGCTTGATAGTATTCGTCGACCAGGCCCTCTAGTTCAGCAAACGGTCCATAACTCTCAGCACGGGTCATTGGTGGGGTGAGATGATCGATGATCACCGCAGACGTCCGCCTCTTGGCCTGAGAGCCTTCGCCAGGGTCGTTTACAATGAAGGGATAAAGGTGTGGCAGGGGGCCAAGCGCTGCCTCGGGAAAGCATGTCTCGGACAGTGCTAATGCCTTTCCTGGCAACCACTCCAGATTGCCGTGTTTACCGAGATGCAGGATCGCGTGCACATCGAATGAATGACGTAACCACGCGTAAAAGGCGAAATAATTGTGAGGTGGCACGAGGCTTGGATCATGGTAGCTCGCCACCGGATCGATATTGTATCCACGCGCGGGTTGAATACCGATCGCAATGTTGCCAAACCGCAACAAAGCAAGTTTGAACATGCTGTGGAATGCCTGTGGATCATTTTCAGGTTGCCCCCAACGCTGCTCTACCGCCTTTTGAAGACTTTCCGGTAACGTTTTGAAAAAACTCTTATAGTTCTCAATCGAAAGGGTGATTTCCGATGCTTTTTGCTCATATTTTGCGAGATTGTTGGTCACACCTGCGACGAGTTTGTCCACAAGAGTGCTGCCATCTCCTTCCCAGTTTTCTACGACGTAACCCGCTAATCGCAGCGCTTTCAACAGATCCGCGGCACTCTCCAATGTGTCCAAGCCGACCCCATTGGCAAGCCGTCCATCTTGATTCGGATAATTCGCCAAGATGACCGCAATTCGACGATTATCAACTTTGACGCGATGAAGCCTAATCCAGCTTGCAGCTAATTCCGCGACAAAATTGATCCGATCCTGGCGCGGCTTGAGGCCCACCACGTCGACTTGGGCCCGTTCGTCAAAACCAAGCTTTTCTTTAAAGGCAACAGCCCTCGATAGAACCCGTCCATCAATCTCGGGCAATACGACGCTCATGGCGAGATCGCGCGCCGAAAGGCCACGTGTACCCTCAACCCAAGCCGTCTCACTGCCGCCCGCAAATACCACCTGCAGGACGATCCGTCCTTTGCCTTCGAGCGGCGTAGGAGCAGGCATGCCTGGTTTGGAAATCGAAAATCCGGTCGCATTGAGGACGGCCGAAGCATCGGCTTGGTCGAGAAGCTCCTCAATCAACGAAGCCACGCTCGCGTCCTTTAAACTTGTGACATAGAGCGGAAGAGCATTGAGGCCGGAACGGTCGAGCGCTCCAATCAGCGCGTCGACGACGTCGAGGTCGGCAGCCTGCAGCAAGGCCCGATAAAAGACCACAGCAGCAACGGGCCGGTCTTGCTCCCAGTGGGTTTGCCTGAGTGATTCGAGATCAGGTTCGGACTGGCCTGGCCAATAGATACCAGCCCGAAGCAGGGGGGCGGGCTCGACCCACGACTCCTCGTTTCCTAGAAGAGTGGCGGCATAGCAGAGCAACGACTCGCTATTCCTGATACCTCCATGGACGCCAAACTGCCAAAGCCGATGGCATACATCTGCTGGCAGCGTACACCGCTCGGCGAGCTCCTGATCGGGCTGATCATCACCGGGCAGGACCGCCAATGGAATGTCGGCAGACCTGCAGACCGCAGCGATCTGTTCTAGACCGTAGGGCCAGTAACTTCGCCCACCAAGCAGTCTGAGAACAACCAGTTTGGCTTGCGCAACAACTGTTTCGACATACAGATCGACAGACATCGGGTGCGAAAGGCGCAACATGTTCGCCAACCTAAGCGTGGGCGCATGGTCTGGTCTCTTCGCTTGGGCTGCCGCAAGACTCCGAAGCTCCGTATCGGCAGCCGAGATGTAGACGATGTCACCGGGCGACTGGCCGAGATCAACGGCTTCACCGTCGTCATCAGTGGTCGCCTGACGGGCGTTTAGGAGATGCACCTGAGCGTTCGGCCGTTGCGCTCAGGCCGCAACCGACGCGGGTTTACCTAGCGCATCGACGATTGCGGCTTGGTTGAGATCATGCTCTCCGATTACCACGAGCTTGCCGACCTTCGGCTCGCCAACCTTCCAAGGACGGTCGTAGTAATGCTGAATTCGATCGCCAACACCCTGTATCGCCAGCCGCATAGGCTTACCCATGACCTCGACAAATCCTTTCACCCGCAATACGCGCTGATCGGCGACGACGCGTTTAACGTGCGCTGCAAAGGCTGTTGGATCATCCTGGGCGGGGATGTCAACGTGAAAGCTCGTGAAGTCATCATGTTCATGGTCCTCGCCATCGTCATGATGAGATTTACGGCTCTCCAGATCGTCTTCCGCAGCAGCGCCTTGGCCAATCAGAATGTCCAAAGGTACAGCTGCATGCGAAGCTCGCACCACGCCAACGCCTTGACGTAACTCCTTTTGAATTCGGGTCTCGATGATGTCCCAGTCGCCTTCATCGACCAGATCGGCCTTATTGGCGATGACCAGATCGGCGGCGCCCAATTGCTCTTCAAAAAGTTCTTCGAGGGGGCTTTCATGGTCGAGCTGATCGTCGGCTTGACGCTGTTGATCAACCTTCGCCGGATCGGACGCGAAGAGACCGTCGCGCACTGCTGCTGCGTCGACGACGGCAACCACCCCATCGACGGTCACCCGGCTTTTAATTTCCGGCCAATTGAAAGCTTTGATCAGCGGCTTCGGCAATGCAAGGCCCGACGTCTCGATCACAATGTGGTCGGGCAGCGGATTGCGCGCCAGAAGTGACTGCATGGTCGGCACGAAATCGTCGGCGACGGTGCAACAAATACAGCCGTTCGCCAGCTCGACGATGTCCTCCTCAGTGCAATTGGCATCGCCACAGCCGAGCAAAAGCTCACGATCAACGCCGATGTCGCCGAACTCATTCACGATCAGCGCGATGCGACGGCCATCGGCTTGACGCAGAATGTTTTGAATCAAGCTCGTTTTGCCAGCCCCGAGAAACCCGGTGAAGACAGTGGTTGGAATCTTTTGTTGGTGGCGGCTAAGCAATGGGATGCTCCAAGGTCAGGGCTTCAGTTGTTGGGCAAGACCAGCTGTCATCAGCAGCACCTGATCGGCCTTTTCTGCGAGGCGCTGGTGTAGGCGTCCAGCATGATCGATAAATGCACGCGCCATCGCGTTGGTCGGCATGACACCTTGTCCAACTTCGTTCGAGACGAACACAGCAGCACCGCTAAGCGCCTCTAAACTTTCAACAAAGCTGTCAATTTCAGCCTCGATCGGCCGATCATGAACCATGAGATTCGTGAGCCAAAGTGTCAGACAGTCTATCAGGAGCGCGCGCCCTTCGGCCGTTACACTATGCAGGGTTCTGGTCAGTGCCAGGGGTTCCTCGATCGTGCGCCAGCGGTCACCACGACGCGTTCTATGCTCATCGATTCGGTCCGACATCTCTTTGTCCAGCGCTTGAGCCGTGGCGATGTAGTACGGCTCCAGTCCGCTGGTTTGCACGAGTTGCTCAGCATGGCGGCTCTTACCAGAGCGGGCACCACCGAGGATCAGCGTGATGCGGGGCAGGGGATGCAGAGGATCATGTATCGGCATAGCGCGGTTTTAGTCTGACAATTCCAGGAAGCAAGCATCGAATGCGGCAAAATTCCGCTTGATCGCGACGGTGTCGCCGATCTGTGACTTGCTGGTGATGGAAAAGGGATGCTGAAAGAAAGGTATGAGAGGGACGCTCTACCAACTGGTTTCCACATTCCCGAGGATTGCCCTGATGAAACGCCTCGTCTTTGGCTTTTGCCTGTCGTTCGTCACTGCTATCGCCGTGCCTGCTGATAATCGGTCGCTCTTTGCCCAGGACCATGCCCTCTCTATCACCGTTGCCGATCTCTTGGATGATGATCCCGTTAAACGACAAAATGCTCGCGATGTGTTGGTACAACGAGGGAAACCAGATGTTGCTGCCGCGATCATTCAAGTGTTGCGTTTCATTCAGGACGACGGCGAGATGGATGCGGCCCTCGCCTCGCTTACCGGTGAAGCCCCGGGTTCGAACAGTTGGGCGGCGTGGATGCTGTGGCAGCAGGCACATCCAGAGGTCACGCCCTTCGATGGCTTCGATCAGTTCAAGGCAGATCTGATGGCGGCGATCGATCCCAACTTTCGTGTTTTCCTCTATCCCAACATCAACCATGAGATCAGGCTTGAGGAGATCGTTTGGGGTGGCGTTGTCAAGGACGGCATTCCTGCTCTGACCAATCCGCGCCACATAACGCCGGAGGAAGCCGACTACATCACGCAGGACGAACTGGTGTTTGGGGTCGAGATCAACGGTGATGCAAGGGCCTATCCGCTTCGCATTCTTGACTGGCATGAAATGTTTAATGATGTCGTCGGCGGCCAGCCGGTCAGCCTTGCCTATTGCACACTTTGCGGCTCCGGAATCCTCTACAAAACCGACGTCGAGGGAGAAGAGGACCCGATTATCTTCGGATCGTCCGGCTTTCTCTATCGTTCAAACAAACTGATGTACGATCAAAAGACCCATAGTCTTTGGAACCAATTCACCGGCAGACCTGTTGTCGGTGAACTGACTGGATCAGGATTAGAACTCGATATTCTTCCGGTAGCTATCACGACCTGGGCCGACTGGTTGGCACAGCATCCCAATACCAAAGTGCTGTCTCTTGAGACTGGTTACACCAGGGATTACACACCTGGCCGTCCCTATAGCGAATATTTCGGCTCCCCAAACCTGATGTTCCCCGCCTTGGTTGAGGACGAGCGCTTAGAGGCGAAGAATTATGTCTATGCCGTCCGTACCGACGGATTGGCTCGAGCCTGGCCGCTAACGGCATTCGAAGGCGGCGAGATCCTCAACGATCGTCTCGGCGATCTGAGGATTACTCTCATTGGTGATGCCGATACGCGGACGGTACGCGCTTATCTCCGAGACGATGTTGTGGTCAGGGCGACTGACGATCCGACTATTGTACTAGCAGGCGATGTGCCGATGACGGTGCGCGAGGAAGGACTGATATCGAATAACGGCCTAGTTTTTGAGCGTATTCCTGGTCACATTGCCTATTGGTTCGCCTGGCAAGGCTTTATCGCTGGCGGACCGCTCGCCGAGGTCCGATAGCCCGAAGGCGATTATTTCTTAGACATATGCTGCTGGAAAATGCAGCAACTCGCTGACATCAAAAGGAAAAGAAGAGGCCCCGTCTGGTATCGACGGGGCCTGAGAAGATGATCGCCAAGGTGGGGAAGCGGTTGGTCAACGCCCCGGGGTCGTGTGGGATGCAGCCTAATCCCGAGACCAGTGACCTTCCATTCTTAACCTAGCAAGCGCTGTGCCAAGTTTGCCGACGACATAAAAAAAGGGCGTCCAGATCGGACGCCCTTCTATCGAAGCTGAAACGGATAGGACTATGTCAAACCCAGCCGAGCACCGTAGCCGGCGGTGCAGACGCTCCGCGAATCAGACGTTGTCCAGCCATTAGACCCGCGGCTGAATCGAGGCAGATTTGACCCCCTCGCTGACATAAGCCTCGAACTGCGTGAAGTTGGCAGCAAATCGGCCCGCAACGTCACGTGCCATTTGATCGTAAGCACTGCCGTCTGACCAAGCGCCACGTGGGCTAAGCACGCTGCAGGGGACTTCAGGGCAAGCTTCTGGCATCAAGAGACCAAAATCAGGATGTTGCTGAACGCCAACTTCTGCGAGCTTACCGTCGAGTGCCGCCTGCACCATAGCCCGGGTGTAGCCGAGCTTCATGCGCTCACCAACGCCATAAGCACCACCGGTCCAGCCGGTATTGACCAGCCAACAATTGACCTGATGTTTGGTCATCAGCTCGCCCAGCATCTTCGCGTAAACCGAGGGGTGTCGTGGCATAAACGGAGCCCCAAAACAGGTCGAGAAGGTTGCTTGCGGTTCGGCGAGGCCTTTCTCCGTACCCGCGACCTTAGCGGTGTAGCCGGACAGGAAGTGATACATTGCCTGCTCGGGCGTAAGACGGCTGATGGGTGGCAACACGCCGAAGGCATCTGCTGTCAGCATAACAATGTTTTGGGGGTGACCCGCCATGCCGGTGGCGCTGGCATTCGGGATGAAGTCGAGCGGATAGGATGCACGCGTGTTCTCAGTTAGGCTACCATCGTCGAAATCGCAGGCGCCGGTCAAAGGATCGACAACGACGTTTTCGAGAATGGTGCCGAACCGATGGGTGGCATCGTAGATCTCGGGTTCGGTTTCGCGGCGGAGTTTGATCACCTTGGCATAGCAGCCGCCCTCAAAGTTGAAGACGCCATTTGGGCCCCAACCATGTTCATCGTCGCCCAGGAGAGTGCGCCGACTGTCGGCGGAAAGTGTGGTCTTGCCCGTGCCCGAAAGACCAAAGAAGATTGCGGTATCGCCGCTTGGTCCAACGTTAGCGGAGCAATGCATAGGCATGACCCCCATTTCCGGCAGAAGATAGTTCAATACGCCGAAAATTGACTTCTTGATCTCGCCCGCATAGCTGCTCCCGCAGACCAGAACGGTTTTCGCCATGAGATCGACAAGAATGGCGGTCTCTGAATTCGTGGCATCGGACGTAGGATCCGTGTCCAGGGACGGCACTTGCAAGACAGTATAGTCCGGCGTGAAGTCCTGCCGCTCCTCATCGCTCGGGACCCGGAACATGTTGCGTGCGAAGAGGTTGTGCCAGGCTTGCTCCGTGATCACCCGGACTCTGAGCTGATAAGCTGGGTCAGCGCCGGCGATCAGATCCTGCACGAAGAGATCGCGCCCTGCCACATGGGCCCGTGCCTTAGCCCAAATCCGGGCCGCAGCTTCGGGGTCAATAGGTTGATTGATCTTGCCCCAATCGATCGTATCGCGCATGCCAGCATGGTTGACGAAAAACTTATCATTGGGGGACCGACCCGTGTGCTTGCCAGTCGTCGCATTGAAAGCACCGCCGGTGACCAGCATGCCCTCGCGTCGCTGAACGGCCTGTTGAATTAGGGCCGCTGGCGTGAGGTTCCATTGCACCAAGCCGGGGTTACTGAGCCCCAGCAACTCTAATCCATTCCGACTGATGACCGATCCGATCTCTTGTTTAAGGTTGTCCACAGTCTTTGCTTCCTCGTAGTTAGCGGTTCGCCGACATGAGATCATTAACCATCAAGAAGTTTCTAATGTAATGTCTTCACGCTTTCTTCTTCTTGATGATTTTCTTTTATGTCTATTGGCATCTTGACTTCAAGCAGTACGTGCTTTGTTAACTAATCTTACCAATTCCTTGCGTACATCGGTGCTTGTCTCGACGCGCTGATCAAATGGTAAACGCGCAACACGGTTTCCGAGGCGTAAGTCAGCGCCTTCGGGATCAATGCCGGTCATGAACCAGTCGCCATCATCACGCTGGAGCAACTGTGTCGCATAGAGCTTGATGGCGTCGGCATGATCGTCGTTCATGTGATCGATAATTTCGCTCTCAGCCTCTAGAAGTGTCGACACTGGATCGATGGTCAGATCATCGCCGGGGATCCAGTGGATCCGACCGAAACCCGCAACGAGATGTGCTCGCTCAATGGTCATCTGGTAAAAGCTGAAATCAGTGAAGTCCGCGTAGAGCGACGCAGCCGGATGCCGCGAGAGATAACGTTGTCGCAGGGTTGGATTGTCAGAGCGGGCAAGTCGTCCCTGTAACGTTAAGCGTTCACCTGCCATCGGATCCTCGTCTGCGAGGTCGCCAATGAGCAACAAAGAGACGCGATCATCTTGCTTCAAGTTCTTCGTGTGGTCGGCCAGATCGGAAAGCAAAAGAATGGGCTTGCCCGTTTGGTCAGTTGCAAATGCGACCATCGATGCATAGGGCGCGCCATCATCATCGCGCATCACTGTCGCAAGGCTGCCATAGGGCACGGAACGAACGAGTTGTCGGGCCGATTCAGGAATCGCTCGCTTGTCAGCATCGGTCATCGGATGCCTTACGTCCTTGCTGCACTGTTCATGACGAGATCAAGATCCGGTTAGCTCTATTCGACCAAACGCGTCAGGTCCAGAAGCAAAACCAGGTTAAATTTGACAAAAACGTGACACCTTGCCACAGCCCTACACATAATGTGTTGGAATGATGGATTTCTTCATCGACTAATACTTGTGAACCGTTCAGTGCACATGTGTTTCATCCAGATTTCTATTTGAAATAAAAGTTCCAGAGTCACCGATGGGACACTGGCAACACATGAACGCAAACGCTATCCCGCACGCAACCAGAAGAAGTGTTTGGCCAGCTTCCAGACGTGTTGACGGGTCACCGATCGTGACGGGCAACGTTGGAAGTGACCTCAGCTTGAAAGTGCACGTGGCCCGTGAGCGTGATGTGGGCTGGTGCTCCATCAAATTTCCATGCTCTACTGCCGATGTTTTACTCGCTTAGCCAAGGAGACTCTTGTTGAACGACGAGGTCGATTCCGGAACGATCCGAACGATTGCTGACTTGCATCTGACATCCCATGAACCTCTCAAGACTATGTCGGATGGCATCTTTGGTTTTCGCTTGCCACTCCCGTTTGCTCTTAACCATGTCAATCTCTGGCTTTTGAGCGGGACTGACGGTTGGACCCTCATCGACACCGGCATTGACGACCAGCCGACACGCGACTTTTGGAGTGAGCGGCTGGAGGCTGAGATCGACAATCGCCCGATTGAGCGCCTGGTCGCGACCCACTTTCATCCCGATCACATGGGTCTTGCCGGCTGGCTTGTTGAACAAACAGGCGCCGAGTTCTATGCGACACGGACTGAATGGCTGTTGGCGCGCGCTCTTTCTCACGATACCAGTGAGGCATTCGTTGAAACTGGACGGCAATTCGATCATCGCGCCGGTCTGGCGACCGACCTCGTCGAAGCGAGAGCGCAGAGAGGGAATCTCTACCGAACGCGAGCATCCGCCCCGCCCAGTCAGTTGTTACGGCTGCAAGAGGGCGACGACCTGGTCGTTAACGGAACGGCTTGGCGGGTACTGATCGGTCGCGGCCACGCACCAGAAATGATCTCGCTCTACAGTGCCGAACGCGGCATTCTCATTGCAGCGGATCAAGTGCTGCAAAAGATCTCACCAAACATTAGTGTTTGGCCAGCCGAGCCTTATGCAGATCCGCTCGCGGACTACATCGAGAGTCTGAAGAGTTTTCGCGACTTGCCGGAAACCACGTTGGTCCTACCTTCGCATGGCCAACCGTTCGAGGGGCTGCATGCACGTATTGACCAGCTCATCCATCACCATCATGAACGGCTGGAACGCGCGATCGACGCAGCGGGTAGGGGGCGTACGGCCGTCGACATCATGCCGGCTCTCTTCGATCGGGAACTCGATACGCACCAGCTCGGCTTCGCTCTCGGCGAGGCGCTGGCACATCTCAATCATCTCATCAATTTAGGACATCTGACCCGGAATCTTGATGGTGGCGGGGTGCATCAATATGCCAAGGCATAATCCTGCCGTGCATTTCGTTCTTTCGCTTCTACTTTACGGCCCCCATCGTTAGCCCTCGAACCAAATGGCGCGATGCGATCAGTGCGAAGATGATGACGGGAACCACGATCAAGGTACTCGTCGCCATAATTTTGCCGTAAGGGAGATCGTAGCCCTCCATGAAACTCACAGCGATCGCGGGCGCCGTGCGCGCGGCCTTACGCGTGAGCACCAGCGCATACATCAGCTCGTTCCATGAGAAAATGAACGAGAAGATCGCACTAACGGCAATGCCAGGGGCGGCAAGCGGCAGGCAAATTTGCGAGAAGATACGAAACTGGCCCGCACCATCCAGCGTTGCCGCTTCGTCCATGCTGCGCGGAATCGAGCGGAACTGGTCCGTACAAATCCAGATAACGATTGGAAGATTAAACGTTAGGTAGATCAATATTAAGACAAGGTGGGTGTCGAGAAGCTTGAGTTGTCGGACGATTAAGAAGAAGGGAAGGGCGAGGACAATCGGGCTCACCATGCGGTTGGTGATGAACCAGAACCAGAGATCTCGCTTGCCGCGGAACTCGAAACGAGCGAGGGCATAAGCGGCAGGTGTACCGAGTAGAAGAGCTAGGATTGTGGTACAGATCGCGACAATGAGGGAGTTGGCCAGACTAGCGCCGACATTGTCCTCAAATAGAGCTTCTGTGTAGTTCGAAAGGGTCGGTTCGAAAGTCCAGGCCGGTGGTGTTGCCAAAGCGACGATTTGGGTTTTCAGACTGGTGGTTACCATCCAGTAAAAGGGGAAGACACAAAAAAGAATAATGAGGAGGAGAAATGCGATGTGCCAAACCGTGATCTGCCGGCTCGGACGTATACCTCCAGCGTGGGCGTAAGCGGTACTCATCGATCCGCCTCTCTGTAAAAATATCGTATATAGAGCTGCGCCAAAATAATGGTGATGATGAGGAGGATAACTGCTTGTGCAGAGGCTAATCCCTGATCGAATCCCCGAAAGCCGACACGTTGAATCATTAGACTGATAAGCTCTGTGGACGAGCCCGGTCCGCCTCGCGTCATCGTAAAGACCATGTCGAACAGCTTCAGCGTATCGGCAGTTCGCAGAATCAAAATCGCTGTCAGCCCCGGTATCAAAAAGGGCAATTGAATGTGGCGGACAATGTCCCACCATCTGTTTGTGTCGAGCTTTGCCGCTTCCTCAATCTCGGCGGGTACCGTGCTTAGGCCTGCCAAGAACACAAGCGCACAAAAGGGAGTCCATTGCCAAACGTCCCAAAAGGCGATCGCAATAAACGCGTTGGTCGGATCACCAATCCAATTGATTGGGTTGAAGCCGATCCATCCGAGCATCTGGTTTACGACGCCGTATTTGATATTGAACATCACCTGGCCAAGCAGGCCGACGACGGCATAGGTCGTGGCCATGGGAATCACCAGACTCAAGCGACATAGGGTCTTTAAGAGAGAAAGGCCCGGTTGATGCAGCAACAGTGCGATCAAGAGACCCAACAGGATCTGAAGAGGGAGAACCATCACGAGAAACGTCATGGTGCGCCCCATCGCCTGCCAGAAAACCATATCCGTCAGGACCGTAACGTAGTTCTCGAAACCAATGAACGGCGTCTTTTTGAGATTGGTTAGCTGATAGCGGTGAAATGAGGTATAGAGCGCGAACCCCAAAGGCACGATACCGATAGCCAGTAGCGTCAAAACTGCCGGCCCTAAGAACGCAAAGATGGTCAGGCGCGGGCTGGGTCTGTCCATGACGACTCGCTGCGGATGGTCCAAAGAAAGCGGGTCGGTCGGGGTAACGCCATGTTACGTCACCCCGACCGGAGTCCGGCTTTACTGGGCGAGAGGCTTATCGCCGCTGTAATATCCAGACTCTTCGAGAACGGCCTCCATGCGGGTGCCAATCTCTTCAGCGCCTTCTTCTGTGGTCACCTCACCGAGCATGATCTTCGTGCCCCACTCCTGCACGATTTCAGTGATTTGCGGCCATTCCGCAAAACGCGGACGGAATTCGGGAACACCTTCCTGCCAGCTTTCGACCAGTGCATCGACAAAGCCATACTCCTCAGCGACACCCGGTTCTTGATAGACGCTCTGACGCGCCGGGACACCACCAAGCTCGAGATACTTTTGTGCATTCGCTTTGGAAGTCACCCATTGGATGAACAGCCAGGCAGCCGCTTGTTCATCTTCGTCAGCCTGAGAGGCGACGGCCAGCGAAAAGCCACCAAGCGCTGGTTTGCGCCCAGCCGGGCCGGTCGGCTCCGGCGCGATTTCGAGACAGTCGGTAATGGTCGAGGTCTCGGGGCTGGTGAGGGTGGAATAGAAGGCTGACCATTCGGTGATCATCGCGACGTCGCCCTGCGCTAAGGCATTCACCGTTTCGGCGTGGTCGTAGGAAACAATGCCTTCAGGCATGTATTGCATGAGATCCTGGCGGAACTTCAGGCCGGTTTGGCTTTCGTCACTCAGCAGATTCGATTTGAACTCGGCATCAAGGAAAGATCCACCGAACGGCCAAAGCATGCGTGCAAAGCTGTCAGCAGACTGGGTTTCGTTCCGCTTAGACTGCAAGGCATAGGCGTACTTGCCGTCCTTCGTGAGCGCAGGTCCATAAGTGTCCTTGAGCTCTTCCCACGTCGCTGGCGGGCCATCGAATCCAGCCTCCTCCAGCATACAACGGTTGTAAAAGAGCAGGCCCGAGTAGTTGTCAAATGGCAGGCCATAGATGGTGCCGTTCCAGCCGCCAAAGGCGTTCAACACGAGTGGAAAGAAATCGTCGATATCCAATTCGGGATCAAGCAAGTCTGGGTTGGAGGTGAACTTTTCGATGGGCACAATCCATTCATTCTCAGCGAAATTTCCGATCCAGACCAAATCGATCAGGGCGATATCGAGATCACCTTGGGCCACGAAATCACGAACCTGCTCGCCGAGTGAGTTCTCATAGGGATGATCGATGATGTTGATCTTGATGCCGGTCTTCTCCTCGAATTCCGGCAACATCTCCTTTGCGGCCTCATATCCCGGACGGAGGAGGAAAACCACCTCAATTTCAGTGCCGGCGTAAGGCTTAGCAGCCTCTTCGAGCGACCAGGCCTGAGCATCGCTGGCAGCGGTGCCGGCCAAAAGTGCCGTGGCGAGAGCCATCGAGCTGATACAGGACATCACGCGCGTCATGACGGAAGACCTCCCTCGGAGTTTGGTTAATTGTTCAGTATTTGTACGTTTTAACAGTATTTACGGATTATAAACTAATTTCCACCCCATTCGAACAAGCGGTACGGATCCACCGATCGATTAGGGATCGAGGACTTGAACGCGTGCGCAGAAGAGCGAACCTGGCTGGGCCCAACGCCGTTTTCCCGCCGTTGATCAGTCCACCAATAGCTCAAGCGATGAAGTATCCTTCATCGTCTGCGCCTTTCAATGCATTAGGATCGAAGCAACACGATCATGGGTTTTCCTGTGATCGCCAAGCTTTCTTGGCATCAGGACTGTGTCTTGGCTAAAGTGAAGACAACCAAGATGCTGAGGGAGGTGGCTGACAATGCTCATTCTGTGGGGGGCTGCGATTCCAGCGGCCAAGCCAGTTGGCGGTCGGGTGAAGCCTTGAGCACGCTGAGGCTGACGGGTGTCAAAAAGTCGTTCGGTGCAATCGATGCCTTAAATGGGGTGGATCTCGAGGTCGAAGCTGGCGAGTTCGCCGTGCTCCTGGGCCCCAGCGCCAGTGGTAAAACCACGACTCTCCGCTGCATCGCTGGAATTGAGCAACCGGACGCAGGGCAGATTTGGTTCAATGACGACAATGTTACGGAAACGCCAATCCAAGGCCGCGATATGGCGATGGTGTTCCAAACATTTGCACTCTATCCTCATCTCTCAATCCGCGAAAATCTTGCTTACCCGTTGCGTGAGCAGGGCATCGACCGATCCACCATTGACCGTCGCGTCGACGAGATTGCAGAGAAGCTTCGCCTGAAGCACACGCTGTCACGCAAACCGGCAACAGCGAGCGGCGGAGAGCAACAACGTGTGGCGATAGGAAGAGCTTTGATTCGCGAACCAAAGCTTCTCCTCCTCGATGAGCCGCTGACAAATCTCGACGCTAAGCTCCGCCATGATACCAGGGCTGAATTCAAGCGACTGCATCGCGAGCTTGGTATGACGATCCTGTATGCGACTCCAGATGAACTGGAGGCGCTGACTATGGGACAGCAGATCAGCGCGCTCAAAGATGGTCAAATCGTGCAAACTGGCACGCCGGGCGATCTTTACCGAAGACCGGATGACGCTTTTGTCGCCACGCTGGTTGGTTCGCCAAAGATGAATATGGTTGCCGCCGAGCTTGCGACCCATGGCGGTGCCATTCGTTTACCTTTTCTTGATATCGATGATGGTCCTTGGTCTGAAGCGCTTCGCGGATTTCGCAATGACACAGCCCTTTTGTTTGGTGTGCGCCCACAAGATCTCCGCCCACTCAATGGCGATGCTTCAGGACCAACGTTTGACGCAGACGTCCATCTGAGAGAACCGCTTGGAGACATCACGGTCCTCGATTTGATCGCGAATGGTGTTCCCCTTCGTATGGTGCTGCCCGAGGAACAGGCACTCGCCTACACTGTAGGCGACCGTATCGCGTTGACGATGCGTCTCGAGAACTGCCACCTCTTCACTCTCGACACTGGCACGGCAATTCGCTAACTTTTTCTTAAGGAAAGTCGGTGCGGTCAACCGCGCGACAAAGCAAATAAAGGGGAGGCACGATGACTCAAGAGCATTGTCGAACCATGGCGTTTGCAACGGGTCTGTTGACCTTGAGCCTCGCGCTACCGGCCGCAGCGGCAGATATTACCATCAAAATGGCGGTGCCTGACTGGCCGCCAACCCGCATCATGCAAGACCTTGCCAATGAGAAGTACAAGGCGCCATCAGGCAACAACGTAAAGCTTGAAGCAGATTTTATCCCTTGGCCCAACTACTATGAGCGACTTGCCGCATCGCTCACGTCGGGCGAAGAGAAATATCAGATGGCAGTGTCCGACAGTCAGTGGCTCGGAGCCTTCGTCGAAGGCGGTTACTATATGAAGATCAACGAATTTATCGATGCAGATCCGGAACTGCAGGCGATCTTCGCTGATCTTCATCCTAATCTGATCGCGTCCTATTCGACATATCCTCACAAGACCGAGAACTACTATGGCTTCCCTCAGATGCCAGACGTTCTCGTGGTCTATTATCGCAAGGACCTGTTCTGCGACGAAGGCGAGCAATCAGCGTTCAAGGACAAGTACGGTTACGACCTTCCCTGCGACCCTGAAGCCATGAACGATGTCGACTGGGATATGGTGCGCGACTTCGGCGAGTTCTTCCGGCGCGGCGCTGGCGATAATCTTGCGGGCACTACACTTGACGATGACTTCTATGGAATCGCTTACCAGGCAGGCAAAGCCTACGATTTCAGCATTATGCAGGTTAACGGTTTCATTTGGCAGCATGGTGCCAGCATCTGGGACGAGACACAGGCTCCAGAAGGTCAAGCTGAAGGTGTCGTCAACTCGGAGACTGCAGTTCAAGCCTTCGAACATTATCTGTCTTTGCTCGAATATATGCCGCCAGTGGTCAAGACCGGCACTATGGACATTTTCAAGGTCGATGAGCTGTTTCGAGAGGGCAAGGTTGCCTGGATCGTCCAGTGGATCGGCTTTGGTGAAAGCGCTATCAATCCCGAAACATCAAAAGTCGCGGATAAAGCTGCCTTCGCGATGCACCCGGGATTGCGTGGGTCGGACGGTACGTTGACGCGATGGGCCAATATCGGCGGCCAGCCGTTCGTCATGACCACCTGGAACGATGAAGAGACAGTCGCTGAGATGATTGACTTCGTCAAATGGTGGTTATCTGAGGAGATCCAGACGGAGTTCGCCAAGCGTGGCGGCCAAAGCGGCCTCAAGAGCGTCTATGGAAAGGACGACTATGCCAGCTTCCGTCCTTGGAATCATGCTTGGGGAGCAAGCCTCGATTGGCAAAAGGATGTCTGGCATGTGCCGACATTCTTTGAACTTCTGGTGCAATCGCAAGAAGAGTTCGACAAAGCGATCACCGGTCAACAGTCCGCCAAGGAAGCTATGGACAACATAGCCGCCTTCCAACAAGAGCATCTTGAGGAAGAGGGGCTGATTGAATAGTCGTGGCATGGTGGGCTGCATTAAGCATTGAGTTTGAGTTGATGCAGCCCGCTTCTTTCCGCGTTACCGCCCCCTGTCAAACATGAGCTCAGCCTCTACCGAGGTGAAAAGCAAAGGGTCGTCCTGGCTGGCCATCCACCCTGCCAATTGGCGTCTGGCGCTCTTAGCTGCGGCCGTCGTTATCCCGCTGTCAATTGCGTTTCTCCCACTGGAGGTAGCCTTTTGGGTGTCGTTAGCGGCGGCAGCGGCCGTGGCTTTTGCAGCAGTGGCAAATGCATGGGGCCGCCATACCGGTGGTCTTTTGGTGGCGCCTGCGCTGGCGCTGCTGTTCCTCATGAACATCTTTCCGCTCATGTGGTCGTTCGGCCTGAGCTTTTTTCACTTTCGCGCTAATCGCGCAAAGCCGCCGCGATTTGCAGGCTTGAACTACTACGAGAAGGTCCTCTCTGACCCCACGGTATGGGAACGACTTCAAACAACGGCGACAATCGTTGTCTTGACCGTCGCTCTGCAGCTAATCATCGGTTTCCTTCTAGCTCTCCTTTTTGAAAAGCAGTTTCCCGGACGGCGTTTCCTGTTGATTCTTGTCCTGACCCCGATGATGCTCTCATTCGTCGCGGTTGGCGCTTTCTTCCGCTATTACTACGAGCCGACCTTTGGTCTCTTAAGCCAAGCGATCCGCGTCTTTACCGGCGAGCCCTACATCCTCCTCGACTCGCCCGCAGGAGCCATTGCAGGCATCGTCATTGCCGATGCTTGGATGTGGTCCCCCTTTGTCATGCTATTGGTCTTGGCCGGACTCGTTAGCGTACCGAAATATCTCTACGAAGCGGCTATGATCGATCGTGCCAGTTGGTGGCAGACCTTCCGGACGATTACCTTTCCCTACATCAAAGGGCTTCTTCTTCTGGCCCTACTCTTCCGGACAATCGAGGCCTTTAAGCTTTTCGATATCGTGTTTCTCATTACGGATGGCGGCCCCGGCACATCGACGGAGACCATCGCCGTTTACGTCTATCGACTAGCGTTTCAATATTTCAAGACCAGTCAAAGCTCAGCGCTGGCTTACATCCTACTCTTTGTCGTGATTGTTTTGACCAATCTCTATCTCTATTTCGTCAAGCGTCGGACGACGGGAGGCTAAATGATGGCGCGACGAGAGCGTAGGCCGATTGGTGAAGCTGGCTGGGGATGGACCTGCCTCACCACGGTCATCAGCCTGATTTACTTCTTCCCTGTGCTTTGGATCATTTTGACAGCATTTAAGACTCACAATGATGCTCTTGCCATTCCACCGAAATGGTTCTTCACACCGACACTCGATAATTTCTACCAGGTTTTCTCGCGTGCCTATGGACTAGGCGCAGAGGCCGTCGATACCGGATTCGATCTATTTTTCTTCAATTCGATCTTCATCGCAGGCTCGAGTGTTTTGATTGCAGTCATTATCGGGACCCTTGCCGCTTATGGTTTTTCGCGCTTCCCGCTCAAGGGCAATGATACCTATCTCTTTATCATCTTAACCACCCGTATGCTGCCACCGATCATTGTCATCATCCCAATCTTCTTAATGTTTCGCGTGACCGGTCTGTCCGGAACCTATCTCGGCATTATTCTCCTCTATACCGCCTTTAATCTCCCCTTCACCATTTGGATGATGAAGAGCTTTTTCGATGAGCTTTCGCCCGAAGTCGAGGATGCTGCCCGCATGGATGGCAGCTCTGAGACACGCGTGTTCTTCAAGATTTGCTTGCCACAGGTGGGGGCTGGCATAGCGGCAACCATTGTTTTCGGGCTTATCTTGACCTGGAACGAGTTTCTATTCGCCTTGCTCCTAACAGGCGTTGAAACACGTACGGTGCCGGTGGCAATGGCGCAAACCATTGGCGGTGATATCGGCGTACGCTGGGGTCTCCTAGCAGCGATCGAAACCCTTTTCTTGATCCCGGTGATCTTGGTGGTCTTCTTCCTGCAAAACCATCTACTCCGTGGCGTCACCTTTGGAACAATCAAGCGTTAGACATGTCGACGATCGAACTCGAACAGATCACCAAGCGCTTCGGCACCCTCACTGCCGTTGACGGTGTCGATCTTCATGTTGGTGCAGGCGAGGTCATGTGTCTGCTTGGCCCGTCTGGTTGTGGCAAGACAACGACCTTGCGCATTGTGGCTGGCCTCGAGAGTCCAACCGAGGGGAGTGTTATGATCGGTGGGCGGCGGGTCAACGAGTTGTCGCCATCAGCACGTGACATTGCCATGGTCTTCCAGTTCTACGCGCTTTATCCAAGTCTAACGGTGCGGGACAATCTTGCTTTTCCATTGCGCGCCGAACGCCTGGCGGCCAGCGACGTCAATGCCAGGGTCAATCAGGTTGCGGACACGCTTGATTTGCGGAGCGTGCTGGATCGTCTTCCGGGCCATATTGCAGAGGGCGAGAAACAGCGAGTTGCAGTCGGGCGGGCCATCGTCCGCGATCCCAGTTGCTTTTTGTTCGATGAGCCTCTCTCTCGACTAGACGTCGAGTTACGCCAGCAGATGCGTGGCAAGATCAAAGAGGTCCTCAACGACTTGTCTAAGGCAACCGTCATCGTTACCCACGACCAGCTCGAAGCCTTGACCATGGCTGATCGCATTGCGGTCATGCGTGACGGGCGTATCGAACAAATTGCTACGCCCCATGAAATCTTCGCAAGACCTGCCAATTTGTTCGTCGCGGGCTTTATCGGCACGCCTCAGATGAATCTCCTTGAGGCAGACATCATTGAGCTCGATGATGAAAAAGCCCGGTTGTCCATTGATGATCAGGAGCTTCTCTTGTCGCTTCCTGAGCCACTCATCAATACACCTCAACTGGAAAAGCTCACGCTTGGCATCCGCCCGCGCGCTTTTGAACTTGTGTCGGAACCTTCGCCAACAACGCTCTCTGCCGACGTCGACTTGATTGAACCGATGGGCTCCGAGACGCTCGTGCATTTGGTGGAGGGGGGACGCGACATCCGCGTCGTGGTGGACGGAGACATGGCAGTGAACGCGGGAACGAGATTAGCGTTTCGCCCACGACTGCATCAATACCATCTCTTCAGCAACGACGGCAGGCGGCTTTTGTCATGACAATGGCCAGCAACAAACCGACGACAGATCACGGGATGTCGCTAAGGACGGCAAGATCGATTGAGTATGCCATTATCGGCCTTTGCTTGATCGCCATCATCTTTGTCTTTCAGCCCTTCGTTCATGCCCTTTCTTCCATTGGCATGGCGCTCGTTGTTTTGGGTGGCTTGGCGTTCAACCTCATACCGCTCTGCGAACCAGGGCGACCGTTAAGAGACGTGTTGCGCGCCACCCTCATTGTGATCGCAATCTTCGTCGTCGTTCTCATCCTCGCGATTGGTGCCGCGTATCTCTACGGAATCTATTTGCAGAGCGGTTGACGGCCATTTGGGGAGATGGGGATGAAAACGGGCTTCAACTTGCTACTTTGGACGACCCATGTCACCGAGACGGAGTTTCCTGTCATCGAAACGCTGAAGACATGCGGTTATGACGGCGTCGAAATTCCGTTGTTCGAAGGCGAAGTCAATCATTTCAAACGGATCGGTAAGATTCTCAGCGATCTTGGCCTCGGCGCGACCGCGGTGACCGTCATACCTGACGAGGCACATAACTGCATCAGCGCTGATCCAAAATGTCGGGCGGGCGGACTCGATCATCTGCGTTGGGCATTGGACTGCACTGCAGCGCTTAACGCTGATTTACTTGCAGGCCCGTTCCATCAGCCACTAGGCCTTTTTACCGGCAGCGGACCAACCGAGGATGAGCTTGCTTGGGGAGCGGACGTCCACCGTCAGGCTGCCGATCTTGCAGCGGAGCGTGGACTTCAGTTGTCGATCGAGCCGCTCAACCGTTTCGAATGCTACTTTCTCAATACTGTCGAGGATGCAGCTGCCTATGTTCGCCGGGTCGATCGGCCAAATTTCGGCCTGCTCTATGACACATTTCACGCAAACATCGAGGAGAAAGATCCGTTAGGCTGTATCTCCACGGCGATCCAACAGATCAATCACGTCCACATTTCCGAGAATGACCGAGGTACCCCGGGAAAGGGCCATGTCGACTGGTCCGGCACATTCGACGCATTACAGTCATCGGGCTATGACGGCTGGCTTACGATCGAAGCATTCGGCCAAGCGCTTCCCGATCTTGCCGCGGCTACACGTGTCTGGCGCCCCTTCTTTCCAGATCGAGAGGAGGTTTACCGTGATGGATTAGCGCTGATGCAACAGGGCTGGCGCACAGCAGGCAAACCCTAATTAGGAGGATGCCATGAAACGATCGTCGATTGGCACCTGGGCCTTCAATATCGGTCCGTATGAATCGCAGCCCATCCCTTTCGAGACTGTTGGGCAGCGACTAGCGGAGATGGGCTTTGATGGCTTGGAACTGGGTGGCTTCAATGGCTATCCTAACCCGCATCTTCTTAGGGAAAAGGAACAAAGAGACGATCTGAAAGTCCGCATGCAGGATTGGGGGCTTGGATTTTCAGGGCTTGCCGCTGATCTCTGGTCACAACATTTGATCGATACCGATGACCCAAAGGACTATCTAGACGAGTTTCGGCTGAATGCTGATTTCGCCGTCGATCTCGGTATACGGGGCATTCGCGTCGACAGCGTGCAACCGCCGACGATCCTCGAAACTATGGACTACGACGTCGCTTTCAATCGCTTGGTCGAAGCGTGGCGAATTTGTGCCAACGAAGCCGCAGATCGTGGTCTCTACATGACTTGGGAGATCGAACCGGGCTTCGCCTTCAACAAACCATCGGATATCCTTCGTATTCTTGATGCCATTCCCGATAAAAACTTCGGCGTCATGTACGACACGTGCCATGGCCAGATGATTGCCGTGGTTGGCGCTCGCCAGCCCGGAACAAAGGAGGTGCTGAAGGGCGGACAGCTAGAATTCATCGACAAGCTTTCAGGTCGGATCAACCACATTCATTTGATCGATAGCGACAACACCTGCCACAAGGATGCAAACGGTGACGATGAAACCAGCGCTCATCCTCCCTTCGGTGACGGATTTGTCGACTTCGACCAGATCGTCCCGCGTCTAGCAAAGGAAACGATTTCCCATGATTGGTGGACTATTGACCTTTGCTTCTATCCCGACGCTTGGAACGTGACGGCGCGATGCAAGTCCGCTCTCGATGATCTAATCGCCAAATACGGCTGAGCGGGGACATGTCATGACGAAATCTTTTCGCTTGGGCATGATCGGCTATGGCTTTATGGGCAAGGCGCACTCCAACGCTTATCGCCAAGTCAATCGCTTCTTCCCAGATCTGGCCTATCAGCCGGTTTTGCAAGCGGTCTGCGCCCGAACTAGGGATGCCGTTCAGGCCTTCGCCGATGTCTGGGGATACGACTCTATCGAGACGGATTGGCGACGATTGATCGAGCGAAGCGACATCGATGCCATCGATATCTGCGTGCCCAATCACCTGCACCAAGAAATCGCGGTCGCTGCGGCCGAGGCAGGCAAATGGATTCTTTGCGAGAAGCCACTGGCAAAGACAGTGGCCGAAGCGGAGGCCATGGTAACGGCTATCGAGAAGGCAGGCGTGCCCAACATCGTTTGGTACAATTATCGCCGCGTGCCCGCCGTTAGCCTTGCAAAGCAGCTGATCGATGAAGACAGGATCGGCCGGCCGTTTCATTACCGAGCTAGCTTTCTCCAGGATTGGACCATGTCGCCCGAGCTGCCTCAAGGCGGTGCAGCGCTTTGGCGTCTTGATGCGGAAGCCGCTGGGTCGGGCGTGACCGGGGATCTGCTTGCCCACAATATCGACACAGCCATGTGGCTCAATGGCCCGATCACTCGGTTGGTTGCTTCAACAGAGACTTTTGTCAAAGAGCGCCGGCATCAAGAGACCGGCCAATTGGCGCCTGTTGGTATCGATGACGCTTGCATGGTGCTCGTTCGATTCGCCAATGGATCGATGGGAACGTTCGAAAGCACACGGTACGCGCGCGGCCACAAGGCCCTGAAAACCTTCGAACTCAACGGCGCCGATGGTTCGCTTTTTTTCGACCTTCATGACGATCAGTACCTTCACTATTTCGAGTATCAATCACCGACCACCCACCAAAAGGTCGAGAGTCATCTCGCCGGTTGGCGCAAAATTCATGTAACCAATGGCGAGCACCCCTACATGAATCACTGGTGGGTGCCCGGGCTGACCATTGGCTATGAACACAGCTTTGTGCACACGCTCGCCGACTTCCTCACAGGAATTGAGAGCGGAAATCCGGCGGCGCCGACCTTCCGAGATGCGCTGAACACGCAACGGGTATGTGAAGCGATCCTGACCTCCGCGGAGGTGGGCCAATGGGTCGACATAAGACTTTGACCATGTTGGTCTGATGCCCCTGGGGTTAAGTGCCTAAAGACATGCGATGGGCGCGAATCCAAAGGATCTTCTGCGATTTTCGGCGCGCGATCTTCTACAGATGATCAATTTGAGACGTGATCGCGTTCCTCCGTTCAAAACCCGCCTATTGATGAAGCTAGGATCTGATGCTCACTTTTCATCACCACGCGTCTTGAACGATTTGCCGTCGAGGCACCAGCCTTGCGATGAACTGATACGATTGATCATTAGCGCAAAAAACGGGTGGTCATGGCTTCTGGAGTTATGCAAGGTCGAGCTGCGTACGACATGACGTCGTCTCGTCTGCCCAGAACTGATCAAAAAAACGGAGACCCAATCGCTGATGCCCGCCAGCCCTACGATGAGCCTTCGAGCTTGGGCCCTTTTGATTCTTCTCTCAGTTCTTTGGGGAGGATCCTTCTTCTTTGCCGAAATCGCCCTGTTAGATCTTCCTCCGTTAACTGTCGTGTTAGGCCGCGTCGCGATTGCCGCGCTGGCGCTTCATCTTATGCTCCTGATGTCGGGCCATCGCATGCCAAAAGATCTCGGCCTCTGGCGGGCCTTTTTGATCATGGGTGCCCTCAATAATTTGATCCCTTTTAGCCTGATTGTTTGGGGTCAGACCGAAATTACGTCCGGCCTGGCCTCGATCCTCAACGCCACCACACCGTTGTTTGCAGTCATTGTAGCGCATGTGTTGACGTCGGATGAAAAGCTAACCGCCAACCGATTGGTCGGCGTCGTCATCGGCTTTGCTGGCGCGCTCGTGATGATTGGTCCAGCTGCCCTCAAAGGCCTAGGAGCCGAAGCCCTGGCTCAGCTTGCCATCCTAGCGGCAGCGCTGACATATAGCTTTGCCAGCATATACGGACGTCGCTTTAAAGGCCTGCCTCCGATGACGATCGCTTGTGGTCAGGTGACCTGCAGTTCCCTACTTCTGATACCACTCGTGCTGATCATCGATCGTCCCTTAGCGCTCGATCCTCCAAGCTTGGCGACCTGGGGGGCTTTGTTCTCAATTGGTATCTTCAGTACGGCATTTGCCTATATTCTTTACTTCAAGATCTTAGCACTCGCCGGCGCCACGAACCTGATGCTGGTCACCTTTCTCATTCCCATCAGTGCGATGCTGTTAGGTGTCGCCTTTCTCAATGAGACAGTGACCTCCATCGAGCTGTTCGGCATGGCTCTTATCAGTGTCGGCCTCGCACTGATTGACGGCCGGTTATTGCCGACCACTGGACGAGCGCCAACCCGGCATGAGAAGAGAACCCCGACCACGCCAGCCAGTATACAAGATGAAGGCTAGCCTTAGCGCAGCAAGACCGTGTCTGCATGTAGGTCGGCATGCGCCGACTTGAATTCAGGACCTACCCTGAGCCTGCAGGCAGGTCGACTCGGGCTGCACCGATGATAGCGCCGTCGCTCTCGCGCTGAACCAGGACAGCAGCGCCGTCTCTTCCGTCCGCGGCTAGACGCGGCAACGGCAGCTCTGCGCTCATTTCGCTTCCATCATAGCGGCCAAGTTCGGTGAGCTCGCGCACAGAATGGTGGTAGGTAAGCGTTTTTCCAGCATTCTCGCCGCGATCGATTGCAACCTCATTGACGTCGTCATAGGCAGCAAGCCAAATCTTCGCATCGGTTGGCTTGCCTGCACCAATCGCAAGCTGGCCGTTGTCGACCCTGATATCAACATCGCGTTCAGCATGCTCCTCAGCAATTTGGAGCGCCCGCATAACCCGCGAACGTTGTGAGCCGACCACATCGATCTGCCCTTGCACCACCATCTGTGGCGTGTAGATTCGGCCAGTCCCAAGCGAACGTGCATAGGCTTCCTGGCGCGCTGTTCCCGCAGGTAGCCCTAACGTATCAGGCCAGCCGAGACGGTCCCAATAGGTGACGTGGAAGGCGAGGGGCAAGACGTCATCACGCTCGGCGAGCTCACCTAGGAGCTCGTCCGCTGGCGGACAAGAATAGCAACCTTGCGAGGTGAACAACTCGACGACCACCGGCGCATCCTCCGCCACCGCCGCCGTCGATATCAGCATAAGCGCGCCAAGCGCACCGCTGACACTTTTAGAACTCTTGACCATGTTAGGAGCATGCATGAGCGCCTCGCTCTCGACCACTCACAATCCGTTGTTGTTGGGACTTGCGAAATTTCGCGCCACAAGCCATCCATGCGCCTCCAACCAGGGATGCTTCGGGACATGACCATCAAAATTATCAGCACCGCACCAATTGAGGGCCAAAAGCCAGGCACGTCCGGCCTCCGAAAGAAGGTCGCCATATTTCGAGAGCCCCATTACCTCGAAAACTTCGTACAATCGATCTTCAACAGCCTTGACGGTATCGAGGGCACAACCCTGGTTATTGGTGGCGATGGGCGTTTCCACAACGAGGCGGCTATCCAGACGATTATCAAGATGGCCGCAGCAGCAGGCTTCGGCAGGTTGCTTGTCGGTCAAGGTGGCCTTCTATCGACGCCAGCCGCGTCCGCCGTCATCCGAAAGCACTACGCCTTTGGCGGGATCATCCTCTCAGCTAGTCACAATCCCGGAGGTGTCGATGGTGATTTTGGCATCAAATACAATGTCTCCAATGGCGGTCCTGCCCCCGAGAGCGTCACGTCAAAAATCTATGAAAACACCAAGACGATCCGCGAATACCGGATCGCAGATCTTCCCGACGTTGACCTCGACCAGCGTGGCAGTTTCAATCTAGCGGGTTGCAGCCTGCACCTTATTGACCCGGTCGAAGACTATGCCGAGTTGATGCAGTCCCTTTTCAACTTCGATAAAATCAGCTCTCTCTTTTCGTCAGGTTTCCGCCTTCGCTTCGATGCCATGCATGCGGTTACCGGACCCTACGCAAAACGTGTTTTCGAGCAGATTTTAGAAGCTCCAACTGGAACCGTCATCAATGGTGATCCCCAACCAGATTTTGGTGGACATCACCCTGATCCCAACCCGGTCCATTGCGCTGAGCTGGTTCAAGCTTTGATCACGACACCGTTGTCGTCGGATATTCCCGACATGGCAGCAGCGTCGGACGGGGACGGAGATCGTAATCTGATCATTGGCCGTGATCTGGTTGTCAGCCCCTCAGACAGTCTCGCTATTCTCGCCGCGAATGCCCATCTTGCACCGGGTTACAAAGACGGATTGGCAGGCGTCGCGCGCTCCATGCCAACCTCGCAGGCAGTCGATAAGGTCGCCGAGAAACTCGGTATCCCCTGCTATGAAACCCCTACAGGCTGGAAGTTCTTTGGCAATCTCCTGGACGCCAGTAAGGCAACGCTCTGCGGCGAGGAGAGTGCCGGTACTGGTTCCAATCATGTTCGCGAGAAAGATGGCCTCTGGGCCGTCTTGCTTTGGCTCAATATTCTGGCTGAGAGGCAACAGTCCGTTACAGATATCGTCAAATCCCATTGGACTGCCTTTGGACGTCACTTTTACTCCCGCCATGACTATGAAGCGGTCGAAGCGGCAGCTGCCAATGATGTGATGCAGCATCTTCGCACCGAATTGCCAGCATTGCCGGGTACCAGAGCTGGACAATTGCCTATCGAAAGGGCCGATGACTTCTCATACCGTGACCCGATAGACGGTTCTGTATCCGCCAACCAGGGAATCCGCATCTACTACGAGAATGGTGCCCGCTCCGTTTTCCGGCTGTCCGGGACCGGCACGGAAGGTGCGACGTTACGCGTTTACCTCGAGTCCTACGAACCCGACCCGACCAAGCATGACCAAGACTTACAACAGGCACTGGCGGCCGTGATCGATGCCGCCGATGCTGTATCGCAACTCAAGAAAAAGATAGGAAGGGCCGAGCCGTCGGTCGTCAGCTGAAATAGATCCGAGCTGATCTCTGGCACCTGAGTCGTGCCGGCTGAGCAGAGCCTGTCTGGTCAGGCTGAAACGGCGCTGCCCCTTTCTTATAGCCCCCGAGACCTCCTCGGTCTGCGTTCGCTGATGGGTGCGCAAGGCGTTGGGTGAGGTGCCTTTGATCATCGCATTGGGGCCGCCGATCCCATCTCCAAGCCCGTCCGTTCTCCCCGAGTGGTGAGAACCGATTGACAACGGACGCATGCCGTCACGTCGCTCACATCGAGGCAGGTCTGATCGAAGGACCCGGTGTCGTACTCGGTTGAACAAACCAATGATGCTCCGTGCCGCAACAATGACGCTGTTGGCCACTAAGGGGTGCCGCCTTGATTGGATCCTGCCGGTGGATCGAGATAAAGCGGTGAGGGATATCGGAAAAGGACCGCGTGATCATGCTCAGACATCTGGCGTCTCAGGCAACGTTCCGGTACGCAAATGAGGGCAACTGATAGTGGGACATCATGATGTGGCAGTTTTGGATCGATCGCGGCGGCACCTTTACCGACATTGTAGCGCGATCGCCTGATGGCGTGATCCAGACGCTGAAACTGCTTTCGGAAAACCCAGAGCAATATAAGGACGCTGCTGTGCAGGGCGTCCGTCAAGTTTTGGGACTTGCCCATGGCCAGCCGGTACCGGCGGGAGCCTCCATCAAGATGGGGACGACGGTTGCCACCAATGCCTTGCTCGAACGCAAAGGGGACAGAACTCTCCTACTGATTACCCAAGGGCTTGGTGATCTCTTACGGATTGGCTACCAGAACCGCCCAAAGCTGTTCGACTTGAATATCGTCCTACCCTCGATGTTGTACGAGCAAGTCGCCGAAATCGAGGAACGCGTCAGCGCGCAAGGCGACGTCATCACCCCGCTCGACGAAGAGCGCGCAGCGGCAGCGCTGAAGAACGCATATGACAACGGTATTCGCGCCGTGGCTATCGCGTTCATGCATGGCTATCGCCACACCGACCACGAGGCACGAGTCGCTGCGATCGCTCGGCATATCGGGTTCACCCAAGTGTCCGTAAGCCACGATGTCAGCCCGTTGATGAAGTTAGTCTCTCGTGGCGACACGACCGTTGTCGATGCTTATCTGTCGCCGATCCTTCGACGCTATGTTGATCAGGTATCGAACGAGCTTCAGGTCGATTCCCGTGCCGGATCACGACTCCTTTTCATGCAATCGAATGGTGGCTTGACTGACGCGAAACTATTTCAAGGCAAAGATGCCATCCTTTCCGGGCCTGCCGGTGGCGTGGTCGGCATGGTACAGACTGGAAAGATCGCGGGCTTCGAAAAACTGATAGGTTTCGATATGGGCGGCACCTCTACGGACGTTGCCCATTTCGACGGCGTCTATGAGCGCGCCTTCGAAACCGAAGTCGCTGGCGTGCGTATGCGCGCTCCAATGATGCATATCCACACAGTTGCAGCCGGTGGCGGTTCGATTCTTCACTTTGACGGTGCACGCTATCGCGTTGGGCCAGACAGCGCAGGCGCTAATCCAGGTCCGGCCTGCTATCGGCGAGGCGGCCCATTGGCCGTGACCGATGCGAATGTCCTTCTCGGCAAGATCCAACCTGATCACTTTCCAGATGTCTTCGGGCCTCAAGCTAATGAGCCGCTGGATGCTGATATCGTCGTTAAAAAATTCTCGGAACTCGCTGAAAACATTGCAGAAAAGACTGGCGACAAAGAACTGAAGGTTGAGGAGGTCGCCGAGGGATTTCTTCGCATCGCGGTCGAAAACATGGCCAATGCCATCAAGAAAATCAGTGTTCAGCGTGGCTATGATGTGACGGAATACACCTTGAACTGCTTTGGTGGGGCAGGGGGACAACATGCATGCCTTGTGGCGGATTCCCTCGGAATTTCAAAGGTATTGCTCCATCCCTTCGCAGGCGTTCTTTCTGCCTACGGCATGGGTCTGGCGGACATTCGCGCCATGCGCGAGGCACAGATCGAGCAGCCGCTCAACGACGGCAGCGAACGCGAGCTGACAATGTCGTTTAAGAAACTGGAGCAAGATGCCGTCGCCGAATTAGAAGGGCAGGGGATTGCACGCGACCAGATTACGGTCATCCATCAGGTCCATCTCCGTTACGAGGGCACCCATCAGCCACTTCTCGTGGATTTTGCCGGTATTAGCGAGATGCACCAAGCATTTGAAGAAGCTCACAAATCGCGTTTTGGCTTTGCGGTAGCCCAACGCCGTCTGATGGTCGAAGCCTTGTCCCTCGAAGCGGTCGCCACAATGGACGTTGCTGGGGAAGTCGAGACTTCGGTGTCCTCTGATGCACCGACGCCCAATGTAAGACAACATGTCGACATGTGGAGCGAATCAGCTTGGCGAAGCACACCACTTTACCACCGAGACGACCTGGCGCCCGGTCATGTCATTGACGGGCCGGCAATCATCGTCGAGGCAAACAGTACCAATGCAATTGAGGCGGGATGGCGTGCCGAATTCAATAGGTTCGGCCACCTTCTTCTAACGAGAATTCAACCAAAAGAAGAGGTGGAGGCCGTCGGCACGTCCGTCGATCCTGTGATGCTGGAGGTCTTTAACAACCTTTTCATGTCTATCGCAGAACAGATGGGCGTCACCCTCGCGAACACAGCTTACTCCGTTAACATAAAGGAAAGGTTGGACTTTTCCTGCGCTCTTTTTGACGATGAAGGAGCGCTTGTTGCTAATGCGCCCCATGTGCCTGTGCACCTCGGCTCCATGAGCGACTCAGTGCGCACCATCGCCCAGTTGAATGCAGGTAAGATGCGACCAGGTGATGTATTTATGCTCAACGCCCCTTTTAACGGCGGCACACATCTTCCTGACGTGACGTTGATCACGCCCGTCTTTAACGACGAAGGCGACGACATCCTGTTTTACGTAGGCTCACGCGGACATCATGCCGACATCGGTGGGCGCACTCCTGGATCGGCACCTCCTGACAGCCGTCATATCGAAGAGGAAGGCGTGCTGATCGACAATTGGAAACTGGTTGATCAAGGAGCCTTACGGGAAGCAGCAACTCGTGAGCTCTTGGAGTCAGGACGATATCCTTGCCGCAATGTCGATCAAAATATGGCTGATATCACCGCGCAAATCGCCGCCAATGAGACGGGCGTCAGCGAAATTCGAAAGATGGTACGCCATTTCGGTCTTGATGTTGTACAGGCCTATATGGGCCACGTCCAAGACAACGCTGAGGAGATGGTGCGACGCGTGATCGATGTTCTCAAGGACAGTTCCTTCACCTATCCCCTAGATAGTGGTGCAGAGATCAAGGTCGCGATCAAGGTCGACAAGGCTAATCGCTCAGCCGTTATCGACTTCACCGGCACGTCTGATCAGGACGAGAAAAACTACAATGCACCGCTCGCTGTAACCAAAGCCGCTGTCCTCTATGTGTTTCGAACCCTCGTTGATGACGATATCCCGCTGAACGAAGGCTGTCTAAAGCCCCTGCAGGTCATCGCTCCGAAGGGATCGATGATCCATGCGCAATATCCAGCCGCTGTGATTGCTGGAAACACCGAGGTTTCTCAGAGTATTACCGACACGCTTTATGGTGCGCTCGGCGTCATTGCCGGGTCGCAGGGAACGGTGAACAATTTTGTCTATGGCAATGACACCTATCAAAACTATGAGACGATTTGCGGCGGCACCGGAGCTGGACCAGATTTCGACGGAGCCAGTGCTGTTCATTGCCACATGACCAACACGCTCATGACCGATCCAGAAGTCCTTGAATGGCGCTATCCCGTCCGTCTCGAAGAGTTCCGAATTCGGCCGCAGTCTGGAGGGAAAGGGCGGCACTCCGGTGGCAATGGCATTGTTCGACGTCTACGCTTTCTTGAGCCCATGACGACAACGGTGCTGACATCGCATCGGATCACGCGTCCCTTCGGCGTCAATGGCGGGGAGGAGGGCTCCCCTGGGCGAAATGCTGTTGAGCGTGCTGATGGCAGGATCGAAGAACTCGCCGGTAATGACGAGACCGAAATGGCACAGGGTGATATCTTCATTATGGAAACCCCAGGCGGCGGTGGCTACGACTGAGATCGTCGGCCTGAATGTTGACGTTGGTCCTTAGCGAAAGGGAAATGAGCCATGTCAGACAAGGGCTGGACGTTCGTTCATAACCTCGCCAGTGAGGCGACATGGACACCGGGCCTTCGAGAGATCTTCGACTATCGTGACCTCGGCATTCAAGAGGGAACGAAGGGCGACTATGTCGCGCACATCATCAAGGCGAACGGCAAAAAGCAGGCGGACAAGGTGCAGCAATGGCACATCCACAAGTGCGACTTTCAGTTCGTCATGGTTCTAAACGGCTGGGCGACCTTCGAGTATGAAGGGCAGGGCGAGCACACAATCAGGAAAGGCGACGCTATTCTGCAAACGCCGATGATCAAGCATCGCGAAATCGCCTGTTCAGAAGACTTTGAGGTCCTTGAGATCGTGTCGCCTGCTAATTTCGAGACTGAAATCGTCGATGCACCGGCATAAAAAGGCTCTGCCATAGGTCGTGCCTTGATCGCCAAGACAGACATAGAACGTTCCAAATCCCAATCTGAGGCCTTGGTTCTCCCGCCAATAGCGGGTGAGAACACCGTCTAATAGGCCTGACCAAAACGATACCACGGGATGAAGTTCTCAGGACGCTCTTTCCAAGGGTGGTTGGTTTCCGGTGACCGGTAGACGAAAACTTGACCTGAGGGCTGACCGCCGATGCGGGCCTTTGGAGCCGCAACGATTAGATCTTCATGACCATCCGCATCAAGATCAGCTTTGACGGAAACGTGCCCGAAATCGATGTCGTTCCAAGGCCCCTCAAGATCAAAGGGGTCGACCGTGATCAGAGTCTGCCCGACGACCGGTGCTACCTTGAGGGCCGGCTGTGGATCGCCCCAACGTTTAGGAGGATTCCTCGATTGGCCCCGATAGGCCCGGAGCACTCCGTCATCAGAACCAACGATGAGATCAGCACGGTTATCGTCGTCGAGTTGTTTGGCGTGCACGATGGAGCCAAAACCCTGTGCTTGTTCTTCAACCAGCCGGCCCCATGGGCGAAGACCACGGACATCATCTCCTTTGTAAAGGTAGACCGCGCCGATCATCTTGTCTGAGCCTGCTAAGCTTTCGCCAGGTGCGCCGACGGCGAGATCAGGGATGGCATCACCATCAAAGTCACCGACGGCTAAGCTGTGGCCGAAGCGATCGCCGGCTTCATCGGCATCTAGAATGTTATCAGGCGCCGATCCATAGATTTTTACCAACCCATAAATGTCACTGGCGCTTAGCTTCGGCACGCCAATCGAGAACCTCCGTGTCGCGTCTGCGACACAAGCGACCATGATCGAATCGAAGTCAAAAGTCGTGATTGGCAGGTCGTGCTCGACATAGCGCCTACCATCCTTGCCAGTAATCCCGCAGGCATCCTGATAAGGCGCATCGGAACGGGCGTATTCATGACCAAAACCGAGAGCGTGACCGAACTCGTGCACGGCCGCTTTCGCATTGATTGATAGCGCAGCGACGCTCCACAGCTTGGGGAGTTTCATACCATCCTCGAGCCCGTCGAGTTGGCGACCCCGCGCGATGGTATTGGGATGCTCCTTGTTGAGGCGAATACGAATGCCACGACTTCCGTCGCTGCAAGGCCCCCAGCCCAAAAATTTGACAGCAGATTCCTTAGCCCAAGACTGCTCGACTGACGTCCGAATCTGTTGCCGGTCCTGTCTATGCTCTTGTTGGGGATCTTCGAAGCAGACAGGAATTGGTAAGTCGTTCCATGCCTGCCCAGGGGTCAACGTAAGCGCATATGACGGGTTCCAGGACAAGAGCCCTATCGACAAGAAGAGGACAGACCTTGGACGCATTGAGTGCCCCTAGTAATCCATAGAAAACCTTACGCCAGCGCACAGCTATGATTCTCTAATCAGATTTCAAGGTACAATTCTCATTCTCTGGATCAGGAACGCCAACGCACGTTCTATTGGTTTTTCTTATAGTGACTATTGGCATTATCCAGCTTGTTCGCCCTGAGACTTAAGGTCAACTCTAGTTAAAGAGCTCACGAAGGCAACTCGATCATTCGGGAATGACGCTCATGGGAGGCGGACCGACCAAACCAGGTCCAACGAGGCGTGACATCATGTCGTCGGCGGTAGGCCTCGCTGGACTGACACTTTTTTCTGATCCTTCTTCCGCTGCTAAGAAGCCCGAGTCCTTACCTCCGCAAGTTGGGGATCGTTTCCAGATCACAAAGGGGCCACTCAAAGGTGAGTTGCTCCGGCCCGGCCTACTCAAGATTGGTGAGGCACCAGTCATCGGCTTTCCGTTTGCTCCGGAAGACAATGTGCTGCGTCGGAAGAACCGGTTGAACCGGCTTCTTATGATCGAGCTCGATCCGGCAGACATGGAAGACGAAACGCGAGAACGATCAGCCAACGGTGTACTCGTTTATTCGGCCATTTGCACCCATCGCGGCTGTACAATTGCATCATGGAAGGCAGAAGAGCAGCACTTTCGTTGTCATTGCCATCTCTCGGAATTTGCACCGTTGGATAATGCTAGGCCCCTGACAGGCCCTGCAAAGAAACCGCTCGCCATGGTGCCAGCAACCGTCGACGAGGAGGGCTTCGTTGTGGCCACGGCCGAGTTCACGCGAAAACCAGGCGCTGCAAAGAAGTAGTCTAGCAGAGTAACGGAGGTCAGTGGCGGACATTAAGCGGCAAGAAAAAACAAAAAATAATCGCATGTGTTGATATCAAGGGAGAGCAAAAGATGGCGCGATCGAGACGATCTACGACAGGTTTATTGGTGACCGTTATCGCGAGTTGCTGGGCTGCTTCCGCGATGGCACAGAACTACAATCCTGTTACCGACGAGCGGCTTAAAAATCCCGAACCAGAGAACTGGCTGACTTGGCGAGGGAATTATGAGGGATGGGGATACAGCCCGCTCGATCAGATCAATGCCGATAACATTGGGGATTTGGTCCCGGTCTGGTCCTACTCGACCGGCGTCGCCGAAGGTCATCAAGCCCCGCCTTTCGTCAATGACGGCATGATGTTTGTGACAACGCCACAAAACCAGATCATTGCGCTGGAAGCGACGACCGGCAAGGAGATCTGGCGCTATGTGCGTGAGCTGCCCGACGATCTGTTCCAGCTCCATCCGACTAATCGTGGGCCGGCGCTTTACGGTGACAAGATCTATATGGCAACGGTCGATGCCTGTGTGGTCGCGCTGATGGCCGAGACCGGCGAAGAGGTCTGGGATGTTTGCATTGGCGACTACACCGATGGTTACTATTCAACGCTGTCTCTCTTGGCTGCCGAGGGCGTTGTCGTTACCGGAGTCTCCGGTGGTGAGTACGGCATTCGAGGGTATATGGTCGCGCTCGACACCGAGACAGGCGAAGAAGTTTGGAAAACCTATACGATTCCTGGCCCTGGCGAGCCTGGTCACGAGACCTGGACAGGCGAAAGCTGGAAGACTGGCGGCGCCTCGGTTTGGATGCAGGGCAATTATGACGCCGAAACCAAGACTGCCTATTTTGGTACCGGAAACGGCGGTCCCTGGATGCCAGATACACGCCCGGGAGACAATCTCTATGCGACTTCAGCGATAGCCGTCGATATCGAGACTGGCGAGATTAAGGGCTATCATCAGTATCATTGGAACGATGCTTGGGACTGGGATGAGGTTTCCGCTCCGCTCCTGATCGATATTGAACGAGACGGTCAAACGAGGAAGGGACTGATCCACGCCGGCCGTAATGGTTATCTCTGGGTGATGGAACGCACGCCTGAGGGGCAGATCAATTTCATTGCCGCCGACAAGTATGTTCGCCAGACGGCCTTTGAATCGATCGATCCTGAGACAGGGCGACCAAGCTACAACGAAGCGAATACACCTGGCACGAACAAAGAGGCGTTCTTCTGCCCGTCTCTTTGGGGCGGCAAGGATTGGCCACCCGAGGCCTATAATCCGGATACGGGCCTCTTTTACATCCCAGCGCACGAGAACCTTTGCTCCGAGTTTGGCGGCGTGCCACTCGACGAACGTGAACCTGGCGAGCTCTACATCGGCGTGCCGATCGATGTGATTCTCTCAAGCCTACGCTTCGCCGAAGAGGTCGATGTTAGCCAGCCCGTGACCATCGGTCAGATCCAAGCTTGGGACCTGAATACGGGTGAGATGAAGTGGACCCACGATTTCAAGGATATGGAGTTCTGGGGCCCACTTTTGACGACCGGTGGCAATCTCTTATTTGCTGGCGGCACGCCTGATCGGATGTTCCGTGCCTTCGATGCGACAACCGGTGATGTTCTCTGGGAGTACCCAACCAATTCCGGCATCACTGCCGTGCCTTCAAGTTTTAGCGTCGATGGCAAGCAGTACATCGCCGTTCAATCCGGTTGGGGCGTTGACGCGGAGCGGATGCATGGTCTTTTGAAAGACATGCTTCCCGAGGGCAGAACTTATCCAGTGCCACAAGGTGGTGCGATTTGGGTCTTCGCCCTCAAAGAGTAGGTGGGTTCAGGGAGAAAACGTCTGCACAAGGACGCATGAACAATGAAGCATATGACGTTGCAGCAAGTTGAAGGCTGGGATCAGCGCGGTCCCGGCCGCTTTCTTTCAACCGCCTCGAGACAGATCGGTCTTGGGGCGGCTGCCTTATTCTTCACCATTGGTATGGCATTTGCCGCTGCCCAGGAGCTTCCAAAGACAGATCAGGAACTGGTGGACCGTATTCGCAGTGCCATTGATACTAAAGACTACAGTCCGCTCGAACAGCTAGTCTACTGGGAAGGGGCAGGTCGGATCAAACGAAACATTGTCGCTTTCGAGATCAGGCGAGGATTGGGACGCAAGATCGATAGCATCGCTTTCGAGGACTTTCCTGAAGATGGCATGGACAAGATCAATGCCATGGACAAGCTCCGTGTGAACATGCCGGTTACCAATCGGGTGCGAGTTACCTACGACGAGCCACCTATTGACGATACTGGCAAACAACCAACGTCGGTTTTCCTGGTCGGCAAGAAAAATGGCACCTATCGTATTGCTTTGGTGGTGCGCAACTTCGATGACGATGACGACTGAGAGACAACAGGGAGGTATCTGATGATCGAGTTGACTGTGAATGGGGAAGCGCGTCAGTTCGACGGCGACCCCGAAATGCCCTTGCTTTGGTATCTCCGAGACGAACTGCAATTGACCGGTTCGAAATATGGCTGCGGCATAGGACTTTGCGGTGCCTGCACGGTGCACGTTGACGGCCAAGCGCAGCGCTCCTGCACCTATTCAATGCAAGATGCTGCCGGGACCACGGTGACGACGATCGAGGGCTTGTCTCCGGATGGGAACCATCCAGTGCAGGCGGCCTGGCGCGAGCTGAACGTGCCGCAGTGCGGCTTTTGCCAATGCGGTCAAATCATGCAGGCGGCGAGCCTACTTGCAGAAAATCCCAACCCTACGGATCAGGAAATCAACGACAGCCTGGTCGGAAATGTCTGCCGCTGCGGCTGTTATCAGCGCATCGCAGCAGCCGTCCGCCAAGCGGCGACGGGAGCCTAAGTCATGTTGCACTATCTGAACAAACACCTGGCGCCCTTGCCACAACATGTGTCCGCGCGCGCCCTCATTGAGAATGTCAGCCGCCGAGCGTTTCTCAAAGGATCCGCCGCAGGCGGTGGTCTTGTCGTCGCGATGCAGCTCTTGCCATTCAATGCTGCAGAAGCCTTTGAGACCTATGACCACGGCGGTCATGCCATGCCACACGGTGTGGTCATGGATCCGCATCTCTTCGTCTCCATCGACCCAGATGGCACGGTGAATATCGTTACGATCCGCTCGGAAATGGGTACAGGTGCACGCACCAGCTTGCCGATGGTGATTGCAGACGAGTTGGATGCCGACTGGACTATGGTGAAGATCACCCAAGCAGAGGGTGACGAGCCAAAATACGGCAATCAGGACACCGATGGCTCACGCAGCATGCGTCATCATATTCAAGTCTGCCGTCAGATGGGCGCATCAGTGCGTCATATGCTGCGTCAGGCCGCTGCTGATGCATGGGGCGTGGACGTCGCTGAAGTTCAGGCGATCAATCACGAGGTCATTCACGAAGGCTCGGGCAATCGAGCCGGCTATGGTGATATGGGCCAGGCCGCTATGGCGCTCGCGGCTCCCGATATTACCACCATCGACTATAAGGATGAGAGTGAATTCCGTTACATCGGTAAAGGTGAGGTGCAGATCTACGACCTGCACGATATCACCACCGGTGCTGCGATTTATGGTGCCGACGTCGTTCTGGACGGCATGAAGTATGCCGTCGTCGCCCGCCCACCTGTGGTCGGAGGCAAGGTCAAGTCGGTGGACGACAGCGCTGCGCTCGCAGTGCCTGGTGTCGAGCGTGTGATCCAGCTCGACGGTCACACGATGCCTGCAAAGTTCCTGCCGCTCGGCGGCGTGGCTGTTGTCGCCAACAACACTTACGCAGCGCTGAAGGGTAGGGATGCACTGGTGATCGAGTGGGATGATGGCCCCCACGCTGTCTACAACAGTGCCGCCTATATGGAGGAGATGAAGGCGACAGCGGAGCAACCCGGCAAGGCTATACGTGATCAGGGTGATGTCGATGCAGCACTGTCTAGTGCGGCCAAGACCTTTGCCCGAACCTATACGCAGGACCACATGGCTCACATTCCCATGGAGCCACCGGCTGCACTCGCTAACTATGCCGACGGCAAGCTTGAGATCTGGGCGCCGGTACAAAGTCCCTATGGGACACGCCAGGATGTGGCCGAATATACCGGTGTTCCGATCGAAGATGTCCGAGTCAATGTGACGCTGTTGGGTGGTGGCTTCGGACGTAAATCCAAATGCGACTACGTGCACGAGGCAGCGAAGCTCTCGATGGAGGTCGGCGCGCCTGTTCGTGTGCAATGGACGCGCCAGGACGATGTCCAGCACAGCTTCTACCACACTACGTCGGCGGAACGCATCGAGGTGGCATTGGATGCCGACAACAAGCCAACAGGCATGCTCTACCGAAGTGTCGCTCCGTCGATCCTGTCGACCTTCGCCGAAGACAGTGGCTATCAGTTCTTTATCGAATACGGCATGGGATTTGCTGATCTACCGTTCGAGATCGACAATATCCGCTGTGAGAACGGTCAGGCGATGGCACACACCCGGATCGGTTGGTTCCGCTCCGTCTCGAATATTCCTCGTGCTTGGGCCGTCCAATCCTTTGCCGCAGAGCTTGCAGAAGAGCTTGGCAAAGACCAAAAGGAGATGCTTCTCGAGCTGATCGGATCACCAAGGATCATTGATCCTAAGGCAACTGCGATGCCGGAAGATCTTTGGAACTATGGCGATCCCTATGACGAGTTCCCGAACGACACCGGCAGGCTCGCCAATGTCGTCGAGCTCGCCGCTGAGAAAGCCGGCTGGGGCAAGGAATTGCCGGAAGGTGAGGGGCTTGGCATCGCCGTGCACCGTAGCTTCCTGACCTATGTCGCTGCTGTATGCCATGTGAAGGTTGAGGCGGATGGTACGGTTCGTGTGCCTGAGGTGCACATGGGCGTCGATTGCGGCTTCCCGGCTAATCCGGAGCGGATCGAAAGCCAGATGCAGGGTGCAGCCGTCCAGGGTATGACGGTCGCGCTCAACAGCGGCATAACCTTCAAGGACGGTCGAGCGGAGCAGTCGAACTTCGACGACTATGACGTCGTGCGAATCGATAACTATCCGCAAGACGTCTATGTCCACGTTGTGCCGCACAAGTTTGAGACCCATGCAACCGGCGTCGGCGAACCAGGCGTGCCGCCGATCGCGCCAGCGATCGTCAACGCAATCTTCAATGCGACTGGCAAGCGTCTTCGCCACTTACCGATCCGACCTGAGGACATTCGCGACGCCTGAATGCGGTAGCACGAAACGATACTAAGAAAACTGCCGGTGGAGGCTTACCCTCCACCGGTATTTCTTGGCGTATAGGAAGGCGGTAAGTCGATCGTTCCAAGCAGTCGGTAACGACAGATGAACTTGCACTCCGAGGTGGTTCAGATAGAGTTATGAATTAGAGATACGTCAAAATTTGAGCCGGTCATTGCAACATTGTGATCAAGCCAGGGGAGGGCATGATCAGCATGTTGATAGGCATAGACAACGCTCACGAGACCGGGCCATGACGATTACGCTCCGGCATCTTGAAATCCTGAGCGCAATCGCCGGCAATCGCTCACTAACCCTGGCCGCCAAACAGCTCGGCCTGAGCCAACCATCACTCTCTCAGCAACTCAGCAAGCTGGAAGGCGATCTCGGACAACGCTTGGTCGATCGCTCCACAAAAGGCCTTCACCTCACCGACGCCGGGTGCTTCCTCCTCAGCAAAGCCGAGCCGGTCCTTTCCATGATCGAGGAGGCAGAGGTCGGCCTTGGCGAGTTTGTTCGCGGTACGCGCGGCCAGCTCACAATAGGGGCCCTGCCTTCACTTGCCCGGTCTTTCGTCACACCAGCCTCAATTGAGCTCAAACGTCGATTTCCCGAGATCCAGCTCAATGTCGTCGAACATTCACCCGCCACTATCCTGCACCAATTACAGTCCCGCCGGGTGCAAATTGCGCTGATCAGTAGTGCTATGATTGGCGACGAAGCCCTCCACTTCACGAAGGTCGAGCTTTCGACTGACGCCTATGTGCTAGCTGTGCCTAAAGGCATGAAGCGATCCAATGGTTCACTCAGCCGCTCCGTCATCTTAGTCGATTTTGGCGAAACCTATCGGCAGCTAGTCGGCGGCTGGTATCGCCAGGTCCTACCTGATTATCAAGAAGTCGCGCGCTGCCGCACACACGAAATGGCCCTTAGTATGGTCGAAGCCGGTCTCGGCGTGGCGATCGTACCCTTGCTGTCGACGCAATTGAATGGGCGAACGGTCTTCGATGTGGATCTATTCAAGCTACCACTCGAACCACGCAAGATTTGGGCGATATTACCGTCTCAATATCGCTACACCCAGCCCCATGCCAGGGTTCTTGAGATCCTCCTGTTGATCGGCAATCGCCAGGTAGATGAGGTGCCTCTCCTGACTCATCTTGGTCAACTTCGAGGGGAGGGGGGTACCTTGAAGGTCCCCGGCATCAGCCCCTGATCCGCGGAAATATCCCTCCCAAGCTGACCAAAGAAGCTTGAAACTAGCGCTAGGTGCTAACTTCCTGCATATGCACCACATTTTGCGCCTCTACAGCCATGTTGTTGTAGGCAGGTACTTCGCATTTATGTAAAAAGCCGTCGAACCATCTATAGCCACCTTATTCCACCGGGGGGAGAAACCATGGCAGACGCTCTGGGCAAGGACGAGTGTCGCGGATTAGACGTCGGAACCAGCCGAATCGTGCTGGCCAAGCCCAACGGCGAACGACCGACTTATGACGTCCAGCTCAATGCCTTCATCGCCTTACCCTACGCAAAAATGACCGAGAAGATGCTGCAGGATGAGGGCATCTATCACCGCGTCAATGACAAAGAAATTCTCGCGTTTGGTAATCGCGTCGATGAGTTTGCGAATATGTTGGGCGGGGACACGCGCCGACCGATGAAAACAGGGTTGCTCAATGCGGGCGAGCCTAAGAGCAAGGAGATGATGGCGCTGGCGCTCGAAGAGATGTGCGGCAAGGCCAAAAATGGCGAGAAGATCTGCTTCAGCGTGCCAAGTGCACCGCCTGATGGCGATAGCGAGCTGATCTTTCACCAGCACATCATCAAGGACGTTCTTACCGGCCTTGGTTACCAGGCTGAAGCGGTGAACGAGGGCATGGCAGTCGTCTTCGCAGAACTTGCGGATGACGATCTAACCGGGATCGGCGTGAGTTTCGGTGGCGGTCTGTGCAACATTTCGGTCGCCTATCTTGGCCTACCGATTCTCTCTTTCTGCACCACTCGTGCAGGCGACTATATCGACCAGTCCGCCGCCCGAGTAACCGGCCAAACACCGACCACCGTTCGTCTTCACAAGGAAAGCACTAAGTTCAAGATCGGCGAGGACGGCGCTAATGGCATTGACCAAGCACTGACCATCTACCATCGCGACGTCATCAAGCATGTCATCGATGAATTGGAGCAACGCTTAAACGCGAGCACGCGTCTTCCACGCAGCATCCGCTCGATGCCACTCGTGTTCGGCGGCGGAACAGCCATGGTTAAAGGCTTTGAGGCTGAGATGAAAGCGGCGCTCAAAACGGTCAAGCTTCCCGTAGAGATCAGCGAGATACGTCACGCCAAGACGACAAGCAATACCACCGCCAAGGGTATGTTGCTCGCATCTATGCTCAACATGTAGCCTTCATGGATGGCCGCGTGGCCAACGACGCATGAAAGCCGTGTCCGCTTGCGGGCACGGCTTTTTTATCGAGCGCCTGGCCCTAACGAAAAAGCTCGCCCAGAAATGTGCGAATTGCTTATGAGATTTTGTTCGGCTCAACGCCGGATGAAGCACCCCGGTGATGCCGATCGCGACAATCACCGGGGATCAAAACGAGCATGTGCCAGTCAAGAGCAGCTCAGGCAACAACATCAACGTAGGACGTCGAAGCCGATGCGAAAAAACCAGCGCAATCTCGATGTCGGCTCTAGTTCTTGATTTCTTCCTTGGTGTCTTCGGCTGTGTCGGAGATGGCCCCGCCAGCAGCTTCGATATCCTTGCCGGCGCCGGCAATGGTGTTGCAGGCCGCAAGGCTAGCGAGAAGGCCGAGAGTGATAAGCAAACGGTGGAGCATGTTCTTGATTCCTCACATGCGATTTGTGCAATGTCCCACCATTTCATGTCGTCTAAAGGGGCCCCGGGTCAAGAGGGGGGATTGGGATCTGTCAATTTCTGAAATTTGTCATAATATATCTTATCGAACTTTACCCTGGATGACAGGGTACCGCCAAGCCCCTCGGCCTAGTTCGTCCCTGCTTCCGGTGTCGACGGAACCACTACGCCATCATCCGGCGTGAGCACTGTTGGCGGTGCGAGCGGCTGTTCCAATAACCGCGCCGGCCCCGGCGCTGGCTGCTGCACCTGATCGATCACGTGAATGACGCCGTTGCTCGCCTCTATGTCCGACTCCACCATAAGCGCTGAGCCCACGGCGATCTGTTCCGTGACGTCGATCTCGATCTCATCGCTATTCAGCGTCACATAGCTTGTGTTCTCACCGGCCATGTCACTGAACGTGATGCGCGTCGGCAAAATGTGATGGCGTATCGTCGCTTCATCCAGTGCAGTCTTCACCGCCTTATCCATCGGCGCAAAGATCGTGTACGAGCCACCTTGTGACAATCTGTCGGCAATGCCGGTGCTTTCTAGCGCCGCAGAGAATTCTCTCAGACTAGGTCTGGATTTGAGAATGCTGACGAGGTCATTGGCTGGCTGCGCCGGCGGTGGTGGTGGCGAGCTGCAGGCAGCTAACACCCAGAGCAAGGAAAGACATGTCAAGATCAGGCGTATCGTCATGGACAGACCCAGGCTTTTTCTTGCTGACAAAAGACAAAGCACCGTTACAGCGCCTTGCTGCTCCAGGTGCATACCACGACCTTTTCGTGAATAACAAACGATCACAGCTGCTGAATACGCCTTCCGCAGCGATCTTTTGTGTCAGAAGCTCTATGAAAGGGAAAATATTCCCATGCCATGAACAAATTCGACGACGATTAATTGTACCTATTATTCGATGTCGACCTATTCCGCCGAGAGCTGATCGTCGTTGGTTGTCTCGTTCGTACTCAATCCGCGGAGATCGTTGATAAAGCCTTTTCGCCAGCTCACGATGTCATGCTTACGGATTTGTCCATCGAGGCGCCGCCACCGATCCTGCCGCTCATCGAGTGGCATGATCAGACTTCGATACATCGCTTCAGCGACGGCTTCGACGTCATACGGATTCACGATGACCGCACCATCCATATCGTCAGCAGCGCCAGCGAAACGCGATAAGATCAGGACGCCCGGATCGTCGGGTGACTGCGCGGCGACATATTCACGGGCAACTAAGTTCATGCCGTCTCGAAGCGGGGTAACGAGTCCAACCCTGGAAAGACGGAAGAATCCTGAGAGTGTACGGCGTGTAAAACCTCTATTGATGTAGCGAAGCGGCATCCAGTCATATTCGTTAAAGCGGCCGTTGATCCGGCCGGACGTCGCTTCGACCTGATGTCGAAGTTCGAGATATTCGGGCACATCTTGCCGCGACGGCTGCGAAATCTGAACGAAGGTCACCTGCCCCCGCTGATTCGGATAGTCTTGCAATAATGTCTCATAGGCCTGAAGGCGCTCGACGATACCTTTGGTGTAGTCCAGCCTATCGACACCAATGATGAGATTGCGTCCCAATAATGAGCGCGACAGACGCTCGCTAGACCGCTTGGCCTCGATCGACGTTGCCATCTCACCGAAATCATCGACGTCGATTCCAATGGGATAGTGATGTGCCTTGATGCGATGATCGCCCACTTGCACCATCCCGCCATCAAGAGCGTAGCCGATCGTCTCCCGATAGAGATAATCATGAAAGTTGCGTAGATCGTTCTTGGTCTGAAATCCGAGCAGATCATGGGTGCAAAGGGCCCGCATGAGCTGATCGTGCCAGGGTAAGGTGACATAGACCTCCCAGGCAGGAAACGGAACATGAAGGAAAAAGCCAATCCGGGCTTTCACACCTAGTTTGCGCAGCTCCTCCGCCATCGGGATCAGGTGATAATCATGGACCCAGATCAGATCATCATCTCTGACATAGGGAAAGAGCTGTTCGGCAAACAGCCGATTGACCTTACGATAGGTATTGTACCAATCACTATCAAAGGTCGCGAGATCGAGCCGATAGTGGAACAGTGGCCAAAGCGTGCGGTTGGCAAAGCCACCGTAGTAGAGCTCAAAATCCTGCTCGCTCAAATCGAGCGTGATGTAGGTGATATTGCCGCTTCGGAAAACATTAGGGAGCGTTGTCGCCTGCTCGGGTGTTTCACCACTCCAACCGAACCAAATACCGCCAGTTTCGCGTAAGGTGGCGAGCAAACCAACAGCAAGCCCCCCAGCTGCCGCTGCCTTCGCCCCCGACAGCGGCGTGACCCGATTTGAGATGACCACCAATCGGCTCAAGGGCGCGTTCCTGTAGCGCTCTTTTCCAGATCCAAGCTAAACAACATCCTCCCAGCTCTTACTCAATTTCATCGCACAGTTGATGAGGCCGACATGAGAGTACGTCTGCGGGAAGTTGCCCCAAAGCTCGCCCGTCCGCGGATTGATGTCTTCTGACAATAGCCCGAGATGGTTACGGCTCGCTAGCATATTCTCAAACAATTCGCGGGCTTCGGTGGTTCTTCCGGTCACGATCAAGGCGTCGATATACCAGAATGTACAGATGATAAACGCGTTCTCCGGCTCACCAAAATCGTCCTGTTTGATATAACGGAAAAGGTGATCACCCCGCCTCAGTTCACGCTCGACGGCCTCCAGTGTGCCGACAAAACGGGGGTCATCGGGATTGATGAAGCCGACCTCGTGCATCAGCAAGAGGCTGGCATCGATGTCATCACCTCCGAAACTGGCGACAAAGCTGTTCAGCTCGTCGTTCCAAGCCCGCTCCAGCACTGTTTCACGAATCTCATCCGCCCTCGCCCGCCAATGGTTGGCACGATCGGCAAGGCCGAGGTGACCAGCAATTCTAGCGAGACGATCGCAGGTTGCCCAACACATCACGCTGGAATGCGTGTGCACTCTTGCGATGGTGCGAAACTCCCAAAGGCCTGCATCGGGAACGTTGTAGAGCGCATAGGCTTTGTCACCGATGGTCTCCAAACGCTTAAAGGTATGCTCACCGGCAGGCTGCCGGATTCTCCGGTCAAAGAAGGCTTGGGTCGCAGCAAGAAGCACGGAACCGTAGCCGTCATGCTGATCATGTTCGTAGGCTTGGTTGCCCACACGAATAGGCTGATTGCTGCGATAGCCCTTCAAACTTTCGACCTGCCGCTCGATCAGCTTCGATTCGAGGCCGATGCCATAGACCGGTTGCAAATACCCGTCCTCAGCAGAGCCGACGATATTGCTGATATAGGCGAGGAAGTCCTCCATCGTCTCGACATAACCGAGCCGGTTGAGGGTGCGTACCACGAAGTATGCGTCGCGCAGCCAGCAAAAGCGGTAATCCCAATTCCGCCCCTCGCCATCAATCTCGGGCACAGACGTGGTCATCGCCGCGACGATGCCCCCTGTCTCTTCAAAGGTACAAAGCTTGAGGGTGATGGCTGCTCGAATGACCGCGTCTTGCCACTCGAACGGCACGGATAGCCGGGTGCTTACCGTACGCCAATAGGCAATCGTCTGTTCGAGAAATTCTCGGCCTGTTTCGATAACCGGGCTGCGGAGAGGCTCGTCTGGACCGAGCAACATGACCACCTCGCCCTCAATGATGAATGGCGTCTCATCGAGAACATAGGTGAGCGGCGCGTTGGTCGTCAGACGAAGATTGCTATCGCTGCCAACATACCGGATGTGATTGCTGCCCCGTGTGATCTCGGGCGTCCTGGCACCATAGTCGAAGGTGGGCCGAACGCTGATCTTTATCCGAGGCGTTTCACCGAAGGGGCGAATAATGCGGACCAGCGTTGTCGGACGAAAGATGCGCCCGAATTGCTGAAAGCGTGGCGCAAAGTCGGTGATTTCAATGCCGTCGCCAAACTTGTCGGTAAGCCTCGTGACAAGCACCGCGGTATTCTCGACATAGGTCTGCTCGACTGTCTCTAAGTCATCCAGCTCGACACGAGAGACGCCCGTCGACTGATCACCGTCGTTCAACAGCTTGTTGAAGACGGGATCACCGTCAAAACGCGGAAAACAACTCCAGACAATGTCGCCCTGCTTATCGATCAGGGCACTGATGGTACAATTGCCGACGATACCGAGATCAAGTGAGTTCATTGGCCCGCTCCCGCATTTCGTTTGCTGGTATCGTCCAAAAGCCCCTCTAACCATCGAAGCATTGCCTCAACATTGTCGAGGCCAAATGCCGCCTCTGTCGGTCGGTCGTCTATGCCGACCTTAATCGCGACGCCGTTCATCTGATTGATCGTCCTGAATCCTGCCTCGTCGGTCACATCATCACCTGCAAATATCGGGCTTCGCCCTCGAAATGGTGGTTCCTTCATGAAATCGGCGATCGCCCTCCCCTTATCAAACCCGGGCGGCTTCAATTCGAAGACCATCTTGCCCTCGAGCAGCACCAGTTTCTCTGGGTCGGCACTGACCAGTTTTCGAACCAAACCAGCCGCCTTTTCACGATGTTCCGCTGCCATACGATAATGCAGCGCCAATGTCAGCCCTTTGTCCTCAAACAACGTGCCAGGATGTGCTTTTGTGAACGCGTCAAGCTCAGCGCGGGCATCATCCAGAGCATCAGTCGCTTCAATAATCCGATGACTACTCCCGGGCAGCAGGCGACGCTCCAGCCCATGAACGCCCGAAGCCGAAAACTCCAAGGGTTTGAAAAGACTATCTAACTGGGCGATTGAACGTCCACTGACCAACGCAAGCGCACCATCTGTCGCAATGATCAGGCGCTCAAGTAACATGCGCAATGACGTCGAAACCACGACCGCTTCGGGTTTTTCCTCGAGCGCGACAAGCGTGCCGTCAACGTCGAAAAAAAGTGCCGTTTCGCTCAGTGACGTCGACGGTGGTGCTTCGAGACGCTGATTCATGAAGCAACGGTCCACCGGTTGATACCCGCACCCGATAGCGAACGCCGGCTGGACGCGAACCACAAGCTGAAGTAGAGGATTGCCATCCCTGATCGACCTCCTGTCCTTGCTCGCAATACCTGCTCTCGGCCCGGTGTGATCACGGATGAATGAAACAGTTGAGATCTCTCTTTTGCCTCAACCTTCAGGATCATTCAAGCGGGAACCATCCGATAAACAAGGGGTGAGAATGGCTGAACCCACGGCCTATGCAGACAGCGCCGATTTTGTGCAGGATCAGACGTCTGGCAGAATGGGAGCAACGGTCCTCGATCGTTGTGCCCATGGTTTGCTTATCATCCTCCCTCTCCTCTTCATTATCGGCCGTGCGCCCGCGGATATCGCCATTTCGCTCATTGCCGTCATGTTTCTGCTGCGAAGTGCTCTTGGTCTTGGTTGGAGCTGGCTCAAGACACCTTGGCTACGCGCTGCGCTGTTATTTTGGGGCTATCTGCTTGTCGCCAGCGCCTTCGCGATTTCGCCAGAAGATAGTTACAGTCGTGCCCTTCCCTTTCTCCGCTTTGTCCTTTTTGCCGCCGCGTTGCAGCACTGGCTCTTCGTCGACAACAAGACTTTGCAACGATTTCTTCTATGCTTGGCGTTCACGGTCGGCTTCGTGCTGCTCGATTGTCTGTATCAATATGTTACGGGCATCGACATCCTCGGCAGAACCGCACAAGGCCCATCTCGACTGACCGGCCCCTTTGCCAATGACGTCGTTGGCACATTTCTCGCCAAGGTCAGTCTTCCGCTGGTCGGTTGGTGGTTTGCATGGTCAGCGAAACGCGGTCATCTCTCTTGGTCCGTCGGCGGCCTGCTCGCACTCTTTATCGGGTTGGTGATCCTCCTCAGCGGCGAACGCACAGCGTTGGTTAGCTATGGGATGGGTCTAGGATTCCTTGTGCTGTCTGTCCGAACGGTGCGTCTGCCGCTGACCGTCATAGGACTAGCCGGGCTGATCGGACTTGGCAGCATCATCGCCCAAGATGATGACCTCCACGAACGTTTTGTCAGTGTCACGGTCTCAGACTTTCAGGACTTCTGGAACAACCGCTACGGCATCATCTTTGTGCGCGCGATCGAGGCTTGGGAGCGCTCGCCGGTTACCGGCGTCGGTCTTAAAAACTTCCGCCTAACCTGTGAGACTGACAATTTTCGACATGCCGGACCGGTCGAAACGTGGTGCTTCACTCACCCGCACACCCCCTATCTCGAGGTCCTGTCGGAGACAGGCGTGATCGGGCTTGTCCTGTTTCTTGTTCTGATTGCCCTTATCCTTAAAGACATCATCGCTGGCTGGAAGCCATCCCGCCCCGACTTCCCTTTGGTAGCAGCATCGACCGCAGCGTTGATCATGTTTCTTTGGCCAATCATGGTCTCAAAGAGCCTCTTCGCCAACTGGAATGCCATGTTGCTCTGGTGGGCGATCGGGCTTGCCCTCGCCGTGGCACTGCCTCGACAATCTCGGCCTCAAGCGTGACCTAACGAAGATTTGTTACCATTGTTGGCATCCGGCGGACGTCGTCGAGTTCAGCGAATTCCGAGTGCATTTTGGCCAAGACCTTCGGCCGTGGCTTCGGCTTCGCCACTTTGACCTGAAGATAGCGCCAGAAACCCGGCTTGAGAAAGGCTGGGCCGGGCCAGCGTTTTTTGTGTTTCCAATACGCTGATACGGCTTTTGCAAAGAGCAATGGCGCAAGATCGGGATAGTTGGCGCCAAAGTCGTCGAGGGCATAGCGGTAGGCCAGGAAAGCATCATGATGGAGCTGGCTTTTATTGCGCGACACCTTGTCGGTGCTTATCAAAGGACGCGGCATGGCGATGACGTCAGCTTGCCAAGCGACCATCCGCTTGGCTTTCGCTGACAGCCGAAGCGGCAGACTTTCATCCTGAACAAAAATCCGCTCATCGGCGCCGCCAGCTTCGAGAAAGAGCGATCGCTTGCACATCAATGCCATGCGTACGAAGCCTCCCTCTAACACCATCTGCAGCGGCCGCTCTGAAAGTCGTGTCGACGCGTTGCTGTCGGCAGCAAGATCGAAAATGTCGACGTCATCGTCGAACTTCTTCGCGGTCTTGCCGTAGACAAGATCAGCATCATTGTCGCGAAGCAGTCGATGCATTCCCTCCATGGCGCCTCGGGTCGCGATATCGTCACCATCGAGCAAATAGAGGAACTCTCCTGTCGCCACCGCAGCGCCTTGGTTCAAGCGAACACTCGGACCGCGATTCTCGGTGTTTTCGATCACGCGAATCCGAGGCGCTCCGTTCATTAACTCCCTTATCATCGAGACTGATTGATCGGACGATGCATCGTCAACGAAGACATATTCAACGTTGCGCTCATCCTCGGCATGGCGACGAAGCGAGCGGATGGTATCCGGCAAATAGGGTGCTTTGTTATAAACGGTCAGCACAGCGCTAATGGTCGGGGGCGTTGCGGTTTTGCTCATTGCACTTAAATAGCGATGGGAGAACAGACCGGCCAGAATAAACGCCTACCGACCCGTCAGGAGGATTTGAGACCGTGAGCGACAGTCGTTTTGTCATGCTAAACCGGGGTGTTCTTGCTCTTTCCGGCGAGGAGGCGCGCTCATTCCTCCAAGGCTTGATCAGCAATGACGTCGACAAAGTCGCGCCCGGCCGCGCCATTTACGCAGCCCTTCTCACGCCGCAGGGCAAATGCCTCTTCGACTTTTTTATTGCTGAGCATGATGGTCGTCTTTTGCTCGATGTGGAGTCAGATCGCGTCACCGCCCTCGCCCAACGACTCACCATGTATAAACTCCGCGCTCAAGTCGACATTGCCGACGTCAGCGCTGAATACGGTGTCGTCGCCTTGCTCGGATCGTCACTTCACGACAACCTGACGATTGGTGAGTCACGAGGTGCGGCCGGCGTTCTCGGGGACGGAATCGTCTTCCTTGATCCGCGCCTTGCTGCGCTTGGCGCCAGGACAATTCTTCCTAAAGCGTCGGCAACCTCCACATTGCAAGCGCTGGGTTTTGCAGCGGGAAGTGACGACGACTATCGCCATGCACGCTTTGCCGCAGGCGTGCCTGAGGGGTCGGCGGAGCTTGGCGTCGATAAGTCTCCCTTGCTCGAGCTAGGCTTTGAGGAACTTGGCGGCATCGACTTTGACAAAGGATGTTTTGTCGGTCAGGAGCTCACGGCGCGAATGAAATATCGCGGCCTTGTCAGGAAGCGCCTGATGCCCGTCACCTTCGAAGGCGGTGAGCCCGAACCGGGCAGCGTCATCAAGGCCGGTGGCCGTGATATTGGCGATCTCCGCGCGTCCAACAGCGAGGGCGGCTTTGCGGTACTTCGTCTCGATAAGCTTGAAGAGAGTGTCCAACGCGGCGATCCACTCCTTGCCGGTGACGTCAAAGTGACGCCTGTAAAGCCTACCTGGGTGAATTTTTGAATAGATCGCTGACGGGTTACAGATGAAGGAAATTGAACCTAGCGACATGGCAGTACGCGCCACTTTCGACGCCTATGATGCCGACCTTCGCCAACAACTTCTAGAGATTCGAGCGATGATTCTTGATGTCGCCGAAGCAATTCCCAGCGTCGGCCCGCTCGAAGAGACACTCAAGTGGGGACAACTGAGTTTCCTCACCTCACACTCCAAAAGTGGTACGACCCTGCGAATCGACCGACTTTCGAAGTCTGATCAACGCCCTGCCCTCTTCGTCTCTTGCCAAACCGATCTTATCGACAGATTTAAGACGATCTACCCCGACAGCTTTGCCTATCACGGCAAACGCGCGATCGTTCTGAACTTCGCGGAACCGCTTGATGAGGAAGCGCTTCGCCATTGCATCGCCCTTGCGCTCACCTACAAGATTAAAAGACCTGGCAATCGGCTCGATAATCCGCTTTCGCTAAAGTAGGGGATGTTGACTTACGGCGAGCGAAGCCTTCAAGAGAGCAACGCCAAAAACGGCAATAACCAGGCCACCTATGATGGCGGCAACACTGGCAATGCGGTCGACGAATCCTGACTTCGTCTCGAACACACCTGCAAGTTTGAGCGCACCCTTCCGCGCATAGACTGATGCCGTTGCGAGCAAGGAAATGCTCATTCCTGTGCCGAGCGACATCGCCGCTACCGCCGCAATGCCCGCTGGGAGCTGCTGTAGGGCAAAAGCCAGGACCAAGACCAAGATCGCGCCGCTGCAAGGTCGGATACCGATCGAGACGATCATCACAACGAGCTCGCGCATGGAGAGGTTCGACTCCAGCGTCTCGGCGCTCGGCCCGTGACCATGACAACATCCACCATGGCCATCGCCATGGACGCGCTGGCGGAACGAACCCATGAGTCGTTTTGCGCCGCGGAGCATCAAGAACGAACCGATGAGAACCACGAGCCCATAGCTCAGAACTTCGAGCCAGATGCCGAGGTTCTGGCTATCGCGCATCGAGCGCTCTGCGACCAATGCAAGGCCACCCACCAAAAGAATGGCTGTCGCCCCCTGAACGAACGATGAGACAAGGGACAAGGCGATACCACGCGCAAGGCGGCTTTCATGGGTCGCAAGATAGGTGGAGATGACCACCTTGCCGTGGCCAGGTCCAATCGCGTGAAAGACGCCGTAGAGAAAACCCAGGCCGACGAGGCTCCAGAATGCCGCCCCCTCGGCGGCCTGCATGGCGCGCATCGCCGCAGCAAGCTCTCGATGCAGCTCCCGCTGCATCTGAACACCATAGACGACCAATCGGTCCCAAACTGCCGGCAGGTCAAGCGCAACCAGACCGGCGGCAACCATCAATGACATGCCCAGCGCAAACAGCGAGAGAAACGGGCGTTTGGCTGCAGCTGCGATCATTTAGCCGCAGCTCACCGTGACCTTCTCGGCGAAAAGCTCGCCCAGTCCGTCACCCGCCGTTTCATTCTGGTCCAAGGAACCGGCAAGCGTCACTTGTTCGATCGTTGGATTGGGTTGAATGATCTCGCCAAGGCACGCCTCACCGCCTTTGCCCGAGAACAGGATAGGTTCTGCTTCGAGATGCAAGATTTCGATCCAATAGGTGGGATCGTAGACACTGAACGTCACCACGCCGCTCCTCGGATCGATCGGCTTCTCAAGCGGCACCTCAAAGCGCATCCAAAGGCGACCGTCATGAACTTCGGTTTCGTAGCGCTCGACGTCCGCGATAGCTTGACGCTCGCCATCATAGGTAACGGTTGTGAAGTAGTCGTACTCTCGAAGGTTACTTAGATTGCGCTTGGCGATCTCATCCAGATAGTCTTCGGTGGGTGCTCCATCGGAGCCGAGCTCCTCGGCAACCAACACGGTGTAATAGTCGTCAAAAAACCAGACGAGCTCCAAGGCGTGGATCTTGCTATCATCATCCAACAGAACCCGGCTTCGGAGATCAATCCAGGCATGAGGATGGGCAATGACGCCGGGTGCGAGCGCCATCAATGCCGCCGATATCATGAGCGTTTGCCACCGCCGGATCATCGTTTGAGGCTCCTCGAATGCACATCCACTCTTTGGACAAGCGATATAAGCGCCTCAGCAGGATTAGCCAAGGCACTCGGTGAGACTAACGGCGAGCCCGCGCATCAGCGACAGATAAAGTCCTGCGCCGGGCTGTAGACCGGCACCGATCGGATCAAGAATACCTTTTTTGACTTTGCTGCCATCAATGACTGTGTCGATCAGCCTCGGCGCGAATTGAGGCTCGGCAAAAGCACAGACCGCTCCGCTTTCAGCGATTGCCTTCTTTAAATCAATAAGATGTGCTGGACCTGGTCGGATGGCATCACTGAGGCTGATGGCACCGAGTGGATGAAGATCAAAGTGATGCTCGAAATACTGATAGGCATCATGAAAGACGAGGTAAGGCGTCTCGGTAAATGGTCGCAACATGACCTCAATTTCCGCAACGGTCGAACGAATGTGACCCGCAGCCGCTTCGGCATTGCGCCTGTAGTCCTCTGCATGATCGGGATCGCCCTCGGCCAGTGCGTCGGCAATAACATCTAACCAAATCACGGCGTTGTTGGGGGCGAGCCAGAGATGAGGATCCATGGCTTGTCCATGACTATGAGCGTGAAGCGCGTCACCCTGTTGATCAAGGCCAGACCAAAGACCGTTCTTGCGAAAGGCCAAGCGTTCAATCCCCTCCGTCGCACCAAGCTCGACCACGACCGCACCACTGGCCAGGGTGGTCACGGCCTTAGCCATCCAAGGCTCCAGTGACTCGCCGACCCAGAAAACGACATCCGCGTCATTCAGGGCGCGCGCTTCCGAAGGCTTAAGCGCATAATTGTGAGGCGACGCACCAGGTCGAATGACCAGTTCGGGGACAATCATGCCGTCGGTAACCATCGAGACAAGCGAGTGGACCGGGGCAACTGTTGCTGCTACTCGAAGGTCGGAGGCGTTGCCGGCTGTGGCGACATTCGTGTAGACCAAACCTGTCAGCAGCATGGCGAAGACCAGCGACATCGTCATTCGCATTGGCACGTTTCCTCTTCTGAGCATAAGCGCTCAGGGCTAGCATCAGCGAGACAAATGCAATAATGTAATACTGTAACGTTTGTATGGATGATTCCTTGACAGTCAAGAGCTTGAAACGAGAGATATGACATCCCTTGCTTTCGCCAACCATGATCACGAGCGCTGCCGGACTGAGGCTATGGCCGAGGCCAAGACCATCTGCAAAGCACGCGGAGCACGGCTTACGCCTGTCCGGGAACGGGTGTTAGACCTTCTCTGGCAAGCGCATCGGCCGCTTCGCGCCTATGACCTCCTCGAAACGCTGGCCGCCGAGGGTTTCGGCTCGCAGCCACCGGTCGTCTATCGGGCACTTGACTTCCTGATCGAGCAAGGATTTGTCCATAAGATCGAACGCTTAAACGCCTTCCTGGCGTGCCACTGCCCTGCCGACGATCATGGTGCCAAGTTCCTAATTTGTACCGGCTGTGAACGGGTTGCGGAATTTGATGATAAGGTGATTTCCAAGGCACTGAAGACGATTGCCACCGGGAGCGGTTTTTCGATCGGTCGAGCAACCCTTGAGGTGGAAGGGCTTTGCCCTGATTGCTCGGCCTCGACAAGCGGCCATAATGGCTGAAGCGCTCATCAAAGCTTCACGTCTCGCCTATCGCGATGGCAAGACGCACATTCTCGACCATGTCGACATCGAGATCGCCCCATCGGAAATCGTCACTATTGTCGGACCAAATGGCTCCGGCAAAACAACGCTTCTACGGCTTTTGATCGGCGCACTTCAGCCAAGCGATGGCGAGGTCAAGAAACGCGCCGATCTCCGTATTGGCTACACTCCCCAGAAGCTCGCGCTCGATCGTACCTTGCCCCTCACCGTCGACCGCTTCCTAGCACTTGGCGACGCGGCGATTCAGTCAAGGCGGGAAGAAGTCCTGTCACTGGTCGGTCTCCCTTGCATCAAACGGGCGCAGCTGATCGATCTCTCCGGTGGTGAAACCCAGCGCGTCCTGTTGGCCAGAGCCCTGCTGAGGAAGCCTAATCTCCTGGTCCTGGACGAACCCACCCAAGGCCTCGATCAACCCGGTGAAGCGGCCTTTTACCGCTTAATCGAGCGGGTCAGAAATGAAACTGGCTGTGCCGTGCTCATGGTCAGCCATGATCTTCATGTCGTGATGAGTGCCGCCGACAGGGTGATTTGCCTCAACGGTCATATCTGCTGCCAGGGCACGCCAGCTCTCGTCGTTGATCACCCAGAATATCGCCGTCTCTTCGGCCAGACCGCTGAAGGAGCGCTTGCGTTTTATCGACATGAGCATGATCACCACCATCATCACGCACATGACGATACCATGCCTTCCCGGCATCACAGAGCTGATACGCAGTAGGTGTTATGAGCCTCTTCCTTGAGGATTTCCTTCTGCGAGCCCTCCTTGCCGGGATCGGTGTCGCGTTGATTGCCGGACCGCTCGGTTGTTTCGTGGTCTGGCGTCGCATGGCGTATTTCGGGGATGCAAGTGCTCATGCAGCACTTCTCGGTGTCGCGATCGCCTTAGTCACGGAACTTCCCATCCTCGCTGGCGTCCTCGTGATAACCCTGGCGATGGCTGCTGGCACGGCTGCGTTCGCCAGCGGACGCTATGCCATCGATACCGTGCTTGGTGTCGCGTCACATGCTGCGCTCGCTGCAGGGCTGGTTGCGCTCTCTCTTATCGAGGGCGTACGGGTCGATCTCATGGCCTATCTCTTCGGTGACGTCCTCGCCGTTTCGACGGCCGACCTTGCCGTGATTTGGGGTGGCGCACTGGTCGTCGGCTTCCTTCTTTGGTTCTACTGGCGAGCCCTCCTTAACGCGACCTTGAATGAGGAGCTTGCCTTTGCCGAGGGCGCACAACCTCAACACTATCGCTTGATGCTTAACCTCCTTCTCGGTTTTCTGATTGCGATCGCCATGAAGATCGTCGGCGTCCTCCTGATCACAGCGATGCTGATCATTCCTGCTGCTGCTGCCCGCCCACTCTCCAGAACGCCTGAGGCTATGGCTTGGCTGGCCATTGCCCTTGGTGTGTTAGCTGTCGTCTTCGGCCTTCATGGGTCGGTTGCCTTCGATACGCCGACCGGCCCATCGATTGCACTCGCAGCGGCGCTTTCATTTATCGTTGTGAACCTAGGACGTGCTATGATCGGCAGTTTCCCGCTGCGCTGACGGCGAGGGTCCGATCGCCATTCATCGTTGCGCTTTTGCCAAGCGTTTTTAAGATTACGCATCGGCGAGATGCCCCGCCGGCCTCGATCAGTTAAGGAAAACTGCCATGATACCCATTCGTCCGTTTGCCGAATGCGCCCCTTGCTTGGTCGATGTCGCCATGGGGCGAAAGCCAGCTGATCTCGTGATCAGAAACGGGCGTTGGGTCAATGTCTATTCCGGCGAGATCCTCCCCGGCACAGACGTCGCCATCTCCAGTGGCCGATTTGCCTATTGCGGCGACGATGCAAGTCATTGCGTTGGACCCAATACCGAGGTCATCGATGCTGCTGGTCGCTATCTCGTGCCTGGCCTCGTCGATGGGCACATGCATGTCGAGAGCGGCATGATTACGGTCACTGAGTTTTGTCGCGCGGTTGCTCGTCATGGATCGACCTCACTGTTCATCGATCCGCATGAGATCGCCAATGTGCTTGGCGTCGAGGGTGTGCGCTTAATGCACGATGAAGCCGTCGCGGCACCAATCAACGTTTATGTGCAAATGCCGAGCTGCGTGCCATCTGCCCCCGGACTTGAGACGGCAGGCGCCGAGCTCGGTCCTGATGACATCGCTGAAGCCATGACCTGGCCGAACATTGTCGGCCTCGGTGAAGTCATGAACTTTCCCGGCGTTGCCACCAACGATCCCAAGATGACCGGCGAGATCGCGGCAACAGCAGCGGTCGGAAAAACGATCGGGGGCCATTATGCACGCCCCGTCCTTGACCACATGTTTCACGGATATGTCGCTGCCGGCCCTGCGGACGACCATGAGGGCACGCAAGTCGAGGATGCGATTGCGCGTGTCCGCCAAGGTATGCGCCCCATGCTCCGTCTCGGCTCTGCCTGGTATGACGTTGCCAGTCAGATCAAAGCCGTGACGGAGCATGGGCTGGATCCTCGGCACTTCATTCTCTGCACGGACGACTGTCACTCCGGTACCCTTGTCCATGACGGCCATATGAACCGTGTGGTTCGTCATGCAATCGAACAGGGGTTGAAGCCTATGACGGCCATTCAAATGGCGACCATCAACACCGCGCAGCATTTTGGCATGGAGCGCGACATCGGTTCGATCGCACCCGGCCGTCTTGCCGATGTTCTAATTGTCTCGGACTTACCGGCGATGAAGATTGATCAAGTCTATGGACGAGGACAACTGCTCGCTGAAGATGGCCGCTTGGTAGCCGACATACCCGCCTATTCGTACCCTGAGAAGGCGAAGAGCACCGTCAAACTTGGTAAATCGCTATCAGCGTCGGACTTCGACATCGAGGCGCCGACGGGGGCCGAAACGGTCCGCGCTCGTGTTATTGGCGTCATCGAGAATCAAGCCCCCACGCGAGCGCTTGAGGCCGAGCTATCCGTCACCCGAGGCGTCGTTGAGATGAATTCAGTGGACGACATTTGCCAGATTGCGCTGGTCGAGAGGCATCGAGGCACCGGTGCGGTCGTCAACGGATTCGTGTCAGGTTTTGGTTACGACACCAGCTGCGCCATGGCCTCGACGGTGGCGCATGACAGCCATCAGATGATCGTCGTCGGGACCAGCAAGACCGATATGGCCAAGGCTGCCAACCGTCTCGGCGATGTTGGCGGCGGTGTGGTTTTTTTCCAAGACGGTGAGGAGAAAGCCTTGATCGATCTCCCCATCGCCGGATTGATGTCGGAGCGTCGTGCTGAGGTCGTCGCCGAGCAGGCTGAGCAGCTCGGCAGCGCCATGCTGCAGGCCGGCTGCACGCTTAATAACGCCTACATGCAGCATTCGCTACTCGCGCTTGTGGTCATCCCACAGATTCGCATTTCTGATCTCGGCATTGTCGACGTTACTAAGTTCGAAACCGTCGACTTGTTCGTCTAGGCCGATACTCCGAGGGCCCGCCACCCGATATCACGACGGTAAAACCCTTGTGGCCAGTCGATGAGGTCAACCGCTTGATACGCGCGGTCGCGGGCCTCCGTGAGAGTCTCCCCTTCGGCGGTAACGTTCAGGACTCGCCCTCCCGCCGCCATCACACGATCCCCGTCGCGCGTCGTACCAGCGTGAAAAATCGTGACTCCGTCAACCGCCTCGGCAACATCTAATCCCCTAATATCAGTCCCCTTCTCATAGCTACCGGGATAGCCATTCGCTGCCATGACGACGGTCATCGTATGAACCGGCCGCCAGCGAACTTCCTTTTGGTCAAGCGTTCCATTAGCGCCTGCCAGCACGAGAGGAAAAAAATCGCTCATGAGACTCGGCATGAGAACCTGACACTCAGGATCGCCAAATCGGACATTGAATTCGATGAGTTTTGGCCCGTCATTTGTGAGCATGAGCCCGGCATACAGGACGCCACGATAGGCCGCTCCTTCGTCTGCCATGCCTCGCACGGTCGGACGAATGATCTCGGCCAAGGTCTGTTCGATCAATGCATCCGTCATGCATGGTGCCGGTGAATAAGCTCCCATACCGCCGGTATTTGGTCCGGTGTCGCCTTCCCCGACGGCCTTGTGGTCCTGCGCTGTACCGAAGGCAAGGACTGTCTCACCGTCGACAAGAGCGAAGAAACTGGCCTCCTCGCCCTCCAGGCAATCTTCAATCACGAGGCGTTCGCCCGCTGCACCAAACGCACCTTCAAAAGCCGCATCGACTGCGGCTAAAGCCTCATCCATTGTCCGCGCGACCGTCACCCCTTTGCCTGCGGCAAGACCGTCGGCCTTGATGACGATCGGCACACCCTTGTCGCGGATATAGGCTTTGGCATCGGCTGCTTCACTCTTGGAAAAATCGCGATGCCCCGCCGTCGGGATATTGTGCCGGGTAGCAAAGGCTTTCATGAACGCCTTAGAGCCTTCAAGACGTGCCGCCGCAGCGCTTGGTCCAAAGCACTTGATGCCGGCTCGATCCATCCTGTCAGCAAGGCCTAACACGAGGGGCAGCTCGGGACCTGGCATGACCAGATCGATCGCCTCCCTTCGGCAAAAGTCGACAAGTTCATCGAGATCATCAACAGCAATAGGGACAAGCATTGCTTGCTCAGCAATGGCAGGGCTTCCTGGCGCGCAATAGAGCGTTGTGACCTCCGGAGACGCTGCCAGCGCCCAGCACAGTGCATGCTCTCGCCCGCCTCCGCCAATCACTAGGACCTTCATCGAGATTCTCCGCCATCTTCACCATCGCCAAAGGCAGGGTTCTAAACGAGTTCGTGAGTTGAAGGAACCCACTGAGAAGCGCATCCTGAGGCGCTCCTCTTGAGTGCAAAAAGTGTGGCCAACATTCCCATAACATGTATAAGCAAGAACCTCGATTGCGCCGGATCTTTCATATGCCAGCGCCACCAAGAAGGAGATCATCGATGACGACCAACAGCGCGAGCGTTGGTATTTTGGGTGCGACCGGTTATACGGGTGCGGAGCTACTTCGCCTGCTTGCCCGCCACGGCTCCGCCCGCGTCACCTGCATGACCTCCGAGCGATTTGCGGGACAGACCATTGACCGCGTCTTTCCTCATCTTGCCGGCCGCGATCTGCCGACACTTTCCAAGATCGGTGAAGAGGATCTTGGAAAGCTCGATGTTGTCTTCGGTTGCCTACCTCATGGCACATCACAAGAGGTCATTGGGGCGATGCCCAAGGGTCCGAAGATCGTGGATCTTTCTGCTGATTTTCGTTTAAAGGATCCGATCAACTATGAGCGCACTTATGGCAAGCCCCATGCCGCGGTGGAACGGCAAGAGGCTGCCGTCTACGGCCTGACTGAGCTGGCTAGAGAGGCCGTGAAGAAGACTGATCTGGTCGCCAATCCAGGATGCTATCCCACGACGACGCAGTTGCCGCTACGCCCTTTGCTCGAAGCCGGGCTAATCAAACATGATTCGATTATCATCGATGCAAAATCTGGCGTCACAGGTGCCGGACGGGCGCCGAAGGAAGGATCGCTCCACACCGAGGTCAGCGAAGGTCTTCATGCCTATGGTGTGAGCACGCATCGCCATACACCTGAGATTGAGCAAGGCCTCTCCGAGTCAGCAGGCGAACCGATTGCTGTCACGTTTACGCCACATCTGGTGCCGATGAACCGCGGCATTCTCTCAACCACCTACGTTCATCTCAAGGGATCTGTCGTCGCTGAGGATTTGCAAGACGCGTTGGAGAAGCGTTACCAGGGCGAGCCATTTGTCAAAGTTCTCCCCTTCCGGAGCCTTCCGGCAACGCGCCATGTCCGCGGTACAAATCGCTGTCTCATCGCCGTGCATCCCGGCCGTCTTCCGGATCGAGCGATTCTTTTGAGCGTGACCGATAATCTCGTCAAAGGTGCATCGGGCCAAGCTCTTCAGAACATGAATGTCATGCTCGACTTCCCGGAAGCGGAAGGATTGAAAGAGGAACCCCTTTTTCCGTAAGCCAAGACTGGAAAAAGAGGCCTGCGCTGGCCTCCAGGCAACAACCGAGAAATATTGCCAAATACGTCGCGGTAAGAATTGACTCCATACGTCACAATTGACTTTGCTTGGGGTCATTCAACATACAGTTGCCTGGGAGCTGATACATGCGCCGATTGTTCGCCGCTGCGTTGATTCTTGCTTTGTCTTCCACGCTGTCTGCGGCCCAGACCTTGGGGGATGCTGACGCTCTGCCCAGCGAGAGTGCCAATGGTGCAAAACTGCCATTTGGCCTCTTTGTCAGTCCCGCCGTGAGTACGCTTGGTCTCGGTCTGGAGGCAGGTGCGCGTCTCAACGACAATTTCGGCCTTCGGTTCGGCGGCAATTGGCTTGGTTTCGAGTATGACGGTGTCGAGGGCGACCTTGACTATGATGCCGACGTGACCTTGGCATCGTTGGGAGCGCTGGTGGACTACCACCCCTTCAGCGGTGGCTTTCGCGTGAGTGGTGGGTTGCGCTTCAACTTCAATCAAGCAGATTTGGATGGCACGCCAACCGATGATATCGAAATTGGTAATGAGGTCTTCTCACCAGACGAAGTTGGCACCCTCACGGGCGATGCGACCTTTGATACCTTCGCGCCGTATCTCGGTATTGGCTATGGGGCGACGTTGCTCGAAGGGTCATTGTCCGTCGGCTTTGACCTTGGTGTGATGTATCAAGGCCAGGCCGATGTCGATCTCGATGCTGAGAGTGGACTTCTATCCGATGACGCCGTGCTGCAAGATAACTTGGCGATTGAGGAAGGCGAAGTTGAGGACGATCTCGAGGATTTCGTGGTCTACCCCGTCGTCGGTCTGGCGATCATCTATCGCTTCTAGCCCTATGCCGCTTTTGCCCGATAGTCACCGGCGACGCATCACCAGCCAGGCATGAGCATGCCGGAAGTTGGCCGGCGAGATGAAAGAAGCAATATCCACCACAGCGCTGACTTCAGCAGGTCAAGCAGGTGACCGCGTGGGTCAATCCCATCAAAAATGACGCCGTCATGGTTGATCCAAACTTAGACGTCCACGGCATCAATTGCCCTCGTGTCATTGACAGCTCGAACAGACCGAGCCTCATAGGCTCGAGTTCCAACACACCGACTCTCATGACGAGCGGGAAGGCACCGGTTACCATCCAAGGAAATTGCTGAATGTCCACCATCCGAATCAAGCGAGACGAACCTGTCGAGCATGTCGTCCGATTGACGTTGGCGCGCCCGGCAAAGCTCAATGCTTTTGATCAGCTTATGCTTGATCAACTCGATCAGGCATTGACGATGCTGGAACGAGATAAGGAAACTCGTGTCGTCATCCTCACAGCTGAAGGAGGAAAAGCCTTTTGTGCCGGCGCCGATATTGTGACCTGGTCCGGATTAGAGCCGCTGGACATGTGGCGGGACTGGATTGCTAACGGTAACCGACTCTTTGACCGCTTGGCCCACCTGCGACAGCCGATGATTGCCGCGATCGATGGCCTCGCCTATGGCGGAGGTTTAGAGCTGGCCCTGACAGCTGATATCAGATTGGCGACGCCAAAAAGCCGTTTTGCCCTACCGGAAACCAGCATTGGTACAATCCCAGGCTGGGCTGGGATTCGCCGCCTGGTGAAGCTAATCGGCCTGGCCCGTGCGAAAAGCATGGTGTTGACCGCGGATCCGATTAGCGCCGACGAGGCGTTGCAGGCCGGACTTCTCATGTCAGTTGTCGAGGCAGATAGCCTTGAAAGCCAATGCCTAGCTCTTGCGCAAACAATCGCTTCTCGCGGCCCCATTGCGACGCAGCTGGCAAAGGCCATGCTTGACCAAGCTGCCAGCGAAGAACCCGGTCACGCCTTGCAGGGATTTGCCTCAGCCGTCACGGCGTATAGCGAAGATGGCAGAGAAGGTACCGCATCCTTCAAGGAAAAGCGTAAGCCGTCGTTCAAGGGACACTGAGCCACCGCATCCCGCCGTCGTGCCTATCGCAACGATGGGACCATGTTCTCAGCTGCCATCTCGTCGACCGTATTGTCGACGTTTCATTGGGAGATAGGTTCCACTTGATGGACAACTCATTTTTGGGATGGTGATCTCGGTGAAGATAGATCCGCATGATGGAGCGGCCTGATGGGCAAGCAATTGGAAGACCGGATTGCATCGCAATACAGCAATCCGGATCTCTTGGCTAACATCCTCGACGGCCTTGAGCGTTCTGGTGCCGACACATCGCGATTGTCGATCGAAGACTTGGCCCCCGTCGATGAGTTTCACACAGCAGGGCGCATCACCACACATCAGGCTTTGGCAATGACACCGATCTCATCAGGCATGCAGGTTCTTGATGCCGGTTCGGGGATTGGTGGAACGGCACGTTGCCTTGCACGCGAAAAGGGCTGTCATGTTACCGGTATCGACTTGACCGCAGACTATGTCGACGTCGCGCGGGAGCTGAGTGCACGAACCGGCTTGAATGACGTTTGCACCTTTCAACAGGGAAGCGTACTCGACCTCCCCTTCGAAGACGCCACCTTTGATGCCGCTGTCAGTTTTCATGTTGCGATGAATATCGAGGATCGGACACGGTTCTATAGCGAGCTTTCACGGGTTCTGAGGCCGAAAGCGCCGCTTTGCCTGTTTGACGTGATGCAAGGACCAAACGCAGGCATGTCCTATCCGGTACCTTGGGCGGACATGGAGACCAACAGCTTCTTGAAGACCCCTACTCAAACCAAATCCCTCGTCGAAGCTGCAGGCTTCGAGGTCGTTGCGCAAAAGAGTCTTCGGACATTTGCGATCGATTTCTTTCGCAAGGTCCTTGCAAAGGCTGCAACGCAGGACACCCCAGCGCTCGGTCTACATCTCTTAACCGGTGCCAAGACCGCAGAAAAATTCCACAACTACGCGAAAGGGTTAAACGATCACATGGTCGATCCAGTGATCATGGTCGCCACGCGTCATTCGTGAACGACACGTGATCGAAAGCCACAGCATCCAGGAATTCCAGGGCATGCTGCTCGAACCCCTTGTGCCCTGCCCTCCTGATCAATAGCCTCCCGCTAGTTCGACCGACCAATGGTCCATTCTGGACGATCTTTTGCGTCGAAAAAGCAAGGCATTGACCGAATGAATGAGAGATCAGGCGTCCGCTTTTGGCTGCTTTCATTTGCCCTTGTGGCCATAGTCCTCCTCGCTGGTTTTGCCCTATGGCTCAATGACGACACACCTCCCTTTGACGAAAGCTGGTCTATTGCAGCGCCGGCCAGTCAAGGCATGGATCAGATGGCCCTGGAAGCACTCGATGACGAACTAGTCAGGCGCAGCACTGACGCTTGGCTCGTCGTTAGAAACGGCAAGATCGTCCACGAATGGTATCGCGACCCGTCCGTCAATCGACGGTTCGGCGCGGCGTCCATGTCAAAGGCCTTGGTCGGTGGACTTGGTCTGATGCTGGCGGCAGATCGAGGCCTTCTGCAATGGGAGCAACCTGCCAGCCAATATGTCGACTCATGGCGCGATGTACCACAGCGCAGCGCGGTGACGCTATGGCAGCTTGCCAATCACAGTTCTGGCATGGCGCATCCGGTGGAACCCGATGAGGCTGGCGAAGAGGCCGCTTTATGGGAAACACGCTTTTGGGAGCGACATGACGACCTCATGCGCCACATCGAACAAGATGTACCATTCCTGTTTCAGCCCGGCACCGCTGTTAGCTATAGCGGTCCCGGCTACGTCGTCCTCAGTCGCGCGCTCGGTGAAGCTATGCGCGGCAGCGAATGGACGGATCTTAAGAGTCTATTGGACAAGGAGCTGATGACGCAGCTCGATCTTCACCCGCAGAGCTGGTCGATCGGCTATGACGACGACTTGTTCAGGGTTGACGGCTTGAATCTCCATGCGACCTGGGGAGGCGCTGCCTTCACCCTCCGCGCCACCGCTCGCATCGGCCAGCTTTTGTTGCAACGGGGTGTATGGCAAAAGCGTCAACTCTTAAGCGATCACGTCGTGAAGAGGGCGATAACGTTTGACGGCATGACGACGACTCCGACCTCCATTCAAACCGGCCAGCAGCCCGCTCCGGCACTGGGATGGTGGTCCAATGAATTTGGGGCGCTCAAGTCATTGCCTCGGGATGCATTTCTGGCCGCGGGGGCCGGCCATCGCGTTCTGATCGTCGTCCCAAGCCTTGATCTCGTCATCGTCCGCTATGGTAAACGTTTGGGTGTGGACCACTGGGATGGAGATTTCTGGCAGGTACTCGACGAAGTTTTGTTGGCACCAGTCATTCATGCCATCGACGACGATCATCAATCTGCCACATGTTGCCAATAACCGCATATTGGGCAGCAAGACGCTCTGGCGCCACCGCCGTGACGTCTGAAGCGTGCTCCCAAACGCGACCGGATTAGGCTCGGTTCACATCGCCCATGCATGATGAGGACTTCGGGTCTATGACCCGACGATCGCGTCAACGAGCCTGGCGGCAGCCCGTTTAATCGACGATCCACTCACGCCGGCATAGCCGAGAACTAGCCCCCTACGGGCCGGCTCTCCACGGTAGTATGACGAAAGAGCCGGCGCTTGCACGCCTAATCTCCGAGCACCGTTGGTGATGGCGCGGTCGTTGCAAGCCTTCTTGAAATGCCCGACCAGATGCATACCGGCGTCGACCGGCATCAGCTTCAATTGATCACGAACCGGCCTTAGCCCCTCAATGAGATTGGCCTGACGTTCCAGGTAGAGCGGACGCATGCGCCGAATATGGCTGGCAAGATGTCCTTCTTCGATGAAGTCAGTCAAAGCTGCCTGCGCGATCGACGACGGGTGGGCGTCGATCAAGGTCCGTATCTTCAAAAATGCGTCGAGTAAGTGGTCCGGCACCACCATGTAGCCCAGGCGAACGCCTGGAAACATGACCTTAGAGAACGTGCCGAGATAAATGACTCGATCGCCCTGATCCAATCCTTGTAGTGCAGCGAGGGGTCGACCTGCGTAGCGATACTCGCTGTCATAGTCGTCCTCGAGCACAAAGCTTCCTGCATTGCGCGCAGCGTCCAACAGTTCAAGTCGCCGGGCTAGGCTCATTGTAACGCCAAGCGGGAACTGGTGTGATGGCGATATGCAGATCATCCTTGGTGAGCTGGCACGTACAAGTCCGTCAGTAACGCTCATACCCTCGTCGTCGACCGGAACCGGCACCAACTTGGCACCGGCTGCTCCCAACACAGCGCCTGTCGGCCAATATCCCGGCTCTTCGATCCAGACCGCATCACCCGGATCGATCAAGACACGTGCCGCGAGGTCAAGAGCCTGACGCGAACCCGCTGTGATGATCACCTGCTCAGGTCGGCAAAAAACAGCGCGCGCCGTGGCGAGGTAGTCAGCAATCGCCGCACAAAGTCGCGAAGCGCCGCCCGGCGCTGTGCCCGAGAGGGCTTCGGTAGTCGGCCGTCGCCAATGACGACCAAGCAATCGCGCCCACTCCTTGAAAGGAAAGAGATCGACTTCCGGCAAGCCTGGTGCGAACGGGTGCCTTGGTGTTGACTCACCAGCCATCGACATCAACCAAGAGGCGCGTCGCGAAGGCGACAAGACCTTCGTCTTAGGCCCCGGCCCAACGATATTGGTCCCTGGCTTCGTCTGGATTTGTTCTTTGGGCAAGTGAGCCGGGACGAAGGAACCGGAGCCCGTCCTCGCCTCGATATAGCCTTCGGCAGCGAGCTGATCGAACGCCGACGTTACCGTATTTCTCGATACAGAAAGGGCATGGGCCAATGCACGACTTGCGGGCAGCCGTACGCCAGGACGCAAGTGCCCTTCCAAAATGGCACTCCTGATACCGAAATAAATCTGCCGATGGAGTGGTGTTGAGGAGGCCGAATCAAGTGTCAACGCTGGCAAGGGGAGATCACGTGCCTGTTTTGCCATCACATTATGAGTCCAATTGGCGCCAAAGATTTATCATTATTGGCTCTTTTTACCAAGCCAATCAATGCTACGATCCATGTTCGATGGAGATCTGTGCTGTGACCAGGAGGCGTGACATGATGGAGACCAAACTCAGCGTCAATCTCAACAAGGTGGCGCTTCTCAGGAACCAGCGTGATGTCGGCTATCCCTCGGTTTTGGAGATGGCTCGAATGGTTATCGTCGCCGGGGCTCATGGTCTCACCGTTCACCCGAGACCGGATGAGCGCCATATCCGTCGGAGCGATGTTCCAGCACTGGCCTCGTTGGTCGCCAATGAGTTGCCCGACGGCATTGAATTCAACATTGAGGGCAATCCGACTCCTGACTTCATCGCTCTGGTACGTGACGTGAGGCCTCACCAGGTGACGTTGGTGCCAGACTCTCCCGAGCAACGGACCTCTGACCATGGCTGGGATCTCGATGCCGAATTCGTCAAGCTTTCCAGCATCATGGACGACCTGAGATCATCAGGTGCGCGCATCAGTTTGTTTATGGACCCAGAGCCTGGGGCAATGGCGCAGGTTGCGGCGCTTGGGGTTCAACGGATTGAACTCTACACAGAGCCTTATGCTAGCGCGTTCGGAACGCCGGCAGCGGCGGCGATGCTCGAGCGCTATGTAGAAACAGCAACAGCGGCTTCGGAGGCCGGTCTTGGCATCAACGCCGGCCATGATCTCAATCTCGACAATCTTCCAGCCTTTCGTCAGGCGCTCGGTAATCTTGCCGAGGTCAGCATTGGCCATGCCATCACTGCAGATGCGCTCCGAATCGGCTTTCCAGCAGCGGTCGAGGCCTATCTTCGGGCACTACGCCTGCCCGTCGCCTAGCCCATTTGATCGTGACTTTCAGCCTTTGCTTTTTCCTTGGCCTGATGTTTCGGCCAGCCACGATCAAACCAGTTCGTTTTCGAAAGCCATGCAAAAATGGGCAAGGCAAACGCAACGATGACCAGGACCCGCAGTCCATGATGGGTAACAACGAAGGCTGGGTCGAAGCCCATACCGAGAGCAATTAAACTCATTTCTGGAAAGCCGCCGGGGATGAGCGCGAGGAGTAGCAGGGCCAACTCGCTTTCGGTCACGTATGCAAGCCCAAGGGCAAAGACCAGCGTTACGAGAAACATGAGCAACGCGCCACCGGCGCCAACGGTCAGAGTCTTCAAAATAAGGCGCAGTGGAACGCCGCTGAAGCGACATCCTACGCTTGTGCCGATCGCCAACTGCGCTGCTGCAACGGCGATAAACGGAGGGCTCGCATGGGCCAAACCCGCAAGATGGATCACGGAGCTTAAAATTAGCGGCCCCATAAAGGACGGCGACGGAAGTCTGATGCGTACGGCCAGGAACCAGCCCACAACCAGCGAAGCAGACAGGATGGCAAGCTGGTCAAATGCCAGCTTCTCGTCGCTCGCAACGAGCGCGACGGTAGGCTGCAGCTCGATGAACATATTCGCAGCGATCGGAAGACTAAAGACGATCAAGACGAGACGTGCCGAATGAAATAGCGCGACACTCCGTAGATCCCCACCATGCTGATCTGAAAGAATGACCATTTCGCTAAGCCCGCCAGGCGTCGCAGCAAAGAAGGCCGTCTTACCATCGAAGATTGCAAGGCTTCTCAGATAAAACAGAACGAGACAACCAATGACCACCACATAGATCGGTAGCACAGCAAGGCTCGGTAGCCATGCTCCCATGCCAGCAAGACGGTCGGGCGTGAAGGCACTTCCTAACGTCACGCCAACGACCCCGATCATGGGTTTTCTTATGAGGTTTGGTAGGCTGATTCTCGCACCCGCAAGGCTGGCCGCCATCGTTGCTGCCATTGCACCGAGCATCCAAGGAAGCGGGAGTTGGACATAGGCAAAGACGGCGCCGCCGGCAAACCCGATCAACAACGCACCGACAACGCGTCGAACGGCTTGGACGTCGACTCTTGGAAAACGCTTGGGAGTACCTTTAAGCTGCATGACCAAGGTCTAGAGCATACCTGGTCAATGTAGCACAAGTCCGAGACGATGATTCGTTGGAACGAGGAGGTGCCTCCGTACGTTCGAAGACATCGCGGACTCGCTGAAAATGTGCTGGCGTCGATATTATACGAATTCAAGACGACCATTACCGAACGACCGGCCAGGCAGAACCTGACCGGTCGCTGGATTGCCCGAAATCAACATGGCAATCTTTGCCGCAGTTGCACCTACCAATTAGGAGGGGAATCGCACTTTTTTTCTAAATTTTCAGCTCATAAGCGACCTATTTTATTTTTTGTTCTCTTTTTCATTGCTTGAAGGTGGAAGAAAGAGATTGGCCTGACTCGCGAGCAGGCGAATGAGGTCTGCCAAGCGGCGGGTCTCTGTTTTCGCTTCGACCTGCTTTAGAAGCCATCGAACATAGTGGATCGAGAGCTCATTTTGCTCAGCATAGGCCTTGAGAGACATGCCTGCACCAATCGCCATGGCCAGTCGCGCTTCCGCTGGCGTCAAATTGTAAAGACTACGCAACACGATCGCGGGGGGAACCAGATTACACTCGAGATCCATTACGAAGACTGCAACGGTAGGACATACGCTCAATTGCCTTGTGGCCAGGCTTGTCTCTGGTGATGTCGATAAGGGTGTAACCAGGATGTGGTAAGAGCGTTTCATTGACGGGCGTGGGACAGTCATCATGCCGCCTGGGCGCTTTCTAAGCCGGTTCGACGCCGTCATCGCGGATCGTATGAGGCGCTGCAATTCCGTACCCGCCGATTTGGCCGATGCGCGTAATTCTCCCTCGTTCGTCGAAAGGCCGTCTTGTTGGCGCAGCAATCGATCAGCAGACGCATTTTGCCAGATGATTCGACCTTCATCATTAATGAGGAACAAAGCCTGCCCCAGTCGATCAAGCAGTTCGAGGGCCCCCTGCCCTTGGGCATTCGACGTGATGAGTCGGCGACGCAACTGCAGGCTACGCTGGAGATGTGGCAGCAAGAGTCGAGCACGATCGAGCGTTTCGGAATCCGCATGGTCTTGATTGAGGCCACGGTGACTAGACAAAAAGGCATGGTTACCGTCGCCAAGATCCATCATGGCAGAAACAATAAAGCGATGGCCAATCGGGCGTAGAAAGTCTTGATAGAACTCGTGGGTATCGATGATCTCTTTGTCGACCAAGTCACGGTCGGTGACGATACTATTTAAGGCACCGGGCATGGCGCGATGCATCCTGATATCGACGCTGTGAAAATAGTCTCGATACGCAGAAATCGACTCCGGCGAGATGTTGTCACCAAAAAATCGATCGACCGGTTTGAGTTCTTCGTCAGTGAAAAAAAGTGTAGCGCCATGACCACCAAGAAATTCATTGATATTCTTCAATAGGAGTGGCCATTCTTCATCATTAACCGCAGCGCTATAACATTGATCAATGAGCTGAAAAACCCAGTCTAATTCTCTCTTCATAGGAATTATTTTCACCAAAAAGGGATGGAGAATATATCAAAGGACTAAATGGTCTTCGCTTGTTTAGAATAGCCACAAGAGGGGAACAAGCCCCTTGTTCTCGAATAAAATTGCTGGCGGTTACCTGAGAAACTGCTGGCGGTTCACCAAGGCATGCGCTAGAGCATGTGGCTCTCCCGGCATCCTCATGTCAGCGTTCTGTTCGTCCTGGGCCGACATGAACGTTGGAAACAAGCTTCGATGAAGGAGATATCCTTGCGACCTTCCGGACGGCGACCCGATCAGCTACGCGAGATTAGCCTTGAGCCGGGCTTTGCCCCGCACGCGGAAGGATCTTGTCTGATCCGCTGCGGCAACACCCATGTGCTTTGCACAGCAAGCGTCCAGGAGCGTGTTCCGCCTTTTCTTCGCAACACTGGCCGTGGATGGGTCACAGCCGAATATGGTATGCTGCCTCGCTCGACCGACCGTCGCACCGATCGAGAAGCTGCGCGTGGCAAGCAATCAGGGCGGACTCAAGAGATTCAACGATTGATCGGACGATCTCTCCGCGCCGTGATCGATCTCGAATCCTTTGGCGAGCGACAAATTATCCTGGACTGCGACGTCCTACGCGCTGATGGCGGCACGCGCTGCGCGTCGATTACCGGTGCCTATGTCGCCCTACATCAAGCGCTCCAATGGCTGGTTCGGAGCGAAGAGATCCCAGCAATGCCGCGAATCGAACCGGTGGCTGCAATCTCCTGCGGGATCTTCAATGGCGAAGCCGTACTTGATCTCGACTATCCCGAGGACAGCGAGGCAGAAGCCGATGCGAACTTCGTCATGACCCGTTCGGGTGGTATTGTTGAGATCCAAGTGACAGCCGAGGAGGACCCGCTCTCTGGCGATGACTTCGCCAGAATGCATGCCTTGGCGAGGTCAGGCATTGAGGAGCTGGCTCGGCTACAGCAACAAGCGCTCACAGCGTCTGCCATTTGATGGCACGCACTTTTACCGAACAGCGCCTTGTGCTCGCGACTCAGAATGCGGGCAAGCTCGTTGAGATCAAAGCGCTCATGGCTCCCCTTGGAGTGGATGTTGTCTCAAGTGGCGAACTCGGCCTACCGGAACCGGTCGAAGATGGCGATAGTTTCGTTGCGAATGCCGCGTTGAAAGCCAAGGCTGCTGTCGACGCCACAGGCTTCCCCGCTCTTGCAGATGATTCGGGAATCGAAGTGTTTGGCCTGGATCGGCAGCCCGGCATCTACTCGGCGAGATGGTCAGGACCGGATAGAGACTTTGGCCTCGCCATGGCCCGCGTTCATCGCGAACTCGTGGAACGTTATGGCGATTTTCAACAAGCGGATAAGCGCGCCCGCTTCGTCGCTCTCCTTTGCCTCGCCTGGCCTGATGGCCATCAGGAGTTTGCTGAAGGTGAGGTCATGGGCGAGCTCGTTTATCCACCTCGAGGCACAGGCGGTTTCGGCTACGACCCCATCTTTCTGCCGGAAGGACAAACCAAGACGTTTGGCGAAATGCTTGACTCTGAAAAGAGCCAACTTAGCCATCGCGCTAGGGCGATGGCTACGCTCATCGAAACCTGCTTTGGCGGCCGTACGTCGCCGCCGCCTACCCCAACAACGTGATGAGCCCGACGACGAAAAGTCGATCGTCTCAAAGGCATTTATTGTGTTAACGGTGGATCAGGAACGTTCGAGGGAGTTCGACCAAACGGCCCACCGAATGCATCAGCTCCCCCTTGAAAGAAGGGATCGCCGAACAAACCGTCGTCTTCGTCTTCGAAACGAATGGGCGTCGGATCGATTTCGCGAATCGAACTATCGGCCACCTCAAGGACAGCAAGGCCATGTTGCACAAGGCCATCAGGCTGTAGACGGAATAAGCCGGTCGCGCCGGCAAACCCCTCGCGGTCCGTCAAGCTGATCGCATTAAAGGTCCTGTCCTCAAGATCGCGTTGAACGATAACGGCGAGAGCGGTTGCATCATAGGCAAGGCTTGCCAACTGTTCGGGCTTCTTGTCGAAAGTCGCATTGAACCGATCTTCAAATGTGGAGAAGGCATCCGGCGACGAAGCAGCAAACCACCCACCTTCGAGGGCGTCCTCCGCAAGAATCCGAGCATCATCCTGCCAACGTATCGTCCCTATGAACTGCACGTTTGACGGATCCACGTCATAGAACGTCAAGAGTGAAGCAACCGAGCGTAGGCGATCGCCGCCATCGGCAATCATAATCGCATCGAATGTCGGTTCTCCGAATGTATCGAGCGACTCGATCTGTTTCAGCACGGCCTGAGCGACCTCGTCTTCCTCTCCCATGGCCTCGAGAATTCGCCGTTCGCCTTCGAGAGCCGCCTGCCTTTCCCTGTAGTCGGCAATTTCACGCACCACCGATGAAGGATCCTCGAGGTTGGGCGGATAGTAATGGACTTCGCCCATCCGTCCCCCCTGCTCGATGACGGCGCGTTCCAATGCCCGCATTGCGGTTTCACCATAGGCATCATCAGGCGCCAGACCAGCGAAGCTCTCGATCCCTTGATCCATGGCGTATTGAACCACACGCTCCACCTGCTCCTCAGGGCGAAATCCCAAGAGATAGGTTCCCTGATCAGCAACAGAAGTGACATTGGAGAAGGCTAGCACACGTACATCGGCGGCCTGTGCGACCGGCGTCACGGCGCGAACCGCTTGGCTAAACAGGGGGCCGATCAAAAGTTCGGCGCCTTCATTCAGGAGCTCCTGCGCTGCAAGCTCAGCACCTCCTGCCGTGCCACCGGTATCTTTTGGAAGCAGGACAACCGAATTGGGGCCAGCATCGAAGAGCGCCATCTGCGCCGCGCGCAGCATGTCTTGTCCTAGGCTGGATGCTCGTCCACTCAGCGGCAGCAACAAGCCAACACGAACCTCCTCAGGAAGATCAACATCAGCCTGATCAATGATGAGCGGCGCCTCTGAGCGCACGATGGGTTGTTGATTCTGGCAGGCGATGAGTGAGGCGCACGCCGTAACGGCCAACGCCAATGCAGGGCCTTTTCTCACGATAACCCTCTCCAGCAACGACACAAATCCACCATTCCGATCATCGCTTACATGGTCAAAAGCCAAATCGTGGTCAAGCTAGCGAGTGTCGAGAGTGAAGTAAACTCGCGTCGCCACTTCGCCAGACCGCCGCGTATCGCCACCGCCTTAGAGTTCCGTTGATCACGCTTCATTTTGTTGGCGCGGTGTGTCTTTTGTTTGCTGTTCAAGGCCATGGCCTTGCTGAAAATTGGGACCTGCCATAAAGACAAGGTCGTCTATTTTGATGAACGCGTCAAACGAATGCATTGGCATGCATTTGAGGAATGAGTTGGGATCAAGACCCTATGAGTGATGACCAGCAGCGACGTCTCCTGCGCAAAATGCTTGAAGCTGCAATCGATGCGGCAACCCCGAGCAAGCTGATCAAAGCCCACCTGCCGCCAAAGCCCGCCGGGCGGACGATCGTTCTCGGCGCTGGCAAGGCCTCAGCGGCAATGGCGCGTGAGGTCGAGGAGCATATGCCCGGGCAAATAGAGGGCTTGATCGTCACGCGTTACGGTCATGCCGTGAGTTGCGACAAAATCGAGATCGTCGAAGCAGCACACCCCGTGCCAGATGAAGCGGGACGGTCGGCAGCTGCACGCATGCTCAAGCTTGCAGAAAGTGCCAATGCGGAAGATCTCGTCCTGTGTTTGATTTCCGGCGGCGCATCGGCTCTCTTGTCACTTCCTTCCGATGGAATTTCGCTTGAGGATAAGCAGGCGCTCAACAAAGCTCTTCTCGAATGTGGCGCCGATATCACTCAGATGAACACCGTGCGCAAGCACCTCTCAGCCATCAAAGGGGGCCGGCTGGCCGCAGCCGCCCACCCCGCGAAGACGGTGTCATTGCTGATATCCGATGTTCCAGGCGACGACCCGGCAGTCATCGGATCCGGTCCGACGGTGCCGGACCCGACAACATTCGATGATGCACGCGACGTCCTTGCTCATTTCGGCATCAAAGGCCCGAAGTCTGTGACCGATCACCTGAACGCTGGTGGCGAAGAGACCCCGAAGCCGGACGACCCTCGACTTGCCGACAATGAGGTCCATATGATTGCGACCCCACAAGCCTCGCTTGAGGCGGCCGTGGCGATTGCTCTGGATCACGGCATTCGGCCCGTTGTGCTTGGGGATTCGATCGAAGGAGAGGCCCGCGATGTCGCCAAGGTGATGGCCGGCATCGCAAGGCAGGTGCGCAACCATGCCCAACCTGCCATGGCTCCCTGCGTCCTGCTCTCGGGGGGCGAGACGACGGTGACCGTGAAAGGCAAAGGACGAGGTGGGCGCAATGCCGAGTTTTTACTTGCTCTCGCGGTCCAGCTTGCCGGCGCTGACGACATCTACGCACTGGCAGCCGATACCGATGGCATTGACGGAAGCGAGGACAATGCCGGTGCGATCGTCACGCCCGATACGTTGGAAAGGGCAGCCGCAATGGATCTCAACGCCATGACGCTTCTTTCCGACAACGATGGCTATAGTTTTTTCGAAAAGTTGGAGGATCTTATCAAGACCGGGCCAACCCTAACGAACGTTAACGATTTTCGGGCAATCTTGATCCTCTAACCTCGGCCAATTCAGAAGATCTGATCGATGATGCCACCGATACCAGGGTACAGTTTTTGCCCTACCCTCCCATCGATCGGCATGTCACCATAGGCGGTCTAGACATGAACGAAGAAACCCTTCTCGAAGGGAGGAAACGCTGTAATGGGATCTCTTAGTCGCTCGGGATGCGCTCTGGCCATTGGCCTGATTGCTCTGACCACCTCAACAGCAGCACTTGCCGCCTTAACATCGCACCGTGCGGCCTATCGCCTAAAGCTCGATAGTTCGCACCGCATGAGCGGCCTTGCCGGTGTTAGTGGGGGTTTGGTGATCGAATGGCAGCGCTCATGTGATGGCTGGCTTTCCCATCAAAGGCTGGGATTTATCGCCGCGACAGAGGGTGGTGGCGATTTCTCGCACGACGTACGTTTCAGCAGCTGGGAGGCGTCCGACGGGTCGCAAATGCGTTACACCGTGCGCAGCTATGATGGCGATCAACTGCGCGAAGAGTATATGGGTAATGCGACCATCGAAGCACCGGATGGTAGCGGGGTAGCCAGCTTCACCAAACCCGACGACCGAACGGTTGACCTGCCGCCTGGAACCGTATTTCCAGCCGATCACTTTAATCGGCTGCTCAGCGAAGCTGACAGAGGCAGTTCCTTCATCAGTCATGAAGTTTTTGATGGGTGGGGCTATGACGCACTGACTCAAGTCACTTCAGTGATCGGTGAGCAACGCCCATACCGCCCCTCGAACGACGACGAACTTTCCTCAAAGTCCGAAGCTGAAGCCTGGCCCGTCAGCATGGCCTATTACAGTCTTGCAACGCAAAGCGATATTCCTGAATTTGAAGCCAAGTTCATGTTGACAGACGAAGGGGTTTTACAAGAACTGCTGTTGGACTACGGCGACTTTCGCCTCAAGGCGACATTGGCCGAGTTCGAGCGATTGGATGAACCTGCCTGCTAACGATGTGTTTGAGCGGGTCAACCCAGCGCTCTTGTCGATGGGACCAGCTTTAAGGAATGTAAATCATGGCGGGCCGCCTGGAAGGAAAGACCGCTCTTGTGACGGCAGCGGGACAGGGCATAGGCAAAGCAACCGCGCTGATGATGGCCGCTGAAGGGGCTTCAGTCTTGGCAACTGATATTAACCCTCACCTCCTCAGCGAAATCGACGGAGCCTCCGGCATCAAGACAGCAAGGCTCGATGTGCTAGATGCCGAGGCCATTCGCGCATTGGCCAGCTCCCAAGGCAGCTTTGATATTCTCGCCAATATCGCCGGGTTCGTGCATCACGGGACGATTCTCGACTGTACAGATGATGATTTCGATTTTTCGATGAATCTGAACGTCAAGGCCATGTTTTGGACGATCCGTGCTGTCCTGCCGTCGATGATTGAGGCTGGAGGTGGCAGCATCGTCAATATGTCCTCGGTCTGTTCCAGCGTTAAGGGCATTCCTAACCGTTTCGCTTACGGTACAACAAAAGCGGCTGTTATTGGTCTCACCCGTTCCATCGCTGCCGACTTCGTCAGCCATCGGGTACGATGCAATGCGATTTGTCCAGGGACCGTCCAATCGCCTTCGCTCGACGACCGAATTAACGCATTCGATGACCCGGTCCAGGCAAGAAAAGACTTTATTGCGCGGCAGCCCATGGGACGCTTAGGAACGGCGGAAGAAATTGCCGCGCTCGCCGTCCATCTTGCCGGCGATGAAAGCAACTACACAACCGGACAAGCGATCGTGATTGACGGCGGCATTGCGATTTAAGTCTTTTCTAACGCTCCAGCGCTTATATCGATGGGATCATCTAAGACGGGAGCCGCCTTGATGATCATCTCGCTTGTCTTGTTGCTCATTGTCACAGTCTTAGCGACCTTTTGGTCAAGACACTTGGCCAATCGTCGTAATCGCAATGCCGGAGCCTGGACCTTCGTAACGGCACTCCTGCCGCCAATGGTCTTGATCCTCTGGGCGCTGCCACCGAAGACGGTCCATCAAAGACAGGTGTGACGCGATCTAAATGACGGCATTTTCCAACAAAGGCTCTCCTCTGAGGACACGCTCATAACCTAGCGGCGATAAGTCCAATTCGCGAAAGCTACCATAGGCGATCAGTTCCGATATCGCTCGTCCCATCGCGGGAGACTGTTGTAATCCATGGCCGGAAAAGCCGTTCATGAAGATAAAATTCGGCACGTCAGGATGCGGTCCAATAACAGCGTTCTGATCTAGCGTGTTGTACGCATAGTGACCAACCCAGCTATTCAACACCTTGATCCGCTCAAATGCTGGAACCCGGTGAGCAAGAACCGGCCAAAGCTTGCGCTCAAAGATGTCGTGATCCATGGCGAAGTCGTCAAAGTCGACCGCAGGATCACCATCATCAGGCGGGCAGCCGCAGAGATAATTGGCGCCATCGCTTCTCATGTGCACGCCTGAAGGATCGATCGTCAGCGGTAGATCTTGCTCCAGCGGCTCCGCGGCGGCGAAAATGAACGTGTAGCGACGTCGCGGCTCGACAGGCAGTGCGAATCCGGCCATGCCTGCCGTGACATTAGCTCTTGGGCCCGAGGCATTGACGATGGTGCCTGCCGAGATAACCTCACCGCTCTTGAGGGTAACGCCTGTGACATTTCCCCCCTGCCGCTGGATGGAAACGACTTCATTCGTGACGTATTCGACACCGTTCAAACGCGCTTTGCGCCGCCACCAATCAAACATCGTTGCCCCATCAAAATAACCTTCATCGACGGGGTTATGACTGCCGATCAGGATGTCGTCGACATGATAGAACGGATAGTCAGCAGCGATTTCTTCTGACGTCAATATTCGCGTGCCGGCGCCAAAAGATGTCTGAATCTCCTGGTTTTCTCGGAGGATATCGGCAAAGGCCTCGTCGGCGGCAAGATAGAGATAGCCAAAGCTCTGAAGCTTGATGTCTGGCACATCAGGATCGCCACCAAGGCGTTGCCGAAAGGACTTGATGAATGCCGCGCCAAACTGCGAGATCTGGATATTGACCGGTGACGAAAACTGTTGGCGAATACAACTATTGGTATGGCTGGTGGACGCTTGGGCGTAGGTGGGGTCACGCTCGACAACCAATACAGAGCCATCAAAATCGGCGTTGTCGGTGAGAAACCAAGCTGCCGACGATCCCATCACCGCGCCACCGATGATCACCACGTCGTAGTTTGTCATCGTCGGACGATCTGCCAAAGGCGTGAGCGCCATATCCTTCCCCTATCTTAGCAACATTCGGCGACAAGAATCCTATTAGCGGCCGCTAGCATGTCGCCAATTGCCGCTTTGAACAATGCTGCTCGATAAGGGTTTTCAGACGAAAGCGAGATCGGGTGCCAGATCGGCCACTCTTCGAAGCGCTCCCAAGGCCTTGCCACTTTCGCGCCCTAACCTGATCAGTGATCCGGTTTCATGAGGGCGGCGCATCAACTCGATCAGCACCGCCAACGGTCTAATTTTACCTTCCTCGCCAAGGCCTTGCCGCGCTGACTCCGGAATTGCTTCGTCATGGGTGTCCGCGATAACGCGCACGACAACGAACGGGAGTTTGGCGGCTAGAGCAACGTCGCCCACTGCATGACTTTCCATGTCCACAGCAGCCGCACCGCTTTCGCGATACAAAGCAGCCTTCGACTCGGAGGTGGCAACCAGATCATCGCTGCCAACGACGGTCGTCGATAGCGGATCAAAGCCGGCGACACGTGACAGGTAGATCAGCCGTTCGCGCCAGACCGAGTCCGTTTCAATCTTGCCGCCGCAAGGAAGAACTACCGTCTTTGGCAGTAAGAGCGTGCCTGATGGCAAGCCAGGGTGGAGACCGCCTGCCAAACCAAAGCTACAAAGAGCGCATACATCCTGTGTAACTAGTCTTTCAGCCCCTTCGCGAGCTCTCGACGAGCTCCCGCCAGTGCAGATAAAACGGTTCTGGCCTTGACGCAAACAGCGCGCCTCTGCGACCAGACCGGTCACAATACCAATCATATCTGGCTTACATCCCGTAAGCGACGCGCCGGTCGTTTCGGTTCATCAAATTCGCGTAGCGGGCGACCGCCCATAGCGGGAAAAAACTACGATAGCCGTGATAATGAAGATAGAAGACTTTGGGAAATCCAACCGCGTTATAGAGTCGCTCCTGCCACATCCCATCTTCGCGTTCCGCGCGCTGGAGGTAGGCGATGCCACGTCTGACCGCCGCACTGTCGGCAAGACCGACCGCCATGAGCGCTAGAAGGGCCCAAGCCGTCTGCGACGGAAGGCTCTCAACCTGCTCACTCTTTCGGTCGTCCCAGTAGCTCGAACAGCTTTCACCCCAACCACCATCAGCATGTTGCCGTGCGGTCAGCCAATCGACGGCGCGCCTAACATAGTCAGCGTTTAAGTCTTCGCCCGCCGCATTCAATGCCGCGAGGACCGACCAGGTTCCATAGATGTAATTGGTTCCCCAACGTCCAAACCAGGAACCATCCGGCTCTTGTTCGTTCTTGAGATAAGCAATCGCACGCGCGACGGCTGGGTGATCCGCCCCGTGACCTGTGGCCGCAAGAGCACTTAGGCAGCGCGCTGTTACATCGGCCGTTGGAGGATCGAGTAGCGCACCATGATCGGCGAAGGGAATGCTATTCAAGTAATAATGGGTGTTGTCGACATCAAAGGCGCCCCAGCCGCCATTCGATGACTGCATCCCGATAATCCAATGGATTGCCCGATCAATAGGCTCTTTATAACGCTCAGGATCAGCGCGATGCATCGCGCAGACCACCGCTGCTGTGTCGTCGACGTCGGGGTAGTGATCATTCTCATACTCGAAGGCCCAACCACCCGGCTTGGTGCCCGGTGCAGCCCGCACCGCCCAGTCGCCTGTCACGTCTGTGATCTGGCGGTCAGCCAGCCAATCGAGGGCTCGACGCGCTGAAGCACTTTGCTCGCGATCGGCAACTTCGAGCATAGCATGGCTGGCAAGGGCTGTATCCCAAACCGGCGAAAGACAGGGCTGGCAATAGGCCTGATCTTCCTCAATGACCAAGAGACGCTTGAGGGCGCGCTTGGCTGTCATGACATCGGGATGACTTTTCTCAAAGCCCATAAGTTCGAGTGCAATCACCGCATTCGCCATTGCGGGAAAGATGCCGCCTAGTCCCTCATGTCCATTCAGCCGATCTCGAATAAACGTCAAAGCAGCGTCAAGCGCACGCGATCTAGACGCCTTAGGGAAGAATGGCTCGACCCGTTGCAGCACCTTGTCCAAGCCGAGAAACAGGTTTCCCCAAGCACTCCCTGTGGGATTGACATTGTATCGACGTTCACGCTCCGGTGCCGTCGTGAAGAGTTCTTTGATGTCGACATGACGCGGATTCACGGCACGCGGCTTTTTCGCCATGATGATCAAGAGGGGGGCAATCACCGTTCTCGACCAGTAAGCAACCTTCTCCATATGGAATGGGAACCAACGTGGCAGGAGCATGATCTCCACTGGCATGACAGGAACAGCACGCCAGGGGACCTGACCAAAGAGCGCGAGTGTAATTCTGGTAAAAACGTTACAGCGCGCAGCGCCACCATGAGCAAGAATCGCCTCGCGGGCGCGGCTCATATGCGGCGCATCCGGATCATCGCCGATCAGTTTCAGCGCGTAGTAAGCTTTGACACTGGCGCTTATGTTAAAGTCGCCATCTTCATAGAGCGGCCAACCACCATGCTCCGCCTGCTTCTCCCGAAGATAGACGGCAATCTTCTCGTCAATATCCTGATCGATCTCGTCGAGGAAATGGCCGAGCAGGACATATTCCGACGGGATCGTTACGTCGGCCTCGAGTTCGTAGCACCAATGCCCATCAGCGCGCTGCTCAGCCTCAAGGGAGGAAGCAACGTCGGTGATGAGAGACGCTAGCCCCGTGGGATGAGAAGCCCTACTCAACGGGTCCTGATCGACGCACGAGTCTTGCCAAGGTGTACCGAGATCTTCATCTAGGCCGGAATACCGGTCTTCAGTCATGATCACCATTTCACTGATGAAGGCGCCTAAAGTTATCCTATAAACCCTTGTAGATCATCACAGAAAGCCGACGACGAGTCGCACTAACTACCAAGAATCACGGTATTTTGATGCGCCGTTTACCGATTGTCTCGTTCTTGAGCAAGCGCAAAGATCAAAGCTGAAGCCAACATGGCTCCAGACCTTCGCGCTATTGTTGTAGGAAGGTCACGCCTTCCTGAGCGCGATCGTCAGCGGATTAGGCAGCACCTTGCAGCCCGCATCCGCGTCAGGTCCCGGGAATGAAGCGCTGCAAGATCAAGGTTAGAATAAATCCAGCAATTGCCCACCAGGCGAGCACAACCTCGCCAGCACTTGCCAGAAAGACCGCGTCCAGCACGCATATACCCGCAATCAGAACTGATACCGCGACACCGATATCGCCCGGCAACCGTCGCCGCAACATCCAAAACGCGAGAGCAATCACCAGCAAGAGCAGAATAAATGCGACCGCAGACGTCGCATTGTCGACGAAGAAGAGAAGACCGTATACGACCGGGGGCAAGAAGAACAAGACCGGCCAAATCCCAGCATCCTCACTCGAAGCCTCATGCCGCGCGATCATGGTGAGGCCGATCAAGTAGGAAAAGAGCAAAAGCGCTACGAGCAAGAGCAAGGCAGGAGGTGGGACCAGAAAACACAGCCCTGCGGTGATATACACCAGCATACGGCAGACACCCATAATGTAAGGCGCGAACGGATTGCCCTTGTGGTGCCAGTCATAGACAACGATCGACGTCAACAGAACCAGCCCCGCGGTGCTTGGAAAACCTCCCGTGCCATTGTCAGCGATGAAACCGATCCAAAGCAAAATGCAAAGGCCGATGATGAACATGGCCCCGCCAGCGTTGAACACCGTACGCTGATCAATCAGACCACTAGGAATTGGCCTGTCCGAACGCTCCTCACGATCGATATCGGCATCGAATGCATCGTTCAGATACATTCCGCCCACATAAAACAGAGAAATCGCCACAAGCAGAGGCAACGTCCTCGGATCTAAGAAGGTTCCACCGCCGAGCACCAAACCCGTCAAGACGTTGGTCCAGACCGTCGGCAAGTTGGAAACGCGTCCCAACCTTAACGTCGTCGCCAAAACCATCTTTAGTACTGCCTCCCAACTAAAGAAGCCTGTTGAGCTTTGGTCAAAAGGTTTAGCTAGCTCAGCCTACTCGAGGATCGAATCGACCAAAACCTAGCGAAAACATACCACTATTACCAGTTTAACACTTACTTGATGGTCTTTTTGCCAAGATTTTCTCGCATTTGGCGAAAATCAACGCGGCAATACCGCACAAAAGTTTAGAAATCCGCTTGTCTTCTCCCCTGGATCGGATTATCCCCCTTAGGCGTGTTTCATCGTTTTTTGGACCGAGGTCAAAGACTTGAGAACGGTTCCCATGGACGATTGCATGAGACCGCAGGGCGCGGCGCGATCATGCGCAACGTCTCCTACTCCAATTTAGAGGTTACGCAACGTGAATACTGGAACAGTCAAATGGTTTAGCCCCGTCAAAGGCTACGGTTTCATCGAGCCCGAGACCGGTGGCGCGGATGCGTTTGTTCATATTTCAGCCGTCGAACGCGCCGGTCTCGACTCGCTGCAGGAAGGTCAAAAGCTCGAATACGAGCTGATCCGTGGTCAAAACGGCAAAAGTGCGGCGGAGAATCTCAAAGTCTTGAGCTAGCTCTGCCGCCACATTTGATGTTGAAAGCCCTTCGGCGTCCCGCCGGAGGGCTTTTTTCTATCGTGGCACCGATCCCGCGTTGGCTAGCGGTGTCTTGCTTTCCTTCGGGTTGGCATTGACACTTGGGTCGCGGCGCAAAACCTGATTGGCGGGATCGGCAGAAGCATGAGCCAACGACAAAAGGCGTCAAAAGACACAAACACTCAACCACCCGGCGTCATGTCAGTTGATGTTATTGTCGTCGGGGCTGGCTTTGCCGGGCTTTACATGCTGCACCGACTGCGTGGGATCGGTCTCAAAGCTATCGTCTTGGAACGCGGGCTCGGCGTTGGCGGCACTTGGTACTGGAACCGCTATCCCGGAGCTCGGTGCGACGTTGAGAGTTTGCAATATTCCTATCAGTTTTCGGACGAGCTACAGCAGGACTGGATCTGGACCGAACGCTACGCCGCTCAACCAGAACTCCTGAGCTATGCGAACCATGTTGCTGAGCGATTCGATTTGTTCCGCGACATTCGCTTTGGTTTAACCGTTACATCCGCCACGTTTGACGAGACGCTGACGTGCTGGTCGATCGAAACAAGCGAAGGCTTCTCCTTCCAAGCCCGATACTGCATTATGGCAACGGGCTGCCTTTCCATGATCAACAGGCCCGAAATCAAAGGCGTCGAGCGGTTTGGTGGCGAACTCTTACATACTGGGGATTGGCCTCACGGCGACGTTTCGTTCCGAGGCAAGCGCGTTGGCATTATCGGAACCGGGTCTTCTGCGATTCAGTCGATTCCCATCATCGCACGAAGCGCCAACCACTTAACGGTGTTTCAACGCACGCCGAATTATGTTGTTCCTGCCCACAACGCACCGCTCGCCCCTGACGTGCAAGCTGCGGTGAAAGCTGATTACCCTGCCCTCCGCGCTCGCGCGAAAACCAGGCGAAATGGGATCGATTTTCCCGCCCCGACAACGTCAGCCATGGCGGTCACCGAAGCAGAGCGTGAAGCCGTCTTTGAGAACCGATGGGCGCTCGGCGGTTTGAGCTTCATGACAGCATTTGATGATCTCCTCGTGGATAAGCGGGCAAATGATAGTCTGGCGAACTTTATCCGACGGAAGATCAGGGCAGCCGTCGAAAATCCGGAGACCGCTGACAGGCTCTGCCCGGATAGTATCGTCGGCTGTAAGCGTCTTTGCGTCGATATCGGCTATTATGAAACGTTCAATCGGACGAATGTCGACCTCGTCGACTTAAGAGACCAGCCCATCGATACCGTCACCGACGACGGCATCATTGTTGGCTGCAAGCACATTCCACTTGATATGCTCATCCTGGCGACAGGGTTCGATGCGATGACAGGAGCGCTGAACCGCATTGCAATTCGAGGCCGATCCGGCGAGACCTTGAAGTCGAAATGGACCAACGGCCCCAAAACCTATTTAGGTTTGGCCATTGCCGACTTTCCAAATTTGTTCGTGATTACCGGCCCAGGTAGCCCTTCAGTCCTAACCAATATGCTGCCGACGATCGAGCAGCATGTCGACTGGATCACTGATTGCCTTCGCTATCTCGACGAGCAAGAGATTGCACAGATCGAAGCAACAGCAGAAGCGGAAGCCACCTGGGTCGACCATGTCAACGCGGTCGCTGGAGGCCTTCTCTATCCACAATGCAATTCTTGGTATCTCGGAGCCAACATACCGGGCAAACCCCGTGTCTTCATGCCCTATCCTGGTTTTCCGCCCTATGTTGAAACGTGTGCGAAAGTCGCGCGCCATGGCTATGAAGGCTTCGCTCTTACGCCGAACGCATCGGTCTGAGCATTAGCGGATCATCCCCTCTGTAAGGATGGCGTCGTACTCATCGATCAACTCGTAACAAATGGTAATCTCACGCTCCCATGGCGACCAATAGGCATTGGCATCGTTGCATGGCGCGAATCGAATGGTCACCGGCGCTGGCAGGACGAAGCGCTTGGCAAAACGATCAACGCCGGCTTCGAGCAGACCGTCTCGCCTGATGAGATCAAACAGCCTCACCTGCTGCTCCATTGGTTCATCGAAAATCACGGTAATAGGCGCCCCCAAAACGGTTTCCGCCTTATGCGGCGGTTGCTCATAGGGCGCCAGTAAGCGTTCCCAGCTGTCTCGCATCAGCTGGAAGTCTTCGCTGCAAGTTTCGATGCGTTCTTCGGGAAGACCAGCGTCGAGTGCGTAGTCATAAAAACCATCCTGATCACTCCCGACCATCAGACAAACGATGGCATAATGCCGCTGCTCATCCAACGCATGTTCGCCCCAATAGGCCCGTTCGCCGCCATCATCAGCAAGATCTCCCTGAACCCGCCAACCGTCGGCAACGGCGACGATGAGGGCGTCACGCACTTCATCCGGTGTTTCGGGGATCATGGTCACGGCGGCAAAGCCGTCGACCGCATCCTCTTCTCGACCGATGACGGGGAGATCCAGAAGGTCGACCAACGCATGGCCAAGTTCGTGGTAGAGCGTGAAGAGTGTATTGCCGATCACAAACAGGGCATCGTCGTCGATGGTAATATCTGACGGCACGAGACCTTCGGCGTGAGCAGGTCGGTCCATTGGCGACCACATACCAAGCCAACCCGCGAACAGAACGACGCTCAAGCGCTTTTGAAAAGTCAATGGCAGTATCCGTAAGACTCCGCTTTGGGATGTTGATGGCTCTTGCATCGGCCGAGGTCAACTCACGATCGAGGCCACCGCGCATTCTAACGCCGACAGCCCTCTCCTTGCTGCATGTAGCGTTGGCTCCCTGAGCTCAGAGGTTGTGAATTCTTGAAGACGATGAGGTTTGGACAACCCGGTGGCCCTCCATTGGTTCAGTGCCCGCCTATGCAGCAAAGCGACGAAGCACGCCGGCCTAGGGCCGACGTCATCCAATCGCTCGGTCGGTGCGGCGAAACTGCGTGGGAAACGGAGACAATCTTCAACGACCCGATCGACGATGAAGGTCTATGCGCGATCAAGGCTATAGAGCGGGTCTTTTCCTTGACGTGGGACCAAGGGAGCGAGATCGACGGGATCGTGATCGTCGAATACCTCTAAGGTCTCATAGAGCGTGTTCCGCTGGAATGGCACACGGCCTGCGGCTCGGATCAGACGCACCATCTCGAGCGGCGTTACTTCCTGCCCATGCCTGGCACCAGCAGCTCGACTGATGCTCTCATTCATGAGGGTACCGCCAAGATCGTTCGCGCCGCATTGCAACATCTTCACCGCCATTTCGGGACCAAGCTTCACCCAGGAGACCTGAATATTGTTGATCACGCCATGAAGCAGCAAACGTGCAACAGCATGCATTTTTAGACTTTCATCTCGGCTTGGGCCGGCGCGAACGTCATGCCTTCTCAGAAACAAGGGGCTATCCCAATGAACAAAGCCGAGCGGCACAAACTCGGTAAAGCCACCCGTTTCGATTTGAATGCGCCTTATGAGATCAAGATGCGCCGCCCAATGCGTCGGCCCATCTATGTGGCCATACATAATCGTTGCTGTTGTCGGGACGCCGACTCGATGAGCCGTCTTAATGATCGTCACCCAGTCGTCGGCACTGAGTTTGTCCCGGGTAAGCTGCTGCCTGATTGTTGTGTCGAGGATCTCAGCCGCTGTGCCAGGCATGGAGCCCAATCCCACACTCTTCAAGTCCAAAATGTAGTCACGAAAGGGCATGCGCGCTTGCTTGGCACCGTACCAAATCTCAAAGGGAGAAAACGCGTGGATGTGGAGTTCGGGAACATTGGTCTTGATAGCGTCTACGATTTGGCGATAGCGCTGCCAATCGAGATCGGGGTTGAGGCCGCCTTGAATGCAGACCTCCGTGCCTCCCCTGGCCAAAGCTTGTTTGGCCCGTTGGACTATATCTTCAAGCTCTAGAACTTCTGCTTCTACGTCATCTCGACGTTTCGCAAAGCCACAGAACTGGCATCCCATATAACAGACATTCGTGAAATTGATATTCCGGCAAATCACAAAACTCGCACGTCGCCCATGAACCTCTTTGCAAAGGGCATCAGCCGCACGAAAGAGGGCATGACGGTCGGCGCCTTCCGTCTCGAACAGACGGATCGCATCCTCCGTGGCGATCTCCCTCCCGAGGAAAGGGCGCTCCAAGATGCGGGCAATCTCGACGGATGCGTTTCCAAGGTCAGGATCGATTGGCTTCAATTCGATGTCTCCCGTTGATCCCGGGCGAGACCATCGGACCGCGCCAGGCCTCGTAGCTTTCTCCCAATTGCGTCGTCTAAAAATTCACCTGCTTCCCTCAGAAAACGAGGATAGACCGTCAACCGTTCTTGCAGGACAAACCCCCTTTCTTCCGTCGTTGCGCGCAGCCGACCGACTAGTGGCCATGCATGATCCGGGTTGATATGATCAATCGTAACTGGCGAGATTCCTCCCCAGTCGTTGATCCCGGCGTCGAGATAGGCATCGTAACGCCGTTCCAAATTGGGCGGTGCCTGCAGGCTGACGTCTGGTGGGAGGATCATTCGCGCCACCGCAAGTGTTCTCAGCATATCATCAAGCGTCGGCTCGGGCTGATTGGCCATGGCGATTCCGCGTTTGGCTTGGAAATTCTGAACGATAACTTCTTGAATGTGACCAAATCGAAGATGCATATCACGGATGGCTTCGAGGCTCGCGACTCGTTCGTCAAACGTCTCGCCGATACCGATCAAGATTCCCGTTGTGAAGGGGACGCGCGCGCGTCCTGCGCGTTCGAGCGTCCGCAGGCGCTGAACCGGTACCTTGTCAGGGCAAGCGTAATGGGCCATGCCCTTGCGCATCAGTCGACGAGAGGTCGTTTCAAGCATCATGCCCATGGAGCCAGACACCGACTTCAGCCTCTCGATTTCGTCGTCATCAAGCGTGCCCGCATTCACATGTGGAATGAGGTCGGTTTCTTCTGTCACCAAGGCGCACATCTCGGCCAGATAGTCGGTCATGCGCGAAAAGCCGAGCGCATTCAGACGACGGCGCGCATCGACATATCGCCGCTCAGGTTTCTCACCGAGAGAGAAAAGAACTTCCTTGCAACCAAGACGCTCGCCAGTTCGCACGACGTGGCTCACCTCACCGGGCGTCATCAGTTTGGCATCCGAGGAACTTGGATGCTTGACGAAAACGCAATAGCCGCAGGTGTCCCGACACATATTCGTAAGCGGGACGAACACCTTTCGAGAATAGGTGATGATGTTGCCAAAGAAGCTGTCTCGAATTGAAGACGCTTCGGTCATGAGTTCGCCGAGGCCAGCGGACTGAAGGTCCGCTGCGGACAATCCAGAATGCCTCATTGAACCGCTATCCCGCCGATCGCAACGACGCCCCACCTAATGTCGAAACTCGGCGTAATGACGGGCGAGTACATCCCCACCGAAATCATTGGCGAGGTCGCGCCAGACCGCGTGAATGTGATTGGCACCGTTTTGCGTGTTGTCATATTCGATAAACAGACGTTTGCCCTGAATACGATAATAGTGTCCTTCGCCAGGCTCAGCGCTACCCGCCCAGGCGAAACGAATATGACGGAACTCCTTTTCAACCAAAGCCAATTGCTCGTCAGCGAGCGCGTCAGGCAGACGGTTTAGATAGTGGCCGATCAATTCTCTCAGGATATCGACATCACCATGCCCTAAGCTGTCTGTGCCAACGCCTTGGGGCGTTAGACTGAGCTGTAGGCCGTCCTCCATGGCATCGGTCATGCCTGCCGCCATGGCTTCCCGGCTACCTGCCGTGATGAGCTGACGATCACCTTCATGAAAAGAGGGACGATTGCCCGAGATTAGATCGCTTGGCGCTACTTGCGAGAGCAGAGCGTCGGATCGATTCTGGTCCTTGAGGTTCCTGAATAGCTCACGACCAAGATCTTCAATGGCAGCAAGTGGACGATTGAGATGGGGTCCAAGCAGCGGGCTAGCCGCAGGATTAGCACCGAAGAAACTTGGCGTCGACGCCATAACCTTGCCATCAATAATCAAATGATGCAGCGAAATATGATGCCCGCCAAAACGCCAAGCCCAAGCCCCCTTGGGACCTGGTTCGCCAAAAATCGTCACATAGTAAAGAAGCGGATCACGCCGACGCTCGCGCTCTCTACCGCCGGGCCAATTGTCAAAGTGGTCTAGGACATTTTCAAGGCCCATGATCGTGGCTGCGGTCACGTACCCTGCCCGAGAATAACCTGTCGCAACAAGCTTATGCACGAGCTGATGTTGGGTCGGCGTCATTCTGCCAAGATCAAGCCCGCCATGGTCTGTCGGGGTATAGAACCATAGCCGCCGTTCATCTTCGTCGGGAAAGTCATGGCAGGCGATTGCTCGCTGCTGCGCATCAAAGGCTTCGACAAGCCTAAGGGCGGCTTCTGTCATCTGCGTTGCAACACTGTCTTCGCTCATCATGTCACCATGCCATCTCGCTATCTATTCGACCAGCCTTCCCCAGCTCATGACGTGGTTGATGGCGATGGCCACGACCGGTAGCGTCTCAATCTGCATCGTCAGAAGTTGCCGATAGCGCTGCCGGAGCCGTACCTGCGCCTGTTGATGTCTTGATCCGTCACTGATGATGGCCGCCTTCCCTTGAACCATCAGCCAACCGAGCTTCGTCCAATCTTCGTCATAACGATCGACAACCAGACCAACCTTTGGATTCGATCGGATGTTGGCGAGCCGTTTGAGGTGAACGCCGCTTCGTTTGGGTTTTTGATCGATTGTAAAATAGACAACGTCGTCGATAAGGGCGTAGCAGATCGGAACAACATGTGGCTGGCCATCGGAGTCAGCGGTCGCTAGACGTGCGACTCGCTCAGTCTCTAGAAAGCGACGCTGGTCATCAGTTAGCATGATCAAACTGCATGGCAGTCAATGGTCATCTCGCAATGGAGAAGCATATCATGAAAGTTGGACTAACACTGCCCATGCGCGGTCCACTTGCCAATCCGAAGGACATCAAGACACTGGTTGAACGAGCCGAATCACTCGGTTTCGATCATATCGGCGTCAATGATCATGTCATTGTCCCCAAAAGCATCGATTCGCGATATCCCTATTCGACAACAGGCGCCTTTCCGGGATCTGCATCTGGCGAGTGCCTCGATCTTTTTGCGTTGCTCGCCTATGTCGCCGCGATCAGCACCAAACCTCGTCTTGTCACGGCCATTGCCGTGATTCCTCACCGGGGCGCAGTGCAGACTGCAAAGATCGTCTCGACCATCGATGTACTTTCTGGCGGTCGAATCGATCTTGGTATTGGTGCCGGTTGGATGAAAGAAGAATTCGACGCTCTCAATATTCCGCCTTTCGAGGCACGCGGCCGCGTGACGGATGAGTATCTCGAGGCCTTCAAAGTGCTATGGACGGAAGAGGATCCAGCATTTGACGGCGAGTTTGTCCAATTTAAGAACATCAGCTTCTTGCCGCAACCGGTCCAAAAACCCCATCCGCCCATTCTCGTCGGCGGCGAGAGTCCGGCAGCACTCCGTCGAACTGTACGCTATGGCGACGTCTGGTTTCCGATCGCGAACAACCCACGGCACCCTCTCGACACAGTCGCGCGTTTCAAAGCGGGCATCGAGCGATTGCATAAGACTGCGGCAAAGCATGGCCGCGATCCGGCGAGTATTGGCATAGCACTTTTCTCGAACTGGTATGACGAGACGAAAACCAGCAAAACCGACGAAGGCGAACGCCAGCTCCTGACAGGTAGTGCTACCGAGATTGCTGACGATATCGAAGCGCTAGGGGAACTGGGTGTTACAGACCTGTTGCTTCAGTTCACCCGCGATACGATGGAGCGAACCTTGGACAGCATTGACTTTTTCCATGATGAAATCCGACGCGATTAGCGTTCAGTCGTCATGTATCGATGCCGACGCTTGTGCGCCTTGATCCCAGGTGTTGCGCCCGAGATCAAGGCACAGTTTACGTTACAGTCACGCAGCACCACGCTGAGGCTGCATGTCAGCTTTGTCGATACCGGCAACGCGAACCGGCGTTTTCATAGCGTCTCGACGGAAAGGCTCACCTAACTCCTGATTGAGGACAACCTCAAGGAAGGTGGTGACATTGCTATTCATTTGCTCGCTGATCGCGACTCGAAGCGCTTCAGTCAAGGCATCCATGCTGCGTACCTGCACGCCCTTGACACCGCAAGCATCAGCAACCTTGGCATACTCAACGCCCAGATTGAGTTCCGTGCCGACAAAATTGTCGTCGAACCAGAGCGTGGTGTTGCGCTTTTCCGCACCCCATTGGTAGTTGCGGAAAATCACCATGGTGATCGGTGGCCAGTCGTTGCGACCACAAGCGGTCATCTCGTTCATCGAAATACCGAAAGCGCCGTCGCCGGCAAAACCGACAACGGGTGTACGCGGACAGCCGATCTTTGCACCGAGAATCGCTGGAAAACCATACCCGCAAGGGCCAAACATGCCCGGAGCAAGATATTTCCGCCCCTCCTCGAAAGTTGGGTAAGCATTGCCGATCGCGCAATTGTTGCCGATATCGGTCGAGATAATCGCTTCCTTCGGCAACGCTGCCTGAATGGCGCGCCACGCCATCCTTGGGCTCATACGCTCGGGTTCACGACTACGGGCGCGTTCGTTCCAATTTGTACCGGGATCATCGTCCTCATGATCCATCGACGAGAGCTGCTGTAGCCAACGGGACTTGGTGGTCGCAATTAACGCCTTGCGATCGTCGCGGCCTGTATCGCCGGCATGATCGGCGAGTTGTTCCAGGATTTGTTCAGCGACTTGCTTAGCATCGCCCTGGATACCGACGGAAACCTTTTTGGTGAGGCCGATACGGTCCGCATTGATGTCGACCTGAATGATCTTGGCATCCTTCGGCCAGTAGTCGATGCCATAGCCGGGCAAGGTCGAAAAAGGATTGAGCCGTGTACCGAGTGCGAGCACGACGTCAGCTTTCGCGATCAACTCCATACCCGCCTTCGAGCCGTTGTAGCCAAGTGGGCCACAGGCAAGCGGGTGGGAGCCGGGGAAAGCATCGTTGTGTTGATAGTTGCAACAGACAGGGGCATCCAACCGCTCGGCCAGCGCGGCCGTCGCCGGTATTGCGCCGCCAATGACCACGCCTGCGCCGTTGAGGATGACCGGAAATTTGGCATCCGAGAGCAGCTTCGCAGCTTCCTCGATGGCCGTTGCACCACCTCGCGGCGGCTCGATATTGACGCTCCTTGGCAAGTCAACATCGATAACCTGGGTCCAGTAGTCGCGCGGTACGTTGATCTGTGCCGGCGCTGATCCGCGCCAGGCCTTCTCGATCACTCGATTCAAGACTTCTGCAATCCGGGAGGGATCCTTCACCTCCTCTTGATAGCACACGATGTCTTCAAAGAGCGCCATCTGTGGCATCTCTTGGAAGCCGCCCTGTCCAATGGTCTTGTTGGCTGCCTGCGGTGTCACGAGGAGAAGAGGCGTGTGATTCCAATACGCCGTCTTGATCGGTGTAACAAAGTTAGTGATGCCCGGACCATTTTGCGCAATGGCCATACACATCTTGCCTGACGCGCGCGTATAGCCATCGGCGCTCATGCCGGCATTGCACTCGTGCGCGCAGTCCCAAAACTTGATGCCGGCAGCGGGGAACAGGTCAGAAATCGGCATCATTGCTGATCCGATGATGCCAAAAGCATGTTCGATGCCGTGCATCTGAAGGACTTTGACGAAGGCCTCTTCAGTGGTCATTTTCATTGCTCGTCTCCTCTTGATGCAGGGTCCATGGTCATCTCAGGGCTGATCGTCCCCAACGCGTATGGCTCGCAGTTTCAGAAAGTCGTCAGCCCGAGGATATCGACGCTGGAAAGGTCGCCGTCAATCCCGCGTCTCCAAGATCGACTGCCTGAACCGGCTGAACGTCTACGTCCATCGTGCTCAGACACTGAAATACAGTTGATACTCCATCGGATGCGGTACGGTTTCTTGCGCTTCAATCTCACTTCTCTTGAGTGCGATATAAGCGTCGATAACGCCATCCGAAAAAACCTCGCCTTGGGTGAGGAAGGAACGATCCGTGTCGAGGGCTACCAGTGCTTGCTCCAGCGATCGGCAAACCGTTGGCAATTCCTCAATTTCCTTGGCAGGCAGGTCGTAAAGATTACGATCCATCGGCTCTCCTGGGTCGATCCGTTTGGAAATGCCGTCGAGGCCCGCCATGAGGATGGCCGACGATGCAAGATAGGAGTTGGCTGAAGGATCAGGAAAGCGCAGTTCAACCCGTTTGTCTTCGGGCCTTGCAGCGAAAGGAAGACGGATTGCCGCAGAACGATTCAGCGCGGCATAGGCAAGATGCCGCGGTGTCGTTTGGCCGGGAGCTAGTCGCCGGTAGCTGTTGGTCGTTGGGTTGGCAAACGCATTGAGCGCATGTGCATGTAGCAAAATACCGCCAATAAAGTGCAGACATGCTTCGGAGAGATCAGCATAGCCACGGCCAGCGAAGATCGGTTTGTCGCCTTGCCAGAGGGCTTGTTGGATCTCAAAACCGGCACCGGGCTCAAAGGCCAATGGCTTCGGCATGAACGTCGCCGTTTTGCCATAGGAGTTCGCAACATTTTGAACGACATAGCGGTAAATCTGCACACCATCGGCCGCCGCAAGCATGGGCTGTGCTGCGAGATTAATCTCGCACTGACTTGGCGACGGATTGTGGTGCTGTTGTTGGGCTTCAAGGCCCATCGCCTGAAGCATGCTCACGATTTCGGCGCGGAGATCCGACAAATGATCAGCCGGTGCCACGGCATAGGGTGCCATGCTTGAGAACCGATGACCTGAATTGCCGGCATCGTAGCGCGCCCCACTGCCCGCCTTGCCTTCATCGGCTCGCACGTGCCAAGAGCCCTCGTTGACCTGAACCTCGCTTCTGACGTCTTCAAAAACGGAGAATGCCATCTCTGTTGCCGTCATCAGTTGATCGGCGATCCCGCTAGCGGCGAGGAAAGTCATGGCGTTGGCAGCGATGGAACGCGGACAGCGATCATAGGCAAGCCCGGATCCGGGCTCGGCAACGTCAGCAATCAAGATGAGTGTCGGCTGCGCACTGAAGGGATCGATAACTGCCGTGGAAAGATCCGGCACCAACATCATGTCCGATTCGCTGGCATCTCGCCATCCGGACACAGCAGAGCCGTCGAACATGATCCCCTCGTCAAGGATTCGTTGATCCACCCGAGCTGCGGCAAAACCAATATGCTGCCAACGTCCGCAAAGATCGGTAAAGCGGAAATCGATGGTCTGAATGCCTTCCTTTTCAATCCGCTCTAGGAGGGATGCTGTGTCCGCCATACTGATTTTCCCGTACCCTCTCGCACCGTTTCGATCTCTGTTTACGCGACTGACGGTTCTCGGGAAAGCTTTACCTTTAGCAAACCTTTACTCGGCACGATGTGCCCCCTCATCACATCCGAATCGAGGTCGAACAAGGCTTAGCGGGTGGCCTGGACACGCTGGGTCGGCAGAGCAACAAACAGATAGCACGTCAAGAATGTCAGGCAGGTTCCGAGGGCTACGGTCAGGCCTATGACATGGAGCACCGAAATCGATGACATCGCTAAGAGTGCAAAGACGATCGTCGTCGAGACAGCGCAAATGGCGATGCCATGAAAGGCGCGACTTCGGTCTTCATAATTGTCAGTTTTCCAGCTGAAGAACAGACCGTAATCGAGACCTACGCCAATAACGACAAGGCTGGCCAAGATATGAAAGAGTGAAAATTTCTCCCCCAGAAGAAGCATCAAACCCGCAGTCATCGCGAGAGCGCTAATCATCGCAAATACGATTCTGAGCGTGAGAACGAAATCTCGCAGGACGATGTAGAGGAGGACCATGATGACGACGAGGCCGGCCCCCAGTCTCACTAACGCCGCGTTTCTAAAGTCCGTAATCGACTCGGCCGACACAGTCTTGAGATCCATGAATTCGAGCTGATCGCTTTCCTCCCCGATATCGCGCAGGCTTTCCAGATCTTGCACAGCGCTAAGGGGGACGAAGCCATACCAACGATCGTCATGCTTCGTCATCAGGGAGACAAGCTTTGGCCAAAGTGGTGTGCCTTGAAAGATTGAAGGCTGGTCATCAGGGGAGATAGGTGACAAAGCCTTGCTGGCTTCAACAGCCTGGACAAAGGGAGTGAACAGACTGGGATCCAAACCCGTGGTATCGGCCGCGAGAGCCAAATTTTGCTTGAGATGGTTCGTCTCAGGAAGGGCAGCCTGGCGCGCCTTTTGCGTGGCTTCGCTCGGGATATAGCGGTGAACGGCGTCGAAGCCTCCTATAGCCCCTGAATCTTTTAAGGCTTGGAGTTTTGGCTCGAGCGCCTCACTTGCCTTCAACATCGATTCGGCATCGTCTCCTGACGTTAGAAACAAAAACCGCAAGTCAGGTGCCCCCAGATCCGCACGTAGCGCCCCATCCAAGATCTTTGCGCTCGTAGGCACCGGGCTTAGTGCAGACAGGTCTTTTTCCCACATCACGTCGGCACGGTATCCCAGGAGCACGACCGCAAGGAGGGTCAAGCCAATAATGGTTGGCGAAATCCATCGTGGAGGCGCCCAGCTTGGTCGCGTCGATGGATTCGTTCCCCGGAACATCCGGCGATGACCTGAAAGACTGGGCAGCACGAACAGAGCGGTGGCAACAGCGGCTGCCAATCCTGAAGCGATAAAGACGGCGAGTTGCGCTAGACCGGCAAAACCACCCGTCCCTAAGACCAAAAACGCTGCAATCGTCGTAACCGCGCCAAGCAACATAGGCGGCATGATGCGTTCGGCGGTTCGCTTGAGCTTCTCGTCGAGATGTGTGTGAGAAAAGAGATGAAGCGGATAGTCAATGGCAACGCCGAGCAAGGTGATGCCAAAGGCAAGGGCGATCCTGTGTATCGAATCGAAGACGAGAATGGTCATGGCGAGCCCCATGACCAGCCCGGTTGCAATGGGAAGTGCAACAAGGATCAAAAGGCGAGCCGAGCGATACACCGACAAAAGAAAACTGGCGATTAAGAGAAAGGCGACGGCACTGCCAATCACCATCTCGTCGCGTACGGCATTCTTTGCTTTGAACGTGTTAACCGGCGCTCCAGCCATGAGCAATTGGACACTGTGCTCGGCTGCTATCGAATTCAAGCGTTCTTCTATCTCGAGCACCGTACTGGACTGACGATCGAGCGTATACCCGGGGCTGTCAGTCTCAACCAGAACGAGACTTCTGGTACCGTCAGCAGAGACCCAAACGCCCTCCTCTCTTGGTGGAGGCTTCGTACCATCTTGCCAAGACACAAGAACATCCTCGAAATGACCCGTCGGGTCCTGAGCAGCCGCCTTCTCGTAAATTTTGCCAAATGGCGATTCGAGTTGTTCAGCACGCACGGTAAGTGCGTTCCTCAATGCGTCGAGATCAAGGGCGCCAGCATCGGCTGTTAGGAAGCGATAGTCAAAGAGCTTGCGAAGGGTTTCCGGAGACATTGGCCGTTCGCCATTGCTGGCTTGAACCAGCCCTTCCATCCCTTCAAGGGCGTTCACGCTTGATTTACTAGCTTGCACCCGACCTTCGGCGGTACCGCCTTCGAAGGCGACAAGGATGAGCTTAGCCGCTGGCCCCTCGCGAAGACGACTAAAGATGAGATCTTCGATGGGAGCGCCGTTGCTGGGCAAGAAGACCGTTAGATCATCATCAATTTTGAGCGATGTCGCGAGGACCAAGCCTGCAACAGCAAGAAAGCCCGCCCAAAGGGCTATTATCAGGTGATTTCGGGTCAATGACGTTAGATGGCAAATCGTTGAATGGCGCGGAGATGGCGGTTGGTCCACACCATGGGGCCGCAACCTTCTCCTGACAAGCCCGCTGAGGGGTCGCAAGGGTCAAAAGGTTCGACGAGAATGATCGACAACAACAATTATGGCGCTCAAGAGCGCTGAATCCTGAACGCGTCATGCCTTTGTCGCATTTCGAAGAGAGCTAGTCGCCAAGGAAGAAGGGGCGATGGGCGGATGAACCTAATTGAAGTAAGTAGTCATGTTTCATGCGGGCCATCATGCCGTACGAGCGGCGATAGAACGGGTAGGTGAGGCAATGTCAGACCAAGACGATCTCGATCTGCGCTCCCTCGACGATGAGGAACTCGTCAAGCAGATGCAAGACGATCTCTATGATGGCTTAAAGGATGAGATCGAAGAAGGGGTCAACATTCTATTGGAGCGCGGTTGGGCTCCCTATGATGTGCTTACCCAGCCCTTAGTTGGCGGCATGACCATTGTCGGCATCGATTTCCGAGATGGCATTCTCTTTGTGCCCGAGGTCCTTCTTGCAGCCAACGCTATGAAAGGCGGCATGGCAATTCTCCGCCCTCTCCTTGCCGAGACCGGCGCTCCCCCCATGGGCAAAATGGTCATTGGCACGGTTAAAGGTGACATTCATGACATCGGCAAGAATCTCGTGTCGATGATGATGGAAGGTGCCGGCTTCGACGTCATCGACCTCGGCATCAACTGTGACGTCGACAAATATCTTGAAGCGTTGGATGAGCACAAACCCGATATTCTCGGTATGTCTGCCCTCCTAACAACAACCATGCCTTATATGAAGGTCGTCATCGATACGATGAAGGAAAAGAACATCAGAGATGACTATGTGGTGTTGGTTGGCGGTGCGCCGTTGAATGAGACGTTTGCCGAAGCCATCGGCGCTGACAGCTACTGCCGTGATGCGGCAGTCGCCGTTGAGACCGCCAAGGACTACATGTCCAGACGACACAATCAGCGCCCAGGTGGCATGTCCAGCACGGTCAACTGACTCCCGGTGAGGGAGGCATTTGCCCAAGACATAACCTGCTACTGCGCGTGAGCCCCCCCTTGCTTGCGGAGTCCATTGATGACGGACACTATTCTTAGCTCTGCGACGAAGGAAATCGCGATTGGCTTCGAACGCCCCTTCTGTGTAATTGGTGAGCGTATCAACCCGACCGGTCGAAAAAGACTTGCAGCCGAAATGGCAGGAGGCAACTTTGAGACGGTCGAAACCGACACACGCGCTCAGGTGGCGGCAGGCGCGAACATGTTGGACGTCAATGCCGGGATCCCTCTTGCCGACGAACCAGCAATCCTTGCTGAGACCATCAAGTTGGTCCAGTCGCTGACGGATGTACCACTCTCGATCGACAGCTCCATCGTCGCCGCATTGGAAGCCGGCCTCGCTGCCTATCAGGGGCGACCGCTGGTGAATTCGGTGACAGGTGAAGAAGACCGACTTGAAGCGGTTTTGCCTCTAATCAAGAAATACGACTGCGCCGTTGTCGCGATCTCCAATGACGAAACCGGCATCTCTGAAGACCCTGACGTCCGATTTGATGTCGCCAAAAAGATTGTTGACCGTGCGCAGGATCACGGCATCAAGCCTGCTGATGTCGTGGTTGATCCACTTGTCATGCCGATTGGCGCGCTCGCCACGGCGGGACGCGCTGCCTTTCACCTCATTCGTCGCCTTCGCGAGGAATTGAAGGTCAACACCACGTGTGGTGCCTCCAATGTCAGCTTTGGCTTGCCGAACCGCCACGGCATGAACGCGGCCTTCCTGTCCATGGCGATTGGCGCAGGCATGACGTCGGCGATCATGAACCCGCTCCACAGCGAAGAAATGACGGCGGTCAAGGGGTCTGATGTCTTGATGAACCATGACCCCGACTGCCGTACATGGTTGAGGAGCTTTCGCGAACCTACGGCCGACGGTGAAGGACGCCGCGAACGCCGCCGCCGCCGATCGGCTTGAGCGACAGGTAGGGGTAAGCTCTCCTGACGTGACGCGGGTTGGCCGGGCAGTGCGACGATAAAGGGAGCGGCGCCATGCTTCGACATCACGCAGACACGTGGACGTTCGACGCATGAACGAGCAGATTGCATGGCGTGCAGATTCGAGAAGCGTCCTTGGAGTGACGGCAGTGCTTCGGTGCCTGTATAGTCAATGAGACGTCACAAACTGGCCCTTCACCGACAAGGAGGTGCATCGCATTGAGCGACCAGACCGCCCTTATTGTTTTCACGCCTTCCGGCAAACGCGGTCGATTTCCGATTGGCACACCCATCCTGCAAGCGGCGCAAAAGCTCGGCGTTGATCTCGATTCGATCTGCGGTGGGCGCGGTCTGTGCGGTCGTTGTCAAATCTCACTTGGCGAGGGAGAGTTCGCCAAGCACGGCATGACCTCAACAGCAGAGCATGCCTCCCCTGCAGGTGAGGTGGAGGCTCGATTTGATCAGCGCAAAGGGCTCAAAAGCGGTCGACGACTTGGTTGCCAGGCCGCATTACAAGGCGACTTGGTCGTCGATGTGCCGCTCGAAAGCCAGGTTCACCGGCAGATCGTCCGCAAGCGGGCTGAAGTTCGGGATATCGAACTCGATCCGGTTGTAAAGCTCTATTATGTCGAGGTCGATGAACCCGACATGCATGCCCAAGCAGGCGATCTTAGGCGGTTAGAGCGGGCCCTGGAGGAACAGTGGCAATTGACAGGGCTCAGCGCCGACCTTCGCGTCATGCAATATCTGCAGCAGGTCTTACGTGAGGCAGAGTGGGGTGTGACTGCCGCTGTTCACGGCGATGAACGGATCATCGCGGTCTGGCCCGGTCTTAAACAGGACGTTTACGGCGTCGCCTTCGATGTCGGCTCGACCACAATAGCAGGGCATCTGATCGAACTTCGTACTGGCAAAGTCGTCGCATCAGCCGGCCTGATGAATCCGCAAATCCGCTTCGGTGAGGACCTGATGAGTCGGGTCTCCTATGTCATGATGAACCCAGGCGGTGACCAGGAGATGACCCTCGCGGTACGCGAGGCCATCACCGCGATGATTGGGCAGCTCGCAGCTGAAGCCCTGATCGATCCTAACGAGATTATGGATCTCACTTTTGTCGGTAATCCGGTGATGCACCATCTCCTGCTCGGAATCGACCCGACCGAGCTCGGAGGTGCTCCCTTCGCTCTCGCAACCGACGAACAGGTCTTTCTGTGGGCGAGCGAGCTGTCGATCAATGTGACCAACCCGTCGGCACGTGCCTATGTGCTCCCCTGCATTGCCGGTCACGTCGGTGCTGATGCGGCCGGCCTGATCTTGAGTGAGACGCCGCATTTGAATGATGAGATGACACTGATCGTCGATGTTGGCACGAACGCAGAAATCATCCTCGGCAACAAACATCGCCTTCTCGCAGCGTCATCGCCCACCGGCCCCGCGTTTGAGGGCGCGCAGCTGTCTTGCGGACAGCGTGCTGCACCTGGCGCAATCGAACGCGTGCGCATTGACCCCGAGACTCTCGAGCCTCGCTTCAAGCTCATTGGCGCCAGCACCTGGTCCGATGGAACAGGTGAAGACAGCGCCGATTTTGATGATGTGGCGCTGCAGTCGAGCGTTCCCGTCGTTGCCACAGGCATTTGTGGTTCCGGGATTATCGAGGCGATTGCAGAGATGTATCTCGCCGGCATCATCAAGCAGGACGGCATGATCGATGGCGACAAAGCGGCGATCAGCTCACGTGTACAGAAGGATGGTCGGACCTTTACCTACCTGATTCAGGAAGGCGAGCCCGAGATCCGCATTACCCAGAACGATATCCGCGCGATTCAACTTGCTAAAGCAGCGCTCTATGCGGGCGCGCGATTGCTTATGGACCACTTTGGGATCGATCACATTGACCGAATCACGCTGGCTGGCGCCTTTGGAAGCCACATCGACGTCAAATATGCCATGATCCTCGGCCTAATTCCCGACTGTGAGCTGGAGAAAGTGACCTCGGCGGGCAACGCGGCAGGTACTGGCGCACGTATCGCGTTGCTCAATCGCAAGGCCAGGCGCGAAATCGAAGAGGTCGTCCAGCGTATCGAAAAGGTCGAAACCGCGGTTGAACCAAAGTTCCAGGAACACTTTGTCAAAGCTATGGCGATCCCTCATGCTGATGCCGCCTACGCTAACCTGAGAAAGGTGGTTCATCTTCCTGCGATGGACATGTCGACGGACTCCAGGAGCCGCCGCGAACGCCGGCGAAAGCGTGCGTAGCCGATATCTCATCGAATGTTGCAGGCCAGTTTCCTTGGCGAAAGCATGTCCATTAGCGACCACAGACGACATCTTTCGCAAGACGGGATGGCCCGACGATATCCGTTTCTTGCTCAATGAGCTCAAGATCGATCGTGTTGTCGCACCCGGCATCTCAGGTGGCACGCCCTATGGCCTGGGGTTGATCTGGGCTATGCCGGAGCACGTTTGATTTGTGGCGGTCATCGCAGCCTCGCGCCTCAAGCTGAACAGCAGGTGACCACTAATGAAAAAACGCGTGACGCCATGCTGGAGAGCTTCAGGTAAGCGTTTTGAAACAGTAGCGTTGGCATGTCGGCTGACGTGACTGTGTTAGCCCGTCCGTGGTGATTTGCCCTCGCCGAGATCCGCATGTCGACGTTGCTCTGGCATGGCCGGGTAGATCGTGTCGTACCACCCGGTATGGAACCGTATCTCGCGAGCCGGATTCACGCAGCACAGCAACCTTTGTCGAGGATGACGGCCGTTCTCAGGTTGTTGAGCACATCGGTACCGCGTTTTCCACGCTCAAAAGAAAGCTCACTGCTGCATAATCGAAAAGAAATCTTGCTTTCCAACCACTCGAGACCTTGAAGCCCTGGCAGCTCTCTTGTCTGATCAAAGTTTAGGCGATCCGATAATGGCGAGGATGAAATGCATCTCACCGCCGAAGAGAAAGCGCTCCTTACGGATGACTCGCCGCCAGCAACCGCTATGGCGATGCGCATTCTGGTGGATATGGCAGAGATGATGGGCGCTGATCGTCTTGTACCGATCACGTCTGCCCATATCGATGGGTGCGTCTATTTCGGCGATGCCGGTGTGTTGTTTGCTGAGAAGCTCCGCGACCTAGGTGGTCGTGTAACCGTGCCCTCTTCGCTCAATGTCGGTGCTCTCGATATTCTTCATCCCGAATTGGTGCTTGCAGACGCCCATGCCATGACCATGAGCCGGCGACTTATGGATGCCTATGTCAGCCTGGGATGCATTCAGAGTTGGACCTGCGCTCCCTATCAGGCCGGCTATCGCCCGAAGCTTGGTGAACAGATTGCCTGGGCAGAGAGCAATGCCATCGTGTTTGCGAATTCGGTACTTGGAGCACGCACGAATCGTTATGGCGACTTTTTCGATATTTGCGCAGCGATCACTGGTCGTGCGCCCTATATCGGTTTGCATCGAGACGAAGAACGCGTCGCAAAAGTCCTGATCGACCTATCCAATCTCCCCCCTGCTCTCCTTGCTGACGACAGCTTTTATCCAGTCCTTGGGGCTTGGTTAGGAAGAACCGTAGGCTCAACGATTGCAGCGATCAAAGGCCTGCCGCGTGATGTTCATGAAGACCAGTTAAAGGCCCTGGGCGCAGCATCCGCATCGACTGGTGCGGTGGCCCTCTTCCACGTTATCGGCGTGACTCCTGAAGCGAAGACTGAAAGTCAGGCATTTGCCGGCAATAGGCCTGAGGCCGAAATTTGCCCCTCTGCATCCGATATGCGCGCCGCACGCGATGCGCTCTCGACGACAGACTCTGAAACAATCGATTGTGTGGCGCTTGGCAGTCCACATTTCTCCTTGGACGAATGTCGCTTATTCGCAGCAATGGCCGAAGGCCTAACGTTCAAAAGGCCGATCTATATCTGTACTCGCCAAGCAGTGCTGCAAATTCTTGAGGCGAGCGGCGTTCGGCAAAAATTGGAAGATGCTGGTGTTATCTTCGTTGTCGGAACCTGCGTCGTGGTAACCCCCATACTCAAGCAGGCAAGCGGCGTGCTGATGACCAACTCCGGTAAGTTTGCCCACTATGGCCCCTCAACAGTTAACCATGAGGTCGTGTTTGGGTCGTTAGGTGACTGCATCGGATCTGCGGTTACAGGCAAGGTCAAGCGGGATGAGCGGTTATGGCAGTAACCGCAGCCATCAAGGCCGAGATACTCATCGATGGCGTCGCTGAGGGGACGATCTTAAAACTCGCCGCGCCAATCTGTTTTTGGGGTGGTGTCGATCCTACAAGCGGGCGTATCTCAGATCCACAACATCCCGACTACAATGCCATCGTCACAGGAACGATTTTGGTGATCCCGCGTATTGTCGGTTCTAGCTCATCCAGTCAGTTACTGTTGGAGCTCATGTACCTTGGAAGGCACCCAGCGGGGATCCTTCTCGGCGAGCCCGATGCTATTCTAGGCATCGCATCATTGGTCGGCCGTGAGATGGCCTTCGGCACGATTCCCATCCTGCATGCACCATTGACGCAGCTCGAAACGGGCATGCATGCAATGATCGCCCCTGGCGGCAGAATTGTTGCGGAGATGGCGTCGGATTGACGGGTTTGTAGCTTAAGTCCATTCCAGCCAGAGAGCCGCAATTGTAATGGGTAATGCATAGGGAACCGGAGCATTGCGGCTGAAAAGCCCCAGCTTAGGAGCTTCGCAATTCGGCGTCGCCAGTGCGGGACCACGATCCAGAGCAAGGCGAAGCATCAACAAGATAATGGCGAGTGCGCCACCGCCGATCGCCGTTATGGTCAGAAACCCCGGCGAGTCCCTTAATCCAAGCCAGAGTCCGATGACGGCCATCAGTTTAGCGTCGCCACCGCCGATCATGCCTAATCCAAAGGCTACAAAACCCAAGGTAAATATCAATGCAAAGGCGATGATGTGCTCGGGCCAGGCGGCGACACCTGACGCCGCCGCTTTGACCAAGAAGAGCACCATCAAGGCAAGCGGCACCGCGTTCGGAATGCGGAAGGCTTTGAGATCGGAGACACAAGCCACAAGAAGAAAGCCAGTGAATGTGGCAGAAAACAACATCTGTCGACTCCCTCAACGACCTAGATAGTGATCGTTCTGCAGCGCCTCAACGAAAGCGAGGTTACGTTTCGCTTCATCAAAGAAGCCTGGATCCGCGGCCATCGCGCTGAGGAACAGTGATTTCGCTCGCTCATGATCGCCGCGAAGAAGAGCAGCGTAGCCAACGTTATTCATGATCGCAGCACGATCTTTCGGTGCCGCGCCCGCCAAAGCAGGTCCATATCGTCCTTGTAGCGCAAGCGCGAGCCGAAGGTTGGTCGCCGCGGCTTCAAGGTTCGGATCAAGGGCGAGGGCTCGGTTCAGCGCCTCCTCGGCATAAGCGGGCTCACCGGAAGCAAGGAGCGAAAAGCCCAGGTTGTTGTGTAGAAAAGCTGCTTTAGGATTAAGGGTTATCGCCTTCCGGTAGGCTTTTCGTGCTTCAGCGTAAGCTCTCTCAGCATCATAGAGACGGCCGAGTGCATTCCAGCTTCGCCACAGTCCAGCATCTCGCTGGACGGCATCCTCGAAATAGGGCAAGGCCGCTTCCTGATCCCCTTGTCTGAGGAGAACAAGTCCCTCCCCTTGAAGCGCCTTGGCACGAAGTCCCCCACCAGCATCGTCATCGATGTGCCCAAATTGGGTGCCTGCCTGCTTCAGACGCCCCTGTCCGAGATAGGCTTCGCCCAGCCCCAAGTGCGCATTGGCATCATCTGGCTGGTCCTTCAAGATTCGCTGAAAGTAGGTAGCGGCCTCCTTGTAGCGATCAGATCGGAGGGCAGCCCATCCATGATCCCGATGCAGATCAACCGCCACCGCCGGCACGCTGCTTTCCTTCTTTGTCGCTGGCGGATCGTTCGATGCGCAGCCAACGAACAGAAAGAGAAGTACCTGACAACTCAAAGCCAAGTATGACCTTTTTTGTCTGGTCATTAAGGGAAACTCCGACTTGAGGCGTTTTGGAGGAACTCGGCTGAGCTGTGCTGGAAGACGCGCATCGTCACTTCGTGGCAGCATTGGGTGTGAAGGGATCGGTCACGGTCATGAAATCGATCAGTTTGGGTTTAGCTGGCGGTGGCGCGACGAACGGCTTCGTCGGGATGGATTTCGGAGCCACCGGCGGCACCCCTTTGGGCAGGCGAATGACGGCCTGAGCCTGCTGGTCTGGGCTATGCCATGCAGCGGGCCTTAAGGCGGTCGATCGAGACCGCGTTCGCTCGATCATCTCGAGCAGGTGAAGCCATTTCAGATTACCGTCGATTTCATCTAGACCATTGCTGTAACGGCGGGCCTCTTCGAGATAACGACGGGCGAGCTTGCTGTCCGCTCGGCGAAGCGCGGCAAAACCAATATTGTTGAGGGTTGCGGGATCATCAGGCTTGAGCGCGAGTGCGCGCCCAAACATGTCGGCGGCGAGGTCAACTCGCCCGAGCTCCGCATAGGCGATAGCGAGTGCGTTCAGTCCATGAAGATCTGCGCCATTTTCGCGAAGATGTTTACGAATGGCGCTCACAGCCTCAGCTGCCTTGCCTTGATCAAGCAAGCGCTTGCCCTCGAGCAAACTCGCAGGTGAGGTGGTTTCGGGTGTCAGGCGAAGCTCGGGCCCAGGACCACACGCACATAATGCGACCAGTAAAGCGAGCATCGCCATCGACAGTGAGGGTAGCGCCTTGATCCTAAGCAGCATGCACATTTCCAGCTAATCCAAGGGCAGCGCGTCGCCCGAAAACAGCCGCGCAAGGCGAATGATGACGGGCGATAGTGCAAGCAAAAAGATCGTCGGTAGGAGAAAGACCACCATGATCACCGACATTTTGACCGGCAGCTGATTGGCCCGCTCCTCGGCCATGAGCATGCGCTGTTGACGCATGTCGCGCGAATAGACCTGAAGCGTAGCTGTAACGCTTGTGCCAAGCGCAATCGATTGAATGATGGCTTTGGTAAAGATGCTGACTGCATCGACCTGTATGCGGTCGGCCAGGTCAGCGAGGACCTGCTCGCGCGCTTTGCCCGCACGGAGTTCAAGCCCAACGATGGCAAATTCTTCGGCAAGCGCGGGATGAGCGTGTTTGAGCTCGCCAGAAACCCTGGCTAAGGCCGAGTCAAAGCCCAAACCAGCTTCTATCGCCACTTGCATCATATCAAGGGCATGGGGAAAACCATGGCGAATAGCCCGCTGCCGCACCTTGATGCGCCGTCTCAGCCAAAAAGGCGGTCCATAGAAACCGGCAAGCAACATCATGCAGGCTAGTGTCATACTGCCCGTAGCATTGAAATCGATAAGCGGGATGTTCCCCCAGGTTTCAGCAGTCGCCGAGATCGTCAGCGTTCCGAGCAACAAAGGGAGTGGCAATAAGAAGCCCAGGACCGCGCGAAAGCAGTAATAGCTTACCAGTGCATGATCACCGCGAAATCCGGCACGGACGAGTTGTTGTTCAACGCGGTGGCTCTCACCCGAATCGGCAGGAATGATGAAGCGAAACAACCCCTTCTGCGGCAACTTACCCTTGCTCTTTCGAAGGGCCGCGGTCGCGGGCATGGTCCGCCTTTCAGGTTCGCGACTGAGACGTCTAACGACTGGGTCGGCGGGTGCCAGCAAGCTCCGTGCACCGATCACAGTGATCATGACGCCGGTAAACACGGCGATCAGAACCACGAGCTCAGCGCCCCCGCCGGCAACATTGATGACGTTTTGGAAGATGCTCTGCATCGCGATAAGTCCTAGAAGTCAAACCGTACTTGCCGGCGAAGCGCGACGGCATTGATGAGCGTCAAAAGGGCACCTAAACCCAGGAGCGGCGCGAACAGTGGATCACCGGCGACCTCTGCGTAATAGTGAGGCGAGGAAAGATGGAGAAATCCTGAAAGGGCAATGGGTACCGATGACACCACAATGGCGGTGATTCGGCCCTCTGCTGACAACGCCTTGATCTTTCGCTCCATGGCGAAGCGATCGCGAATGACCCGCCCCAGTGACTCAAGGACGGAAGCAAGATTGCCGCCGGTACTATGCTGAATGGTGATCGCCACAGCGAGATAGTTGAAGTCTTCAAGACCAATCCGTCTTGCCATTTCATCAACGGCCGTCGCGAGATCGTCTCCATAGCTGATCGCGTCGGCGACAAGACCAAGCTCGGTTGCAATTGGATCGGGCATCTCTCGAGCGATAGCATTGAAGGCTGGATTGATCGGGTGGCCAGCACGCAGGCTCTGCACCATGAGATCGATCGCATCAGGGAGTTGCTTTGATAGCTCGTTGCGCCTGCGAGCCCGACGGACGTGGAGCATAATCAATGGCAAAATGAGGCAAAGCACCGATGCCGTCATCAAGGCTAACGGCAGGGAGATGAGAAACGACAACAACATCGTCACAACGGCGGCCGACAGACCCATGAGTGTAATGAGATACTCGGGCTTCGTACTCATACCGGCCTGACGCACCAAAGACGGCCAGTTGCGTAGGCCGGGGAGTCGTCCAAACCCGTCCGATTCTCGCCGGCGTCTCAGTAGGCGGAGCACAGTTTCTGGATCGGCCCCCGACGAAAGGGCCTGCAAACGTCGTTTGATGGCCAGCTCGACATCGTTGCTGGTGATTCCAAGTATCTGCGCACCCCCGAGCACAATGATGAGCACACCAAAAAAAACCATTATGTTGACAAGCAACCACGTCATGTCGTCCATGATTTGACTCTCCCTCCTTACCGCTCAGAGCTTTCGCTTTGTGGAAAAGAGGTCACCTGGTAGTTCGACTCCAAATGCTCGCAAACGATCGGCAAATTTGGGTCGAACGCCGCTTGCCTCGAAATGTCCGATCACCGCGCCATGCTCATCTATGCCTTCGCGCTGGTAGGAGAAAATCTCCTGCATGGTGACGATGTCCTGCTCCATGCCGGTGATCTCCTGCAGACTGACCATACGGCGCCGACCATCCGCCATCCGTTCAAGCTGGATAACAACATCGATCGCTGAGGCGAGCTGTTGGCGCATGGAGTGTAGGGGAAACTGGACACCGGTCATCATGATCATCTGTTCAAGGCGCGAGAGCGCATCGCGTGGGGTGTTGGCATGAATTGTGGTCATCGAGCCATCATGACCGGTATTCATGGCCTGCAGCATGTCGAGAGCTTCTGCTCCTCTTACCTCACCCACAATAATTCGATCAGGACGCATACGAAGTGCATTTCTCAGCAGCTCTCTTTGTGTAACTGATCCTTTTCCTTCAATATTTGGCGGCCTAGTCTCCATGCGAACAACATGAAATTGTTGCAACTGAAGCTCCGCCGCATCTTCAATCGTAATAATACGCTCTCTCTGTCCAATAAAACTTGAGACAGCGTTAAGCATTGTTGTCTTGCCGCTACCCGTTCCGCCTGAGATAATGAGGTTAAGCCTCGCGCGGGTAATACCCTGAAGAACATGGGCGACTTGCGGTGTCAGGGCATCTTTCTCAATAAGCTTTTCAATGGTCATCGGCGCTTGGCCAAATTTTCTGATCGAGAGCAAAGGACCATCAAGCGCGCATGGCGGCACAATCGCATTGACTCGACTACCATCGGGCAGGCGCGCATCGACCCATGGCTGGCTTTCATCAACACGACGGCCGACCGCCGAGACAATTTTGTCAATGATCCGTAGCAGGTGACGCTCGTCTTTGAAGCGGACGGACGTCATTTCCAGGCGCCCTTGCCGCTCGACATAGACATGATTATGCGTGTTCACGAGGATGTCGCCGATTGTCGGGTCCTTCAGTAATGGCTCCAGCGGCCCAAGACCCAGAACCTCGTTCAGGATCTCCTCAACAATCTGCTGAAACTCCTTCGCGTTGAGCGCAACACCCTCTTTCGCCAGGAGCTGATTGATGATCGTTGAGACCTCACGCCTCAAATCCGACGGTGCGACTTTCTCAATCGCCGACAGATTCAGCATGTCGAGCAGACGTTCATGCAGGCGTGTTTTCAAATCGATCCAGAAGGTGCCACGCGGGTCATGATCGCTGAATTCAACGTCTTTATCGACTTGGCCGCCAAGCTCGATCGTCGGTGGAGGCACTCGACCACGGTCTTTCGTCTCGGTATCGCTATGAATCTGGCTGAATTGGCGAAACATCTTCGCTTCCCTTCCCTTCAGGCAAGATGCACTGGCTTGATCACACCAGCAGCGAGCTCTCGACGGCAGGAGAGCGCCATGTCGCGAATGGTCCGGCAAATCTTTGACCGACGCCGGACTTCTGAGAGGGCAACACCGCGATTAACTGCTTCAACGACCGTCCGCTCGTCATCTGCGAGATAGTGGTCGATGGTGTTGTCCAGCGCCTTGCTGCATTGGCGGATGCGGACATGTTCGTTAAAACGTCTGATGTACCGGTTGAGCACGATCGAGACTGGAAGACTGTAAAGGCCCTCTTCCTTCAAGATATCGATCAGCCGACGCGTCTGCCGAATAGCTGGAACATTGAGCTGAGTGACCAGGTAGAGTTTATCTGTCATGTCCAGCACCATTTCGTGCCAGGAGGCGAGCGCTAGAGGTAGATCGATGACGACATAGTCAAACTCTTGCTGTGCCAGATCGATGATGCGCCCCACAGTTTCGGTGCGAAGCGCATCTAACGGCATCGCTTCGACGGGTGCTTGCAAAACCTCGAGACCGCTTTTGTGCTCGGTCATCGCATTGAGGAGGAGTGAGGTATCCAGCCGGGTGGGCTTTTGTACAATCTCAACCAAATCGGAACGCGGTTCGAGATCGAGATGAAGGGCAACATCCCCAAATTGCAGGTCAAAATCGAGAAGACCGACTCTTTTGGGCTCTTCCTTTCCTATCGGCTCGATCAAACTGAGCGCCAAATTGACGGCCAGAGTCGTTGCCCCCATGCCGCCCTTTGCTCGGCCCACCGTAATCACCTGACCGCCACTCGGACCACCGCCGCGGTTTTGTCGGACCTTACGCTTGGCGACATCAATCGCATCAAGCAAGCTTTGCTGGTCAAACGGTTGCGGGACGAAATCGTCGATACCATAGCGTACCAATTCGCGTACGCCTTGGGCGGTAATGGCCCCTGATGTCGCGATCACTGAAAGGCTGCCCTGGCGTTCGGCAATGATCTGCCGAAGCGGTACCAATTCGCTTGGATCCTCAATATCTAGATCGACCAAGAACATGTTTGCCCGCCTTAGACGATCAGCAAACTCCGGGCCTACCGACTTCAGGCTACCGACCTCAGTCTCGAGCGAAATGTCGCTCCGCTCCATCAAGAGCCCAGAGAGCGCATTCTTGGTCTCATTAGTCCGCGCCAGCGCCAGCATGGTGGTCACGATCGTCGCCAAGGTCAGCTCCCCCCTTTTTGTTTTTGATGGTTGATCGACATCACCCTGGTCCACCTTCACTTAGGTCTTCCGCAGGGAGCGTCGCGCGCATGGGCGGCAAGATCAAATCACCGAATCCTGACCCGCCATAGAAGGTCTGAAGCAATGGCCCGAGCGGTGTGAAATACGGGACAGCAACGTCTCCAGTCAGCTCGACGGACACCAAAGGGACATAGGGCCCCCCCAAAAATCCGAGATTGGCAAAGCTATAGGTGAAGCTGATGTTTTCGGGTTCTATGCCCGCCGGCAGTAGGCCGCTGACGGCGTCAAAAATGTCGCCAAAGCTATCGCCAGTCGCGGATGCGCCGGTGCAGGTGATCACTCCAGGATTTTCGCATAGGTCGAAAAACGATGCCGTACAACTCGTGCCAAAGGGAGAGGTTTTCGGAATGCCCGGTGTCCGGTCGTTGAAGATCGGAACGCCTGGGCAAATCGGTGGACGAACAACCGCGAACCTTGCGACAAGGTCCGTTGCCTTCTCTGCAAGGATCCAGCGAAGGTAGATCTGACCGAAGTCAATAACGGCCATGAGCATGACCAGAAAGAGTGGCAAAACCAGTGCAAACTCGACCAGCACACCACCGTCGTCGTTTTGTCGAATATCAGCGCGCTGTGCCATCGCTCACTCCCCGAGCCAACGCGTCTGATCGGCGACACTGAAGCTGACGGTATCACCGATATCAGGATCAAACAGCTTGAACACCGGTGCAAACGGCAAGGGCAGGTCCACGTCAGCGATCGCCTGAACGATCACGGTGCAGGGGTCGGAGCGCAGCACGATCGGTATGGGGACATCAATGCTGTCGGATGTCCAGTTCGGCACCAGAGGTACACCGCCATTCAGTGAGCCGGTCGTTCCAAGGGTCTTTGCCGAATTGGTGACGTCTGTCAGCACATTCCCATTCAGATTGCAGGCATCATCGAAAAGAAGTGGGGTTCTGCTGATGTAACGCGTCGTGTCTCTTACCGCCTTGAGAGAGATTTGATGGCGCCAGAACAAGTTTCCGCCCTCAATGATCAGCGCGACCATGACCATGAAGGGAAGGATGAGCACCGCCATCTCGGCGAGCGGCCCACCGCGTTCGTCGTCGAACAGGGATGTCATCAATGATCCGATCATCGGCTAGCGCACGAGATGCACGACATCGCGGATGTCGCCGTTGCCTAGACCTTCAGACTGCGGTGTGAGCGACTGAACTTCTTCTGCCCAAAGCCCAACCACATTATTGCCGTTGGTGAGCTCTGCAGGTTCGGTCATGAAGAGTTGAACGAAGTCCAGCACCGGCACGCCTTCGACCAATCCTCGAATGGGTAGCCCCTGGCTCTGGCTGCAGTCGATGACCGCGGCGTTCAACAAACGCCGCTCTGCCGATTCGGAAGTGGGCTGGCCTCCACCGAAGTGACAGGTGGGTGCGCCGGTCTCGACGCTTGTCAGTTTTTGCAGAGCCCGTCCCGCCGCCGGCGCCTGATCAACCTCAACCTGATAGAGCTCAAAACGCGTTGCGGCTTGGGGGCGCGGTGTGCCGTGATTCACCGCCCAATAGTCGTCCAGTTCGCTAGCGGTAATACCAACGCCGAGATTGGAACCAGTATCGCTACAGATACCACTGGGCTCGAAGCAGGCGTCACGTGGAAGCGCTACCGAGCGCTCATCGTCGGCAAGTTCGCCAAGATTCGTGACATTGCCGTCTCCGAGCCCACCGATACAGGCGCCACCACCGGGGTCGGCGATAGCCTTGGTCACACTCGGTGCCGGCGCGAACCGAGCATCATTCTGGGCGCCAGCGAGCTGCGAGAGATAGATATCAAAACGGGTGTTGAGGCCGCCCGCCACTTGGCTTGCACTGACGGTGTTGACGATCGTGACACCTGTCGGATCATAGCAGCGGGTCACATTCTGGGTGATTCCGGTGATGCAACCCACGACAGCTCCGCCAGCCGTGCCCGGATTGCCGCAAGTGCTGCCAGGCTCGAAGTTGTTGGCGAGCAGACCAAAGCTACCGGGCTGCCAACGCGCATCCATTTTCAAATGGATCATACGACCTGGCACAGGCTGATAGGCGGCTCCATCTGGCGCACAGTAAGTTAGGGGCGTGATCGAGCACGCGAAGCGCTTTCGGCCGGCGATCGCGCGCGCCGTTACGACACCATCAGCGATCTCCGTACTGAAAAGGGTATTGATTACGCCAGCAAAGACATTGGTTACCGTTCTCGGCGTGAGCTCGATCTCGATATAGAGTGCTTCGCGATCGCTGTTGGTCACATCGACCAAATCTTCGGCATCGTCATCCGGAACGCTCGCATAGAATGTGATGGCGACGTCCCCACCATCCAGGACATTATCTCCGACAGTGAATGTCTGGACGTCGTTGAAGTTGCCGCCATCGACGATTGCCTCTGCCTCAGCAATTGCCCCCGGCTCGCCATCGAGTTCACCTGCTGCAGCAAGAGCGAGGTGGTCAGCAAAGGATTGAAGCTCCGTCGCCGCATTGACGGTGCGCCCGATATCCCAAATCAGAGCGAGAAAGCCGAAGATCAGCCCAAGGGACACGGCAAAGAGCACCAAAATGGCGCCTCGCTCGTCAGTCTTGAGCGATCCGACCTTTACAACCATCATCTTCACGAGGCGCCTCATGACCCGATCACTCATCTCGCGTATAGACTTTGGCTGGCTTCTCGACCCGATCAGTCTGATAGCGGCCGACAGCAACAGCACGACGCTCACCTGGCGCTGGACCCAGTGACCTGACCTCGCCCTCGTCAGCAATGATCTGCGCCGTCATGTTGCTCTTGACCGCCAGGCCGAAGTCATTGGGTAGCGTGGAGTGCCCACCGATCGGTGGTGCTTCAGCACAAGCCGTGAAGGAAACGGCAACAAGAAGATAGAACAGTCGACAGGTCATTTGCGGCTCCGTCATTTCAAAATGTAACCGTAGGGACCGACGATTCCAGCAGCATCGACGAGACCTGGCGGTGGCGCTTCTCGATGTCCGTCACCTTCAGTCTTGCCCATCAGGAAGAGCTCGGCCTGGGTTGGCGCATCAAACAACTCCGCAGGCGTGAGCAACGATCCCGGCCGGACTGGACGGACCAAATGTGGCGTGACGATCACGACCAGTTCGGTCTGCCCTGTTCGCCATGCAGAGCTTCGAAAGAGCGTTCCGAGTACCGGCACGTCACCAAGGATTGGGAATTGACGTACGGCATCTTCGAAGTTTTCTTGCAGCAGACCTGCGATAGCGAAACTTTGACCATCACCAAGCTCGATCGTGGTCTCTGCTCGACGCACCTTAAGCCCAGGGATGACGAGATCGTCAGCCAAGATCGAGGTGTTTGGATCGATCTCACTGACCTCGGTAAAGAGCTCCAAGTTGATGAAGTCACTCGCGAGGACGGTTGGCGTGAACGAAAGACTGACTCCGAACTCTTTAAACTCGATTGTGATCTCAACCCCTTCGTCGTCCTGATCTCGGCCAACAGGAATGGGAAACTCGCCCCCCGCGAGAAATTCAGCACTGTCACCGGAAAGGGCGATCAGATTGGGCTCGGCAAGAGTCTTGATCACCCCCTTGTCTTCGAGCGTATCTAAGATGAGGTCGAGTGAGAGATCGCCGATAGTCGCCGCTAGATCGGCGACGGCGAAACTAGCGGGATTGAGCGTCGGCCCATCGCCGGTAATCAGCGATGTCTGGACATCACTACCATTGACCTCGAACGCATTGGTGAATCCAAGCTGTTTCACGACCGAGCGTTCGACTTCGGCGAAGCGCACAGCCAGCATGACCTGCTGACTGCCCGTTACCTCGACAAGATTGGTGACTCGGTCTGGTGCAAAGCGGTTGGCGATTGCCAGGGCCCTGTCGAGTGCCGCTGCGCTCGCGACCTGACCACTAAGGACCAAGCCATCATGGGCTGGCCTGACTTCAAAGCGCTGCCCAGGTACCAACTCATGAAGCTGCTTTTTGAGCTCATCAAGATTAAAACTGACGACGAGATCCACCACCGCCATAACCTCGCCACGCTCCCCTGTGACGGTGAGACTTGTGGTGCCGAACGCTTTACCAAAGACATAGATGGAGCTCGTGTTCAGCGGAACGACATCTGCGATTTCCGGATTACCAATCGAGACTTCACCAAAGCTGCCATCAAGGTGGATAACCTGGCTCATGTTAATCGGCACGAGAACAGTACCGGAGTGCAAATCGCTTGGCAGCAAAAGCGATTGCTGTCTCTGCCGTACTGTCGCCTGATCGGCAGCGATGACAGCACCGGGAGCTGCTCCTGAACCTGATGGCTCAGCTTGAAGCGCCGGTGGCAACCGACTGAGCGTACCATCATTCAACAGGTCGCTTGACAGCCCACCCAATTGGGAAAGCGTCGGCCGTCTGTCCTCTGGCTCGCTGGCCAAGCTTGTCATGCTGTGGAGCAGAGCAAGGATCAGCACACCCGCGAGGCAAAAGTTGAAGGTCAAGCGATCGTAGAGGCGCGAAGCTACCGGCATCGGCCAAGTCCATCAGCAAGGGTTGAAGCGCGAATTCAGCGAGTCGACGTTAGTTTGAAGGCATGAAGACCATCGGGAAGGCTAGCCGCTTGGTACTTCGACCGTCGATCGCTGACCACGGCGATTGACAACAATCTCCGGCAAGCGTGCCTTGACCGGCCGGGGCTCGGCTTTAGCCGTCTCCGTCAGATCGTCTACGCTAATACTCTGAAGTTCGAGCCGATCAGCCGCATCAATATGGCGAAGGCTAAGGCTCAGGGTGCCTGCTTGTTGCGCCAGCGCCAGCCTTTGCGCATTCGCCGGGCTTACCTGAACGGTCACGGTCCTGATGCTGTTCGACTCTTGTGTGCGCTTTTTACCTTTCTGGTCGATGCCGAGCACCTCGACGTCCTGCAGTAGAGTCGACGTCACCAATTGTTGCTCGACATTTCTAGTCAACGTGAGATCGATCCGATCAGAAGGCGCGATTAAGCCCGCGACACCGGTGACATCGTTGACCCTTATGGTCATTGCGCGCATGGATGGGTCAATCTGTTGGGTGATCGATACCAGCTCGCCATAGTCAGAGATTTTCGACTCGAAGAGAATATCGCCTTTAGCGAGGGGCAACTTGGCCCGTCTTTCTTTCCCCTCGACCTCACTGATCACTTGACTGAGGGAAGAGAATGAACCGTTCGGCACAGCATGAATTGGCCATGACTGGACTGCCAACATGTCAGCACTCATCACTTCGCCAAAGGCAACGTCGTCAACAACCACGACAACATCGCGCAAAGCTTGTTGCGCACCGGGCGTCTTAATGAAGAGCTGAACGTAGACGACGGCACTCCCGGCGACGCAAACGCCGAGCAGTACGGTTAGGAGAGAACGAAGGCGCATCGACTTCTCCCGTCGAACGAGTGAATACCAAGTGAAAAGAGGTCAATGAGAAGCGACGGCTTGCTTGAACGAACAAGCCGTCACTCTCAATAAGCGCTTACGGCGCTGCACCTGTGGCAAGAACCCCGACTGAAGTGGCGACGGCGTCGAAGATCGTCGTAAGTTCGGGTCCGATGGCGCTGACCGCGGTCACCGTGCCGGCGATCAGGACAGCGAAAATAACGGCATATTCGACAAGCGCCGCGCCCTTCTCGTCCCGTGCGTATTGCTTGATTAGGCTGGCCAAGAGAGACATGGAATTCCTCCGATGCATTCTCGTTTGAGGGGAACGCGGCGGAACGTAAGGCAATCCAATCCGCGACTGACGCGTTTATAATACGAAAGATATTAAACTATAAAATTATTTAAATGTGCCAAAAATCTATCTTTATGGGATAAGCTCAAACAAATTATAACTTTTAGGCGAATAAGCGTGACATTTTTAACACACTTAGCGCTTTTGCGTTATACGCGAAAAAATCGTGTCTTTTGTGACTTGAGCGTTGGTTTTTTCCCGACTATCCAAATCGCTATGGGAGAGTGCTGCTCCCGAGAAATCAAGAGCGACGGAGTCAACGCCTTGGCCATCCATACCGGAAACCACGCCGATGTTTTTACTGCTCTCGATCGCGCCTACGGGCTGATTGATGGCTCTACCTCCTGGCCAGATTGCCTGGAGGCCCTCACAGATATGCCCGGCCTCGATGTCGCCAAACTCATGCTTTATGATTGCGGCCGTTGCCAAAGCCGGATCGTCGAGGCAGCGGGCATCGAAGCGGACAGAGGAAGGCTCTTACAAAATCAGGGGATCGATGAAGCGCTTTGGCGTTCAACGCCGGGAGCGATCTGGCAACCTTCTAGAAACGGCGAACGGCAAGCACCTGATTATCGCCTCCTCGGCTATTCGGTGCTTGATCGCGACAGCCTCCACATTCTCTACCTCGAGTGCCTAGGTGCCCGAGTGGAAGCGAGCCAGGCGCTCAATAGCCGCCATCTGTTGCAAACTGTCTTACCCCACCTTCATCGAGCCTGCCGTCTGCATCGTTCGATCACTGGAGATGACCTCAGTAGATTTGCAGCGCCCGATCTGAAGGAACCTGTCGCGGCCGCCGGTCTTCCGATCGAACTTCGTCTACGTCGTCGCTTCAAACTCTCCAAAGCTGAAGCCAGGGTCGCTACACTCTTGGCTGATGGCCTTTCGCCACGCATGATTGCCGAGCGTCTCAACGTATCGATTCATACCGTTCGGAGCCAACTCCAGGCGATCTTCAGTAAGACCGATACATCGCGGCAGGCCGAGCTCACCAGCCTCATTCTCAAGGAAACGGAGATCCCGAGGGCCGTCTGCCAGACAGGACCCGTTCGTATTGATCATGGCGAGCGGTCGCCATGTCCCTAAGATTCCGCCTCGCGCTATGGATCGCGATTGCCGAGACGGTGTTTCTTATTATCTATCTACTGGCGGAGATGCCCACTCACCAACCTTTTGACCTATCCAGGGTCTCGGCAACTTTTTTTGCTGGCATGGCGCTCAATGGCTTGATCGCGATGACCATCGCGCATGTGTTTACGCGACGTTTGAGCGAACTCGCAGACGCTGCGGATGCAATCGCGGCCGGCAACCCCCACTACTGCATTGTCGCCGCTGGAGACGACGATATTGCGAGGTTGGGACGCGCTTTCAATAACATTGTTGCGCGGATGCAGACCCATCTTCAGCATGTCAAGGAATCACGCGATCGGCTGATCAAGCCGACCGAGGCCATGTCCGAGGGCTTCGCGCTTTGGGACAGGAACGATCGGCTGCTCCTCTTCAACAAGCAGTTTCGGATCATCTTCAAGCCGATCGAGTGTTCCATCCGAACAGGCATGAGCTTTGGCCTGTTCGCGCGTTTGGTTGGCGATTGTCTTATCGACCATGACGATGACGCCGACCGTGAACGCTGGCTTGAGGAGATAACGAGTCAACATCGTGCACCCAAAGGTACCCATGACATGCCATTTCATAATGGCCGTTGGACCTCGGTCTACGAGTTCAAAACACCCGATGGCGAGATTATTTCCATTTACAGCGATGTGACGGAACGGCGCGCGCGCGAAATGGATCTAGAAATCGGTCGGACCAAGCTACGCGCGATCATGAACTCGGTTGTTGATGGCATCTTGACCATCAATGCTGACGGCCGCATCGAAAGCAGCAATCTAGCTGCTGCTGAAATGTTCGGCTACCAGGATGATGAAATCCACGGCCGCATGCTGGACGAACTGGTACCGGAAGTCGCTGCGATTGACCCAACGGGTGTGCTCTCGATCACAGGGCTCGCGACTATGCCAAACGATCACGCGGTGGAGGTCTCAGGGCGACGTCAAGGCGGCGCAACCTTTCCCATTGAACTCTCGGTGACGGAAAGCGATCTTCAAGACAATCATGCCTTCATCGCCACGATCCGTGACGTGACCACGCGGAAGCAAAATGAAGAGATGATCCGCTACCAGGCGACTCATGATGCCTTGACCGATCTTCCCAACCGGTCCGTCTTTGACACCAATCTTGAAGACTGTCTCGAGATCGCCGCACGAACCGGCGAGCGCCTTGCTGTCCTGTTTCTTGATCTGGACCGCTTCAAAATGGTCAATGACACGCTCGGCCATTCTGTCGGCGATGCGCTTCTGGTCGAACTCGGCAAGCGTCTCCGAGGCTCACTACGGGAGAGTGACATCGTCGCTCGGATGGGGGGAGACGAGTTCATTCTCGTACTACGCCATCTCTCCTGCCGTGATGATGCGACCTTAAAAGCCAACCGCATTCTTGAGGCGATACAACCACCATTCGTGCTTGAAGGCCATGAACTGCACGTCACTGCAAGCATTGGCATCAGCATGTTTCCGGACGATGGCAGAACGTCGGAGCATCTTCTAAAAATGGCTGATCTCGCACTGTATCGCGCAAAGGACGAGGGCCGCAATCGGGCGGAACTTTGCACGCCTACGATGGACGCGTCGGTGCGTCATCAGATGCGTCTCGAGACCGATCTTCGAGCTGCGATTGAACATGGACAGTTGACACTCGTCTACCAGCCGCAGGTCCATTTGCACTCGGGGCGCGTTGTCGGCGTAGAAACGCTCGCTCGCTGGGAGCATCCAGAACTCGGCGTCATTCCGCCTAGTCAATTTATCCCGCTCGCGGAAGAGACGGGCTTGATCTACGATCTCGGCCTTTGGGTGCTCCGCTCTGCTTGTAAGCAGCACAAACGCTGGCGAGAAGCTGGCCTTGCCAAGTTGCGGCTCGCCGTCAACATGTCGGGTCGGCAGCTACAACGCGCTGGCATTCAAGACGATCTCCTCCGAGTCTTTGACGAGACTGACATGGTTCTTGATTGCCTAGAGCTTGAGCTGACGGAAAGTATCCTGATGCAACCGGGAGAGAGCGGCGACATTCTTTCCTGGCTGACCGGCATGGGAATCAATCTTGCCCTCGACGACTTTGGCACAGGGTATTCTGCACTTAGCTATCTTCGTCGCTTTCCGATGGATCGGATCAAAATTGACCGTTCTTTCGTGAACGAGATCGACACCAATCAAAGCGATGCTGCACTGGCTCGTGCGATTATCGGCATGGCTCATGGACTCAATATGCAGGTGATCGCAGAGGGTGTTGAAACCGAAGCGCAACTTGATCTTTTGAAGCATTATGGTTGCGATGAGGCCCAGGGCTATCTACTGGCGAAACCCATGGCACCCTCAGGCATCCCAAATCTTGCGACCTCCCAAATTGGCAAAGCAAGTTCGTCCCATCAGGGTGCAAACCAGCGCCTGCCCGAGACGGTGCGATGAGGAGGCATGTTGCGTTCGTCACGGCATTGTGACCGCTGGCGACGAACCCTACTTGATTGAAACACGATCGCATCTCGTATAAGCACGGGTCTCTGTTCAACGATCGCGTTGTTGTCAACGCAGGTCAGAACCCGTTATCGGCCATCAAAAGTTGGGGGAGTACTTCATGTTGAGATCGATTGCAGTTGCCATTTTTTGCTGCATCGCGACGTCGTCTATCGCTGCTGAAGGTTTGGTGGTCAAACCGAGCAACTATTCCGTCGGTGAGACGATCGATCGTCTGCAGGCCATGCTCGAGGAAAAAGGCCTAAAGATCTTTGCACGCATTGATCACCAGGCAGGGGCCGAAGGGGCTGGGCTTGAGCTTCGCCCGACTCAGGTTCTCATTTTTGGCAATCCAAAACTAGGAACGCCACTCATGACAGGGGCGCAAAGCGTGGCGATCGACTTGCCGCAGAAAGCCTTAGCTTATGAAGATGGGGACGGCCAGGTGTATCTCGCCTATAACGATGTGGGCTATCTTCAGGCACGCCACAGCATCACCGATCGCGATGAGGTCCTTGGAAAAATCCGCGGCGCTCTCGGCAAGTTCACCGACGCTGCGACGAAGTAGTCAATCTGTGATGGCGGTTATCCCGACGCCCGGAAGCGATACCGCGTTTCACGGGCGTCGGAGAGCCGATGGCATAGCCCTGGACATAATCGATACCGAGCGCTTTCAGCACATTGAGGACCATAAGTGACTCGACCCCTTCGGCTACGGTCATGATCTCGAGATCTTTGGCCATCTGAATGATGGCCTTCACCATGGCATGGCTTGTGGGATCGGTTGCCAGTTCGCGAATAAATGACCCGTCGATCTTCAAGTAATCAACGGGTAGACGCTTTAGATAGTTAAGCGAAGAGAGTCCGCTTCCGAAATCATCGAGGGCGAAGCGGCATCCCCAGTCCCGAAGCTCATCCATAAAAACTTCGGTCTTGGCCAAATTCTGAATGGCAGCTGTTTCGGTAATCTCGAATGAGATGCGTTCTGGGGATAAGCCTGATTCGGTTAGCGTTTTGCGGATAAAATCAAGCGATGTCTCATCGCTGAGTGTGATACCGGACAGGTTGATACTGACGTTTCTGTTCAACAGCGCCTCACACGGCTGTGTGAGGCAATCAACGGTCTCCTGAATTACCCAGCGATCGAGCTCTGCCATGAGGCCGTAGCGTTCAGCCGCAGGAATGAAGCCATCGGGTCTAATGATCTTCGTGCCCCCAGAATCGATCTGCCTTAGCAAAATCTCAATATGGCCAACGGCGTTATTGTCAGGTTGGGCCGGCGCGATGATTTGACCGAACAAAGCAAATCTGTCTTCGTCAAGCGCCGCTCTGATTTTGCCGGCTTGGTACATATCATCCTGCCGCCGCCGGATGAACGCATCACGTTTCTTGAAAATCTGGACTTGGTTGCGCCCATTATCTTTGGCGGCATAACAGGCAAGATCCGCTTGAACCATCATGTCGCCGGCGGAGGTTGCCTGACGATTCACGGCCGTGATTCCGATACTCGCTCCAACGCGAAAGACGAGGCCCTCGTGGAAGAAGCGGTACTCGGTCAACGCCGCGATCAGGCGTTCGCAGGCACGTTCAGCACGTCGCAGCGAGCATTTTCTGAGCAACAGTAAAAACTCATCTCCGCCAAAACGCGCAAGGACGTCATCGTTGTGCAACCTGCTCGAAAAGATCTCGGCAACTTGCTTGAGGAAGATATCGCCGGCGAGATGGCCCACCGTGTCATTGACGATCTTGAACTGATCTAAATCGATAAAGCAGAGTACATCGGTCCTGTCACAGCTTGAGACGTCGGCAATTGATTTTTCGAGTATTCGTTCAAAAGCCTGACGGTTGAGCAGACCGGTAAGCTGATCATATCGCGCCTGATAGGCGAGCCTCTCCGACATCGCTTGCGCTTCACTGACGTCGCGGAGTCGGGCGATAGCGCCTGTGATTTTGCCGTCCGTCTCTCGGAAGGGCTCGAGTGAAATTTCAATCGTAACAACGGCTCCATGCTGATCCCTATTCGGACGCCGAAATCGGATGTCTTCGCCCCTGAAACAACGATCAAGTGCCGGCTTAGAAAATCGACGGAAATAGCCCTCGCCGACGAAATCCACCAAGTGCCGTCCGATCATCTCCCGTACCGAGGATCCATGAAAGTCGCTATTGGCTTTGTTGGTCATACGAAATCGATAATTGCGATCGATGACCGAGACACGATCGGCGCTCTGTTCGATCACGGCGCCAAAGAGACGGCTTTGCTCTTCGACCATTCTGATTGCTGTCACGTCACGTTGGTAGCAAATAGCCCCGCTAATCGCCCCGTTTGGCTCACGAAAGGGTTCGGTAACACATTCGATATGGCAGCGCCCTCCCCCCGGTACATCCAAGATCTTTTCAAATTGTTCTCGATATCCTCGAAATGACCGTTCGAGTGCGGGTTTGGTGTAGGTCTCAAAGAGCGTCTTGCCCAGCAGACTTTGCACATGTTGACCAAGGAGTTCTTCCTCCCGGCGGCCGAAAAAGTTCAAGTAAGCTTGGTTCGCAAGACGGAAGCGATAGTCGGTACCAATGACCGACATCAACTCACTCATCTGATCGATAATAGATTGATTGACATGCAATTCGCGCGCCGACTCGCTAAGCTCTTCGGATCGCAGTAACGCCTCTTGCTCAAGGATTTGCTGCTGACGCCTAAGCTGTGCCGATTGCCGTTCATATTGATCGACATCGACGGTAACGATCATGATGGCTTTCTGACCTTGCCAATCAATGACTTTGACGAACTGCTCCAGCCAAATGGTTCGCCCGTCCTTGTGAAGGCCTCGAAATCGATAGCGATTCGGCGATTCCTGACCGTTCAGCCGGTCATCTCGATATTTCTTGAGACGATCGCGATCGGCATCATGCGCCAGGTCGAAAAATGTCACGCCTGCCATCATCTCGTCGACGGTATAGCCGAACAGCGTCGCCCAGGCGGCATTGACGTAGAGTGGCTCATACTTTCGGTGAACCAAGAGACCAAGCGGGCATTTGTCCGCCATTTCGCGAAACAGCTCGACGTCGACCGAAGTCGTTGGATGAGGCGCTAGAGTATCGTCAGTTGATTCAACATCTGTCGGCAACGGAGGCGCAAAGTTTAAAGCCCTCATACATACACCATATCAAAAAGATCAGACCCAGACGAACCATTCGAGCGTTTTCAGTATTCTTGTTTGAGAAACCGCTTTATAGCATTGAAATCCTTGACAGTGCAAAATCTAAGTAAGCTAATATTGTTGCCAACAATCAATCAAAAATTGCTTTAGAATGTTGGAATATTTGTTCCGCTACTAATGAACGCGAAATGAACATTTGTCTTTTATGGGGCTTACTGCCCTGCACTTGTTTTGGTTGTTCAGAGAAAACTATAGGGATCAACGTCGACATGCAGCCGGAGATTGCCTTTGGGATTGGCCCTCTTAATCCAAGGCGCGATGCTGCCGGTGAGGTTGACACCTTCACTTGCAATCACTAAGAGTCGCTGACGGTATCGCCCTCGCAGCATAGCGATGGGCGCCGGCGCGGGCCCAAGTACGCGCAGTCCAGCTTGGTTCGGGGCATTGCGCGCAAGATCAGTCGCAAGTCTACGCACCTCGGCAGCATCGCGGCCGGAGACAATGAGTGAAGCAAGGCGACCAAATGGTGGAAGCCCGGCATCATAGCGCTCCGCGAGCTCTTCTGCATAGAAACGGTCTTTATCCCCGGCTTTCAGTCCTTGCATCACGGGATGATCGGGAAGATGTGTCTGGATCATCACACGTCCCGGCCGTTCCTCCCGCCCTGCCCGACCTGACACCTGATACAGAAGTTGGAACTGACGCTCTGCCGCGCGCAAATCACCGCCTGAAAGGCCAAGATCACCATCGACCACACCGACAAGCGTTAGGTCGGGGAAATGGTGTCCTTTAGCGATAACTTGGGTGCCAATGAGGATATCCAGCTGATGGGAACGCATGGCATCCAAGAGTTCAGCGGCCGCACGTGGGCTGCCGGGAACATCACTTGTCATGATGGCAATGCGGGCGGCAGGCAACGCGCCCGTGACTTCATCCATCAATCGCTCAACCCCCGGACCGGAGACGGTGAGCGCGTCAAGGGTCCCACATTCGGGGCAGTGTTCCGGTTCGGGTCTGGAATAGCCGCAATGATGGCACAAAAGCCGACGCTTCAGACGATGATGCACCAACCAAGCATGGCAATTCGGACACGCCATCCGGTGGCCGCAGGCTCGGCAGAGGGTGAGCGGCGCGTACCCTCGCCGGTTCAGAAAAAGAAGGCTCTGTTCACCGGAATTGAGCGTCGTTTCGAGCGCTTCTTTCAGGATTGGAGAAAGCCAGTTTCCTCTCGGTGGCCGATTCTTTCGTAGGTCGATCAACTCGATATCGGGCATGCGTGCGCCGCCGAAACGAGAAGGAAGGCGGATCGGAAGACGTGTTGCCCCGGTTGGCTCAGGCGCACCTTCAATACGTCCAGCAGCATAAGCGGTATCGAGCGCTGGCGTGGCCGAGGCAAGAATGATCGGACAGCTCTCAAACTGAGCACGTGCGATGGCCATGTCCCGCCCCTGATAAGGCACACCGTCCTCCTGCTTAAAGCTACCGTCATGCTCCTCATCGATGACGATCAACCCAAGCTTTGGAAAAGGCAGGAACAGGGCAGAGCGAGCTCCGATGACGACCTGTTCCTTACCCTCAGCGATGCGCCGCCAGAGCTTGCGGCGCTTGGCACTTCCGAGTTCCGAATGCCAAAGAGCGACGTCTCGCGAAAAGCGGCGCGTGAATCGCCCAAGCAGTTCAGCGGTCAGGGCAATTTCAGGGAGTAGGACCAAGACTTGCTGGCCGCGATCCAAGGCTTCGATGATCGCTTCGAGATAGACCTCGGTCTTGCCTGAGCCTGGAACACCCTCGAGAAGCGTCGTGCTATGGCCCTGACCGACCTCGGCTTTCAGTTGATCGGCGGCCCGCCGTTGCGCTGGCGACAGATCGACAACATCTCGTTTCGCCTCCAGTGGCGGCAAGATCTCCTCAGGGATGGGTTTGGGCAGCAACATCCCCTGTTTCGCCATTGCGTGAACCACACCGCTACTTACGCCAGCCAATCGTGCGAGATCGGCGGGAAGATGTGGGCGGCCATCTTCAAGTGCTGCAAGGACGCGCTGTCGCGCCGCGGTGATCCGCATTCCGTCAGTGGGATTGGTGGCGGGAACCAGGCCGATCTTGGGCGCGGGCGGCTCAAGTGCCCCTGGCGAGGCCAAAGCTAGACGAAGCGCGTTGCCAAGCGGATGCAACGTTGTTGCTGCGACATGCTTGATAAGTTGCAACAGAGATGTTGGCAGCCGAGGGGCATCCAGACGCCGCTTTATCGGCTTGAGCCGCTTCGGGTCGGCACGTTTGGACGGTGGCTCATCCCAAACAATGCCCACGACCGAACGCGGCCCAAATGGCACCTCAACAACATCTCCGGGTTGTGGCGCAAGCATACCGTCCGAGGGAACTTCATAGTCAAACGCACCCTCTAGAGGCAACGGCAGTAGGACGGGCACCGTTGACACCGATACCGGCTGGTCTTGACTTCCTTTGAACGAAGCCTTGTCATCCACCGTCTGGTCGGGGCGCGATCCGGCCTCCAGTTCAAAAAAACTGGTCTGAACGGCGTGGCGAGGTGGTTTTGCAGGCAGACGCACTCAGCATCGATCCCGAAGTGGCAACGATTATGCAGGCGTGGTGTGATTGGCTTGCCCATGAAAAGCGCCAAGCGGCGCTAACCGTCAAGGGCTACCAGACCGACATGATAGGGTTTCTTAGTTTTTTGGCAGAACATCTTGGAGGAACACCAAGTCTTCAGCAGCTCACAGACCTCAAAATCGCTGACTTCCGGGCCTGGCTCGCTGCACGTCATCGCGACGGCGTTGCGAAAACCTCCGTTGCGCGGGGTCTTGCTGCCCTACGCAGCTTCTACCGATTTCTTGACCGGCATTACGGCAAGCACAATCCGGCGATCAAAGCCCTACGCACGCCTAGGCAAGAAAAGCGTCTACCGCGCCCACTCTCGTCGGGCGAAGCCAACGACCTTGTACACCAAGCGCCCGCCGCCTCCAACCAGGATTGGGTCGGCAAACGGGACTCTGCGCTCTTGCTTCTGCTTTATGGTGCCGGCCTTCGGATTGGGGAGGCGCTCGCGCTTGACCGAGATGAGATTGGTCGTGACCCAAGCGCCCTCCGTCAATTGACTGTGACCGGTAAAGGTAAGAAACAGCGTCTCGTACCGATCTTGCCAATCATTGCATCGGCACTTGCTGATTACCTCGCAGCTTGCCCGTATGGCCTCCTCAACGAAGCACCGCTTTTCGTTGGCCTTCGCGGCAAACGCCTGCAACCAGCTTTGATCCGCCGCAATGTCCAAGCGGTTCGTCGGATGCTGGGCCTGCCGGAAACTGCGACGCCGCACGCCCTGCGCCATAGCTTCGCGACTCATCTCCTGAGTGATGGCGCCGATCTTAGGACAATTCAAGAGCTGCTCGGCCATGCCAGTCTCAGCACGACCCAAGGCTATACCGGTCTCGACAACGCAAGACTCATGCGCCTCTACCAAACCGCTCACCCCCGTGCCTGAGCGGAGGATGACGTGCTGATGTCAGCCTGAATTCCTCTGCCAGGTCCACGGTCGGTCACATCCCCCGCCCACGAACGGGGAAGCCGCAAGGACGGGAAGTCGATGTTTAACGTCAGCTAGCGTTCGATTTCTGACGCCATGCCGGTCGCTCTGGCTCGATAACCGTGGCAAGACCACCCAAACTCTCACCGCCCAAACCTCTGTCGCTAGCTTTTTTTAAGAGCGCCAGTGTACCGCTTGCACCAGCCAATGAGAGTTTCTTCGATTCTGCCAGGCGAATGACATCACTCAGCCTCTGCTCAGCATCACCGATCGTCATCTTCGTTTGCCCCAATGCTTGATTAGCATCGAGGAATCCCTGGTAATTCTGAAGAGCGACTCCCGCTCCGTCCCCATAACCTTGAGCGAGCACCTTAATCATGAGCGCCCCGTCAATGCCAAAGCTCTTCGCTGCGGCCATGGCCTCGGCGAGCGCGGTGAACGTCTGGAAGGCAACAAGATCGCTCATCTGCCGGACCACCTGCGCGGCCCCGGCCGACCCCATCGGTGTGACGACACGCGTAAAGCATCGAAGGACTGGCATCGCCGCCTCAATGGCTGGCATATCGCCGCTAATCGCGAGAGCCTGTTGGCCGAATTCAAGCGCGGAAGCAGTTCGGGCAGATCTGCTGATCGGTGCGTCAAGAAAAGCTGCGCCACGTTTAGCAAAGGCCATACAAAGCTGATGGGTTAGATCAGGCTGCGACCAGCTGTGATCGATTATGATCTGACCCTGACGTGCACAGTCCAGCAGCCCTTCATGCGACCGCGCAATTTTGGCCACGTCGCCCCCACTGGATAAACAAAGGAGCACAAGATCACTATTATCCACGAGATGGGCAATAGACGTCGACCGATGGACCTCGTCATTGGCACAGGCGCTCAAGAGCCTTTCATCCGGGTCGAAAACGACGATCTTTTGAAGATCTGCTGCTTGTCCCATCTTTGCGAGAAGTTCGGCGATGGTCGTGCCAATGGGGCCGAGGCCAAGAACGCCGACCTTGTTGACGGGGAAACGCCAGGTCTTGTTCTCTGTTTCAGTCATCAACTCCCCTTTCAGCTTCAACCTAGCGATCGGTAATGGCCTTACCGAAGTGCCAGATCGGATCACCAACAGTGCTCATACGTCCGCAACCCATTTTGATGTCCTCGCCCAAATATATTCTGGGGTCGATCATCATCTCGGAACATCATGATGGTTCATATCGATGAAACCGGCGTGAGGGCTGGCATAGCAAAGGGCATCAGTGACGATTTTTGGATCGGTTCCACCCTGCAGGCAACTCATCTCGCCCACAGACATGGAACGGTTAAGACCATGAAAAACGGGACATATCACACCGTATCTCCGGTCGCGCCAGATTCGGCGTAATAGCCGACAATGTCTCCTTCGAGCGTGACCCCAAGACCATTCAGCAGTCGATTGACGTAACTGAAGTAACCGACGACCTGGTTGACCTCTAGAATCTCGCCATCGTCGACGCCCTGCGCGCGCATCGGGTCCAAATCGCTCTTTTCCATCGATCCCGGTGTCAACGTCAGTTTGCGTGCATAAGTCAGCATGGCCAGCTGTGGACCATCGAACGCCGTTTCCGGCGCATCTGTCTTGAGCGCCATCTCGATACGATCTGCGAGCGCCGAATCCGAACCGTCCTTTTCTAGAATTAGATGACGCGCATTGGCCCAGTGATTGCTAAAACTGTAAGTACAGTTGTTAAGTAGTGAAACATAGGATGCAATCGTCTCCTGGAACCAAGCCGGAAGCGTGTTCTTATCGTCGTGTAGCACCGCTCGATATAGGAGGACGTGCCCACGCATTGTGCTTGGACGTAGGGAATGCACCCGCATGACATTGTCTACGGTTCCATGAGGAGTTCGCGCCTCTGAAAGCGCCTCCTTTAAGTCAGCGGAAGCGTCGTCATCTCCCACCATCTCGATCCAGGCCGTCACCAGCTCACCCTATTCCAAAGCTATCCTTAAGAAGGAATCTACCGTCAGTGCCGCGAGAAGCGGAACGTCACATGCTCGGGATAATGCGATCCGGAAGAAATGCCAATCCCGTAATCGGCGTCCATCCAGCCATCAAATGATGCATCTATTGCTCAATTTTCGCGTGGTCAATGCATGAACCAGTTCTCCAAAATCATGGGACAAACAGGCACGAAGATCCAAAAATGCGTGTAATATAAAATTTTTTTAAACTTTAAGATTAAAAAAATCAATTAAAGGGTGATTGGCATTGTAACAAAAACCCGCAAAAATCGTGCATATTTTTTTGCGCATTAAAGTTAAATGAGAGTTGTTTTTGTCGTGTATTTGGGCTCTTTTCAGACGTGCCAACACCGTAGCTTACCATCGTCTCATAGAGTCGGGTCTGGATCATCTTGGCAACACGAGTAACGACGACGCGTTCCGATGCGCCGGCGGATGCTGTCAGGCATTCGCCTAGTTGGGGACTGCAGTTCACCCGGCGCTATGGGCGTGCACTCTTTGACGCCGTACGCGTGGCGCTCCAGATGGCTGCCGCCGGGCTGAGCGGTTGGGTGGCCTTTGTCCTTTATTATCTTCCCCAAAGCGTCTTTCCGCCGAGCAACCTGTTTTTGTATTTTGATGCTAGCTCCATGCAATACAGTAAGCTCGCGCTACTCGGCGGGATCATTTTCTCGGCTGTGCGCTTCATGAAGTACGGTCGAGCCAAGACAGGTCTGTTCGACCAACAGATGCAGCAGCTGATCTCGGCATGGTGCATTGCGCTCTTGATTGTCACCAGCATCCTGTTCCTGCTCAAGTCGGGCAGCGACTTCTCGCGCGGCTGGATGATCGTCTGGGCGGTGATCACGCCCTTCTTTCTCATGGTAAGCCTCCTCCTCGAGCCAGTCATGGTGACCATTCTCCGCAAGGTTGGCTTCACGCGGAGGCGGATTGCCATCATCGGCGCAACGCCTCAAGCAGCTCGGCTGCTCGAAACGCTTGCCAGGGAAGATGCTGCCCAGAGCTACAACCTGATTGGTGTCTTTGACGACATGACATCGGTGGCTGATGACGGCGATCCAGTGATCGAGTCACATGGCGACCTAGACGATCTAAAACGGATCTGTCGAATCGAATCGATCGACGCTATCGTCATCGCTCTGCCGAGCTCACAGTCAAAGAGGATTTCTCAAGTCATCGACTCTTTGTTGACTGTGCCTGCGGATATATTCCTAGCACCAGATTTAGCCCATTTTGACTTAGCACCGCGCAAAGGCACGCATTTCGGCTCGGTTCCTGTGTACGGCCTGACACGCCTGCCTATGCGAGATTGGGCTGGTATTGCCAAATGGGTCGAAGACAAAATCATCGTCGCGATGGCCGCCATCCTGCTTGCACCGCTGTTGGCGCTCACCGCTCTAATTATTAAGCTTGATAGTCCTGGACCGGTGTTGTTTCGGCAACGTCGGTTCGGATTCAACAATGTTGCTTTCGACGTCTACAAATTCCGGACCATGGCGCACAGCCAATGCGACCCGACAGGAGGCAGGCAGACATCGAAGGATGATCAGCGCGTGACGCGAATCGGGCGTTTTTTGAGACGTACAAGCATTGATGAACTCCCGCAGCTCATCAATGTATGGATTGGCGACATGTCCATTGTTGGTCCCCGAGCCCATCCCGTCGGCATGATGGTCGCGGATCAGCCTTATGACCAAATCGTCCGCCATTATGCAGCGCGACACCGTGTCAAGCCTGGGATAACCGGGCTTGCGCAAGTCAATGGCAATCGAGGTGAAGTGACGACGCGGAAAAAGGCCGAAAACCGGGTCCGCTACGATCTCTTCTACATCGAAAACTGGTCGATATGGCTGGACCTGTCCATCATCTTGAGAACCGTCGTGCGCCTACCGTTCGACCGTTCAGCCTATTGACGCGTCTCGACCTTTTGAACGTGTGGTCACGGACTTCAGGGCTATAGGCGGAGAAGATATCACTCACGCGTTGGACAATTTGTGATGGCTGCGCCGGAGATGACCAGATGGATAAATCCGAAACGCTGCGTCGGCAGGGCTTGTTCCAACACGTTCACACCGTGCGTGAACGGCCGCTGTTGTTTATCACATTAACGGTATCTCTGTTTGTCGTTATGGCGTTTGGCGCCACTGCGTTTACGGGGACTGCGACATCGACTGGATCGATCCAATTCATGGTTCGCGCGGACCCGATTGATATCGACCGGTCATCCGAAACGCCAGCTGCATTGATCAAGCCCCGCCCATTCGATCCGAAGAGTCTCCTAAACTTTCTTGCGGACACCCCTCTTGGCCCAACGGCCGAGCAATTGGCTGCGGGAAGCACACAGGGCGACATCGATGTTGCCCTGGAACAAGGTGATGATGGGTCGTTCGTTATAACGCTGGACGGAATGAATGAACCGGAACAGCTCGTGGACAGCATCAATAATCGCATCACGACATTTGTCGAAAGGCTGAATTTGGAACGCGCCATGCAGCGTGAACTCGCGTCTTCCTGGATTGATCGATTTGGTTCCCAATGGCGTGCTCGCTTAGAAGACGCGAAATCAGCGATCACAGCTAGCCCTTTCGACGCTGGTACTACGTCGGACCAAGATCCCTTCAAGACCGAACGGTTGTTACGGTTTATGATCGATGCAACAGCGGCGGCTCAGACAAGCCTTGAAGTCGAAGGAAACGGAAATGGCGTCGTCCCGGGGCAATCGGTTGAGGTTGCTAACCTTGCGTCCGATGTGACTCGACTAACCTCGGCAATGGCGGACCTAGAACGTCGTCATGCCGCACAATTCGAACAAGTTCAGGAACTTAAGACGGCCGAAGAGAGCCTTGCTAGGCACCTAAGAGAGGCCGACAGCATCCAAGCACCTGACAGCCTACTCAATCGGCCTGCGGCTTCGATCCTATCCCCTGCTGTTGCCATGCAGGAAGATGATGCATTGGGGAACGGGAAGACCTCGCTCATCTGGTTAGCCATGCTTGCCCTGAGTTTGCTGACGGCAGCGTTAGGAACGATGCTTTTCGGGCGCTACCAGCATGCGGCAGCTTCCGGCAACAACGAGATGCTCAACAATCCGAACTGGCCCTTGCCGCCAGGTGCAGATCGCGAATTGTCTCACTGATGTAAGTGACGTTCTAGAAGGACCTAGCTGCCACTCCAGCCCCTTACCCGATGGGCAAATATATCGATCTACCCTTAGCGTCGGCCCAGACGCTTTTCAATATCACCAGTTGAATTTGCAGCTTCAAGTTCATCGCCAGCTTCGCAGAACTGCAGCCGCCAACTATCCGCCGTATTGCTCGGTGTGCCGAACGGGTCCGTCGATCCGGTATAAGCATGAAGATGCTGGTGAAGATCATTGCCGAATGTTCGGCTCACATCACAAACTTCGTTCAACGAGCGTCCGGTCGATGATGATCGGACTGCCTGGTTTGCCGGTGAGAGTGTCTCTTTAAACGCAACTCGCATCATGCGCGTCACGAGCCTGCCTGCTGCTTTGACGGCCATCGTTTTCTCTTGTCAATTGTCGTGGACGTGTGTTTCTAATTATGTCAACACCGCAGGGCAAAAAAACTTCCCTTAACGATCCCAAAAAAATTGACAACCGCGATTTACCCGCAAGATCCGGCTGTTATGGAGCCACACCCGAAAGGATTCCGTTTGAGCGCGTGCTGGGTATCAGACGTTGACGGATGGTTTGACCCGCACTTCGGTCGAAAGGAGAGAGAGACGATCAGCCTTGGTTCCAACCTCGATATGAAGCGCGCCCGGTTCTAGGACCGGCTTGAGATCTTGGTCGAGAAAAGCAAGCTCATCTGCCTTTAGGGTCATGCGAATCCTTGCCTTTTGACCAGCATCCAAATGAGCTTTTGCCATGGCCTTCAATTCCAATACGGGTCGAGCAACCGACGCAACTGGATCATGGGCAAAGACGAGGATCGTTTCCTCTCCGAATGTTTGGCCGATGTTTTCCACATCCACCTCGATTGTGACCATGTCGCCGGGCCCAAACTCAACAGGTGTCACGCTCAAATTGCTCAGCGCAAACTGCGTATAAGAAAGGCCATGGCCGAAGGGGAACAGCGGTTCCACCGGAAGGTCGAGATACTTGCTGGAATAACGCTCCTGCGGATTAGGGTGCCTCCCGGTCGGTCGCGGTTGATAGTGAAGCGGAATCTGACCAACATCGATGGGCCAGGAGACTGGGAGTCGACCGGAAGGATTGTGTTTACCCGTTAGGACGTCAGCAATCGCATGACCGGCCTCATTGCCGAGAAACCAGGTTGCCAGCACGGCATCAGCGCGCTCAAACAGCCATGGACAACAGAGCTGCCGCCCTGAAGAAAGCACAGCGATCGTCGGTTTACCAAGGTCAAGAACCGTCCGAGCAAGCTGAGCCTGGCGTCCAGGAAGGTCGAGCTCAGCACGGCTCGCTGCTTCACCGCTCATGACAGCTTCCTCGCCGAGGCACAGGATGACGAGGTCTGCTCGGCTTGCCACTTCAATTGCTGCGGCGAGATCACCATCCGTCGCGTCGTTAATCACACCGCCAGCGGCATGTTCTATCTCAGATGACGAGAAGGCCGCTTCGATACCTTCGAGTATGGAGACCATCTCATCTCCATCACCGACAATCGACCACGGGCCAAGCATCTCGTGACGATTGTCACCAAGCGGGCCAATCACGGCAATGCTTGCAGGAGGGGCAGTAATCGGAAGGATCTCTCGGTGGTTCGTTAACAGCACGATTGAGCGCTTGCCGGCCTCACGTGCTAAGTTCTTGTGGGCATTAATTTGCATAGGGGGAAGAAATTCGTGATTTCCTCGACCGTAGGGATCATCGAACAGGCCAAGTGCTTCTTTGAGCTGGAGAATCCGGCTGACCGCCCGATCGATATCCGTCTCGTCCACCAAACCCCGTTCTAGCGCCTCAGGCAAACCTCGGGCGTAAGCATCGCCCATCAGATCAATGTCGACCCCAGCCTTGAGCGCTGCAGCAGCGGCTTCGGCAATGTCACCTGCCGTACCGTGAGCGAGGAGCTCTGTGATCGCGTTGTAATCACTGATCATCATGCCATCAAAGCCCCATTCATCGCGAACGAGATCGTTCAAAACGGCCTTGTGCGACGTCATGGGTATGCCAGCGAGATCATGAAATCCTGGCATGATCGACGCTACGCCAGCTTCAATCGCAGCCTTGAAGGGCGGCATGTACACTTCAAGAAACGTGCGGTCAGAAATATCGACGGAGTGGTAGTCTCGGCCTGCTTGGGGGGCGCCATAGCCCGCCAAGTGCTTCGCTGTTGCCGCCATGTTTTCCGGCTTCTCAATGCCATCCCCTTGGATGCCACGAATTTTGGCAACCGCATAAATGGTGGCGAGCCAAGGGTCCTCGCCAGGTCCCTCGGCAATGCGCCCCCATCGAGGATCGCGAGAAACATCGATCATTGGCGCATAGCTGAAGTTGACACCGTCCGCTGTCGCTTCTAGAGCTGAGGCCCGTGCGGTGCGCTCCCAGAGATCGGGATCAAATGTTGCCGCTTCGGCCAACGGGATCGGAAACACCGTCCGATGTCCGTGGATGACGTCCAGCGTAAACAGTAGAGGAATGCCCAGCCGCGTTTCCTCGACAGCGATACGCTGAACCTCATGGGTCTGCGCTGCACCAAACAGAGCATTGATGGCACCGATCCGACTCTCGCGTAGAGCGGCCATATAGTCCCCAGGCACCCTTGGGCCGGTTACCGCGATTTTCGCTGTAATTAGGGTCATCTGGCCGATTTTTTCCTGGAGCGTCATAGCGCTCAAGAGCGTGTCCACGCGCGCCGTCGACGAGGAGTTTGTCATGATTTTTTCTGTCCAATCCGTGCCTAAAGACCCGCTCGACCCTAAATTAATCAGGATAACGAACATATCATGAGGCCACTATATGGCGTGACCGGGGAAAACATGGCAATCGCTAGAGAGTGCAGCCTTCGGGTTCGAAGTGTCGCAGTTTCAGATGCTTGGACCAGCACTGCCGTCGCCACCGGGGGGAAGTCTTAATATGGCCGTAGTGGAAGCCACGAAGTCCGAAGCTGCGGCGGAAAACGCCGACTCGCATTCGATTAGTCAAGACAACTACACGATTTACCGGCAGCTCAAAACGCTTTGGCGCTCGCTCAAAGCATCGCCGCACCGATACCGCATTTGGATCCTTTCTGCCGGCATTGTCTTCGCCATCGGCCTCAACATGATCGGCCAGGTACGTCTCAATAACTGGAAAGGCGATTTCTATAACGCGCTAGAGCAAGCGAACGCGGACGCTTTCATCACGCAAATTGGTGTGTTTATCCTTATCGTCGCCGTGCTGCTAACGCTCGTTGTTGCAGAGACCTGGATTCGCGAGATGCTGGAGGTGCGGCTTCGCGAATGGCTTACCCATGACCTTTTGGATCAATGGCTTGCACCAAACCGCGCCTATCTCCTCGGATATGCAGGCGAAATTGGCGAAAATCCAGACCAGCGCATGCAAGCCGATTGTCAGCGACTTACAGAATTCGGCGCAGATCTCTCTATCGGCCTCCTGCGATCGAGCTTACTTCTTTTGAGCTTTATCGGTGTGCTATGGGGCCTTTCAAGCCAGGTGGTCTTCTCATTCGACGGTGCGCCTGGCTTTACGATTCCGGGCTATTTGGTTTGGTGCGCCATCCTTTATGCACTTTCCGGCTCATGGCTGACCTGGCTCGTGGGACGGCCGCTTATCGCCATCAATGCCGAACGCTACTCGCGCGAGGCCGACCTTCGCTTCGGTCTTGTCCGAATCAGCGAGAGCGCAGAAGGCATTTCCCTCTATGGCGGCGAGACTGACGAACGTCGTGCCTTGAACGCTCCGGTAACCCGCGTCATCGACATCACCCGGCAGCTCGCCAATGGCTTGGCTAGGTTGACCTGGATCACATCTGGCTACGGCTGGCTCGCTCTGATCGTTCCCATCCTGGTAGCAGCCCCTGGCTACTTTCAAGGCAGCCTCAATTTTGGCGAGTTGATGATGGTGGTCGGCGCGTTCAACCATGTGCAAAATGCGCTTCGCTGGTTTGTCGACAATTTCCCAAGAATTGCGGACTGGCGCGCGACACTGCTTCGCGTTACCGCCTATCGTGATAGCCTGCAGCGGCTTGAGACCATGGGCGAGGACGCGCCACGCATCGAGCGCAGCCACAACGCTGGCGGTACTCTTGTGATGGAAAACGTTCAGGTTCTGCTGACCAATGGGCGTGCAACGCTGGACGAAGATATTGTGACGGTCAAGCCAGGCGAGCACTTGGCGATTGTTGGCGAACCAGGATCAGGCAAGAGCAGTCTCTTTAGAGCGCTTGCCGGACTCTGGCCCTGGGGTACAGGAAAACTGCGATTGCCCAGCGATAACGGCATGATGTTCCTGCCGCAGCGCCCATATCTACCGCTCGGTAGCATCCGCGCAGCGGTAACCTACCCTGATGCACCAGAGCGTTTTTCCGAACATGACGTCAAGAGCGTGCTCGAACGGGTACAGCTCGACCATCTGATCCCGTTAATCGATGCCGAAGAACGCTGGGACAAATCTTTGTCGCTCGATCAGCAGCAGCGTCTCGTCTTTGCTCGATTATTGCTCCACAAACCGGGATATGTCGTACTCGACGACGTCGGTGCCGCCCTAGCGGAAGAACACCGGCAGCTGATGTATGAGCTCTTCAAGGATGAACTTGGAGGCTCCACGGTGGTCAATATCACACGCAACGAACCTACCGACAGCTTCTATCAGCGGACAGTAAAACTGAGGCACATGGCAAGCGCCGAACGATTGAAGCTGGCCCTCGAGCAACCGATTGGGGCGACGGCTTAGCGGCACCCGAGCGTTACATCTCGGTTACATTGTTGGTCGCCTGCTGCTGGGCCGCGTTTTCTATGTCGGTCGACCAGGAGCCGAGGCGAGGCGTGTCACGAGCAGGACAGCCCCGATCGGTATGCCCCATGATCTCTCCGATGACACATGACGAAGGCGAATTGCTGACGCCATTACGCCTAGCAACCTCTGGTCAATACCGGCTCTTCGGGTTCGTAACCGATCGTTCTTTGCCAAAAATCCATTGTCGTTCAAACGTCGCTACTGCATGGAGATCGCCAGCGACAAACGACGGGATGTGCGATCGCCTTCTTGAAGTCAAAGCCATCTCTTTATATCAGCCCGAACTGACGCGCCATGTCAGTCGACTGCGGACCTCGGTGTCATCCTTAACGGGTTCCTGCAGCAACTACCCGCCATAAACACCTTTGCAGATCGCACGGGCTGCATTGGTTGCAGAAACCAAGCCTGCAAGTTGTTCCCCGGGAAGACCTGAAGGGCTGTTCGCGGTCACACCGTTTGGCCCGAGGCCGGCAGCATAGAGAGCGGTCATGCCTTGGATCGTAACCGCTAGTGTCTCGCAGGACTTGTTCCTGGCATTCAGGACAACGACCATGCGCTCCACGTGATTGAAGAAACTACCGATCGTCTCAGCATCGGCATCGGGTGTAATTCCCTGCTCCCGCATGCTCTTGATTGCGGTCACCTTTTCTTCGAGCGAAAGCAAAGACCACCATTCATCCAAGGCTAACCGCATGCTTTCAGCTCGATTCAAATCCCGTGAATCGATCGTTGTCAGAAGTTCGGCGATGGCAGCTTGGCTCAGTGGTGGCTTGCCGTTGATGAGCGATAGAAAGTCCAGGACGCTGACAAAGGCTTCAATTTCGTCTTTGGTCGTCACGCGCACCCGCTCGCAGTCCTCAAATTGGATCGCCTCATGGCGTTGGAACATCCGTATATAGTCGTCAGAAAACGGTTCATTCGAAGATTTCAAATTGCAATAGATCGCATCGAAAAGCTCTTTCCGCTTGTTCATCGTCAGGAAATGGCTGTCCTGGCGCTGATCAATCTCACCAAGAAATGCCCGATAAAAAGTTTGATTCTCAGACCATTTGTCAACGCTACGGTCGAAGCTCCGCATACTGTCCGAACGCACAATAGATTCTTCTTCCGGGAGCAGCGGGCGTCCAAGCATGATGCTCGCAAAACGTAACGCATCGCCGATATCGCCTTCGGTCAGCATCTGGCCTTTCGCTTCGGCCAGAATCGTCTGACTCTTCCGCTTAATCTGCATGGAGTCACAGTCAGAGAACGTCACGGGGTCATGGGAGAACAGCATAACAGCCAGCTGCTGCTCGTCGGGATCTCCCGATGACGTGAAATGGCAATGGAGCCGAATAGCCCAGTCCTGGTCCATTTTGGCTCTCACATCAGCAGCACTGCTTGCGTGATAATCTCGATTCAGTGACTGCACATTGTTGAGTTCGGTCAGCGCCTTTTTCGGATCTTTTTGAAAAACCTTAAGGAAGACATCCTGCAGCCATGCTCGATCGCGGCTGGAAAGAACGTTGCCAGCAATGCGCTCAAGAAACTCGACATAACTCGCTATCATGGGCGCCTTGAGCACGTCATCACCCACCTTCGCAAGATAGTCGACGTCGCCAAGCTTTGAGATCGCCAGGTTCTCAATCTCTCGAGCTGGCTCTTTGATATCTGCCTTTGCTTGACTTCGAATCGCATCGATCAGCGCCTGCTGTTCGCGCGTTCCGTTGATCCGCGACCAGAAACGAGCAAGAACTGCATGCCTGATTTCGGCCCGAGCGAGTAGTTCTTTTTCTGCAAGCGCAGCGTCGGGAAACCAATCTTTGATCTGAGCCGTGGTTATTTCGACCTCGCGCTCTTGGTCATGATGATGGCCGACGGCAGTTGCAACGAGAGCATGCGAAGCGACCAGGCCTTCAACATCAAAGCGTGTTACGACGAGACCAAGCGCACAATCAGCGGCTAGCACCAGTTCATCAGGTGCAAGAAGGTCTCGAAGGCTGGCAGTATCCGGATCACTGCTTTGTGCCGCGGTACAGTAGATGTTCTTCAAGAACTCGGCCCTGCTATTTGCCAAGGCGAGCTTGTCCTTCTTGTCTTGGTGCTGCTCGAAGAGAACGGCTAGATGATCGATCTGCCGAGCCACCCTCTTGGGAGCATATGACGACTCGTCGAGCCAGCGTTGTTGTAGCCATTCCTCGCCCTCAGCTGGGACCGCCTTACCGCGAAGGACACTCAGATACTGTATAGCGTGTTCCATGACCTTGGGATCCAACGTCGCGGCATTGGCACCGCCCGCTACGACTGTAAGAAGTACAGAGGCGATAAGAGGACCGACGGTTCTTACAGGTGACATCTTGAGAAGAAGCTCGAACAACAACGATAGCGTCCTTATGAGAGGTCATGGATGATACCAACGCGTCGCAAATCGGTACTGGAATAAGCGCCGTGCTTGCGACCACGATCGGCAAATGAACATTTGGACCTAAGTGTTTACTCCATCAAGCAGCGCAATAAGCTTGACGTTGGCGCCGTTCACGACTAGTTCTCCCCCATCCGGATACACGCCGCGTGTATGACGGCCGGTCGTCTTGTCCCTATTTTTGGGTCAAATGATGAAAGGTTCGTCCGCTGACGGCACCGTTTATCGCCCCTTCGAAGGAAGTTGTTGCTCATGAGTGTTCGCATTCGCCTCGCCCGCGGCGGGACCAAAAAGCGCCCGTTTTATCGTATTGTTGCGACCGACAAACGTAGTCCGCGCGATGGGCGTTTTCTGGAAAAGCTAGGCACTTACAATCCCCTATTGCCCAAGGACGATGATAATCGCGTTGTCCTCAGGGAAGATCGTATCCGCCATTGGCTCGGCGCAGGCGCCCTCCCCTCGGATCGCGTCTGCCGGTTTTTGGATGCTGCAGGCATCACCGAGAACACAGTGCAGCAGCGTGGCACGGGCAAGCGAGCCCAGGCGATCGCCGCGAAGAAGGCGGAAGCAGAAGCAGCCAAAGCTGCTGAAGCTGCGGCTTCCGAGCCAGCGACCGAAGATAACGCCGTCGAGGCCGAAGCATCATCCTGACGGGATGATGGCCTTGGCGACGTTGCACATGACGGTCTCGAGCGATGGAAAGCGTGCAGGAAAACTTGATCTGCGTGGCAGTCATCGCGACGGCCCATGGTGTTCGTGGAGCTCTTAAACTTCGTTGTTTCACCGAACGCCCAGAAGATGTCGCCGCCTACGGCGCATTGTTTGATCGTCATGGCCACCGCCTGTTCAATCTGACCATCATCAGCGCTGCTAAGGGTGGTGCTATCGCGAAAGCCGACGGCATCGACGACCGCGAAGCGGCCGAAGCCCTTCGCGGCGTTGAACTCTTCATTCCGCGGTCTGCTTTGCCCGAGCCGAATGAGGACGAATTCTACTACAGTGACCTCGAGGGCCTTGATGTCGTTGATACAGACGGGGTCCGCCTTGGTGTGGTCAAACAAGTCGTCAATCATGGTGCCGGCGATCTGATCGAAATGCAGAACGATCAGGGGGAGCTGCAAATCTTCCCGTTTGACAAGGCGACGGTCCCGGTCATCGATCTTGACAATCGTCGCCTTCAGGTCGCTCCCCGCCCCGAAGTTCTTGTGGAGACCGAGGCATGAACGAGATGCCTTTGAGCGCTTCGCCATGGACTGCGAGCATTTTGACCATCTTCCCAGATATGTTTCCGGGTCCACTTGGCGCGTCCCTTGTGGGTCAAGCGTTATCGAACGGACGATGGGCGCTCCAAACCGTCAACATTCGAAATTTCGCGACAGATCGTCACAAATCTGTCGACGATGTGCCTTTTGGTGGTGGCGCAGGCATGGTGATGCGTCCGAACGTTGTCGCATCAGCCATTGATTCTGTCACATCAGATCGTTCGGACCGCCCGCAGCTCTTTCTGACGCCGCGTGGGCTGCCGCTCACCCAAAATCGCATCGAATCACTTGCGAAAGGCCCCGGAGTTGTGGTCTTATGCGGAAGGTTTGAAGGTGTGGATCAGCGCGTTGTCGAGGCACGGAACCTTGAAGAGGTAAGTCTCGGCGATTTTGTCATGTCCGGCGGTGAGTTAGCCGCTATGGCTTTGATCGATGCCTGTGTACGCCTGCTCCCGGGGGTTATCGGAGCCAAAGCGTCACTGGCCGAAGAAAGTTTCAACGAGGATCTTCTCGAGTACCCCCAGTTTACGCGGCCCAACATGTGGGAAGGTCGCGCCGTTCCTGACATTTTGTTGTCGGGACACCATGCACGGATCAGAGAATGGCGAAAAAGCCAGTCCGAGGCCGTCACCAAATCGAGGCGTCCAGATCTCTGGTCACGCTATTTGTCGAGACAAGCTAGCCGCGGCGCGGCGAAGACGCCCGCCGAGGCCGAGACGAAGTGAGGTTGCCATGAATGTTATTGAACAGCTCGAGCAGGAGCAGATCACCCAGCTCACCGAAGAGCGCCAGATTCCTGATTTCGGGCCCGGCGACACGCTTCGGGTCAATGTAAAGGTGGTCGAAGGCACGCGTGAGCGCATTCAGGCGTTTGAAGGCGTCTGCATTGCTCGAAAGAATCGCGGCATCAACTCAGCCTTCACAGTCCGCAAGATCAGCTACGGTGAAGGTGTGGAACGTGTCTTCCCACTTTACAGCCCGCAGATCGCCGACATCCAGGTCATGCGTCGAGGTCGTGTTCGCCGAGCGAAGCTCTACTATCTTCGTGGTCGGACCGGTAAAGCCGCACGCATTACAGAACGTCGTGAAGATCGCACGAAGGCCGAAGCGGCATCCGATGTTGACAAGACTGCCGCCGATTGAGCCGGAGCGGCAGTTCGACCTCAACGTGCTTACGCCCGTTCGGCTAGCCCAAGGCTTCGACTCGCCGTCGATTTGAGCTCACTGAAGCCTTGGCTTGGCCCAAAATACAGAACAAAGGAGAGCGAGCGCCATGGCTGGGCCGCGGACGCTTTTTGACAAGATTTGGGAGCAACATCTGGTCGACCAGCAGCAGGATGGTACCTGCCTGATCTATATCGACCGGCATCTCGTTCATGAGGTGACCAGCCCGCAGGCGTTTGAAGGTCTGCGTAATGCGAAGCGGAAGGTGCACCGCCCCGAAGCCACCCTCGCCGTCCCTGACCACAATGTGCCAACAACGGATCGCTCCAAAGGCATTGAAGAGGAGCAGTCTCGGGTCCAGGTCGAGACGCTGCAACGCAACTGCGAGGATTTTGGTGTCCAGCTTTTTGATGTCGATGATATCCGGCAAGGCATCGTGCATATCATCGGTCCAGAGCAAGGCTTTACACTACCCGGCATGACCATCGTCTGCGGGGACAGCCATACATCAACCCATGGTGCGTTCGGCGCACTCGCGTTCGGTATCGGAACGTCCGAAGTCGAGCATGTGCTTGCGACCCAGACTCTGTATCAAAAGCGCCCTGCCAACATGCGGATCACCGTCGACGGCACCTTGCCGGTCGGCGTGACGGCAAAAGACGTTGTGCTCGCGATCATTGGCAAAATCGGCACGGCTGGTGGTACTGGCCATGTGATCGAGTATGCCGGCGACGTGGTCCGGGACCTCTCGATGGCCGGCCGGATGACGATTTGCAATATGTCGATCGAGGCCGGTGCGCGCGCAGGTCTCATTGCACCTGATCAGACGACCTTTGATTATATCCAGGGTCGTCCGATGGCACCCAAGGCCGGTGCATTTGAGCAAGCGGTCAATTTTTGGAAGACGCTACCGTCGGATGACGGTGCCACCTATGACAAGGAAGTCGTTCTCAGGGCCGAAGACATCGAGCCGCAGGTAACATGGGGCACCAGTCCTCAGGATGTCGTGCCCGTGACCGGCCGGATTCCCAACCCTCAACAAGTGGACGATCCGAACCGGCGAGCTGCAATGGAACGTTCGCTCGATTATATGGGCTTGGAACCTGGCACACCTATGAGCGAAATCAGGATCGACAAGGTCTTTGTTGGTTCGTGTACGAACGGCCGAATTGAGGATCTGCGCGCTGCCGCTCAGGTGGTTGCAGGGAAGCGCATTGCCAATCATGTTGAGGCCCTGATCGTTCCGGGCTCCGGTCTTGTGAAGAATCAGGCGGAAGAAGAAGGCCTGGACAAGATTTTTCTCGATGCCGGTTTTGAATGGCGCGAGCCTGGCTGTTCCATGTGCCTCGCCATGAATCCCGACAAATTGAAGCCAGGCGAACGCTGTGCATCCACCTCAAATCGCAACTTCGAGGGGCGTCAAGGAAAAGGTGGACGTACGCATTTGGTCTCGCCGGCCATGGCCGCTGCGGCTGCGCTGGCAGGCCACCTCACCGACGTCAGAAAACTCTCCTGACGATTGTTTCTTAAAAGGCACCTACTGGAGTCAGACAAGTGGAACCGTTCACCAAGGTCACTGGGATCGCAGCCCCTTTACCGCTGGTTAATGTCGACACCGACAAAATCATACCGGCAAAATGGCTGAAAACGATCAAACGGACTGGGCTTGGGACGGCGCTATTTGAGACGCTACGCTACGAGGATGACGGCACGACGGAAAGACAGGACTTCGTGCTGAACAGGGAGCCTTATAGAAAGGCCGAGATCTTAATCGCCGACGACAATTTTGGATGCGGCTCTTCACGCGAGCATGCGCCGTGGGCGCTGCTTGATTTTGGCATCCGCTGTGTCATCGCGCCTTCTTTCGCGGATATCTTCAACAACAATTGTTACAAAAACGGCATCTTACCAATCGTATTGCCAAAGGAGCAGGTCGACATCCTTCTCCAAGAGGCCGCCGATGCCGAGGATCCCACGTTCACGATCGATTTGGAGAAGCAGGAGATCCATCGCCCTACGGGGAATGAGGTCTTCACGTTCGACGTCGACCCGCATAAGAAACACTGCCTCCTAAACGGCATCGATGACATTGGTCAGACGATGGAGCGCCAGTCAAAGATCGATGATTTTGAAGCACGCCAGCGCACTGCCGAGCCCTGGCTCTACAGAGAACAAGAGGTAGCATAATGGCCTATCCCCGCAATGACGGCGAACCGCTTGGGAGTGTTCTGCTCTTGCCGGGCGATGGGATTGGCCCCGAGGTTTTCCGCGAAGTTCGACGCGTGATGGATTGGTTTGATCGCGCACGCGGCGTGTCTTTTGAACTGGATGAGGATCTCGTGGGCGGTGCCGCCTATGACCAACATGGCGTTCCACTCGCTGATGAAACCTTGCAGAAGGCGCTGGATTCCGATGCTGTGCTGTTCGGTGCCGTCGGCGGCCCGAAATATGATGATTTACCCTTCGACAAAAAGCCCGAACGGGGCCTGCTTGCCCTTCGAAAAGAGCTCGGTCTCTTCGCTAATCTTCGTCCTGCCAAGGTCTTCGACGCATTGGTTTCAAGCTCGTCGCTAAAACCAGAATTGGTCCAGGGCCTCGACATCATGATTCTGCGCGAGTTGACGGGCGGCGTCTATTTCGGCGAGCCAAGGGGCATTGAGACCCTGCCAAACGGAGAACGCAGAGGCGTCAACACGCAGGTATACACAACATCCGAGATCCACCGTGTCGCTGCGGTTGGGTTCGAACTTGCACGAAAACGGCAGGGTAAAGTGTGCTCGGTCGAAAAAGCGAATGTCATGGAGAGCGGCGTCTTATGGCGCGATGAAGTACAGAAACTGCATGATGCCCAATATGCCGATGTCGAGCTTTCTCACATGTATGCCGACAATTGCGCGATGCAGCTTGTGCGTCAGCCCAAACAATTTGATGTGATCGTCACTGACAACTTGTTTGGGGATCTGCTCTCGGATTGTGCGGCGATGCTCACCGGCTCGCTCGGAATGCTGCCATCCGCTTCGCTTGGCGCAGCGGGTCCAGATGGCAAGCGCAAGGCCATGTACGAGCCAGTCCATGGAAGCGCACCCGACATCACAGGGCAAGGTATCGCCAATCCAATCGCGATGCTGCAGAGTTTTTCGATGATGCTCCGTTACTCGTTCGATCGCGACGACGACGCCGATCTCCTGGACGGCGCGATCAGTAGCGTGTTGGCCGGCGGTCTCAGAACCGGCGATATAATGCAGGAAGGCATGGCCAAAGTCTCAACATCGGTAATGGGCGAGACCATTATCCGTGAGTTGGACAAAGCCACATCAACGTAGTGCATCGTATCCCGAAACTCTGTGCATTGCCGAAACACGTAGGATTAAGACCATGGGTTATCGAGTAGCCGTTGTGGGCGCGACCGGAGCGGTCGGCGCCGAAATGCTGAACATCCTTGCTGAACGAGACTTTCCCGTCGACCAAGTCGTTGCCCTCGCTTCGAAGAATTCGGTGGGTAAAGAGGTTTCATTCGGCGAGAAAGACGAATTGAAGGTCGATGCGCTCGACGACTTCGACTTCGAGGGCTATGACATCGCCCTTTTCTCCCCAGGCGCTTCAGTCTCCAAGATTCATGCCCCCCGTGCTGCCCAAGCCGGCTGCACGGTGATTGACAACACCTCCCACTTTCGCATGGACCCGGACGTTCCTTTGATCGTACCGGAGGTAAATCGCGAAGCGCTCGAGGGATTTCGGGAACGCAATATCATCGCTAATCCCAACTGCTCGACGATTCAGATGTTAGTGGCATTGAAGCCCCTTCACGATACAGCACGCATTAAACGAATCGTGGTCTCGACCTACCAATCAGCGTCTGGCGCCGGCAAGGCTGGCATGGACGAACTCTTCGACCAAACAAAAGGCATTTACGAGACCCGCCAGGTCGAACCGAAAAAGTTTCAAAAGCGTTTGGCGTTCAATCTGATTCCTCAGATCGGCAACTTCCTCGAGGATGGCTCGACGCAAGAAGAATGGAAAATGGTGGTTGAGACCAAAAAGATCCTCGATCCTGAGATCGAGGTTTCCGTGACTTGTGTGCGTGTGCCGGTGTTCGTTGGCCATTCTGAAGCCGTCAATGTGGAATTCGAGCATGAGTTGAGTGTCGAAGAGGCACGTGATGCCCTTTACGAGGCGCCAGGGATCCAGCTCATCGACAAACCAGACGAACTCTACTATGCAACCCCGGTCGATTGTGTCGGCGAATTCGATGTATTGGTGTCCCGCGTTCGTAAGGACGATACAGTGCCCTTCGGCCTCAACATGTGGGTGGTCGGGGACAATCTCCGAAAGGGCGCGGCCCTAAATGCCGTCCAGATCGCGGAATGCTTGGTCGACGACGGGCTGATCTAGAGCAACGTCCTTTCTAAGCTACGGACGACCCGTCACGCTGTCCCTTGGGCAGACTGATGGTCGCCCGTAGCCCCCCGTTGTCTCGATTTGCAAGCGTAATGTCGCCGCCATGATTGCGGACGATAGAACGTGCAATGGCAAGTCCCAAGCCGATCCCCCCTCCCTCAACGCTCCGCGACTCGTCAAGCCGAACAAAGGGCTGAAACATTCGTTCAATCTCGTTCTCACTGATGCCAGGACCATTGTCATCAATGATGACCTGAAGCTCATTCTCAACGTCGACAAGCTTGACGTCGGCGCTATCACCATAGCGAACAGCGTTCTCGAGCAGATTTCGAAGCGCTCGCTTCATACCTGATGGCCTGCAAGCATAGTCAAGCCGCTCGGTCTCTTCGAAACGAACATTCCGGCCAAGATCGGCGAGATCAGAGGCTACGCTCTCGATCAGCGCAGCGAGATCAACCATGCGTGTCGGTTCAACTGCAGCCTCTTCGCGGACAAAGGCGAGCGTAGCCTCGGCCATGCGCTGCATGTCCTCAAGGGTCTCGAGGATCTTCTCCTTAATCTCTTCATCTTCGATGAACTCAGCCCGGAGGCGAAGCGTTGTGATGGGTGTTCTGAGATCATGCGACATGGCCGCGAGCATCTGCGTCCGGTCTTTAACGAACCGTTGAAGCCGGTTGTGCATACGATTGAACGCTGCTGTCGTCTGGCGCACATCGAGCGGTCCGACTTCCCGTAAGGGGGAGATAGCCTCGCCTCGTCCTGCCCGCTCCGCAGCTGATGCGAGTGCCGCCATCGGTTGCGTGATTCGACGCACCATAAAAATGACCACGGTCGAGAGCGCTATCCCCATAAAGCCGAGCCATGTGAGTGCTGGCAGCTTCCAGCCAAGATCTGGTGGTCGGAGCCGGCTTTCGAGATTGAGCCAGTGACCTTGTTCCAATTGCATTGAAACAATGATCATCGGCATGTGATCTCGATGGCGTCGCCAGCGCCGCTTTCCTCTTTGATTCTCCCCATTATCATCGCGATCGCGCCACCAGCGGTGCCAATCGTCATCATCATCATCGACGATAATCCGTAACTCTCGGTTATGACGATCCCCGATCAAATCAGCGAGGCCCCGGCGAAAGGTGAGCGTGTGGTGCTCATCCTCTCCCTCTGCAACGGCACTTTGGCGCGAAAGCCAATAGCGAATACGTCGCTCGCTTGCGGTCTCCAAAATATCATCATGTAAGGATGGTGGGGATCTCTCGAGAAGACGCGCAACGGCTGCGGCACGGCCGAGAAGCTGCGAGCGATCGACAGCACGGATAGCAAAACGTCGCTCATCGGCAAAAATCGCCAGTGTCGCGATCTGAGCAAGAACCAAGGCGAGGAGCAGGAGCGCAATCATTTGTCCTGCGAGCCGCTTGGGCCAAAGGCGTCTTAGCCAAGCCATTAGACCGGGGTCACATCAGCGGTGAAGCTATAGCCACCGCCCCAAACAGTCTTGATCAGCTCCGGCTTCTTGGGATCTGCTTCGATCTTTCGTCGCAGCCGGCTGACTTGATTGTCGATGCTACGATCAAAAGCCGATGCTGCTCGGCCGCTGGTCAAATCGAGGAGCTGGTCACGACTTAGCACCAACTTCGGATGCTGCAGAAATGCAGACAGCAACAGAAATTCCGCTGTGCTTAAAGGCACTGCGACGCCGTCCTCGCCAATAAGCTCACGCTGTCCATTATCGATGATCCATCGGTCAAAGGCGAGACGGTCGCCGGAAAGCGTTCCGCGCTGTTGTGGCAAACTATTTGCCCGTCGCAATACGGCCTTAATGCGCGCGAGAAGCTCACGCGGATTGAAAGGTTTGGTCAGGTAGTCGTCAGCTCCCATTTCGAGGCCAATCACGCGATCCGTGTCCTCTGCCATCGCCGTGAGCATGATCACTGGAAGGTTGTTTTGCGCTCGAAGATCACGACAGAGTGTCAGGCCATCTTCACCTGGCATCATCAAATCCAGTACGACGAGGTCAATAACACTCGCCGCTAGGGTTTTCTTCATGGCTGCGCCGCCATCGGCAACGCTCACGCGATAACCGTTCTTCGTGAGATACTTCGCGACCAGGTCGCGAATGTCACGATGATCGTCGACAACCAAGATATGCGGCGTACTGTCCATAACCCTCACCCATCACGTCATTGGCGCACTATGCAACGACACGAAAGGCGATGGGATGAAAAATTGTAACAAGCCATCCCAGAATGCTGGCCTGCGACAAACGGCGACAAATCCTTTGGAGTACAAACGTTTCCCTACTGACACGATGGCCAATCGAGCGATTTGCGTGAGCTTGCCAGCAGGCTGGCGCAGCCCGTTTGGGCGACAATCGTTGCAGCGCCGTCATTGAGATGATACGTGCGTCGGCTGACTTGATGGCCGTTCAGGTCTGGCTTCGAGATTATTTGCCCACCCCGCCATCACCTTCCTAGATCGTTTGCTAGCGCGGCTCGGCGTTTCATAATTTGTGGACGCATTCGTTAGAATATTCGTTTCCAATATGGCCGGTTTGGGCGAACCATCAGAGCGAGACATTAACCCGATCAGCAGTCGAGCTTCGGCTTATGCGGCCCTCGGTAAGTCATCGCCAACATCATGCCAAGGCTGCGATGGAGGCGGGCTGTGAAGACGCCCATGTTGGTCAGGACTTTCGCGAAAAGCGTCAAACGAACGAGGCTTGTTCTTTCGTTCGAGAATAAGGCGGAGGACGCCATGCCAATAGTTGCTTCGGCAGATATAGATCGCTGTATCAATGCCCATAGCGTCGATCAACCGGGCTGCCGTTTCTTGAAGTATCATGTCTTGCTGAGACGACTTGTTGGAAATATCCATTTCAAATCTCCTTTCACCCCAAGTCTTCGGGATAGGAGCTTTATGACCGTTTCACGCAGACTCCCATGACGTTAGGTGCGTGATAGTTCTGAAACATATGGCTTGCATAAATTCATTAGGAGTGATGTCATCGGACCGAAATAAGAACAGAATTTCTTTGTGAACAGATCATCTCTTCTTTACGGAGTCAGCATACTTCTGCTTCCGACTAAAGCGTTCCAAGCTTGTTATAACACTAGATGTTCGAATAATGGAGAAAGCCTTGAGCATATTCGGAATCATTGGCTTTAATCGAACATGGTGCGATCGTTTGGTCGGATTGAGCATGCTTTGGGGCCTTGGCTTCCTTTTGAGCGGAGCCAATGTTGCGCACAGTCACCAAACCAGCACCAAAGAAACAAGGAAGGCCGATTGGGCCAACACCCACCTCGCAGGTTATTTTCGACATTTCAGTGGCCAACATCGGGGCCAATCGATCAGCGCTATGCGACATCAGCGGGCTATCGAGGGCGCCGTTTTCAATGATGATGAAACCCTAATTCTCTCCTATTCGAGTGACGGCATAGCACGCCTTTGGGATGTGGCAACATGCAAAGGAAATGGCCCGATCCTGCGCCATCACGCAGCGGTAGTCGGTGCTGAATTCATTTATGATGAAGGTACGATCCTTACCTATGCCGATGATGGTATCGTTCGCTTCTGGGATAGCAGCACGGGTGCCCCAATCGGGCCATTACTGCGCCATGGAAGCGCGATCGGCGGCGTTATCTTCAATTCTGACGAAAGTCTTATGCTCACTTTCTCGTCGGATCGAGCTGCCCGTCTATGGGATCCACAGACAGGACAGCCTGTCGGTGAGCGGATGCTGCATCAAGATGAGATCCTCGATGCATTCTTTTTTCAGAATGACGACCGAATTCTCACCTACTCCGATGATGGTACGGTCCGGATTTGGGAAAGCGCGACCGGCGAGCCCATTGGACGCCCCTTGCGGCATCAAGAGGCCGTTGGCGAGGCCTTTTTGAATGATGATGAAACGCGCGTGCTTAGTTATGCAGGCCAGACGGTTCATCTTTGGGATGCCCAAACGGGCAGGTCTGTTGGACAGCCAATGCGCCATCAGGCAGCCGTCGGCGGGGCCTTATTTCACGAAGATGATCAACAGATCATCACCTATGCCGATGATGGTACAGTCCGTTTCTGGCATGCTGAATCTGGGGAACCTACCGGCTTGATGATTCGTCATCAAAAAGCCGTTGGAGGTCTTGTCTTCAATGACGACGAAACGCTCCTCCTTACCTATTCCGCCGATCAAACCGCACGGCTTTGGGATGCCGAGACAGGTGAAGCGGTCGGACGGCCGATGCGCCATCAGGCCCTGGTCAACGAGGCTTTCTTCAGTAGCGAAGAAGACTACATTCTGACATATTCAGATGATCAAACCGCGCGCCTTTGGGACGCCGAGACCGGCGAAGCCATTGGGCAAGCCATGCGTCATCAGGGTCCGGTAACAGGAGCCTATTTTAGCAGCTCAGAGACACTGATCATGACTTATTCGGACGATCAGACCATTCGACTCTGGGACATTTCGGGGCTTTGGTCGGAGGAGGAAGAATCAGAGGTCAAGCGGCACTGCTAATCAGACGTATGTGCGGCGCTCTCGTCTTCCAACTTTTGAATGAGCGAACGGTTAGCGCGTCCTTTGAAGCATAGCCCATCAATTCAATGACTCTCGCTCGAGAGAAACACGCCCATACGCCTTTGCAAGGCTCGAAGTCGATCTCTTTTGCTCGTAGCGATCGAAAAGGCTGATCCGCAAAACCAAAGGTGCTTGGCGCTAGCAGTTGATCAGAGCGTCCCTGATCCAAGCATTCTCGGCGGGACCATCAACCCCCATGACCGCCTGTTGTTCACCTTCTGAGATGCAACGTCAAAACACCTTCACAACGAAGGGCGGTCGATTTTGTCCGGATCAAATAATGCACGCTCCAGAAATTGAAGAACAATAAATACAAACATAGAGCGCAGAAAGGGGAATGAAAGTTGCTCCTTTTCTATCCCGAAGAGATCCATCAACAGGAGGAGATGAATTATGACTGTGATGGAAATCTTTGAAGAACTTGAGTCAAATGTTCAAAGCTATGCTCGCGGATACCCTCGCGTATTCAGTAAAGCACGTGGCAGCGAGCTTTGGGACCAAGACGGAAATCGATATCTCGACTTTCTGGCTGGCGCCGGCTCCCTGAACTATGGACACAACAATCCTGTGCTCAAACGCGCTCTTCTTGAGCATATTGAATCCGACGCGATTACCCATAGCCTCGACTTTCATACCGTTGCGAAGGCCCGTTTTCTCGAAGCCATGCGCGACATCATCTTGGAGCCACGTGGCCTGGACTATGTCATCCAGTTCACCGGGCCGACCGGCACCAACGCTGTTGAGGCAGCGCTCAAGCTCGCACGCAAAGTGACCGATCGCACCAACGTCATAAGCTTTACCAACGGTTTTCATGGCGTCTCCGTGGGGTCTCTTGCAGCAACTGGGAACAAGCATCACCGAGGTGCTGCGGGCGTTCCGCTCTACGGAACCTCTGTGATGCCCTATGATCGCTACTTCGGCGATGTCGACACCGTGGACTATGTCGAGCGGTTGATCACCGATCCGTCCAGTGGGGTTGATCTACCAGCTGCCATGATTGTCGAGACAGTACAGGGCGAAGGCGGAACGAATGCAGCATCCTTTGCGTGGCTGCAGCGATTGGAGACGCTTTGCCGTGAGCAGAACATTCTCCTTATCGTTGACGACATTCAAGCTGGCTGCGGGCGAACAGGGAGCTTCTTCAGCTTTGAGCCAGCGGGGATCAAGCCCGATATCGTTACAATGTCCAAATCTCTCTCGGGCTATGGCTTACCCTTCGCCATTACGATGATCCGCCCCGATCTCGATGAATGGGGTCCTGGCGAGCATAACGGCACATTTCGAGGCAACAACCACGCCTTTGTCACCGCAACCGCAGCTCTTGAGCATTATTGGCGTACGCCCGATTTTGCCAATGAGGTGCAGGCAAAGGCCGACTACCTCACCAACCGCCTCCAGACGATGGTCACCCGCTTTTTGCCTGACGTTCTTGAAGTCCGTGGACGTGGCATGATGCGCGGGATCCGCTGCGCCGACCCCAAACGCGCCGCGGCAGTGACCAAGAAGGCTTTCGAGTATGGTTTGATCATTGAGCGATCAGGCCCCAGGGATGAAGTGATAAAATTCCTCATGCCGCTCACCACCTCGCTCGCCGAAATTGACGAGGGCCTGGATATCCTCGAGCGGGCTTTAGCCGATGAATTCGGTACCGTCGAGATCAACACATCGACTTTTGATGTCGCTGCGGATTAGGAGTGTTTCCGATGTCGATGACCAAACAAAGTCTCATTGCCAGAAATCAGCAGCAGGATCAGCTGATCGCGCCCCATAATGGCCTCTCGATGCAAGACACGAGAAAAACGGCGACACAAATGCCACTCTCTTCGGTCGTGGTTCGTCGAGGTCCACAATTGATGGTCGTTTTTGTTGGCTGCCCTGATGTCGAAGCTGTACGTGCCTTACGAAAAGCCAATGTGAGCGTTGGTGTAGCTTTAGCTCAACGTGAGCTCGCCACGGTCCCGCGGCTTTTAGACTATGACTATGCCTATGTCAGCATTTCAAGCGTGGGGCGATCGCCACTTCAGCAGGCGCTGCATGACCTCGCGACCAGAAATTGGGTGATCGATGACGATGATGACACCGGTTATCGGATGACATCGAAGTCACCAAAAGCATTGGCTCAACCGCGTCAACGCAAGGCACTGTCGACCTGACTTCGCCTTCCCGAGCAATGCCAATGTGCCGGCGACACATCGGTTTTCGCCTATCATCACGCGCAACTAGATGGAGCCCTGAGTCACTCGTTGACTCAGGGCTTTTTTCTCCTTGAACGTGTATTTTTGACCGGCCTACACATCACAAAAATCCCGTAATTCTCGGGATTCCAGGCTCTTTATCAAGCTCCACAGTCCCTTTGTATCCCGAACCAAAGGACTATCGGCGACTTTCAAAACAACCAAAAGTTTCGCCTACTGGAGCAAGACGATGAATGATTTGGATCTTCGAATTCAAGACCAAGTTCTGACGGAAACAAAGAGCCAATCGTCTCAGAAAAGCGCCTCTGAAAATCGGCCAACCCTCGACGATTTTGTTCTCTTTTCGGCCGGTGATAATCGTCCACGCTGGGTCCCTGGTGAACGATTACACCACCTTTTCGAACAGCGTTGTGACGAATTCGATCGCGCAGGCGATGACGCCCATCTTGCGATCGATAGTGAACAAGGGGCCATGACCTATCGCGAACTCGATCGAGCCGCCAATCGTTTGGCCCGCTATATGGCGGCAAAAGACCTCGGCGCTGGCGACATCATCGGTTTATTGTTCGACCGCTCCATTGAATGCTATGTGGCCCTCCTTGCGGTACAGAAAATTAATGCCGCCTACGTGCCATTCGACGTCAGTTTTCCCAAAGATCGTATCGACTACATCACGAAGGATGCCGGCGTCAGCCTGACCCTGACCCTGGAACGCTTCGCTGAAAAGCTGAACGACTTGGACACCCCACTTCTTTGCTTGGACCAGTGTGCCGACGAGATCGACTCCCAGGATGATGCTCGCTTGACTGTCGAAGAGATTGGTGAGCCGCTCAGTGAGCTCTCTTACATCATCTATACTTCCGGTACGACAGGCCGACCTAAAGGTGTGCCGATCCAACAAAGTAGCATCTGTAACTTTGTCCGCGTCGCCAAAGAAGTCTATGACTACCGAGCCTCCGACCGCATCTATCAAGGTCTAACGATCGCCTTCGACTACTCCGTCGAAGAGATTTGGGTTCCCTTGATCGTCGGCGCTACGCTTATACCGAACCAAACCGGACGCAGCCTGCTCGGCAGCGATTTACATAGATTCCTCGACGATAACCGCGTGTCTGTCATGTGCTGCGTGCCAACGCTTCTTGCCACGGTTGAAGAGGATCTGCCGAGCCTCCGTTTGTTGATGACGTCTGGCGAGGCCTGTCCGCAGGATTTGGTCCAACGCTGGAGCCAAAACAACCGCATTTTGTTGAATGCCTACGGGCCAACTGAAGCGACAGTGACGGCAACCATAACGGAAATGAAGGCGAACAAGGCCGTCACGATTGGTGGGCCGCTTCCGACCTATGCCATCGTCGTCCTTGATCCCGATTCGCCTGTGGCCCTCAAGAAAGGCGAAGTCGGCGAAATCGGCATCGCGGGCGTTGGCCTTGCCACGGGCTATCTCGGTCGCGACGACTTGACCCAAAAGGTGTTCATCGACGACTTCCTGAACATTCCGAACAACCCCTCCAAGCGAATCTATCGCACCGGCGACCTCGGCCGCGTCAATGATCATGGTGAGGTGGAGTATCTCGGCCGGATTGACCTACAGGTTAAGATTCGCGGTTTCCGCATTGAACTCACCGAGATTGAATCGGTGATCATGCAAATCCCAGGCATTGCCCAGGCTGTGGTCGACACGTTCGAACCTCAGCCAGGTGCAAAGGAGTTGGTCGCCTATTACAGCCCGATCAAAGGCAGCGACCATGTGCCTGCCGACAAAATCATGGCGGTCTTGAAGGAGCACATGCCGTGTTACATGGTGCCGTCCTTTTACGAGCCGCTGGACATGATCCCCATGACGTCCAATGACAAGGCGGACCGAAAGGCTTTACCTGCTCCGTCAGTCGAGCGCCTAAGTTTGGGCGGTGTCTATGTGGCGCCAGAGACCGATCTCGAAGAGGGTCTCGCTGGCCTTCTCGCCGACCTTCTTCAACTCGATCAAGTGTCTGTCGAGGATCACTTTTTCGATAATCTCGGCGCCAACTCCCTTTTGATGGCACGCTACAGCAGCAAGATCCGGAAAGAGCTTGGTCTTGTCGACTTTTCAATGCGTGATATCTACCAGAGCCCGACAGTGCGTGCCCTCGCCACCTTGCTTGATGAAAAGGCCGACGGCAAGCAGCCCGAGGGTAACACGACTCAGTACCGCATCCCGACAACGCTTGAATATTTCGGCTGTGGTGCCGCCCAGCTCCTGTTCTATGGCGCCAACATCGCGCTTGGCCTCTGGCTCATGATCGTAAGCATGAACTGGATCTTCTCAGCCACCTCCATGGGCGATGCCTATTTCAGAAGTGTAACCTTCGGCTTTGCCGCCTTGGCTGTCTCCCTTCTCTTACCCTTCGTAGCAAAATGGGGCCTTATCGGCCGTTGGAAGGTAGAACGCTTCCCGGTGTGGAGCCCCGCCTATTTCCGCTTCTGGGTGGTTCGCCAATACATCCAGGTAAACCCAATGGCCGCCTTTGCCGGCACGCCTATCTATAACATGTATCTCAGGATGTTGGGCGCGAAGATCGGCAAGAACGCGGTGATCCTGTCGAAAGCTGGCCCTTTGTGCACGGATCTGATCGAGATTGGTGAGAATACCATTCTCAGCCGTGAGACCATCGTCAAGGGCTATCGCGCGGAAGGTGGATATATCCAGACTGGCAAAGTCACGATCGGCAAGAACGTCTTTGTTGGCGAAGCCTCGGTCATCGAAATCAATACCGTGATGGAGGACGATACCCAACTCGCTCATGTCTCGTCACTACAGAATGGTCAGACTGTTCCTACCGGCAAGCGCTATCACGGTTCGCCAGCAGAAGAGACCTCCACAGACTTCAACGGTATCGAAATCATACCCCACAGTCAGCTCAGGAAGGTCGTCTACTGTGCCTATCTCCTGTCCGGCATGGTCTTTATGTTCCTCCCGCTGTTTCTGATGCTGTTGATGCATCTTCTGCCTTTCCTGTTTGGCGAGGGCGATGCGATTGCGAGGTTCTCGAAACTCATTGGCGACTATTGGGGTTTGATCGTTAGATATCTGCCGATCGTCTCCTTTGCCTTGTTTGTGCTGTCGATCCCCTTCGGTCTGATGACCGTCTGGTTTTGGCCGCGGTTTGCCAATCTCTTCCTGAAGGAAGATAAAGCCTATCCGCTTTATGGCCTACACTATATCATCTTTCAGATGATCCATGGCCTCAGCAATATTAAGTTCTTCAATGACTTGTTTGGCGATAGCGCCTTTATCACCGGATATTTGAAGTTCATCGGTTGGGATCTTTCTAAGGTGATTCAGACGGGCTCGAATTTCGGCACCATGCAAAAGCATGACAACCCGTTACTTTGCAAAATTGGCACCGGCACGATGGTTTCAGATGGTTTGACAATGATGAATGCCCATATGTCGACCTCGACTTTCCGCGTTTCGGCAACCAAGATCGGTGACAACAATTATCTCGGCAACGCCATCTTTTTCCCGTCCGATGCCAAAACCGGTGACAACTGTCTCCTTGGCACCAAGGTCATGATTCCCGTCGACGGTCCGGTGCGTGAAAATGTTGGTCTCTTGGGTTCCCCCGCATTCGAGATCCCGCGGATCAGCCAAAGCGACCAGCAAATGTCGGAGATTGACGCGGATGAGCGTGCCCTTGGTTTACGCAACAAGACGGCTCACAACATTCGCACGATGGGTCTTTGGCTTCTGGCCAAGTGGTTGTTCTCATTGATTTCCGTCTATCTCGGCCTTGGATCTCTCATGCTCTACAACGATTACGGCATCTGGTCCTTAGTCGGTGGCACGATCCTCGGAATTGCATTGGTGATTGGTTACTTCATCGGTCAGGAATGGGTCAGCCTTGGGTTTAAGCGCCTGCAGCCTTTGATGTGCACACTCTACGATCCGCGGTTCTGGAGCGTCGAGCGTCACTGGAAGGTGGCCGACACGCCCTTGAGCAAAATGTTCATGGGTACCCCTTTCAGACCCCTCCTCCTCCGCTCTCTCGGGGTGAAGGTCGGCAAGCGCGTGTTCGATGATGGCTGCATGCCGACTGAAAAAACCCTCATAGAAATCGGTGACTTCTGCACATTGAACGAAGAAAGCACACTCCAGCCTCACTCCCTTGAAGAAGGTGTTTTCAAACTTGATCGCATCAAGCTCGGCGCAGGCTGCACACTCGGGATCAATGCTTTTGCTCATTATGGCGTGACCATGGGAAGCAATGTCATCCTCGCAGCCGATAGCTTCCTGATGAAAGGCGAGACCGTGGAATCAGATCAATATTGGATGGGTAATCCCGCCAAGGCGATCTGACGACCGGTTCCCTGCTCCAAGAGCCGCTCCAGTACTTGGTTGCAGGGATCCACAGGGAGGTTGTTCCCTTTTTGAGGAGGTCGGGTGGTACCACCGGCCTCCTCGACTTTTTGGTTCGTCAATCATGAATTCAGCGTCGATCCGGCCAAAGCCCTTTCGGTCAACGAGAGGCTTCGCGATCGAGACCTCGCAAACGCCCTAGAGCTGGGTCAAGCAGCGATGATCGGGGAAAAGGCTGTGGCGAGGACTTTGAGAGCATGCCCTTCGCATCTCCCTTCCCCGAAGACTTCTGACACCGCCCTGCCCAAGACCAACCGCGAAGCCCAGTCGTCCAAGATATTGTTTTAGGGTTCAGCACAGTGGGCACATTGTGCTGACATCGTGAAGACCGGTCGTTCTACGGTATTGTCGTGCTCCTATCCGTAAGAGATGAACTGGGATCTCGGGAGCGCTTAGTCTTGATCGCTTTGACGACCTCTTCACCAACAGGGAGCAGCTGTGATGGCCGGAGAATGATCAACTGGGCACGATTAATGGAACCGTGATGAACTGATCGATCGAATGACGACTTTGCCCGTCGTTAACTGCGAACACCATCTGTTGGTCCGGCGCTTTGCTCCTTCTTCTCTTTGGCGTGAGGATCCAGCCGCCGCGTACCGATTGCCACATATTGCAACGTCTTCACTCCATCATTGTTGGCATGCCATGGTCGCTTGGCATGTTGCTTCAGCAAACCATAGGGAAATGCAGCGAACTGACTGACCAACACCGATCTCCTTGGGATTGAAGATGGCCGGGAATCACGCTAACGATCCTCTCCTATTCCATGCAACTTGTCCTAAAATTCATGGATATCGACAGCAAAGCTCTCAGCGGGTCGCAAGCGACAACGCGCTGGTGAGTTCCTGGCCGGTTTGACAACAAGCAATGGCAGTCATCAATTATGTGGAGGTGCAATGAACCAGTTCGCAATACTGACTTTGTCATCGCCGCCGAAAAAAACCTCTAGAAAGAAAAGTGTCGCGGCGGCTCTTGCCTTGTCTGGCTTCGTCGTTGCCTGTGATGGCGCAGACTCCGAACTCAGCGAGTTAGCAGGTGTCTGGCAATCTAGAGGTTATGGATTAATTGCTGAGATCGATGCCGACAAGGTAACATTCACTGAAAAGAGTCCGACAGCTTGCCTGCCAAGCGAGAGCAACAATGCAAACCGATTTCTTCAGCGCCTGAAGACAGAAATTACCCCTGACGTCAGGACCATTGCCCTCGGTAGCAATGGAACGCTCTCAACCGTCGTTTTTGACCGGCTTGATGCTCAGGACCTCGACGATCTATGCCAGAACGGCCGAGCCTATCGTTCATCCGATCCCATGACCAATTTCGAGGTTTTTTGGCAGACTTTCGACGAACACTACGCCTTTTTTGCGGAGCGTAATGTGGATTGGCACACGGTCTATGCAGATCTGCACTCCCAAATTAACGAAGCGACATCAGAACACCACCTCTCGCAGTTGCTTGGCCAAACCCTCGAAGAGCTAGGTGACGCCCATGTAGGTCTCTATGTCGATGGCGACGACCTTGTCTATGTCCCCTCGCGGTTGGAAAATCGCCTGCGTCAAGAATGCCAGGCGATGGGCTGCGATCCTTATGAAGAATGGGAAAAAAGAGAAGAGTCCAATGGCGACATCGTCACGCTAAACTATTTGAATGGCGCCGCCGAATTTGGGCTTCGTGGCTATGCTCAATGGGGTCAAATCGATCCGGAAACGGGCTATTTCCGAATTGACAGTATGTCCGGCCTCTCTGACGACGGTCACTCAGCCAGCGATGACATCCGTGCGATTCATCAGGTGCTCGACAGCGTTATGGCTGACTTGGGCAGTCTTCCTACAATGATCATCGATGTTCGCTACAACGGAGGCGGGTATGATGCGGTGTCCGTTGCCATAGCCAGTCGATTCACCGAGGAGCGGCTCATTTTTGGATCGAAACGCGCCTATATCAGCGGTGACGCGACGAAACCACAGGATTTGGTTGTCGAGCCGGCGAACGACGGTCGGTATGACGGCCGTGTCGCTGTTCTGATAAGTGGGCAGACCGCAAGTGCTGCGGAGATCTTTGCCATGGCTATGCGTGCAATGCCCCATGCCACGCTTGTGGGTGAGCCGACCGAAGGCATTCTTTCCGATGAACTGTATCGAACGATGCCGAATGGCTGGGAGATCAGCTTATCAAACGAAATCTATCTGACCCATGACGGCGAACTCTTCGAAGTGACCGGTGTCCCGCCCGATGTCTCGGCGACGTTTCTCGATAAGGAACAACTCGGCAAGTCGGTGGACAGCGGTATCGAGGCTGCCTTACGCACTTTTGCCCGGTCGAGCTGATGGCATCCGCCAAGACCGCCCTAGCCTAACGTTAGGCGAAGTTATGCAACCTTTGGAGATGTATCAATCTCTTAGCAACACGTCTGAATTGTTCATAAGCGAGCTTGTTAACGAACAGTCACATCCAGCCTAGCCTCAACAAGATCATCAGGGGACAATGCGCGATACGCATCGATCACGTCGTCAATTGTGGCAACAGGGATAGCTGTTAAATCCTGCTGCTTCATGGCCTCAGGGAGACGGAGTGCTAGCTCTCGGCTAGAAGCGACGCAGGCGATCTGCTCCTCCTCGCTAATATGATCGAGGTGAATATCGAAGCCTGCCTCATCTCCTGGAACCTGAACTGTACTGCCACCAGGCAAGTAAGAATTGGACTGAAAGCGATTGGGGAAAATCCGCGAAACTCGTCCATTCGTGTCAACATAGTAGCAATAAACATGGGCATCTTGGCTTGGCGTCGCCCAAATTGTGAGTTCAGAATTCAATTCGAATGATCCGTCATCTGCGGAATCTGCCTCGAGATCGAGTTCGAGATCGGCTTGGTCAATTGCTGCAGGTTCAGCCGAACTGGGTTTGGCTTTTGCAACCTTTGATGCGCCGAAGTGATCAAACAAGAGATCATCGTTCAGAAGGCTCGCGTAAAGGTCAAAGTTGATCCTTGCGTCTGCGATAAGATCGTTCGCCACCTGATAGCGACCAATAGCGTCTTTGGTCTGCTGATCTAACTCACCCGTCACATCACCTGCATAATACCCACTGCTTTCAAGGAAATATTGAACGACCTCCACCCGCTCATCGTCGTCCATATCTTCAAACCATTCACGTGTTTCAGCAATAACCGCGGGATTTGTGTGCTCGATCTGAAGGCATTTCCAGTAGGGCACTTCGGTGAGTCTACCAAGCACTTCAATGGTCGAGAGATCGACCAGCGTCCGGACAGCCTGATGGAGACCTTCGCCTCTATTCAACGCGACATTGAAGTTCAATCCGACTTTGGAAATGGTTCCCGAAAGGCCACCATCAATTGTCCGCTCTGCGACAGCAATCGAATTCTGTGCCGAAGCACCCGAAAGAATTTTCCGACTCGACAAGTAGCCCATGTTGAGATCAATCGACACGACCGACACCGTCTCGGCATATGAAAAGCCGGCACCCAAGTCGATGATCCCCGAGCCCCCGATGTCCTCCTCATCGTCGACAAAGCCGTCGGAACGATAGTTCACCGATGCACTGGTCGCCCGGTTCAAAACACCCTCGTCCAGCTGGGTGATAGCTCCTCGGATGTAATAGTCGGGAATGTCAAAATCATCGGTGAATCCAAGCAGGCCCTGCAAGTCATGAACATCGGTCTGCTCAGCGTCATAATCGACGAACGTGAAAGCCTCGCTCTTTCCTGACATGCGAGCAATCGCCGAAATCAGCATGTCTTTCGTACCAGCTGCAACGCTTCCAGTCTCATCAGGAATACCAGCGCTGGTAATGATGAATCCTTCAACGCCATAGTTCAAAAACAAGCGATCCATACAACGCAGCGACTCGCTAAAATTGGTAAGATTCTTGACAGGAAGCGATGATGGGCGCGCAGCAATGACGGCCTCTTGTGGATTGGTCACACAGCCGACCAATCCAAGTACACTGAAGGCGACCAGGATGGTGCGACACATAGTGGATTGCCTTTGACTGAGCATCCTCTTCCCGCCGATTGTAAAGACTTTTGCCACTTCCCCAAAGGGGGGACTAATCAAAATTTGATCAAGCGACTTTACGTTCACTATTCGGGATAGAAGTTTGCATCGCTGACCTGCGTGTTTCCCTCTGCGTGGACTTTGTCCGCTCCATGGTGATGGGGATTGCGAGTGATGATCCCTGGCGATCGTTCTTATGCTTGGGAGACAGCGCCTGAGCGAGCCAGGAGAGGCGTTGGAAACATTCGAGACATCGCCGCTGGCATGGTTATGACGCACGGCGTCATTGATGCAATCTATACCAACGGCCAAGCGATCGCCGGAAGAATGGGCCTGCAGAATATCGAGGTTGGGCCATTGGATCTCACATCGTCAAAGAGAGCTATGTGTCAGCCGTAAGAGAAGAACCTCAGCGGCTGACCGCTTGAATGTCGCCGACGCAGCATCCTGCAAAGACAGAGGCCTAAGCGGCAAGGTCCGAGCCCAGAGTTCGATCGCTTTGAATGCGCTTCAAGTCGACCGATAGCCTGGACCATCGGTGAAAGTTGTAACCACTTGTATCGAGATCCTGCCTTGCGACAGGTCGTGACAGGAAAGCAGTCTTAACGGCAAACTTTCGCGACAATTCACTGCTTAGATCCTCCATGTCGATACCAGACAATTGACGAGGATAATCATGAAAACACGCACAAAAATCGCTTTTGCCGCAGGGATCGCCGTGGTCAGCGGTATTGCTATTGCCGGGGCGGTGAAGGCCCATGGCGGATTTGGCAAGCATGGCGGTCCTTGGGGTGGCGGTTCCTTTGGTGGACCGGGCGTCATGCTAATGCAGCAGCTTGACACTAACCAGGATGAGATACTGACCAAGGCCGAGATCGACGAAGCGATCCGAAGCCGAATAGCGAGCGCCGACACTGATGGCGATGGCAAGCTCAATTTGGACGAGTTTCAACCGATTTTGGTCGACATCATGCGTCCGAAGATCGTCGATGGCTTCCAGTTCTTGGATGCAGACGGCGACGCAGTTATCACGCTCGATGAGATCGACCGTCCTATGTCTCGCATCGTCAGCCGTCTGGACCGAAACGACGATGGCGAGTTGACGTCAGACGAGCTTCGCAAGCGTCATCGTGGCTGGCGACACGGTCACCATGGTGACGATGACCACAGAGACGACGACAACTAGGGCACGCCCTAGAACCGAATGACCTAGCCGGTGATATGCCCCCGCCGCCGGTTAGGTCTGTATGTCGGTCTTAGCCTGTCTACCAAAGAGCGATCCGGCCAATAGCCCCTAGCGTTATCGAATCTTCATCGGCTCCATCGATGTCGCTAAAAGCATTGAAGAGATAGTTTGCATTGATATCGATGTGGATATTCGGCAGGACCTCGATGTCCAACCCTACTCGGGCGGCGTAAAAAGGATCGGAAATGTTATTGCCCTCGAGCTCGTCATTATAGGTCACACCAATACCGAGTCCGCCATAGAGTCCACCTCCAAGAAGGACGAATGCCTGTGGTGATAGGGCGCCCGCATCACCACCACCAAACCCGTCAGTGAAATATTCAAGGTTGCCTTCGAACTTAAACAGCCCATCAGGAACCCACTGGATCGACGCGAGAAAGGACGTGCCGTTCTCATCGATTTCGACATCATCGACTTCGATATCACCCAATGCGGTCCAGTAATGAATTCCACCGCCTATGCGGACCTCAGCAGTGGCAGGAGACGGTTGGCCAATAAGGCTAAGGATACAAAAGGTCGTCAAAATCGCACCAGCCAAGCGGGTCATCGATAGCTTCCCCTCTCATTTCAGTAACGTCGTGTTTGTCCTAGTGGATAGTTAACGCTTGTTAGACATATCCGATCCTTCAGGGAACGGCCCGGTACTTCTTACTGATGTCGACTGTTGTAATGAAGTGACGGCGTATCACCGAGCGCGGCGCTGGGCGACCATGATACCGCCAAGCACCAAAGCAAGCGCAATGGCATGATACGCTTGGAAGGCCTCACCAAGAATCATTACAGCAAGAAGGGCACCAAAGATCGGCACCAAATTAACAAACAATCCCGCCGCGTTGGCTCCAATCAGCTCAATACCCCGAATGAACAAGGCCTGGCCGATGATTGAAGGAAAGATTGCTGTATAAAGAACCACGCCGGCCCCTCTAAGCGACGTCGGCCAGATCGCCGCTGATGAAAGCGTCTCATAGACGGCAAGCGGCAGCGAAACCAACGCCGCTGTCACAAATAAGGCGGCCAGGAAACTCAGCCAATGGAGTTCAGGTTTGGATCGAAGCGCCACCGAATAGATCGAATAGACCGAAACGGCTGCGAGCATGATCAAGTCCCCACGGTTCACCTCTAGACCAAGCAATTGGTCAATATCGCCTTGGCTGGTCGCAACTAAAACGCCGAACAATGTCACGGAGTAGCCGACGATCTGAAGCCAGCGCACGGCCGTACGAAAGATCAGATAGTTCAACGAGAAAATGATCATCGGTATGCCGGCCTGCAGGATCGTCGAATTGAGCGCTGTTGTATGAACGAGGGCGCTATAAAGAAACGCGTTGAAGCAAGCGAAGCCGGTGGCTCCCATAAACGCGATATAGCGCCAATGACGACATAGCGTTGGCCAATCCCGCAGCAAATGAGGCCAGGCGAGTATGATCAAAACGAAGGCGCCGAGGGTCCAGCGAAGCCAAGTCAGCACCAAGGGCGAGACTTCGCCAACGGCAAGCCGGCCGGCAATCGCATTGCCTGCCCAAAAGACCATCGTGATCAAAAGCAGCAGATAAGCGCTTTGCAAAAGCTTGGAGAAAGCACGAGGCACAGAAATCCTCTGGTAACAAGCAGGGACCAAACGGATAGCACTGACGGCGACCTTGACGCCAGCCTCATAACGCCGTCTGTCTTGATTGGAAACCTTAGGCTCGGCTAGCAAGTCGCCTAAAATCGACGAGGACCGCTATGACCTCAATGACACTCGAAACCGTCGAGGTTTCGGTTTATCGAGCACCGATCGAGCAACCGGTCCAAACTGCATTTGGGGCCATGACCGACCGACCGGCGGTCATTATTCGCGCTGTTGATCGTGACGGCATCGTCGGATTCGGCGAGGTTTGGTGTAACTTTCCACAATGCGGAGCGGAACATCGTGCACGTCTTGTAACGTCCGTGCTCGCGCCGCACGTCGTCGGGCGGTCCTGGGACTCACCTGAGACGCTTTTTCGAGTGCTTTCTCGGCAGCTACATAACTTGGCCTTACAAACAGGCGAAGCTGGCCCGATCGCACAAGCGATTGCCGGCGTTGATATGGCCGTTTGGGACATCGCAGCCAAACGGACCGAGCAACCGCTTTGGCGGCTTCTTGGCGGCAAAGGCACAGATCGGCTTCCGGCTTATGCCAGTGGTATCAATCCTCACGGAACGCTGAACCAAGCACGATCAGCGAAGGCTCTTGGTTATCGGGCCTTCAAACTCAAAGTCGGATTCGGACAGGAACGTGATCTCGCGAACCTGGACATATTGCGAACCGAGCTGGGTGACGATGCCGATCTGATGGTCGATGCGAATCAGGCCTGGGATCTTGCGCAAGCGTCAGCGATGAGCGAGCTGATGGCGCCGTTTCGGCCGATCTGGCTAGAAGAGCCATTGCCAGCTGATAGTTCAATCGACGATTGGAAATCGCTCGCCTCCACATCCCCCATTCCACTTGCCGCAGGAGAGAATCTTCGCGGTCGGGGCGCATTCACCAACGCGATTGCTTCAGGTGCCTTCGCTGTGATCCAACCGGACTTGGCTAAATGGGGGGGATTTTCGGCAGGCTTGCCTCTGGCCGTTGAGATCGCCGCCGCTGGGCTTCGCTATTGTCCGCACTATCTCGGCGGTGGCATCGGACTCGCCGCCTCCGCGCATCTTCTTGCAGCAACTGGTGGCGATGGCGTGCTAGAGATCGACAGTAATGTGAACCCTCTCCGCCAGGGCCTCGCCCACCCTTTCCCCGAGCTGGCCGACGGCCAATTCTGCCTTTCCGAGGCCGTAGGCCTCGGCGTCGAACCGGACGCGTCAATGGATAGGTTTTTGGTGGCCTCGTTCCGACACAACTGAAGCCACCGCATACGGGGACCTGGGAACGTCCTTGCACATCCAGGCGCTAGCCAGCCTTAGTCCGAATGGAGCAGAGCGATGACTTGGCCCTATGCTCAGGATCCTGACGTTGTGAGGTCAGACCGCATGCAGGTGAGAAGTGGCAACATCAGTCGAGGCATTGTTGAGATAGTCCTGAAGGTCCTTTGCTTGGCAAGGTCGACTGAAATAGTAGCCTTGAGCCTCGTCACATCCCTCATTCTTTAAGAACTGAAGTTGTTCAATTTTTTCGATCCCCTCGGCCGTTGTCGCCATACCTAAGCGCTTGCTAAGCGCGATAACGGCGCCGACAATTGCTGCGGAACCGGGGTCATCTGGCACACCCATGATGAAGGACCGGTCGATTTTGATCCGATCGAAGGGAAATCGCTGCAGATATCCAAGAGATGAATATCCCGTGCCGAAGTCATCCATGGCTATGTGGACGCCTAGAGCCTTCAGCTTATGCAGAACATCGATCACTGTTGCCGTGTCGCGGATGAGGATGTTCTCGGTGATCTCTACTTCAAGCAAGGTTGGATCGAGTCCGCTGTCCTCGAGTGCCAGTATGATCGTTTCGGTAAGATTTCGCTCTTGAAACTGAACCGGAGACAAGTTGACAGCTACGCGAATTGGCCTTCTGCCGTTTTGTTGCCAGGCCATGGCTTGCTGGCATGCAGTCCGCAGAACCCAGGTGCCAATAGGCACGATCAGCCCAGTTTCCTCGGCTATTGAGATAAACGTTTCTGGCGATATCAGGCCCTTTTCAGGATGACGAAGACGCAGCAGGGCTTCCACCCCCACGACGCCGCTCCCATCGACAGCTACCTGGGGCTGATAGTGAAGTTCGAACCAACCACTGTTAAGGGCCTGACGAACATCGTTCTCAGCAGCCTTTCGACTTCTGAAGGCGTCATCCATGCCACCTTCGAAAAAGCAACATACACCCGCGCCATCAGCTTTGGACCGATGCAGTGCCATATCAGCTTTGGAAAGCAGCTGCGCAGCAGCTCCAGCATCATGAGGCCCGATGGCAATACCAATACAGCCTTCGAGAAACACCTCTTGCCCGTCAACGTCAAACGGCTTGCTTAAGACAGACAATAAACGATGTGACAACCTTTCAGCACCTTCGGGCTGCATCAGGCCGGTTTGCGCAATGGCGAACTCATCGCCATTGAGCCTCGCTACCGTATCGGCGCCTCGGACAACGCTCTGCAGCCTAGTCGCAATCTCTTGGAGTAATCGATCCCCAATTTGATGACCGAAGCTGTCATTAACGTCTTTAAAACGATAAACATCAATGCACAGCGCAGCAGCGTCGACCCCTTCCCGGCGAGCCCTTTGCAAGGCCTGGTTTAGACGGTCGAGGAAGAGAGAGCGGTTGGGCAGCCCGGTAAGCGAATCATAATGCGCGAGCTGATAAAGTTTTGCTTCGGCCAACCGCCGTTCCGTCACATCCTGGAACGTTCCCTTGACCGAAAAGCGTTCGTTGGCTGATTGCTCGTCGAGACAAGCGTGGACCGCGATGATCCGATCGTCTGCATTGACGGACTTTAATCGGACTTCCCTTGCGAGCGTCGGCCTCTCCGGCGTGAGCTCGCGCAAGGCGTCCTCAAAATCCTGGCGATCATAGGGTTGAACAGGCTCCAAGAGCTGGGAAAGCGGCAGCTCTCCAGATGATGCCGTCATGCTGAAAATTCTAAAGACTTCCGAGGTACACTTGATCAGATCGTCATCAGCGGTCCACTCCCAGCTACCCAGCCTAGCAATATGCTGCGCCTCCTCAAGGCGCGCTTCGCTGGCTTTGAGTTGTTTGAGTGTGCTGCCGGCACGATAGACATATCGAATTCGGTGACGGAGAAGTGTCCAATTGATTGGCTTGGCGATGAAATCCGTCGCACCAGTGTCGTAGGCGTGAGCAATCGAGTCGAGATCATCCTGTCCGGTTGCCATGACGATCGGCAGACCATCCCCAGCAGGCGATGACCGCAAAGCCCTGCAAACGGCGAATCCATCCATGACGGGCATCACGACATCAAGGATGACGACATCAGGTCGAATCGCCTCAGTACGCTCGACTGCAGCCGATCCATCGGCAACTACCTCGACCCGGAAACCGGCCGCCTCGAGCGTTTCAGTGAACAAAAACCGCTGCATCTCGTCGTCGTCAGCGACGAGGACGAGGGGGCTTTCTTCAGGTTTGATCGCATCGTCGGCCATAAAGGTCCCGTTGACGTCGTAGCAGTGATCCTCGGACGTGCACAGACGCTTACGATCCGGACTCGCAGCGGTTGGGAGGCCACGTCCAATTCGGGACGATGCCAAATCATTCTTAATGTTTCGTTAGCAGAGAACGATCGAATGCAATTTGGACACTCAAACCGGGGGCAGGACGATTCGTTTCAAAATCAATCATTTAGGTGAATGTAATGATGCGTGCATCAGCGTCTTCGATGCCGAAAGGCGAAAGTGCTTTGGGATTTTGCAACCTTAGCTGTATACCTTCGTGATCCAAGAGGGTTTCTCCCTTTGTCGTTATGGAGAGACACGCGGGGCGGAAAAAAATTCGTGCGGGAACAGATGCCTTTGTCATCGTCGAGGACGGCATAAGAACGTTCCTCGCCAATCGTTGCCCCGTACGCACCGAAATTAACCAATAAGGCAATCCCTCAAGCTCGGGCACAGGCAGGCATCGAGGCAGGGAGTCTGACCCTTGAAGATCATTCGAGTTGCAGCCATTGCCTGCGTTTCCGTTGCCTGTTCCTCGCCTGATCAGGCCGAGAGCTTTGTCAAAGCTGGGGAGATCGTATGCTCGAGCAAATCCAGCCTTGAGACATTCGTGAGTTTTGGCTCTCGGGGAGACGCCAAAGGGCTTGAGTTTCTGGTCGACAATGGTCATTGCGCAAAATTGCTCGACAATGTCGACGCGTCAGTGATTAGCGCTGGAACCACTGTGGGAGACTTCGCACCTCCGCTCGGATGGAGCAATGTCCTGCTCCATGGGACAAAAGGAGAAAAGGCGGTCTGGACGTTGACAGGCGCGGTCCAACAGAAACATTGAACCAGACCGGCTAAGATGCTTCGCGGACTTGTCAGGCTTCGCGCTGGCCAAACGAGGTGCTGACTAGTCACTCATTCTCGTCGTCCTATAGAGGAGGAATCAAGCGACGGTTTGATAGAGCCCGTTCGATCCCGATGTTGCTTCAGCCGATCACAGGTCTCACCGGCGTGCTCCATCGACCGAGCGGTCAGCCCCAATGTCCATTTTGCCCTCGGGCCAAAGTTGGTGGATCGAGATACGCCATTTTCGGACCTTCGGTCGCCGAATGGGTTCGTGCCTCCTGATGGCCCAGGTCATCCTCAGCGGAGGCCTCTTGCCCCGAGTGAAGAGCGGAAGGGTCTTCACCAACGCCATTCGGTTTCCGAAAGCTTATCAATCATGCTCTCGTGAGGCCCGCTTGACCGCATAGTGCAATCTTAAAATGCTAGCTGCCAGTTCTTGCTGTTCGCTATCGGACATAGCGTTCAACGTCTTAGCTACCGACCCAATGTCACCCTTCGTGCCAGAAGCTGTCGCCCTTTCCCAGATTCGTTTCAAGTCAACGGCTAGATCTTCACCTACATCTTTTGCCTTCACATGTATCACTTTATCGATCAAGGCACTTTCAAGTCGATCTTTCAGGGGCATCGAGCTCGTCGCCAGGAAATAGACGGCATTGCCAAGATTTCCCAGAGCATAAGGCGTTGGAGGTTTGAGCAAACGTCTTCTCCCAAAGACTGCTTAATCCTTATTGCGCTCAGTATGTTTTCTTCTTTTGCTAAGCTAATATTTTGTTGGCGCTTCTTCTTCGCAAACTCAATCACATTCCAGCGATGACTTCCCTTGTCCATGCACCGATTGTGCCAGAGGATTCGTACGATATTCGAGCCTGCGTACCGCTTTCGTCGCCAATATCGTTACGGTTTAAAGGCCCCAGCGGATCGCCAGGTGGAGAAAGCGTCTCCAGATCATGTCCCCACATATGAAGTCATCGATGGATCGATAACACAATCCTTTCACTGACAATGACATGCGTCTCGACATGCCATCGATTACGGTGATGGGTCCATGCTCGGGTCATCCATGCTGTCGTCGTCTCGTTTGTTGAGGCCAGAATCATGTCCTTATGGACGTTACTGACCGATCCTCATGACGCGGTAGTGGGTGAACCCCTGCCCTATCTGCGAGACATGCAGCATTGTAAAAGGCCTGCAAGAGAGGTCACGGCTCGGAGCCATCTCTCCTCAGTCGCCCCAATATCCCACGCGTCCTCGGCGTGACCTGGCCGACGAGACCTTCGTTTGGATCAGGCATCCGCCCCAGCAAGTTTCGCCAAGAGCACTGCATGAGACAGCATGCCGTTTTGAAAGCAACGGAGTTCAAACTTCTCGTCTGGAGCGTGAACCCGATCATCATCAAGGCCAAAACCCATGAGGATCGACTCAATGCCTAGATGTTCGCGGATTGCTCCGACCGCGGGAATTGAGCCGCCCATACCGACAAGGATCGGGGCACGATCAAACACGTCTCGGAGCGCGGTCTCGGCAGCCTTCAGATAGGGTGAGTCCGTTGAGACCATCAGAGCAGGCGCAGCCCCGAGTTCATCGAGCTCGTAACGGCAGCCTGCCGGCAGGCGTGCCTCAAGAAACGTTCGAAAGCCGTCTTTGATGTTCGCAGCGTTTTGTCCGGGCACAAGCCGACAGCTCAGCTTTGCCATGGCCTTTTCGGGAATGACCGTTTTGGCGCCTGCACCTGTATATCCCCCGATGATGCCGTTGATATCGCAGGTTGGTCGTGACCAGATACGCTGCAGTGTCGAGTAACCAGCTTCGCCTATCGACTGTGATAAGCCAGCATTCTGGAGAAATGCAGCCTCATCGAAAGCCAGGTTTTGCCAGACTTGATCCAGATCACCGAGGTCTACGAGATCGTCATAAAAGCCAGGAATCTGAACTCGACCATGCTCATCATGAAGGTCGCCAAGAATTTTCCCTAGGATATTCAGAGGATTGGGGACGGCACCACCATAAAGCCCGGAATGCAAGTCTTGGCTCGGTCCTTGGAGCGTCACTTCCAAATAGAGTAAGCCGCGCAACATGATTCCCAGCGCAGGCGTGTCGATATCCCACATGTTGGTGTCGGAAACGACACAGATATCGGCCTGGAGTTCATGTTTATGCGCGCGCAAAAATCCGTCGAGCGAAGGACTTCCTGACTCCTCCTCCCCCTCGAGGAAAACCGTGACAGCCACCGGAAGGGTTCCATAGACGTTTTTCCAAGCGCGGAACGCCTCGATAAACATCATGCTTTGCCCTTTATTGTCGACAGCCCCGCGCGCAACAATCCGCTTCCCTCTTGGACCGTCAACAATCACGGGCTCAAAGGGTGGCGTTGTCCATAAATCGAGCGGCTCGGCCGGCTGCACATCGTAGTGACCATAATAAAGAATGCGGGGCCCCTCCCCGCCAGGCCCCGGGTGATGTGCAACGACCGCGGGTTGTCCTGCCGTCGCCTTAAGATCAGCGTCAAAACCAAGGTCGGCAAGCTGTTGGACCAGCCAATTGGCCGCCTCAACGGTCTGCGTGTTATAGTCTGGATCAGTTCCGATGCTGGGAATGCGCAGCAAGTCAGAGAGGCGTTTCACCGACTGATCGAAACCGTCCGTCAAATGGGTCTTGATTGCGTCAATGGGCAGATTCATCGTCGGTATCTCCGGTGGTCTTCGCTTGTCATGAGCTGAAAGTCTTAGAGACATTCGCTGCCAAGCGCCAGAAATCCTGACGCTTTCGTGAGACGCGACATGATGCCTTCATCCGGGGCTAGAACATTCGGCCGACAGACCCTACATTGACAAAAATAAGCCTAGGGCGTGTGACCATGACGGAACGACTCGCAAAATTTCACATCGGACAAGTCGTCAAACATCGGTACTTCCCCTTTCGTGGCGTGATCTTCGACGTCGATCCGGAATTTGCGAATACCGAAGAATGGTATGAGGCCATCCCGGAGGATGTACGCCCGCGAAAGGATCAGCCGTTCTATCACCTCCTCGCGGAGAATTCGGACGCCTATTACGTTGCCTACGTCTCAGAGCAGAATCTCGAAGTCGATGCTACCGGTGATCCTGTTGAACATCCGCAAGTCGGCGAACTCTTCGGCGAACTCAAGGATGGCATCTACGCCAATAATGACGTTCTGAAGCCGCACTGATCGCGGCGCCAGCATTGAACTGGCTGGTGACTGTTGACGATGTTGAGACAAGAATGCCGCAATTCGAGCGATGTGATCGATCTACCAACTCGACGTTAGACTGCTGAAGTCGCCCTTGTCTTGCTTTGCATTCATCACCCATCTCTGACCGGCCACGTTGATGATCAATGGTCGTTACAGACGACCATAAATCAGCTCGCCATCTTTGATCGTTGCTCGCACTTCGATCTTGTTGATGGTCTCTGCGCTTTCGAGTGGGTTTTTTGACAAGACGGCAAAATCCGCCGACTTCCCGACTTCGATCGAGCCGAGATCATCCTCACGAAACACCTGCCATGCTGCATCAATTGTATGCGCGCGGAGCGCTTGAAGCGGTGTGATTCGTTGGTCGGGACCGAGGATTCGGCCGCTCGCAGTGAGCCGATTGACGGCGCACCAAATGAGCTCAAGCGGACGCGTTGGCGTGACGGGCGTATCGTTGTGGAGCGTATAACGAATGCCGCGTTTCGAAGCCGACGCTGCTGGGCTGATGCGCTCGGCACGCTCCGGCCCAAGGAAGAGAGACATGTGGCGATCGCCCCAGACATAGACGTGATAGCTAAAGAAGCTCACCGAGACGCCAAGTTCAGCCATCTTGTCGAGTTGATCCTCACGCAGCGTTTGGCCATGGATGATCGTGTGGCGATGATCGATGCGTGGATACGTCTCCTGAGCGTGCTCAAAGGCGTGAAGCACATCGTCAGCAGCAGCGTCGCCATTGGCATGAATATGGATCTGGTGCTCGGCTTGATGGAGCCGGAGGATATGGTCCCTTAGCACCCCGGGCTCATAAACGGGGTATCCTCGATAGCCGGCATCACCACGAAAGGGCGAATGGTAGGGCTTGCTCATATAAGCCGTGAAGATCTGGATCGACCCGTCCGAAAACAGCTTTCTCGGTCCAATTTTAAGATGGCGCCCGTCGGCCATGCTCAGATCGATGCGACCGGCATGGATGTCAGGCTCGAGATGCGCATCCGGCAAGACCGTCATCCGGATTTTGGGCTCGCCATCTCGAGCGGCTGCTAGAAATTCATGAAGCAAAGGTTCGTTGGCCCACGCATTCTGCGCCGTGGTGACACCGTGACTAGCATATTCATCGGCTGCCCAATGCAGCCCCTCGCGAAATCGCTCACCGCGGGTACTAAACATAGCAGCCGAGATCGGCCCCATCGCGGCAGGTTCTTCCAAAAGCCCGGTGAGTTCCCCCGTGTTCGGGTCCTTTTCGATGTGCCCACCTTGGGGCTGAGGCGAGTCCTGAAACACCCCTGCCCTTCGAAGCGCCTCCGAATTGCCGACACAAGCGTGACCACACATATGCATGACCACTAGGGCGTGATTCCTAGACACCTGATCAAGTTCCTGGACCGTCGGGAAACGCTTTTCACGAACCATGGTCTGATCAAAAAAGACGCCGAAGACCCATTCACCCTGAGGTGTCTTGCCGACTTGATCGGCCAGGCGTTCGAACACCTGGCTCAGCATCGTGACCTCGCCCAGTGGCGGGCACATAAGATCAACCCGATGCAGGGCGCAAAAACCACTTTCGGGAAAATGGCCGTGGGGGTCAATAAATGCGGGGATAAGCGTTTGGCCTTTGAGATCGACGGGCACGGTCTGCGGGTCGCTAAATGCCAACATGTCCGTATCAGAACCGACGGCAACAATTCTGCCATCTTTGACCGCGACAGCCGTCGCTACGCTATCGCCTTCGTCCATCGTGAGGACGATGCCTCCTCGATAGATCGTTGTTCTGCCTGCCATGGCTCACCTCTTATCGGGCTGACTTCCAAAAGCAAACAGCGGTTCGCTTTCCTCGTCAATTAGCGATCTTGAATGAACCGACCTTGGACCCCAATTGGCCTAGACTAGCGCCATCCTGGTACAGCGTTTCCCGACAAGCAATCGCAGCCTCTTTGCATGGACGTCACGCTGTTTCCTTCATCATTTCCCGGCCGATGAGCATGCGTCGGATCTCGGATGTCCCAGCCCCTATCTCATAGAGCTTGGCATCTCTGAGCAGTCTGCCCGTCGGATAGTCATTGACATAGCCGTTGCCCCCAAGCGCTTGGATCGCTTCCAGGGCACACCAAGTCGCTTTCTCGGCCGCATAGAGAATGCATCCTGCCGCATCTTTACGGGTCGTTTCACCCCGATCGCAGGCAGCTGCCACCGCATAGACATAGGCTCGGCAGGCGTTCATCGTGGTGTACATGTCGGCAAGCTTGCCTTGCATCAACTGAAAGTCACCGATCGGCTTGCCGAACTGCTTGCGTTCATGGGTGTACGGGACCACGACATCCATACAAGCTGCCATGATGCCAAGCGGCCCACCAGCGAGAACAACACGCTCATAGTCGAGCCCTGACATCAAGATATTGACGCCGCCCCCCTCCTCACCAAGGACGTTTTCATAGGGCACTGCGCAATCCTCGAAAATCAGCTCGCACGTATTGGAACCACGCATGCCAAGTTTGTCCAGCTTTTGGGCTGTCGAGAAGCCTGTCATCGACTTTTCGATCAGAAATGCTGTGATGCCGCGTGGTCCTGCATCTGGATCCGTTTTGGCGTAAACGACGAGCGTTTCGGCATCAGGCCCATTGGTGATCCACATCTTATTGCCATTCAAGATGTAACGATCGTTCCGCTTCTCGGCCCGGAGTTTCATCGAAACCACGTCCGAGCCAGATCCAGGTTCGGACATGGCTAGTCCGCCAACATGTTCACCCGAGCAGAGTTTGGGCAAGTAACGCGCCTTTTGATCCTCCGTGCCATTTCGACTGATTTGATTGACACAAAGATTCGAATGAGCCCCGTAAGAAAGACCGATGGCCGCGCTCGCGCGCGAGATTTCCTCCATAGCAACGACATGAGCTAGGTAGCCCATGCCCGTGCCGCCATGCTCGGTATCGGCGGTGAGACCCAAGAGGCCGAGCGCGCCAAGTTCAGGCCAAAGATCGGCGGCAAAGTTGTTTGTGCTATCGATTTCCCCCGCGCGAGGCGCCAACTTGTCTCTGGCCCAACGCTGGACGAGGTCTCTAAGCTGCTCAATCTCATCACCTAGCGCAAACCGCATCCCGCTTTCGAACATAGACATCTTCCCCAATCCTCTTTCCGGCACCAGTCTTAACGCGACCGCGGCGTTAAGGCCAATCAAGCTCATGCCTCGCTACCTTTCGCAAGACTGTTCGCCCGACACTCATTGCCGAAGCCATAGCAGAGGCGAGTTCTGTCGTTTCGATAGCGAGCGCTGACCTCAACCCCGGAAAGCTCGGCCTTTCCACATGCCTCCTTTTCCCTGGCGATATAAGCGCGCGGAATCAATCGTCATCATGACGTAGAGGAGGCTGGCGATCGGAAGGCTTGGCCCCCAAAAAATTGAGGCCCCATAAAGCTTCAGTGTTGGCGTGTAGGCGGCGCTCATCATAAGCCAGGCGATGAGCCCCATGAATCCGAGGGCAGCATCTTGGTGGAGGGGCCATGTCAGGACAGCAAGTGGTGGGAGAAGGTAAATGGTGATCATGCCAACGATCGTTCCGGCGAGCTTCAACAACGAATGATCAAGCTGCGTATCGGCCGTGCGTGCCACCATATGCCAGATGGAACCGAGACCCTCGTAGGCACGAATGCTCGCCGTGTGCAGGGAATGACCCAGCCAGATCCGGTTCTTCCCGTTTGGCCGCGATTTGATGAGTCGACCCAGTGCAACATCATCGATCAACGCGCCTTTGACAGCTTCAATGCCACCTGCATCCGTAAGCGCATCACGTTTGAGCAGCACACAACCGCCAGCTGCAGCAGCCATGCTCAGGTCGTCACGATTCACAGCTGCGAACGGATAGAGCATCTGAAAAAAGAACACGAAGGGCGGTATCAGAAGGCGTTCCCAAAAACTCCGATTACGAAGCCGCACCATGACGGACACCAGATCGCGATTGCCGTTAACCATATTTTTAAAGAGTGATGTTAGGCTTCTCCGATCATGAGCTATGTCGGCGTCAGTCAAGAGAAGGATCCCTGGAGGCTCAGCTTCGGCTTCCAGATGGAGAAGGCCGGTCTTGACCGCCCAAAGCTTACCGGACCAACCTTCCGGCCTCTCGCTGTTCAGGAGGCATGTGATCGTTCGACGAGGACCGGCCTCAGGGATCAGCGCGCGCACCAAAGCTGCCGTTTCATCGGTGCTTCGATCGTCGACGACGATGATGTTCAACTGTCCAGAATAGTCCTGGGCAAGCAGCGAGCGAACCGTTGTCTCAATTGTCTGGGACTCGTCCCGAGCAGGTATAATTGCTGCGACAGTCGGGGTATCAGACAACACGACGTCATCGTGGTGGAGGCGAGGCTCAGCGTGCCAGAACCGATGCCGACCAAACAGCAGACCCAGCCACGCCAAAACAGCAATGAATGCGAGGAAACTTATGACAAACATCATGGTTGCGTAGCCGGTTTCGTTGCGCCAGGCAAGCGAAGCGAGTACAGCATTAGCAGGGAGGATAGTCGACAAGAATGACTGATCTCGACGAGCTTGCGGCCATAATCCCGGATGGCGCCAGCGTGGCGCTTGCGCCGGATTACTCCGGCTGTGCGCTCGAGATCGTCCGCCGCCTCATCTGTCGGGGCATCAAGAATCTCGACCTTCTTGGCGTCCCACAGCTTGGATTTCAGGCGGATCTCCTTATTGGTGCTGGCGCCGTTCGCAGTATCGAAGCGGCTGCTGTAACCCTCGGCGAAGCTGGCCCTGCCCCCTGCTTCACCCGCGCCATCAAGGGTGGCCAGCTGTCTATCAAGGACAGTACATGCCCGATTATTCACACCGGCCTACAAGCTGCAGAAAAAGGTATTCCGTTCGCTCCGATCCGCGGCGTCCTTGGTTCGGATCTTGTCGAGCAGCGATCAGACTGGCGGGTCGTCGACAATCCCTTTGATCAGAATGAACGCATCCTTTTGGTTCCCGCGCTCAGGCCCGATATCGCACTATTTCATGCCGCGAAGGCGGATCGGGAGGGTAATGTCTGGATTGGAGTTCGGCGTGAACTGATGCTCATGGCGCACGCGGCAAAGCTAACCGTCGTTACGGTCGAAGAGATTGCTGAGCAGAACCTTTTGGATGACGATCTAACCGCGGCTGGAACGATCCCAAGCCTTTACATCGAGAGGGTCGCTGTGGCACCGGGTGGCGCAGAACCACTTGGGCTCCGCGGCTGCTACGAGACAGACAGAGCGCATATCAATTCCTATGCCGAGGCTGCGTCGACCGAAGATGGCTTTCGGCGCTATTTGGACGCGAACGTTCGCCAGATGGCTTCAGGAGCATGAAGGCCTATGTGCTCGATGAACTCCTGATTGCGACATTGGCGAGGATGCTAAAGGACCTGCGGCATGTTGCGGTAGGCGCTGCATCACCGATTCCAGCGGCCGCGAGCCTGCTCGCCCGCGAGCTATCCGGCGGACATCTTCGGGTCTCTATCTTGGGCAGCGAACGGCACAATCCCTTTACCGATGGTGGAAAGGAGCTTTTCGATTGCGCTGCTCAGGGCCGGATTGACGCCTTTTTTCTTGGCGGGGGGCAAATCGACGGTGAAGCCAACATCAATCTTGTAGGTGTAGGAGACTATCCTAGAAGTAAAGTTCGCTGGCCAGGTTCCTTTGGATCAGCCTTTCTCTATTTTATGGTGCCGAAAGTTATCCTGTTTCGCGACACCCATCACCCTCGCCTATTTGTGCCTAAGGTAGACTTCATCAGTGCTCCTGGGACCAGTCCTGCCAATGTCGTTCGGCGAGGCGGCCCTCACGCCCTCGTGACTTCCAAAGCCGTTATGGCATTCGATCGAAAGAAGAAAAGCTTTCGCCTCCAGAGCCTTCATCCCGGCGAGACGCTGGAGGAACTTATCGCTGCAACTGGATTTGGCTTTGCGTACGACGCCAGTCCATCTGTCACCCCCTTACCCGACGCCACAATGCTGGAGCTTATCCGTGGTCCCATTGGGCACGCGGTCGCTGAAACCTATCCGGCCTTTGCCGAGCGGCTTCGAAACGGGGTTGCCCCTTAATGTTTGGCTGGCGTCTCTTCGCCAACACGGGCTGGGAAGACGAAGGGCTCGATGCCACGTTTGAACGTCTACCGCTGTTTCGTGATCTCAGTCGAAAGACCCTAAAGGAACTGACAGAGGAGCTGACTTGGTTCAGCCTGCCGGCGGGCGAACCCTTGTTTCATCAAGGGGCGAGCGGTGACGCCCTGTTCGTGCTGATCAGTGGAATGCTATCCGTCACAGTCGTTGATCATCGGGGCCGATCAAAGCGCATCGGCTATATTCATGCTGGCGAGACCGTCGGGGAACTCGCTTTGATGTCCGGCGAGCCTCGATCGGCGACGGTAACAGCCCTTAGAGACTCAACCTTATTCGGTTTAGATCAGTCAGCTTTTCAACGCCTGATTGATCGTCACCCACACACATCAAGTCAGCTCTTGCGCATGCTGGCTGAACGTCAGGTTCGCATGCATGGACCGCCTACACTAAGCAGACATGCCGGCACCATAGCTTTGATCTCTCTTGATCCAGAGCTCTCAAGCGAACATCTCGGGCACCGACTGGCCGAGCGACTCGATCGTCTCGATCCTCCAAGCGGCGATCGCTTGCCCACGAAGGTCCTGGGCGCCGATGCGATTGAGATCACTGAGGATCGACTGCATGAGCTAGAGACGATCCACACCAGGCTTCTCTACTGCGCTCAACTCTACGATCGAGGGCGCATGCTCAATCCGGCCTGGGCGCGACGTTGCCATCGTCAGGCTGACTATGTTTTTGCGCTGGCAAGGCCAACTACTTATCTGCCGGCCCGAGTTGTCAATGAACTGATCAAACATAGAGAGGAGCCGCGCCCGCATGATCTTGTCATGATCCATCCGGCCCATGCGGACACGCCTGCTATTCCGAAACCAAGCGTCCTGCAATTACCGGCTGATCTCCAAATCAATCTTCGCAGCGATGGTCCTGCTGAACTTGATCGCTTAGCAAGGCTCGTCACCGGTAAGGCCAATGGGCTTGTACTCGCAGGAGGCGGGGCCCGTGGCTATAGCCATATCGGTGTCATCAAGGCTCTGAAGGAAGCCGGCATGCCGATCGATTTGGTCGGAGGTGCGAGTATTGGATCGATTATCGCCGGCGGCCTGGCGTTGGGTTGGTCTGTCGAGGAGCTCTACGACAACATTAAAGTTGCCTTTGTCGATAGCAATCCAGTCAACGACTACACGCTGCCATTCGTCGCTCTCACCCGAGGAGACAAGGTCACGCGCCGTCTTAAGAGATTTTTCGGCGATCTCACCTTCGGGCAGACTTGGCAGCCGTTTTTCTGCGTGTCTTCCAATTTAACGAAAGGCGACATTGAACTGCACCGACATGGAGAGATCTGGCGAGCACTTCGCGCCAGCGTCTCGATCCCCGGTATCCTTCCGCCCATGATCGAAGACGGACAGGTGCTGGTTGACGGTGCTGTCATGAACAACCTGCCCACCGACATCATGCGTAATTTTGGCCGGGGTCCAGTTGTCGGCGTCGATGTCGGTCAGGTCGAGGCACTGGTCTGCGATATCCCCGACTACAGCTATTTTCCAAAGTGGCGCGCTCTTTTCCGCCTACGGACTGGCGCTCCAGGTATCGCAAGCTTGTTGGTGCGATCAGCAACGATCAGCAGTGAAGCCTATGCCCGCAGCTGCCGCGACCAAGCCGATCTTCTCTTCACGCCCCCTGTCGAGCAAATTGAGCTTCGCTCCTGGAAGACGTTGGATTATTGCATCGAATGCGGCTACCGTCACGCGATCGAGGTGCTCAACCAGGTGGAAAAACCTTGGTGGTAAGCCGTCGTTTTCGTGACGAAAGAATGGATGATGATGAACCTGTCAAAGGCAGCGCTGGAACAGCTAAAAGTTATTGATCTTACCCGCGTCCTTGGCGGTCCATATTGCACACAGATACTTGGTGACTATGGCGCAGAAGTCGTCAAGATTGAGCCGCCTCAAGGAGACGAAGTCAGAGATTGGGGACCGCCTTTCGATAACGACGGAAATGCATCGTATTTCATCGGGGTTAATCGCAATAAGCGTTCTGTGGGCCTTGACCTTTCCAAGACCGAGGGTCGCGATGTCCTGCTTCGCCTCGTTCAAGATGCCGATGTCTTAATTGAAAACTACAAACCCGGCGCTATGGAGCGCTGGAACCTAGGCTATGAAGACGTTCTTTCAAAGGCAAATCCTGGGCTTGTTCATTGCCGAATTAGTGGCTTTGGTGCTGATGGCCCGATGGGTGGTCTTCCCGGTTATGACGCTGTAATCCAAGCCATGTGCGGCATGTTCTCGATCAATGGCATACCGAATGACGATGAACCGAACGCAGGCCAAACCCGCATTGGCATACCGCTTGTAGACATCGGGACAGGTCTCTATGCGGCCATCGGAATCTTAATGGCGATCATTGAGCGGCAACGATCAGGGCTGGGCCAGTTCATCGACATGACCCTGCATGACGCCGGCATCGCCTTGATGCATCCCCACATCGCAAACTATCTGCTTTCCGGGAAAACACCTGGCCTCACCGGCAATGCGCATCCCAACATCTCACCTTACGATAAGTTTCCGACGGCGACTGTTGACGTCTTCTTGGCAGTTGGTAATAACCGCGCCTTCTCGCGTCTCTGCATGGAGCTTGGCGTGCCGGAGCTGAGCGAAGATCCTCGCTTCGTCGACAATGGCGACAGGATTACCAATCGTAAAGCGTTGACCCAACAACTACTGCCGTTGCTCGCCAATCTCGACGGCGAGGAACTCTGCACCAGGCTTCTAGAGAAAGGCGTGCCTGCCGGTCCTGTGCGCGATGTCGATCAAGTCTGGAACAATGACCACACACGGCATCGCGGCATGGCCGCCGACGTCGACGGTTATCGCGGTTGGGGGATGCCGATCAAGTTTTCGAGAACACCTGGCCAGATTAATCGGCGCCCGCCCCGCTACGGCGAACATACGCGGGAGCTCTTGGCTGAAGCGGGGCTGGACGACGAGCATATCGAGTCGTTGATTGAAAGCGGCATCGTCCTAGAGGCACGTAGGCGCTAATCCAGAGAAACGAGGGGTGCTTGCTCGAGATGAGACGGCCCCTCAAACGCACGATGCCGGCGATGACCAAAGATTACGGTTGCCGATAGACAAACTCCGTCCGAGGCTCAGCTTTGAATATCAACGCGGCGGTTTTTGGCGCGCCCCTCTCTCGTTTCGTTCGAGGCAACCGGATCCATTTCGCCGCGACCGGATGTGGTAAAGCGGTCTTCAGAGACGCCGTTTTGCTTGAAGTATTCAGCAACTGCCGCAGCTCGACGCTCCGACAAGCCTTGATTGTAGTCTGCTTCGCCAGTGCTGTCGGCGTGCCCCACAATCTCGAACTTGGTCTCTGGGCTTTCGTTCAACGTTGCAATGATCTGATTCAGCTCTGGGTAAAATTCTGACTTCAACGTGGCCTTGTTGAGATCAAAAGCGACATCACCTGAGATGGAGGCGATCACCACAGGCTCCGGCGTCGGCTCAGGTTCCGGCGTTGGGGCCTTTGCCTGAACGACCGGCTCAGACTGGGGGCATTCAATGGTGCCACCATGGGTAACGAAGCGGCCATTCTTCGTCATGAGCGCCGCATCGGTCTTGTCATGCACCGGATTGCAAAGACGGCCCTTGTCCGCAGCAGCCTCGTGAGCACCGGCTGGTCCGGCGACGGCGAAGGACAATGCAAACGCCGCAATCGCCGTTTGTACTCTCAACATGATCGATGACTCCAAGAGATGATTATAACTCAAGGTTACTAATAAAGAATTTTTTTCAACTGAAAAGTTCTTTTTTGAGCTCACTCATCCGCTTCGACCAAACCGATATAGGGAAGGTGACGAAAGCGCTCGGCGTAATCGATGCCGTAGCCAACGACAAAGACGTCGTCGATCTCGAAGCCTACGAAATCCGCATTGATCTCTACTTTACGCCGAGAAGGCTTATCAAGAAGCGCGCAGGTCCAGACGTTTTCCGCATTACGACCGGCTAATAGATCTTTGCCATAAGCCATAGAGAGACCGGTATCCACGATGTCATCCACCAGCAGGACCGGCTTTCCTTCAAAGTCGTCGGGCGTGTTTCCGACCAGCTTGACCTCGCCTGATGTCGTCATGCCGCGACCATAACTGGAAAGACGCATCAGCTCGATGCGCGGTTCCGCGCCGGCACGATCGAGTGCGCGCACCAGGTCAGCCATGAAGACAAACGCACCTTTCAACACACCGATCACGGTGAAATCTGTGCCAATCTCACCGACAATCTCAAGGGCAAGCGCGTCTACCCTTGCGCGGATCTCGTCTTCTTTGAACAGCGTCTTGACGGTCGTCATGTCTACGCGTCGCCGCTAGTCAATTCGAGAGACATCACCATCGAACTCATCAGCACAGAACGTACCACCTTGGAATTGCGCCGTGATAGGATCGTCCGGATTCTCGCTCGACGCCTGGTGCGCAATCTCGGCATAGGCCTCTGCCTCATCCTCAGGCTTGTAGCCAAGCCTGTAGGCATTGCTGTTGTCCCACCAAGCCCTGACATTTCTCGATGCACCGTAAACGATCTCGTAGTGCAAGTCTGGATGGGTGAGACCAATCTGAATGAGCTGGGTGAGATCACGCGGGCTGATCCAAATGGCGAGACGCCGGATATCCAAGGGCTTCTCGCCAACGTTCCCGATCCGGACATTCAGAATACGAAGACCGTGTTTGTCCGCGTAGAGACGTCCGAAAGCCTCCCCAAATGCCTTGCTCGCTCCATAGCGTGAGTCAGGCCTTGGTGTGACACGGTGATCGATAGTTTGTTGGCGCCGATAATAGCCGACAACATGGTTCGTCGTCGCAAAAATAATACGATTACAGTGCTGACGGCGCGCCGCTTCATAGGTGTTATGAAGACCGATAATATTGGCTTGGAGTACGGTATCCCAGTCCGCTTCGATGGATTGACCGCCGAGATGAATGAGACCATCTGCGCCTTTTAACAGGCGCTCCATGGCGGACAAATCTGTAAGATCGGCAGCCATCGAAACTTCGTTCTCAACGAGATCATCGATCTCCATAAGATCACTCAAGACAAGCTCGCTCGCCAGCCTGCGCACGAGCGGCCGTATCATTGTCCCAACGCCTCCGGCAGCGCCAGTCATCACAACACGCATCGATACCCTCTCCTTCGCCGGCTTTTTGAATGCAAACGCTGCGTGCAACGATAGATCAGGCGTTTTGGATGAGGTGTGCATACAGCTTTGGTTAAGGCTAACAGACGGCGAGCGCGCCTGCTAGTGCAGTGCTGTCTGCAGACTGGGCAATCAAGATGAACGAAACTGAAGCAGATTCAATGAGCTAGCAGTGTGGTCGGCGCCTTGATGTCTTTTTCTACGGTGTCAGGCTTTGGCATCAGGCCACCTCGTGGGGGGCTCAATACAATTCAAAAAAACAAGAGTGCCCGCACTTGGCGGGCAATCCGGGAATCAGAGATCAGGTTCGTCGCCCTTCTCTTCGAGATTGCTTGCTTCAGCCCAGCCTGATTTTTTTGGCGCTCTTACTTCAGGCGTGATGGATGTAGGGCCTGCAACCTCGCCACCGCGCATCACATAGTTAGATACGGCTCTGATAAGACGCTGGATCACGTCACCGGTTGGGTTCGTGCGAAGTCGAAGTATAGGTCACGCGCCCGCCGGCAGATTGGTCCTTCGGTGAGTTCCTTGTTCTCCACCGCCGTTATTGGAATTACCTTGCCGTAGTTTCCTGTACTGAAAACCTCATCGGCTTCGAGAATATCCTGTCTTGTCAGCGTCGTCTCTCGAACCTCTGTTCCATCTTCGCGTAGCAAGTCGGCCACCCGACGTCTCGTGATGCCAGACAGAAAGGTACCGTTGGCTGCGGGCGTCAAAGCAACCCCGTCCTTTGCGATCCAAAGATTTGCCGTGCACAGCTCCGCAACATTGCCAGATGGATCCATTGTAATGCCGTTGTCAAAACCACGATTGTTCGCCTCCCGAAGCGCGCGCTGCAGGTTGGGATAGCCGCAAGCCGCCTTGGCGTCTGTTGGTGCCATGTCCCTGGCCGGACGGCGATAGCTAGTGAAGCAGCAGCGCATCCCATCGGTCTTCGGCCATTCGAGTTGAAACACAACGAGGGCAAACTCTGTCGACTCGCTAACGGGAAGAACAAAGCCATCCATGGCGTAAAACATCGGGCGGATATAGGTCACCATATCTCGGGGCAGCCGATCCAGTGCCTCGCGGCAAAGGCCTTCGATCTCGTCGGCCTTCTTGGAGGGAGTCAGCAGCATTTTTTTGGCCGACTCCACCACCCTCACGCAATGCTGGTCTAGATCCGGCGCGAGACCATCGAAGCCGCGAGCCCCGTCAAAGACGACGCTTGCCATGCCCATGCCGTGGTCCAAAGGGCCCAAAAGCTTGGGCTGCTCATTCTCATACCAACGGTCGTCATGCCAAACGACAAAGCTCATGCGTCTCACTCCTATTTGAATGATCTTCGTTTAGCAGTTTCCCGCGACTGCCAAAAGCTTTTCGATTGAGGTCGAAGAAATGATCAATTGGCTTTCCCCGCCACTTAGTCTTTGGCCGATGTGATCGAGATGGTAGGACATCAAAAGGCCCCGTTACGATTGCCTCGAGAACAGCGCCTTGCCCTGGCTTCACCGAAGCGACCCCTTTGCTGATCATCATTCCGGCACGCCTTCAACTCCGCCACCGGACGTGGTGCTCCAACCATGTTTGCGTCCGTCTCAATTCGTTTGATAGGTTGCACCATTCTGACAAGCGGCTGTTTTAGCAAAGTTTTTGAACATCCAATCTTGGTGGCCGAGAACCAACTGCTTAGGCTCAGCAACATCGCAGTCTTCCCAGGATCAGGCATCATGTCCAAGGAACAGGCACGAATGAGCCATGCGAGCGATGATCCGCCACTTGGCGGCATCATTCTCTTGCTAGGCATTGCAGCATTCGCCTCCGTGGCCACCATGCGTGTCGCGGACCCATTGTTGCCTCAGATTGCGAACGACTTTGCAGTCGGAGCAGGTGACGCCGCCATTATCAGCTCGGCTTTCACTATTTCCTATGCGCTAGGGCAGTTTATCTACGGCCCACTCGGCGATCGCTTCGGAAAACTGAAGTTGATTGCGGGAATGACAATGATCTCAGCGTTTACGGTTGCAGCGACAAGCCTTGCTGGGTCGCTTCAAAGTCTAGGCGTATTGCGATTTCTGGGAGGCTTGACCGCGGCTGCTATTGTACCACTAAGCATGGCATTTATTGGCGATCATGTTGCTTATCACCATCGACAGGCCGTGCTCGCCCGCATGTTGTCAGGCACGATCGTCGGCGTCATCCTCGGTCAGGTCTTCGGTGGCCTCATTGGCGAGCATTTTGGCTGGCGGATCGTGTTTCCCATACTTGGCGTTGTTTTCCTTATCATCGGTTGTTTCCTTTTGAGGGAGCTTAAAAGACAAGATCTGCCGCCGCCTCGGCTGAGTCCACCGATTAGTATGCGCTCTTTGATTACACAGTATCTAGGCCTGTTCCGAATTCCATGGGCACGGATCGTGCTGGCTACGGTCTTTATCGAGGGCTTTTTCTTTTATGCCGGCTTTACATTTATTGGAGCCTATCTCCACATGCGCTTCGGCCTCAATTATGGAGTCATCGGGATCATTCTTTCGTTCTTCGGTTTTGGAGGTCTCATCTATGCGCTCACGGCGCCCTATATGGTCGCAAGACTGAAGGAACGCGGTCTTGCTGCCACTGGCGGAATTCTCACAGCGTTCGGTTTAGCAACCCTGCCGTTCTGCCCTCTGGCCTGGATTCCTTTAACTCAGGTGTTTCTCGGACTCGGGCTCTATATGCTGCACAATACCCTTCAGACCAACGCAACCCAGATGGCACCCGCTGCTCGCGGTCTTGCCGTATCGACGTTCGCAAATGCACTCTTTCTCGGACAGGCAGCGGGTATCACCGCCAGCGGCCTGTTGGTCGATCGGTACGGCTTCAATCCATCGTTTATGGTTGCTGCAGTCGGCCTGCTCATTCTTGGCCTCACCTTTGCCCGTCTCCTGAAACTCCGTGCCTGTAGCCCATCATAAAAAACAATCGGCAAAGGGAAGGCCTGTGAGTTGGAGGACCGCTCGACATCACCATCAAGCTTGCCTACATAGGGGAAGTCCTTCCTCCAAGACGAGATTTCATCATTTCAACCGACCATCCGAGCCGGCGCACCTTCGCGATCATTTCGCATCCTGATGCTGGTAAAACCACACTGACCGAACGGCTGCTGCTCTCTGGCGGCGCAATTCATCTCGCGGGGGATGTTAAAGCCCGGGGAGAACGCAGGCGCGCGCGCTCCGACTGGATGAAAATTGAGCAGGACCGAGGCATCTCCGTGACCAGCTCGGTCATGACCTTCCCGCACCAGGGTCTTGTATTCAATTTGCTCGACACGCCAGGCCACGAGGACTTTTCCGAAGACACCTATCGAACCCTGACGGCCGTCGACAGCGCCGTGATGGTTATCGATGCGGCAAAGGGCATAGAGAGCCAAACGCTCAAGCTATTCGAGGTTTGCCGTCTTCGCGATATCCCCATCATCACGTTTATCAACAAGGTGGATCGGGAAGGCCAAGACCCATTTGAATTGCTGGATGAAGTGCAGGACAAACTCGCGCTCGACATTGCGCCTCTCGTGTGGCCGATCGGCATGGGAACTGGTTTCGCTGGCTGTTTCGATCTCCATGATCAGCGATTCTTCACGAGTAGCGAGGGCTATGGCGAGCGATTCGATCTGACGCTCGATTGCTCTGGACTTGACGACCCTCAGTTAGCCGATCGTGTGCCAGAGAGCGTGTTGGAGCCGGCGAAGGAAAATATCGAGTTGGCCCAGGGCGCCTATCCCGCCTTCAATCGCGGCTCCTATCTTGAGGGCCATATGACGCCGGTGATCTTTGGCAGCGCGCTCAAAGACTATGGTGTAACGCCGCTCTTGGATCTGATCGGTAAAGAAGCACCAGGACCGCGCCCCAGCCCGGCCGACGGGCGTGCCGTTCAGCCAGATGAGCCGAAAGTCAGCGGCTTCGTGTTCAAGGTCCAGGCTAATATGGACAAGAACCACCGAGACCGTGTTGCCTTCATGCGCCTTGCTTCGGGTACGTTTGAACGAGGTATGAAGCTGCGCCAAGTACGGACCCAAAAAGATATCGTGGTACACAGTCCGATCTTGTTCCTAGCGAAGGATCGGGAGATTGTTCAGAATGCTCGACCAGGTGACGTTATCGGGATTCCGAATCACGGTACGATCCGAGTAGGCGATACGTTTTCCGAGGGGGAAGCCCTTCGCTTTACCGGCCTTCCGGTATTTGCGCCGGAAATTCTGCGCCGCGTTCGGCTCGGTGACACGCGAAAAATCAAACAGTTACGAGCCGCACTGGACGATCTAGCCGATGAAGGCCTCATCCAGGTATTCAAGCCCATGATCGGAGGCAATTGGATCGTTGGTGTTGTGGGTGTGCTCCAGCTCGACGTGCTAACATCACGCGCCGCTCAAGAGTACAAGGTCGACATCGGTTTCGACGGCGTTGCTTACACGACGGCACGTTGGCTTCGCTCAGATGATGAGAAGGCGCTCGATACCTTCATCGGACAAAATAAATCGCACATGGTGCTCGATCGGAACGAAATGCCGGTGTTCCTGTGTGACAGCGAATGGGCGCTCAACTACAAGATTAAGAGCAACGAATCCATAAACTTTATGCGCACGATGGAAATCCAGTAACGCGGGTGTCACGTTCTAGGGAGTGCTATTTGACGCAGTTTAGAATGCTTCCTAGCATACCATATCGGTAACATCATATCGGTTACCGAGCGTGGAATGGCGTTATGGGACGTCGTGATCAGGGACGGTGTCGGATTTGGGCTTCAGCTTGTATTCAGGTTACAAGCGGCATGGTCAGAGAGCAGGCTTATGCCGTCCAGCGCTGCCGACTGGAGTAGCAAAAGAGGGATCGAGGACGAATGAACATGTTTAGGAAGGCTGTTGGAGCGGTTGGTTTCGCCGCAGTACTGACAATGGGTGTATCGGTTGCGCAAGCAGAAGGTGACGCAGCCGCAGGTGAGAAGGTCTTCAAAAAGTGTAAGGCCTGCCATGTTATCGACAGTGAGAAGAACCGCTTAGGGCCACACCTGATTGGCCTATTCGGGCGTGCTGCCGGCAGTGTCGACGGCTTCAAGTATTCGAAGGCTATGGCAGGATCGGGGATCACTTGGGACGAAACCACCCTCGACGCGTACCTCGCCGATCCCAAAGGCTATATCCCAAAGAACAAGATGGCGTTCCCTGGTCTGAAAAAGGATGCTGATCGCGCGAACATCATCGCATATCTGAAAGAGGCCACGGCGGGCAGCTAAGGCAACTCGCCTTCCAGCCTAAGCAGGCCACGTTGAGAGTCGAAAAGGCCGGACGTCTAAGACGTCCGGCCTTTTTCGTCGTCCTTGATCGCCTGAAACTCAGCCCATGACGATATTGGCGAATTTAATGTCCATGTAGTCCTTCAGGCCATCAGGGCCGTTTTCGCGGCCAAAGCCCGAATGGTTGACACCGCCGAACGGCATTTCAGCGGTCGCCGCCACATAGTTGTTAACCCCAACAATACCGGTTTTGAGTGCCTCCATAGTTTTCATCGCCATAGCCTGGCTGTCAGTGAAAACATATCCTGCAAGGCCGTATGAGAGGCTATTTGCCCTTTCGATCACCTCATCAAAGTCCTCAAAAGTCGTAACCGGCGCAAGGGGACCGAATGGCTCGTCATTCATGATCCGCATGTCATCGCGCACGTCGGTGAAGACCGTGGGCTCGTAGAAAAAGCCCTTGTTCTTATCGGCGGGACGACGTCCGCCGGTCATAACCGTCGCGCCCTCGCCTTTCGTATCTTCGACCATCTGCTCAATGAAATCGAGGCGCTTTTTGTTGATCAACGGACCGATCTCGGTATCCGCATCCAACCCGTGGCCAACCTTCATCTGGGCAAGAGCGCCAGCGAAGGCCTCATTGAACGCTTTTTCATGTTTCTTATGCACATAAAACCGCGTCGGTGACACACAAACCTGGCCATTGTTTCTTGACTTGCCTTGTGCTGCCGTAATCGCAGTCTTCACGGGATCGACATCCTCATGAATGATGACGGGTGCATGGCCGCCAAGCTCCATGGACATACGCTTCACCGTGTCAGCTGCACGACGCATCAAATGTTGACCAACGGGAATCGATCCCGTGAAGGTGACTTTGCGCACGAGGTCGCTGTCCATAATGGTCTCGGATATCTCCTGCGGAAGGCCCGTGACCAGATTCACCGTGCCCGAAGGCGCACCAGCATCGATAAAGCACTTGATTAACTCGACGACGGCACCCGTCCCCTCTTCGGCGGGTCGCGTTACGATCGTGCAGCCGGTCGCAAGGGCCGGGGCAATCTTTCGTGCCTGTAACACGACTGGAAAGTTCCAGGCAGTGAACGCGCCTACAACACCAACCGGCTCATAGACCGTCATAAAACGGTTGTTGGCATTTCTGCCGGGAAGGGTTTGACCAAAAATCCGCCTCGCTTCGTCAGCGTACCAATCGATTAGCTCGATCGCAGCCCCCAATTCGGCCTTAGATTGCCCGATAGGTTTTCCTGTTTCTAAGGTGAGCTGACGTGCAATTGGCTCGGCGCGCTCGGCCAAGAGCTGCGCTGCCCGCCGAAGCACTTTCGACCGCTCCCAACCGGACACTGTCCGCCAACTTTCAAACGCCTTGTGCGCCGAAGCAATTGCTGCCTCGACATCGGCCTTTTCCGCCTGCGCTGCTTTGGTTACCTGCTCTTCAGTCGCTGGATCGATGATATCTATCGTACCTCCTGCAATAGCAAGCTGCCACTGACCATCGATATATAGCTCTGTTTGCAACATGGACGCCCTCATCCCCTTGATACCTCGAAGACCTCACATATAGGCATTCGTCCTGGGGTCGGCCAGCCTCGACTTAGTCATGCTCGAATCTGTGATTTAAGGCGACCTCGATCGGACGACCATGTGAAGCTGATGGCTGCTCCTTCGAACGAGACCACATGTTAGAGAGTGTGCGTCGGCAACCGACTGGATGAGCCCACACCACCATGTTCGAGGCGACCAAACTCACTTGGCTCTAGGCGAAGCTGTGGTATCGATCGCCGTTTCGGCTCAAAGAATCATTTTAGCTGGCAGTCCGGAGGCCCGTTTGCTATTTGGAAGAAGACGTAGACAAAAAGTTGTCGCAACGTTTCTTTGCTAATGGCAACTATCGCACTTGCCCATCGTGATCGGGATTAGTCCAAGCGATACAGTCTACTGGCTTTGAATCAGGGCCCCGTAGCTCAGCAGGATAGAGCGGCAGATTCCTAATCTGTAGGTCAGAGGTTCGAATCCTCTCGGGGTCACCAATCTTTTCATGTCCAGCCCGGACACATAGGTAACAGAACGTTCCTAAGACATAGGTGACAACCTCGAGCCGAACGGGTTGTCGATTGTTTGCAG